>CAVVWD010000010.1:0-239137 GCA_963751835.1 uncultured Thermoleophilaceae bacterium | reverse complement strand
AATGGGAGAACGTCGGCACGGTGCCACGGGCGATCTGCTCGGTCTTCGGCGAGCCCAATACCGCTCCGGTCACCTACGTCGGCGGCGTGATCCGCAACTGACAGACGGTGGCGCCGCGCGCTCTCAGCTTCTTCTCAGCTTGGGAGCGTGATCATGGGTGAATGCGAATTCTCGTCGTCGAGGACGACACGCGCATGGCAGCCGCCATCCGCCGGGGGCTGCAGTTCGAGGGCCTCGTCGTCGATCTAGCGAGCGACGGCGAGAAGGCTCTGCGCACGGTGCGCGCGAGCGACTACGACGCGATCGTCCTCGACGTGATGATGCCGGGCCTCGACGGCTTCGAGACCTGCCGCCGGCTGCGCCTGGACGGGGTGTGGGCGCCGGTGCTCATGCTCACCGCCCGCGACTCGGTCGAGGACCGCGTACGCGGCCTGGACGGAGGCGCCGACGACTACCTGACCAAGCCGTTCTCCCTGGCCGAGTTGACCGCGCGCCTGCGGGCGCTCGTGCGCCGCGGGCCGCTCGAGCGACCGACCGTCCTCGAGGCGGGCGACCTGCGCCTCGACCCGGCCACTCGCGGGGTGTGGCGCGGTGAGGTCGAGATCGAGCTCTCCGCGCGTGAGTTCGGCCTGCTCGAGACGCTGATGCGCCGGCCGGGACACGTGTTCAGCCAGATGCAGCTGCTCGAGTCGGCCTGGGACCTCGGCTACGAGCAGCGCTCGAACGTGGTCGAGGTCTACATCGGGTACCTGCGCCAGAAGATCGACCGGCCCTTCGACGTCAGCTCGATCGAGACCGTGCGCGGGGCCGGCTACCGGCTGCGCAGGGACGGCGGCCGGTGAGCCGCCTCCCAATCCGCGTGCGCCTGACGGCCGCGTTCGCGGCGGCGATGGTCGTGGTGCTCGCCGCCGCGGGGCTGTTCGTATACCTGCGCCTCAAGGACGATCTCGCCGAGAGCATCACGATGGGCTTGAACACCCGCGTCGCGGCGGTGGCGGACTCGGGCTCGGCCGCGGCCGGCTCTGCGGGCGACGCTGAGGAGGGCTTCGCCCAGCTGCTGACGCGCGACGGCAGCGTCGTCGACAGCTCGGGTGGCCTGCGCGGCGAGGCACTCAGCCCTGCCGAGCTCCAGCGCGCCTCCTCGGGTGAGGAGGTGTCCATCGAGCGGCGCCTGCCTGGCATCGAGGGCAGCGCGAGCGTGCTGGCCCGCGCCGGGCCGGGCGACCAGGTCGTGGTCGCCGGCCAATCGCTTGACGATCGCGATGAGACCCTCGCCGGCGTCGTGACGTCGTTCGCGATCGGCGGGCCGATCGCCGTCGCGCTCGCCTCGCTGCTCGGATACGGGCTCGCCACTGCCGGTATGCGGCCGGTGGAGGCGATGCGCCGGCGCGCGCGCCGGGTCTCGCTCGCCAGCGGGGACGAACGGCTGCCGCTGCCCACGGCAGAGGACGAGATCCGCCGGCTCGGCGAGACACTCAACGAGATGCTTGATCGGCTCGGCCGCTCATTCGAGCGCGAGCGCCGCTTCGTGGCCGACGCCAGCCACGAGCTGCGCACCCCGCTGGCTGTGGTCAAGGCGGAGCTCGAGCTGGCCCTGCGCGCGGGGCTGCACGACCCGGAGGGACGCGAGGCGCTGGTGGCCGCCGTCGAGGAGTGCGACCACCTCGTCCAGCTCGCGGAGGACCTGCTCGTCGTCGCCCGCGCCGGCGAGGGCGCGTTGCCGGTACGGCCGGAATCGCTCGACGTGAACGAGCTGCTCGAGCGAACGCAGCGGCGCTTCGCGGACCGCGCACGCGAGCGCGGGCGCGACATCCGCGTCGAGGCCGGCGACGGGGAGCGGGTGCACGCCGACGAGCTGCGGCTCGACCAGGCGCTCGCCAATCTCGTCGACAACGCGCTGCGCTACGGGGAGGGCGACGTCTTGCTGAGCTCTCACCGCACCGGCGGCGGCGTGGCGTTCGAGGTGTCCGACGCCGGCGAGGGATTCCCGCCCGAGTTCGCCGAGCGCGCCTTCGAGCGCTTCGCGCGCGGCGATCGGGCCCGCACCCGCACCGGAACCGGCCTCGGACTGTCGATCGTCAGGGCGATCGCACAGGCCCATGGAGGTCGCGCCGAGATCGCGCCGGGCCCTGGAGCCACCGTGCGGATCTGGCTCCCCGATGCCCCGGAAGACGGCTCAGGGCCATCTCAGGTGGCCGTCGTAGCCTCGGGATCCAGGCAAGAGGAAACGGATCCAAGGAGGTAGGTCGGATGGGAAAGAGAGTGAAGGTTCTGTTGGGCGCAACGCTCGCGATCGCGGTGCTCGGCATCACCGGGGCCGCCATTGCGGGGGCGACCGGCGGCGACGACGACGGCAGCGAGCAGGCGATCACGGGGCAGGCCCTCGACCGTGCGTCGGCGGCCGCGCTCGAGCACACCGGCGGCGGCAAGGTCACCGAGACCGAGGCCGGCGACGAGGAGGGCGCCTACGAGGTCGAGGTGACCCTGGACGACGGCAGCCAGGTCGACGTGCACCTCGACAAGGGGTTCAACGTCATCAGCCAGGCCGATGACGGGAACGAGGGCGGCGAGGACGACAGCGGCGACAAGGACTAGATCGCCTGGCGTCCGCGCAGCGCGCGGCCAAGCGTGATCTCGTCTGCGTACTCGAGGTCCGAGCCAACCGGCAATCCACTCGCAAGACGCGTCACGACCACATCGGGCGAGCGCTCCCGCAGGGCGTCGGCCAGGTAGAGGGCGGTGGCCTCGCCCGTGGTCGTGGCGTTGGTGGCGATCACGACCTCGCGGATGCCCGCCCCGTTGTCGACCCGCCCGAGAAGCTCCGCGATGTGGAGGTGCTCGGGGTCGACGCCGTCGATCGGCGAGAGCGCACCGCCGAGCACGTGGTAGCGGCCCTGGAACTCGCCCGAGCGCTCGATCGGGATCACGTCGCTCGGTTGCTCGACGACACAGATGGTGGCGCTCTCGCGCCGCTCGTCCTGGCAGATGCGGCAGGTCGACTCGGTGGCGAGGTTGAAGCACACCTCGCAGTGGCCGACGGTGGCCTTGACCTCGCGGATGGCGTCGGCGAGCCCGAGCGCCTCCTCCTCGGACGCGCTCAGGATGTGGAAGGCCAGCCGCTGGGCCGTGCGCTGCCCGATCCCGGGCAGACGGGCGAGCTCGGTGATGAGGCGGTTTACCGGGGCGGCGAACACGGGCCGCCAAGGCTAGCCGCGGCATCGGGCGGCGGGCCGCTCCCGTGACGCCAGCCGGGCGTTGACGTGCACCCCGAGCTGCGCCTCCGCGGCGCCGAGGAGGCTAAGCCGCGCGCCCGGTGGTTCTCACGGCAGCCCTCCGCCGCCGAGACGCCTCCCGGCCCATCACGTCCAGAAGATGCGGACCGTCGAGCGCCGGGCCGACCAGGGACGCGGAAGCCTGCGAGTGCTGCCAGAGCAGGCCCAGGAAGAAGAGGTCGGGGACGGCCGCGGCTCCGCGGACGTTCCGCGGGTAGCCCAACTCGTCGCCAAGCGGCGCATCGATCCACGAGTAGTCGAGGTCGTACCCCGTGGCCCAGATGACGGTCGAGACCCCGGCCTGCTTCAAGTTCAGCTCGGTCAGCTCCTCGGGCTGGTAGCCGATGGCGACCTCGCCGGCCGGCGGCGCCTCGATCCCGGCACGCTCGATGAACGTGTCGATGACTCCGCGGAAGCGCTCGTCGAAGAAGCTGTCGGCCCCCTTGAGGCTTCCGGTCAGGTCGCCGGCGAAGGTGACCAGCTCGCCGTCGGCGCCGGCCAGACGTGAGCCGCGAATTCGGCAAGCGGCGCGCCGCTTCCCTTCCCCCGCGCGCGCATCGTCATCTCGATGATCACGCGCCCGTCCGGCGCCACCGCGGTCCCATGAACCTCAACCCGCCACTCGTCCCAAGCGGACGTGATGTCGTCGAAATACCGCCGGATCCCAGCGTGACCGACATAGGCCCGTCCGTCGACCGCGAGCACCGAGAGGAACTCCACTTCCGGATCGCACACCGCAAGCGCGGCGTCGACGTCACAGCGGGTGATGGCGTCCGCGAAGCGCCGAACCGGTTCGTCGCTGTGTGCTGCCATACGCCCCAGTATCCCGCCGCCTCATTCGATCCTCGTGTAGGTCAGGTCGAAGTCCGTCTTCCACGTCTCGCCGTCCTCCGCTATTTCCCATCGTCCGGCGATCGTCTTGCCGTCCTCGGAGAACGTGCCCGTGAATCGCTGCGAGAAGGGCTCACCGTCTCGCCATAGCTTCCACACACCGTCGCCAAGGCTCATCTGGTAGACGCGCTGGACGTCTCGGTCGTCGGTGTAGAGCTGGTAGTAGGTGCCGCTCATCCCGTCGCAGCCGATCACCGCCACGCCATCGGGGGCCTCCGGCAAGTCCACATGGGACCGCTCGATCAAGAGGGGCACGCCGTCGAGCCACTCGAAGTTGACCCGTCCCCCGCCGGGCCAGGCCGGCCCCCCGGGTGGTCCGGCCTCAATGGTCCATTCGCCGACCAGCGCCTCGAGGCGCTCCCGCGCGACTGTGCTGGTGAACTCGCTCATCGCTTCTCCGATCGCGGCGTCGCCAATCTGACCTCAGGGGGAACCTGGACCAATCCCCTACAGCGCCGGGGCAGCGCCGAGCGCGTCGCTCAGAGGCCCGGCAGGCCGAGGCCGCCGAGCCCGCCCGGGCCGCCGAGGCCGCCCGCGGCGGCGTTCATCTTCGAGGCGGCCAGCTCCTGGGCCGAGCGGATCGCCTCGTTGACGGCCGCCTGGACCATGTCCTGCAGCATCTCGACGTCCTCCGGGTCGACCGCCTCCGGGTCGACCCGTAGCTCCTTCAGCTCGAGGTCGCCGCTCATCTTCACGACCACCATTCCGCCGCCGGCGCTCGCCTCGACGGTCTCGTTGGCGAGCTCCTCCTGCGCCTTGGCCATGTCGGCCTGCATCTTCTGAACCTGCTTCAGCATCTGGTTCATGTTCGGCTGACCCATTACTGCCGTTCCTCCTCGGACTCCTCGAAGATCTCCTCCGCCGCGAACTCCGCGCGCAGGCGCTCGATCAGCTGCTCGTGGTCGAGTGTCGCCTGGTCACCTGCGGCAGCCTCGTCGCTCAGCTCGAAGGTGAGCGCCGAGCGAATGCCCGGTGAGGCCGCGCACGGCGCTCGCCACGAGCTCGCGGTTCGCCTCGGCCTTCTTCTTCACGAAGGCGGCGTCGGCGGGGAAGGCGACGGTCAGGCGGTCGCCCTCGAGGGCCGCCGGCTCGGCCGCGCCGATCGCCGCGCCGAGCATGCCGTTGTCCTCGCCGACCGCGTCGGCGACCGCCGGCCAGAGCGCCTTGACCTGCTCGAGCTCGAGCGCGCCGGCGCGGCTGCGGCGCCTCCTCCTCCTCGCGCGGCTCGACCGCCACCGCGGCCGAGGGACCCGCGCCGCTTCGCTGCGGCGCCGCGCTGCGGGGCCGGCGCGGCAGCGGGCTCGTCCGCGGGGGCCTCGGCGGCGGGCTCGCCGCCCAGCCTGCGCTCGAGCTGCTCGATGCGGAACATCAGCGCCTGGAGCGAGAGGTCGGCCTGCGGCTGGGTCGCCTTCAGCAGCGCCATCTCGAGCTGGATGCGCGGCTCGGAGCCGTCCTTGACGGCGGCGAGCGCGGCGGCCAGGAAGTCGATCGCGCGCAGGATCTCGCCCTGGGAGAGCCGCTCCGCCTGCGACGGCGAGCCGGTCGGTGTGCTCGGCCGTGACCGAGAACGAGTCGGGCACCTCGCCGAGCGTCTGCACCACGAACAGGTGGCGCAGGTGGGCCGAGAGGTCGCGCATGAACTGGGTGAAGTCGCGCCCGGACGTCGGACAGCCGCTGGACCGCCGAGCAGCGCCGCCTTCGGGTCGCGGTCGGCGAGCGCCTCCCCGGCGTCGAGCACCAGCTCGGCGTCGGCGACGCCGAGGATGTCGAGCACGTCGTCGAGCTCGACCTGCTTGCCGCCGTAGGTCACGAGCTGCTCGAGCGTGCCGAGCGCGTCGCGGAAGGAGCCCGTGGCGGCGCGCGCGAGCATGCCGATCGCGGGGTCCGGGATCTCGATCTCCTCCTCGGCCGCCACGCGCCGGAGCACGCCGGCGATCTGCTCGAGCGAGGGGCGCTGGAAGTCGAAGCGGTGGCAGCGGTCGACGATCGTGGCCGGCACCTTGTGCGCCTCGGTGGTGGCGAGCACGAAGACGACGTGCGGCGGCGGCTCCTCGAGCGTCTTCAGGAACGCGTTCCAGGCCGCCGTCGAGAGCATGTGCGCCTCGTCGAGGATGTAGACGCGCTTGCCGCCCTGCATCGGCGCGAGCGCGACGTTCTCGCGCAGCTCGCGGATGTCGTCGACCGAGTTGTTCGAGGCGGCGTCCATCTCGACGACGTCGAGCGAGGTGCCGGCGAGGATCGCGCGGGCGGCCGGGCTCGTCCGGATCGAAGTCGGCGCTGGGGCCGCCCTCGGCGTTCAGCGCGCAGGCCAGGAGCTTCGCCATCGACGTCTTGCCGGTGCCGCGCGAGCCGACGAACAGGTAGGCGTGGTGCACCTTGCCGAGCTCGATCGCGTTACGCAGCGTCTTGACGATGTGCTCCTGGCCGACCACCGAGTCGAAGGTGCGCGGGCGGTGGCGGCGGTAGAGCGAGAGCATCGGTCGCCTCATGCTAGCTGTGCGCCGGACGGTGGACATGGCGCCCGCTCCGGGAGATACTCGGCCGCATGATCTCGACTGTCGCCGTGGGGACGGACGGCTCCGAAACCGCCGGCAAGGCGGTCGAAACGGCCGCCGAGATGGCCCGGCGCTATGACGCGAAGCTGGTACTGATCAGCGCCTTCAGCGATTCGAAGGACGGCGGCCCGGCCAACCTGAGCGGCTCGTCGCTCGAGATCCAGTGGGCCACGAGCCCGGCCGCGCGGCTCACGGAGCAGCTCGAGCGCGCGCAGGCGACGCTGCGCGCCAGTGGCATCGACTGCAGCACGCTTATCGAGGAGGGCGACCCCGCCGATGTGCTCGTCAGCCTGGCCGAGCGCTGCGGCGCCGACGTGCTCGTGATCGGTAACAAGGGCATGCAGCGGCGCGTGCTCGGCAGCGTGCCGAACACGGTCACGCATAGAGCGGGCTGCTCCGTCCTCGTGGTGAAGACGACCTAGTCGGGCGGTCCCGGCGGCGGCGCGACCAGCGTGTTGTGAAACGCGGCGATCTGCCAGCCGCCGCCGTCTTGGCGTGACAGCACCATGCTGAAGCGCGCTTCGTGCTCGCCGGCGAGCGGACCGGAGGGCGAGTTAAGGGTGGCGTGCGCGAGCACGTACAGGGCGTCGTCGGCGAGCTGCTTGCTGACCACGGTGTCGTAGCGGTTGACGCTGTCTCTGTAGATGGTGTCGAAGATGCCCTGGTGCCCGTGGGCGATCGCGACGCGGCCCGAGTGGTGCTCGCCGCGGATGTTCACGAACTCGGCGTCGTCTGCGAAAGGGGCGGCGTACGCCTGCCCGTCGCCCTTGTTCCAGGCGTCCTCGAGCTGTCTGAGGATGCGCTCGGCGGCTTCCGCTGCTGATTCGGTCATCGCGCCGCCACCCTAGTGCCGGTTTGCCGGCGCGGCAAGCGGCTACCCGAGCAGGTCGAGCGCCGCGCCGATCACGGTCTCGGCGTCGATCCCGTGATGGCGGTAGACGTCCTCGAGGTCCCCTGACTGGCCGAACTGCGTGACGCCGAGCGGCGTCAGGGGCACCGTGTTGACGCTGGCGAGGAAGGCGAGCGCGTTCGGGTCGCCGTCGAGGACGGTCACCATCGGCGCGGCGCGCTCGGCGGGCAGAAGCTCCCCGAGGATCTCGGTGGGGTGATCACCGAAGCCCGCCCGGGCGCGCAGCGCACGGAAGATCAGGTCGGCGCTCGTCACGCAGATCACGTCGACGCCGTCGCCGAGCTCATCGGCCGCCGCGAGCACCTCGGGCACCACCGCGCCCATGCCGGCGAGCGTCAGGCGCGGCCGCCCCTCGGCCAGCCGCAGCGGGTAGCCGCCCGCGAGCACGAGCCGGCGTCGGTCGTCGCTCGAGTCGCCGCCCGCGAGCGCCTGGTCGACGGGCCGCGTCGAGAGCCGGAAGTAGGCCGACTCGCCGCCGGGCCGGCCGAGGCGTGACAGCGCCTCCAGCAACGTCCATTCGAGATCCTGGCCGAAGGCGGGCTCCCAGGCCGTGCAGCCCGGCTGGCCGATCCCGATCGATGGCGTGACGATCGACTGGTGGGCGCCGCCCTCGGGCGCGAGCGAGACGCCCGACGGCGTGCCGACGAGGATCGACTGCCCGCCTGCGTAGATCCCGAACGACCAGGGCTCGAGTGCACGGCCGACGAACGGGTCGTAGATCGTCCCGATCGGGAACAGCGGCTGGCCGTAGCGGCTCCAGGCGGCGCCCAGCTCGCCGAGCAGCCCGACCAGGTTCGTCTCGGCGATGCCGAGCTCGATGTGGCCGCCGCCGGGGGTCTCGTGCCAGCGGACGAGTGTCTGGGCGTCGTCGGCGAACCAATCCCGCCTCTCCCCCACCGACCAGATGCCCGCCTTGTTGATCCAGCCGCCGAGGTTGGTCGAGCTGGCAACGTCGGGGCTCACCGTCACGACGCGCTCCGCCACCTCGGGCGCTTCGTGGACGAGGTCGACGAAAAAGCGCCCGAAGGCCTGCTGGGTCGACTCGGTGCCGCGATGCGTGCGGCCGAGCGTCGACGGGACCCGCGGCGGCTCGTGCGGCGGCGGCTCCTCGCGCGCGAGCGCGGCGGCCGCGGCGGCGCACAGCTCGTCCTCGGCGCTGCCCGGGTCGAAGCGCTCCCAGGGGTGCTCCTCGTCGGTACCGAGCTCCGCCGCAAGCTCGGCGAACTGGTCGGCCGTCAGCAGGGCCGAGTGGTTCTCCGGGTGGCCCTCGATGGGCAGCGACCAGCCCTTGATCGTGTAGGCGAACACGACGGTCGGCCGGTCGTGCTCCGCCGCGCGGTAGGCGTCGATCAGCTTGCCGAGGTCGTGCCCGCCGAGGTCCCTGAAGCCCGCGCGCAGCTCGGCGTCGTCGAGCTCGGCTACCAGCTTGGCCAGCTCGGCGTCCGCCCCGGGCAGCCGCTCGCGGAGCTCGGCGCCGGAGGCGCGCAGGAGGCGCTGGTACTCCTCGTTCGGCATCTGGTCGATGCGGCGCCGCAGGGCGGGCCCGCCCGGGCGTGTGAACAGGTCGTCGAGCAGGCGCCCGTACTTGACGGTGATCACCTGCCAGCCCGCGGCGTCGAACATCCCGGCCAGCCGGCCGAATGCGATGTCCGGCACGACACGGTCGAGCGACTGCCGGTTCAGGTCGACGACCCAGAGCACCTCGCCCAGGTGGGCCACCCAGGGATCGGCGATCGCCTCCCAGACCGCGCCCTCGTCGAGCTCGGCGTCGCCGAGCAGCGCGATCTGGCGGCCCATCGGCGGCGCCTCGAGGCGGTGGTACTCGAGGTAGCGGCGCGCGATCGCGCCCCAGACGGGCGCCGTGGCGCCGATGCCGACCGAACCGGTCGAGTAGTCGACCGGGTCCGGGTCCTTCGTGCGGCTCGGGTAGCTCTGCAGGCCGCCGAACTCGCGGAGCGACTCCAGGTAGGGCTCGTCCAGCTGCCCGAGCAGATAGTTGATCGCGTGCAGCACCGGCGAGGCGTGCGGCTTGACCGAGACCCTGTCCGCCGCGCGCAGCTCGGCGAACCAGAGCGCCGTCATCAGGCTGACCATCGACGCGCTCGAGGCCTGATGGCCGCCGACCTTTACGCCCGAGCGGGTCTGGCGGACGCGGTTCGCGTGATGCACGATCGCGGTCGCCAGCCACAGCACGCGCCGCTCGACGACGCCTAGGACATCGAGGTCAGGTTGCGCGAGCGGCGGCGACGGCTTCGTCGAGGTCTGTGAACCACTCAAGGACTGCGATCTTCCCACCTCGAAGGGTCAGCAGGATGACGAAAGGCATGGGACCCTCGATGCCGCTCGCACGCCCGCGTGTGATCCAGGCGCCGCTCGCAACCACACGGTCGCCATGCGCCTCGATGCGCTCGGCCTCGATCCGAGCGGACTCCCATACCGAGCGCCACTGCTCGATGTTGGCCCGCACGCCTTCGTGGCCGCGGTACTCGGCCTGATCGGGCCATTCCCGCCCCGCGATCATCGCCGCGTCCTCGGTGTAGAGGTCCACGACGCCATCGATGTCGCCCGCGTTCCACAGCTCGACGAGGGTGCGGGCCAGATCCACGTTGTCCGCTTCGGCCATGAGAAAGGAAGAATGGACCGTGCACCCTTCTTCGAAACTCGCTTCCAGGCGTGCCCGCCGATCTTCGGCTCCGGCCAGGTTGTTCCGCGGCGCACGAGCGGTATCGCTTAAGGCTGCTTCCTCCCGGATCTGACCTGGTTCGCGAGCGCTCGCCGCGCGGGACCCGGCCATCGACGCCTCTGTCCGGCGTACTGACCCCGAAAGCGGAATCCCTCAGTCGGGAATTCAGCCCCGCTAGAGCGGCTTGTGGGTGACAGGGCACCGCTACCTCCCCGCCTAGCACGGTCCGCTTTGAAGCCTAGCGCGCGCGAGCTTCGCCGGGGCATCTAGTCTCCGCCCGCAGCCGTCGACCGAAGGAGCTCCATGGCCCTGCGCATGCCCGTGTCCACCGAGAACGCCCCCGCCGCGATCGGCCCCTACAGCCAGGCGATCCGCACCGGCTCGCTCCTGTTCTGCTCGGGTCAGGTGCCGCTCGACCCCGCGAGCGGCGAGCTCGTGAAGGAGGACGTGGTGGGCCAGGCGCGCCGCTGCCTCGAGAACCTTTCAGCCGTGTGCGAGGCGGCCGGCGCCTCGCTCGCGCATGCGGTTCGCTGCACCGTCTACCTCACCGACATGGGCGACTTCGCGCGCGTGAACGAGGTCTACGCGGAGTTCTTCGGCGAGGAGGACCCGCCGGCCCGGGTGGCGATCGCGGCTGCCGGATTGCCCAAGGGCGCCGACATCGAGATCGACGCGATCGTCGCGCTGTAGGTCTAGGTCACGCGCGAACGCGGCGCCGTGCTGTCGTAGTCGCCGCGCTCGACGAGCTCGCGCAGGCGCTCGAGCGCATCGTGGACATCGGCGAAGCGCGTGTAGAGCGGGGCGAAGCTGAGCCGGATCAGGTCGGGCTCGCGGAAGTCGGGGACCACCTTGGCGCGCTCGATGAGCGCCCGGCAGATCGGCCAAGCGTGCTCGTGGCGGATGCTGATGTGGGCGCCGCGGCGGGCCGGGTCGCGCGGGCTCCAGAGCTCGAACCCGAGCGACGCGAGCCAGGCGTCCTGGAGCTCGACGGCGTAGGAGGTGAGCGCCTCGGCCTTGGCGCGCAGCCGGTCGATCCCCGCCTCGGCGACGACCTTCAGCCCCTCCTCGATCGCGACCAGCGCGGGCACATTGGGCGTCCCCGTCAGGAAGCGGCGAATGCCGCGCGCCGGTTCGTAGTCGTCGCCCATCTCGAACTGGTGGCGATGCCCGAACCATCCCTTGATCGGGCTCACATGCGGCCAGAGCGAGTCCTCGCGCACGTATAGGAAGCCGGGCGCGCCGGGGCCGCCGTTCAGGTATTTGTAGGTCGCGCCCACCGCGTAGCGGATGCCGGTGGCGCGCGCGATGCCCGCCGAATGACTCAGGTCCCAGATGACAGGTGCGGGGCTGAGCGCCTCGACGAGCTCGGTGTCGAGCAGCTCGCCGGTCCGATAGTCGACGTGCGAGAGGCACACGAGGGCGATCTCCTCTCCGCTCGTCAGGACGTCGCCCAGACCCTCGCGCGTGAGGCGCAGCGGTCGCTCGTACAGCTCGACCAGCCCGTCCAGCACGTAGCGGTTCGTCGGGAAGTCGCCCGCGTCGCCGACGATCTGGCCGGGATTCTCGGCGAGCAGCGCGCCGGCGAGCTTGAAGAGGTTGATGGTGGTCGAGTCGGAGACGAGCGTCTCCCCGGGCTTCGCGCCGAGCACGGCCTCGCCGAGCAGGTCCCCCACGCGCTCCGGCAGCTCGATCCACTCGTCCCAGCGCGCGGACGAGCTCGCCGCCCCACTGGTCGAGGAGCTCGTTCGTGCGTTCGCGGGTGGCCCGCGGCAGCCGGCCGAGCGAGTTCCCGTCGAGGTAGATCAGCTCCGGGTCCTCGATGACGAAGCGCTCGCGGAAGCCCGCGAGCGGGTCGTCGGCGTCGAGCCGCTCGGCGCGCTCGCCTCACTGCCGCTCGAGCCAGGCGGTCACCGCATGCCATGCGTCGCTGTCCGGGTCGAGATGCTCGTCGTGGCCAACGCCGGCCGGCTCGACGAGCTCGCAGGGGTCGCCGGCCGCGGCTGCGCGCTCGGCGTAGCCGCGGGCGATCGAGATCGGGACGACGTCGTCGGCGTCGCCGTGCACGACCAGCTGAGGCACGCCGAGCGGCAGCCGCTCGATCGGTGAGGCCAGGTCGTAGCGCGCGGGCAGCTTGATCGGCGACCCGCCGAGGAGGGACTCCACCGCCCGCCTCGACAGGCCGAGCCGCGCCGCCTCGCGCAGGTCGATCACGCCGGCCTGTGACACCGCGCCCGCGAGCCGGATGCGCGGGTCGCCCCCCGGGGCCGCCGCGGGCAGCCCTCGGCGCGCGGCCGCCCACAGTGCGAGATGTCCTCCCGCCGAGTGGCCGATCGTGATCACGCGCGCCAGGTCGAGCGACTCCTCGAGCCGGCCGAGCAGGTCAATCCCGGCGGCCACGTCCTCGAACGTCGCCGGCCAGCCGCCGCGGCTGCGCCAGCCGAGGCGCCGGTACTCGAGGTTCCATGCAGCCCAGCCGCGGGCCGCGAGGTCGGCGACGAGCCGGTCCTCGAGGCGCAGGTCGTAGCGCGCGCGCCAGAAACCGCCGTGGATCAGCACCGCGACCGGGTGCGGGCCGCCCGCGCCCTCTGGCGGCGTCAGCTCGCCGAACTGGTCCCGCCGCTCGCCGTAGGGATACCTCCGCGCCTCGATGGCGCGGAAGTATCGCCAGTGCGTCTGTCGCTAGTCGTCGTGACCGCCGTCGTCCTCGCCCTCGAGCTGGGCCCGGATCTCGCCTCCCGCGTACTTCGTGCTGTGCACGTTCGCGTAGGTGACGCCGGCCCGGATCGCCGCGACGAGCTCACCGAACTCCCCTGCGAGAATCCCCTGCTCCGTCGGACCGACGACGTCAGCCGGGTCGAGTGTGCCGCTCACGCTTCCCGGCGCGGGCGGACAGGTCGGCGTTCCCACCGGCCCGTTGCCCAGATTCGAGCACAGGAAGACGCTGATTCCGCCGCTCTGCGCGCGGCCGCCCAAGTGGATATGCGCCTGCGTGACGCCGCCCTCGAGGTCCGCGTAGCGGAGCCGGTAGGCGATCTTCTGCCCACGCTCGTCGATCCATGCCTTGAACGAGCCGTTTCCGGAAGTCGACAGCACGAGCGGGTCCTCCTCGTAGCCGGTCAGCTCTCTCGCGAATGCTGTCGCCTCCGCCTGCAACAGCAACCGTTGCGGCCACCGTCACCGCCGCGATCACCCCCACGCCGGCAGCGAGCCTTACACGCCCCTTCATGGTGAACACCTCCTGGAAGCTGGCGCCCGGCAAATTACCCCCGTCCATCCAGCCCAAATCGCGCCTCGGCGAACCTGGCGCAAAGGTCTTGGCGATCCGCGCCTAAGACGTTCCCACGTCCGGAAGGTCGAGCGTCTCGGGCAGCGGAACGCCCTCCGAGACCTGCTTCTCCCGCTCGATCTCGGCGTTCAGCTCCGCGCCGAACATCAGCGCCACGTTCGTCAGCCAGAGCCAGCCGACCAGCACAATCGCAGCGGTGAATGTCCCATACAGGGCCCCGACGTCGCCGATGCTCGACAGGTAGGTGGAGAGGCCGAAGGAGACGAGCAGCCAGGTCAGGACGCCGACGATCGCCCCGGGCGTGAGCCAGTGGAAGGCCCGGTGCTCGACGTCGGGGGTGACGTAGTAGATGTAGGAGAAGGCGAGGGTCGCCGCGAGGAAGGCCCCCGGCCAACGCACGATGTTCCACACGTCGGACGCCGTCTCGCCGAGCCCGATAAAGCCGAACATGTCCTCGGCGAAGCGGCCGCCGACGAACACCATCACGAGGCTCACGAGCACGAGCGCCATCAGGATCACGCTCGAGACCAGGTCGACCGCCTTGCGCCGCAGGAAGCTCCGCCCGTTCTTCGCCTCGAACACGACGTTGAGCGCCCGCCGCGCGGCCTCGAGCACCCCGGTCGTCCCATAGAAGGCGACGATGATGCTGATGACGAGCGTCGTCGTCGCGGTGCCCTTGTGCTGGAGCGCGGTGCGCAGCGAGCGGTCGAGCGGGGCGACCACCGAGGCCGGTGCCACGTCCTCCAGGTAGTTGATGACCGCGTTGTAGGTCTCGGGGTACTGCCCGAGCAGGCCGAGCAGGGAGAGCGCAAGCAGCGCCGCCGGAAACAGCGACATCAGCGAGTAATAGGTGAGCGCCGCGGCGTGGTGGGTCGCCTGGTCGTCGTAGAAGGACACGACCGTCCGTTTGACGACCCTCCCCACCCGGCCCATTGACTCCTGTTTCTCAATCGCGCGCGCGACTAAACTCCCGTCCTCTCCCGGGCGCGTAGCTCAGCGGGAGAGCGCTCGCCTCACACGCGAGAGGTCGCTGGTTCGAACCCAGCCGCGCCCACTTCGGAAGCCCGCTCGTCGAGCGGGTTTCCCCGTTTCCGTGCGCTCCAGGGGCCCATCTGGGGGCCCAATTTCCCCGGCGAAGGGGGCGAACTTCCGTGGCCGGCGGCTGCACCGGGCAGCGGCTCACCCTTGCCGTGGCGGGCGGGGGCGGGGCGGCTCCGCGACAGGAGTATCGCTATGCATGGTGGCTGTTGCATAAAGCCATCTCGGAAAAGGCGCTGCGCGATCACGGAGATGGCCACCAGAGCGACTAGGTGTCACGACATCAGGGAGGACGCACCCCGCGTGACGGATGCGGTGGCCGATTTCGGAACCCACCCTTAGAAACGATCTAGCGGGCTCGCCGGGGGTTTGTGCAACAGCCACCATGGAAGGCGATAGCGCGGCCCTGCTGTGCTTACAGCGCGATGCGGTAGCTAGGCGGGTGCCGATCGCTACGCGGCGGACGTCTGCATCTCGTCCCTGATGTTCATGGTGGCCGGGCCGTCAGCGGGGCGACGGCTGGCGGTGCTTCCGCAGGTGCTCCGCCCCGGCGGCGGACACCGAGACGAGCGCGCCGTGTCCTGGCGCATGATGTCGCGTGATGAAGTCTCGGTCGTTGGCGTCTTCCCACACGGGCAGGCGCGGACACGACGTCCGCCACGCCTCGAGCACCTCGGCGTAGGGGCGGGGGTTGGGGCCCATCCACTCGAGGAGGTCAAGGATCAGGGTGTCGACGGTGTCGGACTCAGGGGTCCCGGTCGATTGGCGCGGGTCGGTCAATACCTCTCCTCGTTCTCGACGCCCAACCGAGGAGCCATCGCTCGGCGTCGCTCATTTCCGCCAGAAGTCGGTCGCTCGCGCAAGATTCGCCCTCCGATCGGCGTCGTGGCCTGGGGACGGGCAGGACTTGGACAGCGGCGTTGGCGCGACTGGGTCTGGTCAGAGGTAACGGCGCTCGAGCTCGCGGTCGATGCCGCGCCACCTTGCGACGCTGGCGAGCAGCCCCAGGACTCGTTCGAGCGCCGCGTAGGCGCCGGGCAGGCGCAGCTCGCCCATCTCGAGCAGCAGCGCGGCGTGGAGCGGGTTCCGCGGCAGGCCATTCTTGAGCACGAGGCCGTCGGCGGCGAGCCCGTAGGCCACGCGCAGCGCCTTCTCGAAGCCCGGGCTGCCGGGCCGCAGCTCGATGTGGGCGACGCTGCGCTCCTCGCACGGGTTGCTCCAGGCGTGGAGGCTGCGAGGGGCCGCGACGGCCTCGTCGCCCGGCCCAAGCTCGTGGCGGACGCCGTCGATCTCGACCGTCAGTTGCCCTTCGAGCACTTTGAAGCGCTCGCTGTAGGTGAGGTGGTAGTGCGGGGTGACCTTCCCGCCCGGCGCGACCTCAAGCTCGGCGAGCGTACGCGCGCCGCCGCTCTCCTCGCTCGTCTCGAGGAACGTGGCTGCGTCGCGCTGGACAGGGTTGAAGATCCTCCGAGGGCGCTCGTCGATGGGAGTCGCGTTCATGTCGGCGCCCTAACCGGCCACGCCGGCCATGGATCGAGCTGGTCCCACGAACGCCGGCTCGGGCGCCACGCCAGCCCGACGGGTACGGCGTCGCTGACAGTCACCCGGGAACCATGCATGAGGGCAGCGTGGAAGTTGACAGGGCGAGGCAGTGTGCGATGCGTCACACGGCGCCAGTTGGCTGCACCGGGTTCACCCTTGTGGCGCAGGGTGAGCGCGGACCAGCCGGACCGCCCGGCACACCCGGCGGTCCAAAGGGCGAGCGCGGCGACCGGGGGCCGCAGGGCTTCCCCGGCACGCCGGGCAAGACCGGCTCCCGTGGAGCAACCGGCCCGCAGGGGCCTGCTGGTCCTCAGGGACCCGCTGGCCCGCAAGGCCCTGTTGGCCCTGCGCTCGGGAAGTTGTCTGTTTACAACCTCGAAAGCGGCGGCGTGTACTTCGCGCTCGCGCCGGGTGATTTCATGGATACGGATGTGGGCGGCTGCCGCCCCGGCGAAATCCTCATCTATCCGCGCATCTACGTCGGCACCAACTATCCGGGTGAAAGCCCGGGGCCCCAGGGCGACGAGCGCTGGAGCCGTATCCACTCGCACAGCAGCCTCGCCATGCAGGGCAGTCCGAGCCAGTCCAGACGTGGAGCCATGTGATTCACCTCTACAACCAGACCGACGAGACCCAGATCGGCTATGCGAAGTCGGAGTGGGAGTGCCTCAGCCTCAAGTAACGGTGAACTAGGCCCGGCGGTCGCAGGCCCTACACAACACGGCCCGTGTTGTCCCAGGAGCCCGCCTACGGCGGGATCAGCTTCGGCGAGGGGCGCGGGAACGGCCGAGGCCGCCCCGCTCGCGCCGCCAACCTGCGCCGCTTCCGCCGTGCGCTCAAGGCCGCCGGCCTCGACGAGACGCACACGATCCACGACCTGCGTCACACCTTCGGCACCAGGATGGCGGCGGCGGGGACGCCGATGCGGACGCTGCAGGAGTGGATGGGGCACCGCCACATCACCACGACGCAGCGCTACGCCGACTACGCGCCCGGCCACAACGACGCCGAGCTGGTGGCGCGTGCGTTCGCCCAGGGGCCCAATCTTGGGCCCAATTTGAGCGAACCTGAGCGCATCTGACAGAACCTCAACCGCATACTTATGCGGAATATGAGCGGACAGAACCCGCTGCGTCTGGTTCGAACCCAGCCGCGCCCATGCCCCGTCCCTCCGGGCGGCGACTCGTCCGTTCGGGTCGCGAGACGGCGAGCTTGCGGCGCGTCCATTGAATCGCGGACGGCGGACGTGACGGGGAACTCCCTTGGCCGGCTAGGGGGCGATCAGCGTGAAGGCATCGTCCTCGAATGCCCCGGGCGAGGGCGAGGGATTGAGGACGTAGACGATGAAGACACCGGGGGCCGAGTTCGTGACCGAAACCGCATCCGAGCTGAAGTCGCTCACCATCGCCGTGGCCACCGCCCGCGTGACCGGGGAGTCGTTGAAGCGGACCTCGTACCGCCCCATGCTGAGTCGCCTGGCCTCGACCGACTCGCCGCTGCAGTTGTAGCCGGAGACCGTGGTGAACGTGCCGGGGAAAGTGGGGCTCGAGTTGACGGCGGCCATGCCCTTGATCTGACCTGTGTTCTGATTGCACGCCCGGCGAACAAAGCTCGAGGCCGGCAGGCCGCCGACTTCCCTGGAGTTGGCCGCGGTGCCGCCGGATGACAGGAAGGCGTCTGGACCCTGGCCGGCGAGCCGGGCGGAGTTCGGCACCGCTCCGAGCGTCGACTCACGGATCTCCGCGCCCGTCAGGGTGTTCCTCTTGACCTTCTTGGCGGCGACTGTGCGGTTCTTCAGGTTCTTGCCGTTGAGCTTGACCGCGGCGTAGCCGGTTCCGCCAAGGGCGACGAAGAGGGCCACGACGGCAACCACCATCGCGGGTGAGGGACGTGGGGAGAAGGCACGAAGCATCGGTGAAACCTCCGCTGGTTCAGGGAGCACACAGGGCCGCGCTCAGCAGATCACGGCCCCGGCGTTCCGGGAGTTGTTCGTCTCGTCCGTCTCGGCGACCTGTCCGAGGTCGTCGACTGTCGCGACATAGGCGCCCTCGCATGCGAGGCCGGTCAGCATCCGCGTCTCGCTCGCCCCCGGGGCGAGGCCCGCGTATGACTGGAAGACGCTCGTCGCCGCGTTGCCCGCCCGCAGCCGGAACGGCCCGGCCGCGCCGGCGCCCTGGTTCCTCACGGTCACGGTGCCGAAGAAGAACTCGGTGACGACGAGATCGGGCGGGACCGGCGGCGGCGGCTGGGTCGGCGGCTCGCACGATCCGCATCAACTCGGGCGTGATCGTCTCGAGGCGGTAGGTGATCGTCGCCTCGCTCACCGTCGTCGAGCCGGCCGCCCAGCCTGCCGCCGC
The DNA here is from genome assembly GCA_963751835.1 of uncultured Thermoleophilaceae bacterium. Taxonomy (GTDB): domain Bacteria; phylum Actinomycetota; class Thermoleophilia; order Solirubrobacterales; family Thermoleophilaceae; genus JACVRW01. Next base: position 220,603 of record CAVVWD010000010.1, on the reverse strand, counting down.
CCGAGGTCGAGCGCTGCGAGCGGCGGGCCGGGTGCGTAGCCGACCGAGACGGTCTCGCGACGGTCGAAGGGGTTGATGTCGCCGTAGTCGTCGCCGCCGTAGAGGAAGTCGTCCTCCGCGAGCCGGATCCAGACGGGGATCTTCGGCCCTCGCGGGGCCCGCGGCGCACGAAGTTCGAGCGCGGTGAAGGTGCGGCGGTCGTTCTCGAGCCAGCGGTTGATGCTCTGGTTGTCGTAGATCGTCCGCCCGTTCACGCGCAGCCGCACACCGCCGAGCCGCCAGCCGCCGGCAAGGCCGTCCGGCGACTTCTCGATCTGCACGCGCGTGATGTCGCCGACGCGCATGCCGCTCCGCACCGCGTCGTCGATCGGCACGCTGTAGGTGTCGCGGTCGTCGCGCTCGAAGTCGTCGTAGAGCCGCTTGTCGAGCTGGAAGCGCATGGGTCCGGCTGAGCTGCAGGTAGACGTCGTCGTCGGTCCCGCCGCAGCGCACGTCGCCCGTCTTGACCTCGACCTCGATCGACTCGACCGGCTCGCCCTCGTTGGGCAGCGCCGGCACGGCCTTGATCCAGGTGAAGGGCTCGTTCGGGTTGGCGAACGAGTAGCGGTCGTGGTCGTGGATGACGGCCGACGCCATCGGCTGGCCGGCGATGCGGACGCGGGCGTACATGTCGCCGTCGTCGGGTCCTGGATCGCCGAGACCGTGACCGCGCATGTTCAGCACGCGCAGCACGACCATGCGCGTCGCGCGCTGGAGCTCCTGGCTCGACGGGACGGGTCCCAGCTGACCGGTCGGGTTCGGCACTGCCAGGCGCTTGATCAGGCTCTCGAAGCGTGCGCGGTACTGAGTCCGGCCGCGCAGGTTGCCGATGTTGAAGGTGGGCTGGAAGTAGTGCTTGATCGCCTGGCGCAGGCTGATGCAGGCTGCCGCCGGGGCCCGCGCTGTGCCGCCGAGCGGCTCGCCCTGGCCCTGCCAGTGGCCGCCGTAGAGGGAGATCCCGAACGCGCCATCGAGGTCGTGGTCCAGCTGGCGCTGATTGGCGCTGGTAGCGCTGCGCCCTGGCCCAGAACGCGTCGTCGCCGACCCACGAGCGCACGGCCTGCAGCCACTGGCGCGAGGCGAAGTAGGCGCGTGATCGCCGACTCGAGGTAGAGCGGCCGGCCCGGCCAGTCCTTCGACATCGTCTTCAGGTCAGGCTCGTGTTCCCGTCGCCGTTCCAGTCACCGTGCTGGCGGGGATGGCCCTGCGTGTTCGCCGTGTAGATCGTGACGCCGTCGCGGCGTGGCCGCGGGGAGGTCGAACCAGGTGGGGCTGCTGCCGAACCCGCGCGCGCGCCAGCCCGGGCCCTCCATCGCCGAGGCCGCTCTCCGGCTCGACCCAGTTCGTATGGGTGTAGAAGTCCTGGACCTGGTGCAGGCTCATGCCGAGGACGGCCAGCAGCATGGCCGGGTCGTTCCGCGACGCGGGCCTCGCTGTACGAGCGTCCAGACGGCCCGCCGCAGCCGATCCCACTCGTGCGTGACCCCGGCCGTGTTGAAGAGCGTCGAGGTCGAGCTGTCGAAGTGGCTCGCGCTCGGCCGCCGCGATCACATCGTCGGCCCAGTTCTCGGTGTCGATCGCCCCGGCCAGGAGGCGCTTCCAGAAGCCGCCGTGCCCGGAGAACGGGTTCTTCCCGGCCTGCTCGTAGAAGTCGACGAACCAGTTGTTGACCTGCGCGACGCCGACCGCGTCGGCCCCGAAGCCCTCGGAGGTCATCGCGTCGTCGGTGATCTCGAAGTGCGGAGCCCGTGTCGTACGCGAGCGCGGGCGCCGCCGCGGCCAGCAGCAGTACGACAGGGATGGTTGCCACCGCTTTCCGCAGCAGGCGAGTCCGGTTCATGTCACGACGCTAAGCCGGGGCGAGTTGCGGGTCATCCGTGGAGGACTACGGGCTTTGCACCAACGCACTACGGGGCGCCGGGGGCTCCGCCAATTCGCGGGCTCGCGGTCTCGCTCTGGGCCATGAGCCGCGCCAGCTTCGCCTCGGCGAGCTCCAGGGAGGTCGCCACACCCTCGGGCGCGATCTCGAGGCGCTCGGCGATCTCGGCGTGTCCGCATCCGGCGTCGTGCAGACGCAGGGCCTCGGCGTACACGTCCGGGAGCAGCTCGAGTGCGTCTGCACGGTCCACGCGGCGCACGTTAGGTCCGCCGCCCGCGAACGGCATCGGTGGAGCACCACTGACCTGGGGCGGCCTCGCTACGTAGAGGGCGCGGCCGAGCGGAGCTCTCGGTCGCCGTCGGCGAGCAGCCCGGACAGCTCGGTGCGGTCCTTCACGCCAAGCTTCCGGTAGGCCTGCGCGAGGTGGGACTCGATGGTGCGAACAGACACCACGAGCCGTTCCGCGATCTCCCGGTTGGCGAGCCCCCGGGCGGCGAGCAGCGCCACGTCCCGTTCGCGAGGGGTGAGCAGGGTGCCCAGCGTGATGTCGCTGAGCGCCGGTGTCTGGGCGCCTTGGCAGCCCGCCAGGACCACCCCGGCGCGGGCCGCCGACGTGCGAGCACTCGACGCACGGCCCTCCGACTCGAACGCGGCCGCGGCGCTCGCGAACGCCTCCGCGGCCCAGAGCGAGCCACCCAGCTCCTCGAAGCGCTCGCCGGCGGCGACGAGGCCGCCTCCGTCCGAAGCAGCCAGCGCGGCGGTGTGCGATGCGTAGACCTGGATCACCAGCGCATCAGTCGTGGCCGCGATCTCAGCGAGGCGTCCGGCCACCTCGGCGGGCTCACCGAGCCGGGCGACGTCGTGCAGCGCGCGGGCCTCGGCAACTACCTTGCCGGCCTCGGCGTTGGCGCGGGCGTGCTCGAGGGCGAGCCGGCGCGCCTCCGGGATGTCCCCCTCGGCCACGGCCACCCACACCTGTGCCGAGGCGAGCTCGGGGTCCATCAGGTGAATCTGCGCCGGCCGGGCTCGCTCCGCCCGTTCCAGCGCGCCTCGAGCTGCCTGCAAGTCGCCCGCGAGCGCGTGTGCTCGCGCGAGGAAGGCGAACGACCACGAGACGTACATGGGCGCGCGGAGTTCCTCGAAGAGCGCGACCGCCTCTCGCAGGGCCTCGATCGCCGGAGCGATCCGCCCCATGTCCGTCAGCGCGCCGCCGCGGGCAAACGAGAAGATCGCGGCGGGGTCGAGCTCACCGGCCTCGACCGCCGCCGCCCACTCGCGCTCGCAATACGCCAGGTCGTCGTTCAGCCGACCAGCCGACCACAGAGCGTACGCGCGCGTGGACCGAAGCGCGAGCTCCACCGTGGGCAGGGCCTCGCGCCAGTGAGCAGCCGCCTCCGTCGCGCCATCGAGCAGCGCGAGCGCCTCCTCGATCCGCCCCGCCACCACATACATCGGGGCGGTGGCGAACGCGACGAGCATGCCCATGCGATCGCTGCGCTCGGCGGTTGCGCGCCACGCGGCCTCGTCCTCGAGCACCCCGTAGTCGCCGCTGAGCCAGGCCCAGATTGCTTCCAGCACGCGGAGCTCGTCCCGCAGCGGCCCTCCGTCGAGCGTGCGGGCCGCCCGGCCCACGAGCGCGGCCGCATCAGCGGCCCGGCCGTCGTTGAGGAAGAGCATCTCGCTCCACTGGGCGGCGACGGTCACGCGCTGCGCGTCGGTGGTGGCTTCGCTCTCGAGCCTGGCGAACAGCGTCTCGGCTGACCTGACCTCGCCCCGGGCGCCCAGCGCGATCGCCAGCGCCCGCTCTGCCTCGAAGCCCCCGCTCGCCGCGATCGCCGCGCGCGCGAAGCGCTCGGCGAGGCCGGCATCGAACCCCGCCTGAGCCCGGTGCGCGGCCGCCACGAACAGCCCGGGGTCGGCGCCGCCGTCGTTCTCGAGCCGCCAGCTCGCGACACGCAGCAGCTCCGGTCCAAAGGCGATACCTCGTTGCTCGGCCGCGTCGGCGAGGCGGCCGCAGACGTACGAGCGCCGCTCCGTCGCCATCCGCGAGCGCACCCCCTCGCCGAAGAGCGGATGCGCCAGGGCGAGCTCCGAGCGACCGCCGTCCTGGCGTTCCTCGATGAGCCCCCTCCGAACGAGTCCGACGCGCGCCGGCGGACGCCAGGAGGTCGCCGAGCAGATCCGCATCCGCGCCGTCCGCGACCGCCACCACCTCGAGCGCCTCGAGCTCCGCCGCGTCGAGCTCGGAGATGTGCGCGTCGATCAGATCCCACATGCGGCCGCTGCCCGGCAGGCCGCCGCGCCAGCGCCACACCTCGTCCTCACCCTGCAGTACGCCCGCCCCGACGGCTGCTCGAACGAGCTCGCGGCAATACAACGCGTTCCCGCGAGTCTCCTCCCATATACGCGCGACCGCGAGGCTCTCCACCTGACCATCGACGAGCCCCGCAACGAGATCCCCGAGAGCGACGCGATCGAGCGGCTGCAGATCCAGGTACTCGAGCCACCCGTCCTTCCACAGCGCGACGATCGCGTCGGGCGCCGGCTCCGCCGAGCGCACGGTGAGCACCACTCGCAAGGCGCGCGCGATCGCCAGCTGATGCACGAGCGTCGCCGACGAGTCGTCAAGCAGATGAGCGTCGTCCACGACCAGCACCGGGGAGCCCTCGCCGGCGGCCTGGAGCACGGCGCGGCGCGCGAGCATCATCACCGCGAGCCGATCGAAGCCGGGCGCATCGAGCGCCGGCAACAGGTGGGCGAAGGCACCAAACGGGATGCCGGCGGCCGAACGGGTCCCGGAGACCCATACTCCGCCATCCGGTTCGGGGGCAGATCCAATCGCCTCGCGCGCCAGGCGGGTCTTCCCCACCCCGGCGTTGCCCGTCACCACGATCCCGCGCGCGTCCGCAGAGCTCAGCGCGCGCTCGACCAGGCCGAGCTCCTCCTCCCTCCCCACCAGCCCGACCGAGTCCATACCGGCCCATTATCCGCACGATTGGCGGACCGGCCACTCTCAACTCGTGCCAGGGCCCTGAGGCAGGAGTAGAGTGCAAGCGGTCCCGGGTTTGCCCGGCGGCCCGCAGGCCCAGTCCTCTGCCTGTCGCGCCGGTATCCGAAAGAGGCGAGGAGTGGGCGAGAGATCTTCGCGTGTCCGCCGGGCCGGGCTGTCTCGGTGCCGCGGCGCGGGCGGACCGCGCTGACCGCGACGCTGTCCGCGCTCGCCACGCTGGGCCTGGCCGCCCTGTTGGCGGGGAAGTGGGACGAGGTCTCCTCCGGGATCGGCGGCGCTCCGGTGCTCATCGTCCTGGCCGCGATCGCCCTCCAGGTGATCGCCTTGGTCTCCCGAAGCGAGGCCTGGTACGTGTGCGTCCACGCGTCCGGCGGGACCGTGCGACGGCGGCTGCTCTACCGGGCCTCCAGCATGGGATTCGTCGGCGGGCTGCTGAACGGCCAGCTGAGCTCCGCCGCGCGCATCGCGTCCCTGCGCCGCTGGGCGCCGAAGGAGAGCCCGCGCGTGCCGACCCTCATCGCCGCCGAGCTGCCCATCCTCGTCGTGGAGGCCATGCTCGCCGCGCTCACCTCGTTCACCCTGGTGGGCCCGCTCGGCCTGCCGTGGTGGCTGCCGTTCGTCTGCGTGGCGGTGATCGCGGGCCTGAGCATGGCAGTGCGCGGCCTGGCGCTCGCCAAGCGACGCTGGTTGAAGGACGGCCTCGCGGTGATGCAGAACCTGCGCGGGCGGAACCGCCTCGTGGGCTTTGTGCTCGTGGCCGTCTTCGCCCAGATCGCCCGTAACTGGCTCCTGCTCCGCGCCGTCGGCGTCGACGCCTCGGTGTTCGACGCGATCGCGGTGCTGATCGCTGTCGTCAGCCTCGGCCAGCTCCCCTTCGGCCTCAGCGTCGGCGCTGCCGCGAGCGTGCTGATCCTCGGTCCCGAGGGCGTGGCGGCCGCGGCTGCGGCCGGAGTGCTCCTCACCGCGACCGGCAGCCTCGGCGGGCTGGCGTTCGCCGGGTGGGCGCTTGCCGACGCGGGCCTGTCAAATAACCGCACGAGGCGCTTGGCTGTCCGAGTCGGCTCGGCGCTCGGGCATCTGGGCGCTCCTGCTCAGACCCCCTGGACGGCACTGGTGGCTGTTCCCGCACAGATCCGCCGGAGTGTCGAGCGGTCCTGCTTCGATGTCCTAGGCCACCTCCGACCCGAGCCGGCGCTGGCGGCGGCCACGGACGAACTCCACTATGGCGACAACCAGGGTCCTATTCAGCACGGGTGATCAACTCGAGGTCGAGGGCTCGATCGACGAGGTGATCAAAGAGATCGAGAACGCCGCCCGCAGCAGCACCGGAACCCTGGCTCGCCTGACGCTGTCCGATACGCAGGAGCCGCTGGCGATCAACGGCGCCCATGTCGTTGCGATCCGCGTCGGCGACGACTAGGGCGTAGGGCGCCGGCCCGTACCCCGTTCAGGTAATTGTCAACAGCAGACACTTGACTCCCGACTGTCTGCCGACCTCGACGTCCGCGGGGGGCTGCGCGTCGCCCGGCGCATGCTGCCCGGCTGGTAGCGCTCAGGGGAGCGGTGCGACGACGGTGAGCCGCTCGACGCCGGCCAGCGCGCGGCCGGCGCGCGGCGGCAGATCGCGCCGCGCCGCCTCCAGGGCCTCCGCGCCCGCCTGGAGCCGCAGCGCGCCGGCGGGAGGAAGCGCGAGCGAGCGGCGTGGGGCCGCGAGCCCTCCGAACGACATCGTCACCTGCCCGTCCAGCGTCCGCACGGCCGCCAGCAACTCGCCATTCGGGGTGACGATGCTCGTCAGCGCGCCGCGCCGGCGAACCAGCAGCCGGCCGTCGTAGGTCCGCGCCGCCAGCCGGCGCAGTGCCGTCACGCTGGTGCTCACCGCCCGGCGCGATGCCGGCGAGCCCCAGGCGCGGAACGAGGGCCGGCAGCGCAGGAGCGCCGGCTTCGGGCAGAACTGCTCGACGCCGGCGCCCACGCGATCGAACGAGGCGAGCAGAGGGCGAAGCGGGCCGCCGGCCGGCGCCGAAGCAAGCCTGATGCGCAGGACCGAGCCGTCGGCGCTGAACCGGACCCCGCCTGGGGCGGCGTCCGAGCCCACGGCGCGCAGCCCCGCCCCGACCAGGGCGGCGATCTCAGCCCGTGACGGGCCGGGGACTCGCTCTTCCTTCTCTCCGCACGCCGTCAGCGCCGCCACCAGCGCAAGCGCCAGCAGGGCGGCGCGGCGGCTCACGGCTTCAGCAGAACCTTTACGGCCTCGCGAGCATCGAAGATCCGGTACGCGTCGGGCGCCTCGTCGAGCGGCACGCGATGCGATATCACGCGGCTTGGCTCGAGCTTGCCCTCTGCGATGGCTCCGAGCAGCATCTCGCGGTCGGCGCCCGGATCCCCGACCGTGAAGCGCAGGGTGATCTCGCGCTCGAACATGAGCGCGTTGTTCAGCGGATAGTCGGGCTCGAAGTGGGCGCCGACAACCGACACGGTGCCGCGTCCGCGCACGAGCGACAGCGACGCGTCGAGCGCGGCCGCCGCGCCTGCCGCCTCGATCACCACGTCGGCGCCGAGGCCGTCCGTCGAGGCCGCCACGGCTTCCGCGGCGCCCGCGGGGTCCACGACGTCCGCCCCGAACGCCGCGGCCAGCTCGCGCCGCTCGGCGATCCCATCCACCGCTATGACCTTCCGCGCCGTGCCGGCGGCGACCATCGTGGCCATCAGGCCGACGCAGCCAAGCCCAAGGACGACGACGACGTCGCCGATCCCGACGCCTCCCCTCCGCACGGCCCCGTGTCCCGTGGGCAGCATGTCCGCCAGGAACACTGCGTCCTCGTCCGAAACCTCGTTCGGGATCCGCCACAGGCAGCGATCGGCAAACGGAATCCGCACGAGCTCGGCCTGACCCCCCTCGAGCCGGGGGTAGACACCCGAGTAGCCGAAAAGCGCGCGTGACTCGCACTGGGTGCGCCGGCCGGCGCGGCAGTGCGCGCAGCTGCCGTCCGAGGTCATGCTCGTGTTCACGACGCGGTCGCCCTTCTGCAGCCGGTCGACCGCCGGCCCAACCTCCTCGACGACCCCAACGAACTCGTGTCCCAGGATCGTGCCGTTCTCGAACCCCGGCGTGAAGCCGTGGTAGGGAAACAGGTCGGCGCCGCAGACCGCCGTGCCGGTCACGCGCACGATCGCGTCGGTGGGGGCCTCGAGCGTCGGCTCGGGGACGCTCTCGACGCGTAGGTCCTCGGGCCCGGCAAGCACGACCGCCCTCATGCCGGCTGCTCCAGCTCGACGAGGTAGCCGTCCGGGTCGACCGCGAAGCAGCGGTGCCCGCCCCACGGAGGCGAGTACGGCTCGGCGAGGAACTCCACGCCGTCGTCGCGCAGGTCGTTGAACGCCGACATGCAGTCCTCCACCTCGAGCACCAGCACCGCGTTCATCCGCGACCGGTCCGCAGGCGCCTCCAGCGCCACGCCGGGACGGTCCTCGGCGTCGTGCCCCTGCTCGGCAAGCGAGAGCCGCGCCCCGGCGAGCGTCATCGTCGCGTACGGCGGATCGTCGTAGCTCGCCTCGGAGGCGAACCCGAGCCGCTCGTAGAACTCGCTCGAGCGCGCGACGTCGGCAACGGCGAGGATCGTCCCGAAGCGGGTTGCGGCCGGCGCGCTCATCAGTGGCGCGTGTGGCCGCCGTCGACCACGAGCAGCGAACCGGTCACCCACTCCGCCTCCTCAGAGGCGAGGAAGGCGACCGCGGGCGCGATCTGGCGCGGCTGGCCCTTGCCGGGGAGGGCCTGCAGCTGTTCTACGAATCCGAACGCCTCGTTGTGAGGACTCGCCTTGACGCCGTCCGTCTCGGTGAGGCCGGGCGCCACCGCGTTGACGGTGATGCCGTGGCCGCCGAGCTCGGTGGCGAGCGAGCGGGTCATCCCGAGGATGCCGCCCTTTGCCGCCACGTAGGCCGCCATGTTCGGCGTGCCCGCGAGGATCGTGTTCGACGCGATGTTGACGATGCGGCCGTAGCCCGCTTCGCGCATCGGCTTCTCGACCGCCTTGATCGCCATGAAGGGGCCGTCGAGGTTCACCGACATGATCTTGCGCCAGTGGTCGAGGTCGACCTCGTCCCACGGGATGAAGGGCACGATCGCCGCGTTGTTGACGAGCACGTCGACCCGGCCGAACCTCTCGAGCGTCGCGTCGACCATCGCCTGCACGTCATCGGGGTCGGAGACGTCGGCGCGGATCCCGAGCCCCTCGCCGGCGAGGCTCTCGGCGGCCGCCTTGGCTCCCTCTTCGTTGATGTCGGCGATCACGACGGACGCGCCCTCCTCGGAGAGCTTCTCGGCGATCGCCTTGCCGATGCCCTGAGCGCCGCCGGTCACGATCGCCACCCGATCCTTCAGCTTCATCCGCTCCTCCTAGCCCCCGTAGCTGTCGGGAGCGAGCTTGTAGTTCCGGAACGACTCCATGTCGTGCGTGAAGAACAGCTCGGCGTCGTGCTGCCTCACCAGCCGCTTGATGCGCCGGATCGAGCGCACGCCGGCGACCGGGTCGATGTGGAAGCCGGCCTGCTGGTCGTTCTCGTATGCGGCCGGCGTGTAGGACACGTCGGCCATGAACATCAGCGGCCGGCCGCCCTCCATGTCGACCATCAGCGAGTAGTGGCCGATCGTGTGGCCGGGCGTGTAGAACAGGTGCAGGCCCTTGAACAGCTCGACGTCGCCGTGGATCAGCTCGAAGCTTGGCGCCCTCCCAGTCGAAGCCCTTGTCCGAGTACCCGAGACGCTCGAACGGCTCGGGCGAGCGGGCCTGCCGCAGCTCGGCCTCGTGCAGGTAGGTCGTCGCGTTCGGCAGCAGCTTGTTGCCGCCGACGTGGTCGAAGTGGAGGTGTGAGTTGATGATCCCCGTCGACGTCCTCGGGCTTGTAGCCGGCCTTCTCGAGCTGCGCCGGGATCGTCTGCTCGTCGGTCTGCTCGGGCAGCTCGAACGGCAGGACAGCCTGCACGTGCTCGAGGTCGTAGCCGGTGTCGAACAGGAAGAGCCCGTCGTCGTGCTCGATCAGCACGCTGTAGACCGGGAAGCGGACCGGGTTGCCCGCGCCGATGTTCCAGGTGATGTGCGCCTGGTCGATGACCAGCGAGCCGCCGTCGAGCAGGGAGACCCGGGTGGCCATCTCAGCTCAGCGCCTTTCGCACCGCCACGAGCGCCGTGGCGCGCTCCTTCTGCAGCTGCGCGGCGCGGTCGGCGTCGTAGTCGAACAGCCCGCCCCCGGTCTTGATCCCGAGCTTGCCCTTGTCGACCCGCTCGGTGATCGTGTTCGAGACGCCCTTCTCGTTCGAGAGGTCCGGGTTCAGGTAGCTCGCGACCGCGTTGTAGATGTCGAGCCCGGCCATGTCGAGCAGCGCCATTGGGGGAACGACGGCGAGCTTGTAGCCGATGCCCCACTTGACGTTCAGGTCGAGCTCCTCCGCGTCCACGACGCCCTCGTCGACGAGGGCGAGGCACTCGCGCATGATCGCGTAGAGCACGCGATTCTCCACGAAGCCGGGCACCTCCTTCTTGAGCGTGCACGGGAAGTAGCCGATCTGGCGGACCAGCTCCTGGGTCGCGGCGGTGACCTCCGCGGAGGTTCGCTCGCCCGGGATGATCTCGATCATCGGGATCAGGTGCGGAGGGTTCGACCAGTGCGTCCCGATCACGCGCTCGGGATGCTCCAGGTTCTCGGCGATCTTCGTGATCGGGATCCCGGACGTGTTCGAGGCGAGGATCGCGTCCGCCGAGACGTGCTTCTCGAACTCGGCGAAGACCTGCTGCTTCAGCTCGAGCTTCTCGGGTACGGCCTCGATGACCATGTCCACGCCGTCGAGCGCGGCAGCCAAGTCCGACTCGAAGCGAAGCTCCGCGCCGCCCGCGCCGTCTGCTTCACCGCCCAGCCGGTCGAGGACCGAGCGCGCCAGGTCCACGCCGGGGCGGCGCCTTCTCGAGCTGCTCCTCACTGACGTCGTAGAGCGAGACGTCCACGCCAGCGCGCTCGAGCACCGCTCCCATACCCGGGCCCATCGTGCCCGTGCCGACAATGGCGGCCTTCCCAACAGCGGTCATTGACCCTCCTCGTCTAGTTCGATCTCTCGCATGCGTCGCCAGACGCGCTCAGGCGTGAGCGGCAGCTCGCGGACCGGCACGCCGGCGTCGGCGAGCGCCGTCACGATTGCCGCCGGCACGGCGGCCTGGGCGCCCTCGCCGCAGCCCTTCGCCCCGTACGGGCCCGGGCCGTCCGCGTTCTCCACGACCACGGTGTGCATCTCGCCGGGCAGGTCCTTCACACGCGGCACGCGGTAGTCGAGCAGCGTGTCGTTCACGAGCAGCCCGTCGTTGAAGATCATCTCCTCGAACAGCGCGTTGCCGAGCCCCTGGATCGCGCCGCCCTCATCCTGGCGGTGCACGAGCTGGGGGTTGATGGCCTTGCCGACGTCTGCGCAGGTGGCGACCTTCCGCACGCGCACTTCGCCCGTCTCGTGCTCCACCTCCACCTCCGCCGCCGCTACGCACACCTCCCAGAAGACCGGCCCCTCGGCGTAGGAGCCCGAGCCCTGCTCCGGCCGCACCTCGCCCGCCCCGATGATCTCGCCGCCCGAGAAGCCGAAGCGGGCCTCCACGAGGCTCGGGTAGTCGAGCTCGCGCTCGCCGTCGGAGACCGCGCCGTCGCGCACCACCAGATCGCCTGGCTCTGCCCCCAGCGCGGGGCCGGCGGTCTCGAGCAGCTGACGGCGAACGTCGGCGGCCGCGCGCTGGACCGCCAGGCCCGCGAGAGTGGTCGAGCGGCTCGCCCCGGTGGAGCGGTCATAAGGCGTGAAGGCCGTGTCCGCGCCCTGGACCCTGACGCGGGCGGTGTCTATCCCCAGCTCCTGCGCGGCGATCTGCGCCATGACGGTGCGGGCGCCCTGCCCGACCTCCGTGGTGCCGACGTTCACCTCGACCGCGCCGTCCGGCGCCAGGCGCACCGACGCGCGCGACACCGGGTGGGCGCCGGCGGCCAGCAGGCCAACGGACACGCCGCGCCCGACGCCGGCCGGCGCGGGCTCGTCCCACCCGATCGCCTCCGCCACCTTCTCCACATCGCCCACCAGATCGGCGTCGAGCGGCTTGCCGCCGGTGGGCCGCACGAGCTCACCCGGCGTCAGCAGGCTCCGGCGGCGCAGCTCGAGCGGGTCGAGGCCGGCCCGCCGCGCCACCTCGTCGATCTGCGACTCGCCGATCCACTGCAGGTGACACGCTCCGAAGGCGCGATAGGACCCGGCTGGCGACGTGCACGTGTAGACGCAGTTGCCGTCCACGCGAACGGCCCGCCAGCGGTAGGGCCCGGGCGCGGCGTCACCGGCGGTTGCGCAGACGCGTGGCCCGTTGTCCGCGTACGCGCCCGTGTCGAGGTCGAAGCGGACCTCGCGTGAGAGGAGCGTGCCGTCGGCGCGCGCGCGGGTTCGCATCCACGCGCGCATGCCGTGGCGGCGCGTGGTGAGCATCGACTCCGCGACGCTGTTCTGGATCCGGACCGGCCGGCCGGCGTGGCGCGCCAGCGCGGCGGTGATCGGCTCCATCTTCGTGTACGACTTCGAGCCGAATCCGCCGCCGAGGTACGGCACGATCACTCGTACGGAAGTTGAGCGGCTTGCCGAACAGGTCGGCGATCTCGGCGCGGACGAGGAAGGGGTGCTGGCAGGAGGCCCACAGCGTGATCGCGTCCTCCCGGAAGTCGCACACGACCGTGTGCGTCTCCATCGCATACTGGTAGACGGCGGGAAAGACGTACTCCCCCTCCACCTCGATCTCCGCCTCGGCGCCGGCGCCCTCGACGCTGCCCGAGTCGAGGCGGTAGCGGTAGCAGACGTTGCCGGCCTCCTCCTCGAGCGGGCCGAGGCCGTGGAAGAGGCCGGCGCGCAGCGGTTCGTCGTGGAGCCGCGGGGCGTCGTCGGCGAGGGCCTCCTCGAGCGTGCCCACCACAGGCAACGGCTCGTACTCGACCACGATCGCGTAGAGCGCCGCTTCAGCCGCCGCCTCGGTTTCGGCCGCCACCGCGGCCACCGGCTCGCCGACGAAGCGAACGCGGTCGAGAGCGAGCAGCGGCCGGTCCTTGAGCGCGTGTCCGTAGTACGGATCGATGCCGCCGAGATCGCTGCCTGTCATGACACACACCACGCCGGCCATCGCCTCCGCCTCGGAGGCGTCGATGCGGGCGATGCGCGCGTGCGCGACCTCGGAGCGCAGCACCTTGCCGTGCAGCATGCGCGGCACCTCGACGTCGCCCGCGAACTCCGCCTCGCCACGCATTTTGGCGTCGGCATCGCGCCTGTGGACCGAGCGGCCGACCTCGGTGAACAGCTGCTCGACAGTGGCGCTCACGATCCCGCCGCCAGGTCGCGCGCCGCCGCGAGGATCGACTGGTAGCCGGTGCAGCGGCACACGTTCGAATCGAGCGCATGGCGGATCTCGCTCTCGTCGCCGAGCTCCCCGCTGTCGCGCAGCGCCTTCAGCGTCAGCACGAAGCCACCGGTGCAGAAGCCGCATTGCAGCGCCGCGTGGCGCGTGAAGGCCGCATGGAACTCCGCAAATTCCTCGTGCGCGGCAAAGCCCTCGATCGTCAGCACCTGGCGGCCCTCGGCCTCGCACGCCAGCATGCAGCACGAGCTCACGGGCAGGCCGTCCACGAGCACGGTGCATGTTCCGCACACCTGCACTTCGCAGGACCGCTTGGGGCCCTTCAGGCCGAGGCGATCGCGAAGGAAGTCGAGCAAGAGCTCCTGCGGCTCTACCACCGATTCGACCGGGTCGCCGTTGACCTCCAGCTCGAGACGCCTGCTCACGGGCTCGCCCCAGGCATGTCGAAGGCGCGCCCCTCGCGGCGGAGCTCACGGATCCATGCGTCCCAATACTCGCCGAGAAAATTCTCCTGGTACTTCATCTCGTGAAGTGGCGCGACGGCCTCGTCGGCCACCGCACGCAGCTCCCCGAGCCGCGCCGCCGTGGCCTGAAGCTCCACGGCGCGCTCGAGCGTCACCGCACGTAGCACGGACCAGGGTGGGTCCTTGCCCACCACGAGGACCCCGTGGTTGCGCATGAGCAGCACGTGGCGCTGTCCCAGGGCGTCCGCCACGACCTGGCCCTGGCTGCGATCGAGGATCAGTTCCGGAACCTCGTCGAGCGCCGCGAGCCCCTCTTGGAACATGATCGCGTCGTGGGACAGAAAGGCGAGATCCGCGTGGGCGGCTCCGAGCGCCGTGGCGTGGAGAGGATGGCCGTGGATAACGCAGCGCACGTCCGGCCGCGAGCGATAGACCTCGGTGTGCAGGACCGATTCCAGGTGCATGTCGGTCGCGTTCTCGATGTCGCCATCGATCGATGCGCGCAGGACGTCGCCGGGCTTGACCTCTGAGAGCGACACCCCCTTGCGCTTGATCCACATGACATCGGAGTTGTCCTCCTCGCGCGCGCTGACATGTCCGAGCGTGAGGTCCTCGTATCCGTGCGCGGCCAGAATCCGGCAGGCCCAAGCGACCTGCGTCGCAACGACCCCCTCCGTCACCGACGCTCCGTCGGCGGATAGTCAGGGTGGGGGAAGCCGAAGACCATCACGACGTCCTGGTCGCCGTCGTTGATCACCGCGTGCCAGACCCCCGCGGGAATGTGAAGGGCGTCGCCGGCGGCGAACTCCACCTCCTCGTCGTCGAGCCGCAGGCGGCCGCTGCCGGATGCCACGTACGCGAACTCCTCCGTCTCGTGGGCCACGCTGCCCAGCTCGGTCCCGGGGCGGAACACGGAATAGCCGAGCGAGGCGGTGGCGCCTGCGGCGCGCTCGCCCGTGACGAGCATCCGGCTGAAGCTCCCGTTGGGCAGCTCGATGTCCGGCACGGCGTCGAGCGGGATGACCGAAACGCCACTCACAGCGCCCACTGGCCGTCCTTGACGATGTAGCGGCCGTTGTCGAGGATCTCGAGGCTCGCGTCGAGGATCACTCCGTCCAGGTGCAGCTTGCAGACGTTCTGGCCGCCGGGGTAGGCGAGGTGATTGTCGCCGAGGGCCAGATGCGCGGTGCCGACGCGACCCTTCTCGGACGGCGTGCCGAACGGGGCGATGTCGCTGACTCCAAAGGCGAACTCGCCGATGACGGTCGCGTTCTCCACGCCGTCGATCACCTTCCGGAGCTTCTCGGCCTCCTGCTGACCCTCGATCTTCACCGCCTTGCCGCCCTCGACGGTCCAGGTGATCTCGTTCTCCACCTGCCCGGGGAGCCCGATCCCCAGCATTACTCCATCGACCACCACCGTTCCCTCGGTCTGGTCCTCGACGGCGGCGAACGCGACCTCCGACCAGAGCGGAAGTGGGCCCATCATCTGTCCGCGCTTCTTGATCGGAGTGATCTCGAGCGCAGGCCGACCCTCGATGGTGATCGTCACGTCGGTGCCCTTGGGAGAGCTCATGCGCACCTTGGTCGCTCCCTCGAGAGCGGCCATCGCGTCGCGTGCCCTCTGGGTCGCGGCGTCGATCTGCTCGAGCGTCAGCCCCCACTCGCCCATGCCGGGCTCCACGGAGGCGATCTTGGCGTTGTTCGCACACGACTCCTTCACCGCCGGCACGTGCGCGAAGCGGTTGGCCCACTCCAGGTTCGTGACGATGATGATCTCGTCGGAGCTCGTCATCGCGTTATGAAGATTGCGCGGCGGCACCATCGGGAAGTGCGTGTCGGCGAGCCCGCGTCGGACCTGGATCTCGTTGTTCATCAGGACGGGCCAGGCGCCGCGGTCTACCGCGACCTCCGCCAGCATGCGCGCCTCGTCCACGCGCGAGTCGTCATGAATGATCGTCACGACGTCGTCCTTCTCGACTGAGAAGCACGTGTCGATTATCAGCTCAGCTTCGGCCCGAAGGCCGTTCTCGTTCGCCATCACGTCACCTGACCCTTTCGGCGTCGAACTGCGGGAGTATCTCGCTCGCGAAGCGCTCCACCTGGGCGAATTGGTCGATTGCGCCGAACCTGCAGATGAAGTGATCGACGCCCCGGTCGGCGAACTCGCGCAGCCACGCGGCGATGTCGTCGGGGCTCCCGACCGGGCCCCAGTTGGAGAGGTCCATCATCTGCGACAGCTCGCGGTAGTACTTCGAGATGTAGTCGCTGAAGGAGGCGTGGGCCTCCTCCTTCGTGTCCCCGATGTTCATCGTGACCTGGTAGGAGACGGTGTAGTCGGAAAAGTCCCGCTCGTGACGCCCGGCCGCCTGCTCGAGGTAGCCGATCTGCTCGGTCAGCTCGTCGGGATGCTCCGCCCGGCAGCAGGTCATCCAGCCGTCACCGAACTTGATGATCCGGTCGGCGGCGCGCTCCATGATGCGGCGCGCCTTCTCTTCCCCGGGGTCGCCCACGAGCCGTGGGTTCGAGACGATCCAGCGCGGCGGCGGCTGCTGTAGCGGCGCGAGCGGCTCCATCTCCGTGCCCGAGCTGAACTCGACCTCGTCGTAGTCGAAGTACTTGCCCTTGAAGGAGGTCTTCTTCTCGGTCCAGAGCTGGAGGACGATCTCGAGGACCTCCTCGAAGATCGTCGCCCTGTCCCTGTACGGGAGGCCGACCGCCTCGAACTCGCGGCGCACGCCCTTCTCCGGGTTGCCCATGCAGGCTCCGAAGATCGTGCGGCCACCGGCGATCTGGTCGAGCGTGGCCCACTCGAGCGCGAGGTAGAGCGGGTTGCGCGTCGTGACCACTATGCACGCGGTGCCGATCTTGACGCGCTTGGTGCGCTGGGAGAGCGCCGCCAACAGCGTCATCGGCTCGTAGCGCGGCTTCGAGAAGAGCGAGTCCCCCACCCAGAGCGAGTCGAAGCCGCGCTCCTCCACGACTTCGGACAGGTCGAGCAGCGCCTGGAGGTCGTAGTCCGGGGCGATCAGCGGCTCGCGGTTGTTCAGGTTGACCCCGAACTGGATCGGACGCCCGTCCCGGTTCGCTTGCGTCGTCAGTGCCGCCTCCTAGTTTTCGGTGTCACCTGCGAGCGTCGAGTCCTCGCGAAACAGCGCCTGGCCGGCGTCGGACTCGAGGACGCGCTGCGGCACCTCAATGTGCTCCGCCATCAGCTGGGCCGCCCGCTCCGCGTCGCGCGCGTCGATCGCGGCCAGGATCGCCTCGTGCTCCTCCACGGACTGCAGGAGGTTCCCGCGCAGCTCAAGCGAGCGCGGCAGGTAGGGCACCATCTGACCCATGAGCACGCGGTGGAGCTCGTAGAGCTTGTGGTTGCGGGAGCCGCGCACCAGCGCCTCGTGAAAGCTGTTGTTCGTGTCGAAGAAGAGACGCACCTCGCCGTCGCGGGCCGCGCGCGCCGTCAGCTCGCACAGCTCGCGCAGGTGAGCGAGCTCGGCGTCGCTCATCAAAGGCACGGCGAGGCGCACAGCGAACGTCTCGAGCGCCTCGCGCACCTGATACGCGTCGATGAACTCGTCACGCGAGAGCTGCGTCACGACGGCGCCCCGGCGGGGGGTGATCGTCACGAGGCCCTCCGAGGCGAGCCGGCCGAGTGCCTCGCGCAGGGGACCGCGACTCGTGCCGAGGTCCCGCGCCAGCGCCATCTCCGACAGCTCGGTGCCCGGCTGGAGGCGGCCGGCGAGGATGTCCTCGCGCAGCCGATCCCTCACCTGCTCCCACAGGGTGCGGTTGTCGAGTTGCCGAGCGGTGCCGGCGCCGGCGTCGTCATTAAGCTTCATTGGTCCCGTCAACTGTGGGTTGTCAACAGTTAGCAGCGACAGTATCGTAGCCCCAAGTGATCGACAAGGTCTCGCTTCCGGAGATCGTCGACCCGCACATGCACGTCGGCGACTTCCCTCTCTTCGATGTGGGCATGGACGCCGACGGTCTCGTGGAGCTGTTTGACGAGTGGAACTACGCGGCGGGCATCGTCTTTCACCCCGACAACGCGCTCGTGCGCGGTCTGGTCGAGGACATACCGAACGCTTGGGCCCTGTACTGGGCCAATCCACGCGAGCCGGGGTGCGCGGACGAGGGGCGCGAGTTCCTCGCTCACCCCAAGTTCCTCGGGGTCAAGATGCACCCCCTGCTCGACTCGTACCACCCGAACGACCCGATCGTGCATCCGGTCGCGCGGCTCCTGGTCGAGCTCGACATGCCCACCCTGATCCATTGCGGGCACCCCATCTTCACGCTCCCCTGGAGCATCGAGGAGCTGATCGTGGAGTTCCCTGAGCTGAAGGTCGTGCTCGGGCACATGGGCCACGGCAACATCGTCTACATCAACGGCGCCATCGATGTCGCAGCACGGCATCCCAACGTCTGGCTCGAGACCTCGGGAATGCCCATGCACACGAAAATTCGCACCGCCGTCGAGCGTGTCGGCGAGGACAAGGTGATGTACGGGTCCGACGCCCCTTTCCACGATCCGGGAGTCGAGATCAGGAAGGTGCAGGCAAGCGGGCTCGGGATGGAGCACCAACGCCGGGTGTTGGCTACAAACGCCCGGCGGCTTTTCTGGGGAAGCGACGACGCGCCGGTTTCCGCGGGGCCCGTCGACACAGTCAACGAGGAGGAAAGACATGGAGTCTAGGAGGCCGCGCCTGGTGACCTTCGCGCGTCGCCTGCTGCCGTTGCTCGTGGTCGTGCTCACGGCCTTCGTCGTGGTGGGCTGCGGTGACGACGACGATGACTCGGGCGGCAACGGCGGAGGCGGAGGCGGAACCGAAACTCAGCAGTCAGAGAATGCGATCGCCAACTTCGCGATCGTGACCCCCGAGAAGGGGTCCGACTATGGGTGGAACCAGCAGTCGATTGAAGCTGCGGAGAAGATCGCCGCCGACCGTGGCCTCAATGTCAACGTCGCAGACAACTCGGGCTACGAGGACGTAACGCCGATCCTGCGCGAACTCGCCACCGATGAGGACTTCATCATCGCCCAGGCGAGCGGCTACAACACCGCCGCCCCGGACGTCTCGCTCCAGACCGAGGTTCCGAGCCTCATCTGGGACAACCCGGAGGCCGCCGATCCTGGGCTCGTGGCAAATGCCGAAGCACAGGGCCAGGGCGGCGGCTACCTGGCCGGCGTACTCGCAGCAGAGACGAGCAAGTCGGGCACCCTAGGGATCGTGATCTCCGCCGACGACACGAACTGGAATCGCATGGCCGGCGGCTTTGTCAAGGGCGCGCAGTCGGTTAATCCCGACATCAAGATCCGGCTTGCCCAGATCGGTCAGGCGGGCTACGCCGACACCGCAGGCGGCAAGCGGGTGACCGAGCAGGTCATCGCCGACGGTGCGGACGTCATCTTCGGGATGGGCGACGGGAGCTCGTTCGGGATGATCCAGGCAGTGGAGGCGGCCGACGACGTCATGTTCATCGACGTGATCGGGGACAAGACCAAGATCGACAAGCAGGGCGTCCTGCTGTCCTCGGTGCTCTGGAACTTCGACGTCCTGTTCAACCAGGCGATCGACGACCTCGACGCCGGGACGTTCGGCGAGACGAACTACGCCCTCGATCTGGACAACAAGGGCATCTCGCTGCTTCAGACCGACCAGATCGACGACGCCGCGTGGCAGGAGGTCGAGAAGGCCCAGGAGGCGATCGTGAACGGTGACGTCGAGGTGCCGGAGACGACCAAGAAGTCGCAGGTGGAGGACCTGATCTCCGGCGGGTAGACCATGTGTTGCGCCGGCGGCCCGGGGGCGGGACGGCTCCCGGGCAGGCCGGTGCGGGCCAAGGACTGGACGTGCAGCAGAGCACCGATCACTGCCTCGTGGAGCTGCGAGGGATCACGAAGACATTCCCCGGGGTGGTCGCCAACGATCGCGTCGATCTCGACGTCCACGCCGGCGAGGTCCACGCTCTTCTGGGCGAGAACGGGGCCGGCAAGTCGACCCTGATCAGCATCCTCGCCGGCATGTACCGGCCCGACGCCGGTGAGATCCGCATCGACGGCGAGGAGCAGGTGATCGACTCGCCGCGGGCGGCGATTGGCCTTGGGATCGGCACCGTCTACCAACACCTGACGCTGGTGCCGACGCTCAGCGTCCTGGAGAACCTGATGCTCGGCATCGGCTCGCAGGGCGCGCGGCTCGACCTCGCCCAGGCGCGCTCGCGGTTCGACGAGCTGGCGGGTGTCCTCGGGGTGAGCTTCGACGCGGACGCGAACGTCGGCCGGCTGGCTCTCGGCCAGCGACAGCAGGTGGAGATTATGAAGGCGCTCTGGCGCCGCACTCGCGTGCTCGTGCTCGACGAGCCCACCTCGATGCTCACGCCGCAGGACTACGACGAGCTGCGCCGGTACCTCGAGCGTCTCAAGGCCGACGGGCTCGCGGTCGTACTGATCACCCACAAGCTCCACGAGGCCATCGAGATGGGCGACCGCGTCTCGATTCTCCGCAGCGGTCGCAAGGTAGGCTCGATCGAGCCCGGCGACGTGCAGGCGCGCAGCGAGAAGGAGCTGCGCGGCGCGATCGTGACGATGATGTTCGGCGACGAGACGCCCGAGGTCGAGTCCGCCGTGGAGGTCGCAGGGGGCGAGCCGGCGACGGTGGAGCGCCGCGAGTCGCGCGCCATGCTGGGTGGCAGCGCCGTGTTGACGCTCCGCGACGTGGACCTCGCGGGAGAGCCCCAGGAGGTCGGTCTACGCGGCGTGTCGCTCGAGCTGCCGGCCGGTCAGGTCACCGGCGTCGCGGGCGTCGACGGCAACGGCCAGCGCGAGCTCGCCGAGGTCCTGGCGGGCCAGCGACGGCCCGATCGCGGCAGCGTGCTGCTCGAAGACGAGGAGGTCACGCGCCTCGGCGTGGCCGAGCGCCAGCGCCGCGGGGTCCGCTACGTGAGCGACGACCGGATGGGAGAGGGAACCGTCGCGGCCTTCGACGTCGCCATGAACAGCGTGCTCAAGCGGATCGGAGACTCACCGTTCTGGTCGCGCGGCCGCGTCAACCGGCGCGAGATAGAACGCTACGCGCAGGGCCTGGTCGAGGCCTACGACGTGCGTCCTCGGGACGTGGATGCGCGCATCGCGACGCTGTCCGGCGGCAACGTCCAGAAGCTCGTGCTCGCCCGGGAGCTGTCGTTCTCGCCGAGGGTCGTGGTCTTCAACAAGCCGACCTACGGCCTCGACGTCCGGACCGCGGAGTTCGTGCGCGGCAAGATCACCGAGCTGGCTGAGCGGGGCGCCGCGGCGCTCCTCATCTCCACGGAGATCGACGAGCTCATCGCCCTCTGCGACCGGATCGCAGTCATGTCGCGTGGTGCGATCACAGGGATCGTCGAGAACGATGCCGGCGCAGAGGAGCGGGTGGGCGAACTGATGGTGTCCCGATGAGAGCGCAAGCCGGGCGCGCAGGCGAGGCCGTGGTCGCGTCGCTCGTTCCGGCGCTGCTCGCCTTCGTTGCCACCGGGCTCCTGCTAGTCATCCTCGGGCGGGATCCGCTCGAGTTCTACAGCGACATGCTGGAACGGGGCCTGCTCGAGTGGCCCGGCCTGCAGGAGAGCATCATCCGGATGTCGCCCCTGCTCCTGATCGCGGCCGGGCTGATCGTCGCCTTCCGGGCGAACCTCTGGAACCTCGGCGCGGATGGTCAGTTCCTGCTCGGCGCGGCGTTCGCCGCCGGGCTGGCGCCGTCGCTCGTCGACTCGCTCGGTTCGACCCTGACCCTCATCACCGTGATGGCCATCGGAGCGGCGGTCGGCGCGCTGTGGACGGTGATCCCCGCGGTGCTTCGAGCCTGGTACGGCGTGAACGAGATCATCACGACGCTGATGATGTCCTTTATCGGCATCGCGGTGGCGAACGTGCTGGTGAAGGGACCGTTCCGCACCGACACGGGCGGCGTGGCCCGTACGGACACGCTCCCGCTCGACGATCGCCTGCCGCTGCTCGGCGACACTCAGATCAACGCCGGGATCATCATCGCCGTCGTCGCGATCCTCGCCGTCCACATCGTGATGACGCGGACCTCGGTGGGCTTCCGGCTGAGGCTACTCGGAGAGAACCCGCGTGCCGCCGAGCACGCCGGCCTTCACATCAAGCGCATCACCGTCCTCGCCTTCATGGCAAGCGGCGGCCTGATAGCGCTCGGCGGCGCCGTCGAGATCCTCGGCATCTGGGGCTCGTTCCGAGCTGACTTCAACCCGGCCTTCGGCCTGATCGTCATCCCGCTCGTCTTCCTCGCGCGACTGAACGCCATCGCCTCCGCCTTCTTCGTGGCGGCGTTCGCGATCATCCAGATCGGCGGCGAGTCCGCGGCGCGAAAGTCGGACGTGTCGAGCGACATCCTGCTTGCCCTCGTCGGCCTGATCCTGCTGTTCATGGCCGTGACCGAATGGCTCCGAGCCCGCCGCAGCGCGCGCCCGGGCTACCTCACGCCAGGGCTGGCCGAGACGATCGGGACACGGGCGGCGCCCTCGGACGAGACCCGGCCGGCGCAGTCGGGCGTCGTGGGATAGAGCGATGGAAGACCTGTTCACCGAGACCTTCCTGACGGCGCTCGTGGCGGGCGGCGTGCTGGCGGCGATGCCGCTCCTGTTCGCCAGTCTCGGCGAGATGGTCTCCGAGCAGGCGGGCGTCCTGAACGTCGGCCTCGAGGGCATGATGCTCGCGGGTGCGTACGGCGGCTTTGTGGTCGCGCTCGAGACCGAATCGACGTGGCTCGGGCTGGGCGGCGGCATGCTCGTGGGAGCGCTCGTGTCGCTCTTGATGGTCCTCCTGTGCGTGCGAATGAAACTCGACCAGATCGTCATCGGGATCGGAATCGTCCTCGTGGCCGAGGGCATTACGAGCCTGCTGTTCGACGCCCGCTATGCGGCCTCGCGCCCGCGGCTGCCGGCCGCGTCCGAGTGGGCCGTGCCCGGCCTTAGCGAGCTGCCGGTGCTCGGCGAGAGCATCTTCACGCAGCACCCGATCGTCTACATCGCGGTGGCGCTCGTCATAGCCGTGCACTACGTCATGCGCCGCACGTCCGCCGGTCTGAGCCTCCGTGCCGCGGGTGAGAAGCCCGCCGCCCTCGACGCCGCCGGCGTGAACGTCGACGGCACGCGCACGTGGGCCACCATCGTCGCCGGGCTGGGCGCGGGGCTCGGCGGCGCGTATCTGTCAGTGATCGCGGCGGGCACATTCACACCGTTCATGACGCAGGGCCAGGGGTTCATTGCGATCGTGATCGCCATGCTCGCCAGAGGCGCAGCCCCCTGGACGATCGTGGGCTCGCTCCTGTTCGGCATGTCGCTCTCGATCGCCACCGCGCTGCAGCTCATCGGCGTCGAGATCTCCACGGACTACGTGCAGATGCTGCCGTTCATCGCGGTGATCGTGGTGCTGGTCCTCTTCGCGCGCCGCTCCTACCTGCCGTCCGCGCTCGCGCTGCCGTACTTCCGGGGAGAGCGCTGACGTGATCGAGCTCGAGAACGAGTTCCGCATCCCCGCCGATCCGGGCGCGGTGTACGACTTCCTGCTTCAGCTCGAGCAGGTTGGGCAGTGCATTCCGGGCGGGAATGTCGGCTCCGCAGGCGAGGACGGCGCGTACCCGGCCGAAATCATCGTCAAGCTCGGTCCAATGCGATTCACATACCGCGGCAGCGTGCGGCTCGAGGGCAGTGACGAGACGGCGCGGAAAGCCACCCTCACCACCGACGTGCGTGAGGCGCGCGGCCAGGGATCGGCCACGGCACGGATGGAGATGAAGGTCGACGAGGAGGACAATGGAGCACGTGTCCTCACGCGCACGGAGGTCCAGCTGACCGGCCGCGCGGGCTCGATGGGCCGCGGCGTGATCGATGACGTGGCGGCCAGGATGGTCGACGACATGGCGGCCTGCATCACCGAGCGGGTCGGCGCGCAGACTGCCGGCGCCGCACCGGACGCCGCGCCGGCCCAGCACGTCGCCGCGACGCCGGCCGCCGCCCCGGCGCCGGCCGCGCCCGTCGGCGGCCTGCGTCTGATGGCACGCGTCCTATGGGCGCGGGTGAAACGGCTCTTCACGAGGAGGTAGCCATGCGAGATCCCAGCTTCACCTTGACCGCCGGCCCGACCGCCGCGACGCCCCGCACGCTTCAGGCGCTCGGTCAGCCGATCATCTTCGACTACGACCCCGTCTTCCTGGAGAAGTTCCGCGAACTCGAGCGCAAGGTCGGCGAACTCATGCGCAGCTCGGATGACATCGTGCTGATGCAGGGGGAGGCGGTGCTGGGCCTCGAGGCCGCCGCCCGCGCGCTCACCCGGCCCGGCATGAAGGCGCTCAACCTCGTGTCCGGCGTCTACGCGGCATGGTTCGGAGATTGGCTGCGCGAGTACGGCGCCGATGTGATCGAGGTCCGCGTGCCCTACGACGAGGCGATCGACGCCGACGATGTCCGTCGGGCGCTCGATGAGAATCCGGATATCCAGCTCGTGGCCGTCGTGCAGTCGGAGACGCCGTCCGGCATCCATAACCCCGTCGACAGGATTGCTCCGATGGTGAAGGATGCCGGGGCGCTGCTGCTGGTTGACGCCGTCTCGGCGCTCGGCTGCGAGGAGGTGCTCGTCGACGAGTGGGGAATCGACGTTTGCGTCGTCGGCCCCCAGAAGTGCCTCGCCGGGCCCCCCGGAATGTCGCTCATGTCGATCTCGTCCGCGGCGTGGGAAGCGATGGAGCGCAACCCGAACGCCCCTCGGGGCTCGTTCCTCTCCCTGCTCGACTGGAAGCAGCGCTGGGTAGACACCGACAGGACAAAGTTCCTCTACACGCCGTCGGTGGTGGATGTGAACGGGGTTGACTCCGTGGTGGACCAGGTGCTCGACGAGGGCCTCGAAGCCTGCATCGCCCGCCACCAAGCGGCGGCCCGGGCGGTGCGCGCGGGCGTGCAGGGCATGGGGCTCGAGCTCTGGCCTCGGCGCGAGGACTACGCCGCCGGTTGCGTCACCGCGATCCGCGTGCCCGAGGGAATCTCGCGTGCGGACGCGCTCGAGCACATCCGCGACCGCTACGGCGTCATGTTGTCGGGCGGCTACGGTGAGCTCGCGGACAAGATCTTCCGCATTGGCCACATGGGTCCGGCGGCGGACTCGCTGAACCCGGTCGTGGCGGTCAGCGCGCTCGGCCGTGGCCTGAAGGACCTGGGGGCCGACATGCGCATCGGAGAGGGGGTCGAGGCGACGCTCGAGGTGATCGGCGAGGCCGCGGATAGAACCGTTTCGGCCGCGTGAGCACTCTTCCGCCGTTCGAGCTCCACCGGCCAAGCTCCGTCGAGGAGGCGAGCGGACTACTCGCGGAGCTCGGTGACGATGCCGTCGTCTACTCGGGCGGCACGGAGCTGCTGCTCGTGATGAAGCTCGGGTTTGCGGACTACTTGCATCTGGTGGACGTAAAGCGCATTGCCGAGCTACGGCGGGTGCGGGTGACGAACGATGTCCTGGAGGTCGGGGCAGCGGTGACGCATCGCGAGGTGGAGCGGTCCCCTACCGTGCGCGATCGCTGGCCCGCGTTTGCTTCGATGGAGCGCCACGTCGGGAACCTTCGGGTTCGCGTCATGGGGACCATCGGAGGCAACCTCTGCTTTGCCGACCCTCACTCCGATCCGGCGACGTTTCTTCTCGCCACAGGCGGATCATTGATTTGCAGCCGGGGCGACGGCCCGCCGCGTGAGCTCTCCATAGAAGAATTCGTACAGGGTCCCTACCGGACTGCCCTTCAGACCGGCGAGCTGGTGACGGCCGTGCGGGTGCCGCATCCGGGTGCGGGCGCGCGCATCGTGCACGAGAAGATGTCCCTGCATGAGCGGCCCGCGGTCACAGTCACATGCCTGGCGCGCGTTGAGGATTGCCAGGTGACCTCGGTGCGCGTGGCGGTGGGGTCGGTGGGTAACCGGCCCCAGCGGGCACTCGACGCGGAGGCGACCCTGGTGGGCGGACCCGCCGACGAGCTGGACGCTCGACTCTCTACCGCCGCCGAGGCGGCGGCGGAGGCGGCCGATCCGGTGGAGGACGCAAACGGCTCTGTCGATTACAAGCGCCAGCTCGTACGCGTCCTGGTAGCGCGCTGCGCGCGGGCCGCCGTCGAGCGAGCTCGCTCCGCTTGAGCTGCGATCCCGCCCGACTCGTCGCGGACCTGGTCGGTCTGAGTGCGCACGATGCGCCCAGCGGGGATCCCCGCGCGAGTGCAGGGGCCGTCGCCTGGCTGGTGGACAGGCTGAAACAACTCGGAGCGGATCTCCTGCGTCACGAGACCCCGACCGGCGTAGTCCTGGACGGCCGCTTCGGACCGGATGGCGACCTGCCGGTCGTGATCCTCTGCCACTACGACACGGTGTGGCCGGCGGGGACGGCAGACGCGCGCCCTGCCCGGCAGGTAGGCGACCTGCTGCATGGCCCGGGCGTGTTCGACATGCGCGGTGGCATTGTGGCCGCGCTGGCCGCGATCGAGCTCGCCACGCCCCTGGCGCGGCGGGTCAGGATCCTCCTCACGCCGGACGAGGAAACTGGAAGTACGGGCTCGAGCGAGTTGATCATGCAGGTGGCCCGCGACGCCGGGCTGGTCCTTGTGACCGAGCCGCCGCTCGAGGGCGGGGCCCTCAAGACGTCCCGCAAGGGGTGGGCGAGCTATACGGTGAAGATCAAGGGGCGCGCCGCCCACGCCGGCTTGGAACCCGAGGCCGGTGCCAGCGCCATCGACGAGCTGATAGATCGGCTCCTCGAGGTGCGGCGGCTCGCGCGGCCTAGCAGGGGTACCACCGTCAACGCCGGAGTGCTTGGCGGAGGGTCGGCGGCGAATGTGGTCGCCGACTCGGCCTGGGCCCACGTCGACGTGCGAGCGGAGACGGTGGCGGAGCAGCAGCGGATGCACTCCCGCCTCGCCGGGCTCCGGGCCGAACGGGCGCACACGTCGATCTCTCTGGAGACCAGGATCATGCGGCCACCGATGGAGCGAACGCCGGCGATCGCCGAGGCGTTCGCGCGTGCACGCGAGATCGCTTCGGGCCTGCGAACGGATCTGCGGGAGGGTGCGGCGGGCGGTGCCAGTGACGGAAACCTTGTCGCCCCCTTGGGGGTCGCGGTGCTCGACGGCCTCGGGCCAGACGGAGGCGGCGCTCACGCGCTCGACGAGCGCGTCAGGATCGACTCGCTCGCGGAGCGCACCATGTTGATCGCCCGCCTGATCGAGCGCTGGTAAATCCGAGCGCGTTGCCGAGCGCGAAGGCGGCGGCCAAGAGCATGTCCGGCGGCAGGTCACGCGGGAGCGCCACCGGTCCCCGGAATTCGGGTGAAACCTTGGTCTCGCGCGTTTGCGCCGGCCGCGGACGCTCTCGCACCGCCTACGCCCGAGGCTAAGGCTGTACGTCATCTGTGTGATGGCACTTTGATTGCGACGTAGTACGGGTATGACACCGACGTACTTTCCTCTTTAGAAGGACCTTCCCGATGGGCGTACTAGGCAGTGTTGTGGTCGGTCTTGCCGACGACTTCATGCGGCCGGCGGGCGGACACTTCAGCCACGACCGTCATCGAGCCTCGGTGGCATGCCTTCCTCGGGCGCCGGGGATTCTCCGGGCGAGAACGGCGAGATCGCGTTCGACTACGGCCGCAACCGCGGCGACCGACAGCTGCCGGGCGGACGGTCTGGGCGCCAACCGATCACGCTAAACGTCTCGCCACGAGTCTGGTTCTAGGACGAAACCGGGGCGCCGCTAGGGGCGCCCCGGTCAGCGGCTCAAGGCCGCTCTGATGAGTCCATTCCTGACGAGAGGAACGAACAATGAGGAGGATAATCGTTGCCGGTCTCGCCGTGTTGGCGCTGGCCGCGCCGGCCTCGGCGGTCGACCGGCTCGGCTACGCCGTCGCGTCGCCTCGGGCGACCGAGACGCCGGGAACGGCTGTGGCGCAGATGCAGGTCGAGGCCGGCCGGTCGATCACCGACCCGGACCAGTACCTCGCCTTCGTCAAGAGCCTGGCCGACTACGACCACGCGCGGGACTACGGCGACAAGCGCTAGCCGAATCACGACCGAGGAACGAGACCGGGGGCCGTAAGTCGGGCTCCCGGTCAGGCCCGAAGATCGCTTCACCGGGGACCCGGACGGCAACGGCAACGACGACATCATCACGAGACCGCCGCCAGATCCGCCGCCCACTGATGGCGCCCCTTCGATCCCAGCGCCTGCCCGAACGCAAACAACACCACCGCCAACCCGAGCAGCAGCGTGCACACCCCCAACATCAGCAACGACGCCTGACCGCGGTCCCTCAACTGGACCATGACTGGCCTCGACGACATGGCCCGCCACCATCCCCGGGCGACTGTTACAGCTCAATACCCGCGAGTTACGAAGACGCACTGTTCCCGAAACACGCGCTGCTGGCCCTGACCAAGGGACTCGCCGCCGGGGTTCGCGCCGGTCACGAGTGCGTTCCGCTCGTCACCACCACGAACCTCCGGCCGGGAAACTTCTGCAGGATGGCCAAGCGCAATGCGGACTGATTCGCGGCGTCTACGGCCTCAACTGTGCCGCCGTTTGATGACCGCGGACGCGGGCGCGCGGCCGCAGGCGAGGTGATCCGCATCGGTCAGTCGGTGACCACGTAGAGGATGAGGAGCAGCGTCGGCGCCGCCACGTCGAACACGAGAGCACCGCCGATGTTGCCGGACGCGAAGTTGCGCTCGTTGACGGCTTCCCTGACGTGGCCGATGGCCGCTCCGAAGTAGAACACGGCGAAGGCCACGAGGGTGGCCAGCCACCAGTCTCTGTCGTGGCCGGCCGCGAACGCGCCAAGCACGCCCCAGGCGAGGTTCGCGAGCCCGACCTCGAACTGGAACGGGTTGCCGCGCGGCCAGCCGATTGAGTCCGCGACCCTGTCGGCGAAGAACAGGTGCCCGCTCGCGAACACGAAGCCCTGCACGCCGACCAGCCAGAGCAGCCCATTTTCGAGCATCCGGCGCTGCCACTCAGCATCGCCGTGCGACAGGAACTGGACGATCGTCGCGACGCTGAAGCCGATCAGGCCGAGGTACTGCGTCAATGCGAGCAGCCGCTCCAGCGTGCCCTTCACGTCCGCCCGAATTTGCGCATCCCCGGTCACGGCTTCAGCGGTTGAGGCCCTGGTCGGGCGTTGCGAACAGACGCTTCGAGTTGTCGTTGAGGTCCTCGAAGCGCTCGACGATCTGGGCGGCGACCCGCCAGCGATCGGGCGCGTGGCGCAGGTGCCAGTGGTGAAAGCACGAGCCGGTGAACTCCTCGCTCGTCGGCGACGGCGCCTCCCACCGCCGTAGGAAGAACTCGAGCCGCGTGCGGGCGTGGGTCTCGCCGCTGGACACTTGCTCCATGGCGAGCACGTCCTTGACGGTGTGCATCTCGTCGAAGAATCCGTCGCGCTGGGAGAGGAACTCGCGCAGCCCCTCGATTCCCCTCCAGCGGACGCCATGCTCGAAGCCGGTCTCGAAGGTTTCTCCGGGCAGCGGGGAAGCGTCGCCCCCGAGGGGTGGAGTGTCCTGACACCCGGGCCGCGCCGCTGTCGAGCTCATAATGCTGCACCTTCCCATAGTGACACTCTGTTGTCAAATCGGATATCACGACCAAGTTGGGTAGGTAGTACCATCACCGAGGTGAATGACGAGGAAAGGAACCTCGAAATCCAACGCCTCGCCGCCGACCTGTTCGAAGTCGCGGGTGCCATGCGCCGGGATGGCGAGGCGATCGCCCGCCACGCTGGCCAGACCCAGGCGCGCTGGCAGGTGATGTGGATCGGCGCCGCGGGCGGGCTCACGGTGCCCGCGATCGCGCGCAGGCTCGGCGTGACCAGGCAGAACGTCCAGCGCATCGCGAACGACCTGGTGGCCGACCGGCTCGCAACGTTCGACCCGAATCCCGACCACCGCCGCTCCCCGCTCCTGCGCCTGACCCCGCGTGGCCGCGAGGTCCTCGACGAGATCAACCGCGCCGCCGCGCGGCGCAACCTTCACACCGCCGCCGAGCTCGGCGACGACGGCACCCGCCGGCTCCGCGAGCTGCTCGATCACGTCAGGCAGGCGCTGCGGACGCCGCCGCCCGACTAACTACGAGAACTACGTCCTGGCGCTCATCGTTTGGCCGGAGTCACCGCCGTCAGTCCGATGGCGGCGCCCGCCGCCGCGAGGAGCACGACTGCCAGGCACACGGCAAGGCCCCAGCGGGCCGCCACGTCGAAGCTCGTGACGGCGTCCTGGAGGAGGTCGACACGGGCCGCACCATGCAGGCGGCTCGCGACGTCGGTCGTGCCCTCGATTGACTCCTTGGCCGCGGCGGGCACCCCGCCGTCCCCGATCTTGGCGGCGTAGATGGCGGCGAACACGCTCCCGACGATCGCCACACCGAGTGCACCGCCGACCTGCCTGGCGAGCTGGTTCACCGCGGCGCCATCGCCGGCCTTCTCGACCCCGAGGTCGTTCATGATCACCGCCGTCGCCGGCGGGACGGCAAGACCCAGGCCGCAGCCGACGATCCCCGTGCCGAGCATCAGGAGCGCGGGCGAGCTATCTCCGGAGAGAAGCAGCAGGGGGACGAAGCCGGCCGTCGCGGTGAGCAGACCCGCGAGCAGGACGACGCGCGCCCCGTACCGCGCCATGAGCCGCCCGCTCACCTGCGCGAGCGCACCGAGCCCCAGGCCAAACGGCGCAACCTCCAAGCCCGAAACGAGCGCCGAGCCGTCCTGGACGTACTGCACGTACTGGGGAAGCAGGAACAGCATCCCGAGCGATGCGATATAGGCGGCGAGGATGGCGAACGCGCCCACCGCCACGCGCGAGCGCGCCATCACACGCACGTCGAACAGCGGCTGGGCGCGGCGGAGCTCGATGGCGAAGAACGCGACGCCGGCCGCGATGCCCGCCGCCGCGGCGCCGAGCACGGGCGGACTCGTCCAGCCCGCGTCGACACCCTCGATTAGCGCGAACACGATGCCAGTCAGAGCGACGATCGAGAGCGCCACCCCGGGGATGTCGAGCGGAGGTGCGCCGGGCCGGCGCGACTCGGGCAGCCAGCGGAGCCCGAGCGGCGCGGCCAACACCACGAATGGCAC
This sequence comes from uncultured Thermoleophilaceae bacterium, assembly GCA_963751835.1. Lineage (GTDB taxonomy): Bacteria > Actinomycetota > Thermoleophilia > Solirubrobacterales > Thermoleophilaceae > JACVRW01. The sequence goes on along the minus strand of CAVVWD010000010.1, from coordinate 189,665 downwards.
GTTGACGAGAAACACCCAGCGCCAGCTCGCCACGTCGACGAGCACACCGCCGACAACCGGTCCGAGGGCGAGCCCGAGGCCCCCGACCGCCGACCAGATCCCCACCGCCTTCGGCCGCAGCTCCGGAGGGAAGAGGACTGCAAGGAGCGACAGCGCCGGAGGCAGCACGCAGGACGCCGCCACCCCCATGAGCACCCGACCGGCGATCACCTCGCCTACCGTCTGCGACGCGGCGGTCAGCACGGATGCGGCCGCAAAGCCAACCAGCCCCGACAGGAACACCCGCCGGCGCCCGAACCGATCGGCCAGCCCACTGCCGACGAGCAACAGCCCGGCGAGCGAGACGAGAAACGCGTCCAGCACCCACTGCAGCTCTCCGATGCCAGCGTCGAGCTCGTTCGACATATCCGGCAGCGCGACGTTCACGATCGTCATGTCCATCGCACTGATGAACATCGCCACGCAGATGACCCCCAGGCCCCACCACCGCTTGTCCTCAATCGCCTCTTGCGCCGGAGGCGCCGGTGCGAAGTGGATGAAATGCGGGACCTCGATGGCCGCTTACCCGGCCGTCGCACGCTCGTCGGCACGCGCGACAGCCTGCGTGAACTCCGCGGCCTGGCCAAGCCGCTGGTCGTAAGGGAGCATCCCGATGTTAGTCCACGAGATCGGCGGGAATGTCGAAGAAGTTCGGGCGCGTCCTCGTGTCAAGCGTGTCGGTCTTCTCCATCGCAACCTCGGTGCTCTCGGGCGAGCGGACGGCATGATTCGAGAGGTCCATATCGTCGATTGGCACCTTCACGCCCTCGCTGCCGACCTGCGTGCCTGCCGCTTGCGTGCGGGCGTTGGTCGGTGCGTTCACGAAGTCGAGGTGCTCGAACGAGAGGCCGAAACCGTTCGCGGTGGGCGTCTCCGGTGTCTTCACGGTGACCGTCTCATACAGGACCTCGCTCTGACCTGCCTTGAGGCCGAGCGAATCGTTCGGCATTGCGGCCACGACGCTCCCGTCAACGTTGTCGTACTTGGCGTACCACGCGGCGTTGGCAGGTCCGGCGGCGACGAGCAGTCCTGCGGTGACCGCGAAAGCCGCGACTGAGCGCTTGAGATTGTTGCTGAGCATGATGCTTCCCCTTTCTGGGGTGGGTTGCTTGTCGGCGGGTATGACCCCGGACCCAGCGCGCAGGTTGGTCACATGCGAACAACCGGCGTCCGACGCGACGTGCGGGCTTGGCTCGACCGGGGCCGTCTACGGCTACGGCAGCCTGTCGGCCTGTTGGCCTGCCGGCGAGGCCGAGCGCCTCGGCGAGGCGATCTTTTCGAGCGAGTGAGCGGAGCCTTGGTCAGGCCCCAGGCGGCCCGCCTCCTCGGTGGCGGCCCGCAGCCGGGCGGCCAGCTCCGTGTGGGTGGTCGTCGAGCGCGGCGAAGCCCTCGCGGGAGATGTGGCGGGCGGCGTCGTCGGTCATCGCTCAGCGGTTGTGGTTGACGACTTCGACGTTGTGCCCGTCGGGGTCCAGGACGAACGCGCCGTAGTAGCCGGGGTGGTACACGGCGCGCTCCCCCGGACCGCCGTGGTCCTCGTAGCCGGCGGCGAGCGCGGCGGCGTGGAACGCGCGCACCGTGGCGTCCTCGCGGGCGGGGAACGCGAGGTGGACGTGCTCCGTGAGCGGCCGCTCGTCGTCGATCAGCGAGAAGCTGTAGTCCTCGCCCGTGAACTGCACGCGGCCGGGCTCGTCGTCCCCCAGCCGGATCCCGGCGTGGGGCGCGATGGTCGTGTAGAAGCGCTTGGACGCCGCGAGGTCGGCGACGCGGATCCACAGGTGGTCGACGCGGCCGTCGGGCACGGGGCGCGCCCGCTCGCCGTGCACGGCCTCGGCGCTGTTGCCGTCCGGGTCGAGCAGGAACCCGCCGTAGTAGTCGGGTCCGTACTCCGTGCGCGGCCCGGGCGCGCCGTCGTCGCGGTACCCGGCGTCGATCCCCGCCTGCCAGAAGGCGTCCACGGCCGCGCGGCTCGGCGCGCGGAACCCGACGTGCAGGCCGCGGGTCACGGGGTGCTCGCGGTCCGTGGGCCCGATGTCCCAGTCCTCCCACTCGACGAGCTCGGCGTCCGCGTGGCTGGGCTCGACCCCCAGCACGGAGAGGACGGTGCGGTAGAACCGCTCGGACGCGGCCAGGTCCGAGACGGCGATGGCGACGTGGTCGAACACCACGCCGAGGCTACCGTTGCGGGCATGCTCGATCGAGCTGCTGCGCCCCCGCCGAACCCGAGTTGCGCGCCTGGCTGAGCCGCCCGTCCTTGAGGTGGGCGCGCAGCACTGCTGCGTCAGGAACGTCTACGGCGCGGCCGCCGCAGGGCGCAGGGAGCCCCCGTCCCCTCCGGTATACCGAGCGTCGTCGAGGATCGGCGAGGGCCTGAAGCCCTTGACGATCAGATAGATCGCAAACGCCGCCTCGAAGGCGGCCTCGGGCAGCGAGAAGAGGGCGTGCAGGCCGTCCTGCTCGTAGGCGCCGAACAGGACCGCAATCGACGACACGAAGATCAGCGGACCGCCGATGACACCCAGCATCGCGAGCCGTGGCGGCATCAATCCAGTGCGGTACATCAGCCAGCCGAGCAGGATGCCGTTGACGCCGACGCAGAATCCCGGCCCGAGCAGGAACGTCCAGTCGTGGATCGCGACCAGGGTCTGCCCCGCGATGTCGAGCGAGGTTCCGTCCGCGCCGATCGACGCCGCCAGGTCGTCGCGCAGGGTGACGACGGAGAGCAGGCTGATCGCGCCGACCCCGATGATCGTCGCCTCGATTGTGCGCGAGGCGACGTAGCTAAGCGAGAGGGTTTCGCTGTATCGCCTGAGGATCGGAAACATCACGACCGCCGTGCCGACGTTGCCGATCATCAGGAAGATCTCGAGGAGGGCGCCCAGCGTGACGCGGGTGTCGTCGCCGGCGCCGAGGATGTAGTCGGTGTCGTTGAGCACCGGGTCGTAGAGAATGAGCGCGGCGGGGATGGACGTGAGAAACGTCAAGGCCATGAGCCAGCCGGCGATACGAGCGGTCCTTCTCTGCTGCGGCGACTGCTCTGGCAGGGAAATCGTCATGCCCGTCCTGTACGTCAGGAGCAGCGGGATTCCTCTCGCTGGCACGCGTGCGCTACCGCCCGCCGGGTCGGCACCGCCGGTCCGGACAACTAACTCCTCCGCTCGCCTCGATCCCGAGCGCCAACAGTAGGGATGGACGTCACGTTCATCGCCTGGGCAGGGCTTGTGGCGGGCCTCGTCATGCTGTTGCTGCTGGACCTGCTGGTGCTCCACCGCGGCACGCAGGAGGTTTCGCTGCGCAGCGCCGCGTGGTCGAGCGCCGGCTTTGTCGCCGTCGCCATCGCGTTCGGCATCGTGCTGTCGGCGGTCGAGAGCCACCACGTCGGCGCGCAGTTCTTCGCCGGATACCTGCTCGAGCTATCGCTGTCGCTCGACAACGTGTTCGTCTGGGCGTTGATACTCAGCGCCTTCTCGATCCCGGCCGCCTACCAGCATCGTGTGCTGTTCTACGGCATCTTCGGCGCACTCGTGCTGCGCGGCGCCTTTGTGGCCGCCGGCGCCGAGTTGCTCAGGCGCTTCGAGTGGGTGGTGTACGTGTTCGGTGTGCTGCTCCTCTGGAGCGGCGTGCGGCTGCTCCGCGGCGGCGCCGAGTTCGACCCACAGTCGAGCTTCGCAGTCCGGCTGCTGCGCCGCCAACTGCCGACCACGCGAGGGTTGGAGGGGGCGCACCTGTTCGTCCGCAAGCGCGACGTCGCCGAGACCGAACGTCCTTCGCGCAAACCAATACTCGGGCGCTGGTACGCGACGCCGATGCTCGCCGTTCTCGCCGTGATCGAGCTGACCGACGTGATCTTCGCCGTCGACTCGATCCCCGCGATCTTCGGCGTCACCCGCGAACCGTTCATCGTCTTCAGCGCCACCGCGCTCGCACTGATCGGGCTGCGCTCGATGTACTTTTTGCTCGCCGGCCTGCGCGACCGCTTCGTCTACCTCGACGCTGGCCTCGCAGTCATCCTCGTCTTCATCGGCGCCAAGTTCCTGCTCACCGACGTCGTCGATATCGGTGTTGGGATCTCACTACTGGTCATCGTCGCCGTCATCAGCGTCGCCATTGCGGCGTCTCTGCTCCGCACCGGCCGCGACACTCGACCGCACTCAGGCGCGTGAGCGAGAGCCCCGGCACCAACCCACCCGCAGGCGGCAGCCGGCACCTGGCCGTGATGCGACGGCGGGTGGGTCGAGCTCTGGTCTGCTCAGGCGCTCGCCCCAGCCGTCCCGAGCTCGACGCGGAGCCGGGTGATGCGCATGCCGTCCATCTGCTCGACTGTCAGCCGGACTGAGTCGGCAGTGGTGGTGTCGCCTGGCTGCGGGCCGCGACCGAGGGCGTTGAAGACGAGGCCGGCCATGGTTCGGGCTCCGTCCTGGGGCAGCTGGGTCCCGACGGCTTCGTTGAAGTCGTCGATGGTCATCGATCCTGCGACGAGGAACATGTGGTCTTCGACGCGGGTGAGTGTGGCGTCGGGAAGCTCGTACTCGCCTTCAATTTCGCCGACGATCTCCTCGAGGATGTCCTCCATCGTTACGATGCCGCCCGTTCCGCCGTACTCGTCGATGACGACTGCGAGCTGCTGGCGCGCCTCGCGGAGTTCACGCAGCAGCGCACCGAGATCCTTGGTCTTGGGGACGATGAGCGCCGGTTGCGCGAGCGTTCCGACGCGCGACTCTGGGCTTATGCGGGCCGCCGCCACGATCTCCTGTATGTGCACGACGCCGATGAGGTTGTCCAGCGATCCGGCGCCGACGGGGTAGCGCGTGCGCCGGCGCTCGACGGTCTTGGCCAATGCGGCGTCAACGGTGAGGTCGGCGTCAAGCCAGTCGACCTCGGGCGCCGGCACCATCACGTCGGCCGCCTCCAAGCTGGCGAAGTCGAAAACGTTGTGCAGCAGCTCTTCCTGGGCGCGTGGGATCACCCCGGAGTCCTCGGCTTCGTCGACCAGCGCCCTCAGCTCCTCAGGCGAGCGGATGGTGTCGCCGGCTACCACCTCGCGCACGCCGAACGGTCGCAGCGCTATCTGCGCCGACCTCTCGAGCACCCAGACGAGCGGCCGCACCGCGTTCGAGATCACCTCGATCGGCGGAGCGACAATCGCTGCGAGCGTCTCCGCGCGATCGAGCGTGAGGGCCTTCGGGACCAGCTCGCCGAACACGACGCTCAGATAGGTGATCGCGGCGAACGAGAGCGCGAAGGCCAACCAAGTCGGGATTGCATCGCCGAGCAGCGCCCGCACCAAGTCCTCGCCGACAGCGCCGGTCAGAAGGCCGATCACGGTGATCCCGACCTGGACCGTCGAAATCACGCGCACCGGATTGTCCATCAGCCGCAGCGCCGCCCGCGCACCCATATGACCGCGCTCGGCCCGCGGCGCCAACACCGCTCGACGTGCCGTCACTACTGCGTACTCGCATGTCACGAAGAACGCGTTGCCAGCCACCAGCGCCAGCACCGCGAGCACGCGAAGGAGGTCGCTCATCCGCTTGTCAGCCTAGATGCACGCCTTCAAGCCGATGCGTTCACGGGCGAGCACCCCGCGCGCCGAGAGGTGAGCAGGCGGTCAGACGTCCTCGTCTGGCCGCCCGCGTTTGGTTCTCACGCCGTGTCCGATGAGAAGCGGCTCCCCCTACCTCGTCCTGAGCCCGAAGCCGAACGGGTACAGCGGGTCATAGTCGGCGTCTCCCTTGTTGATCGGCTCCTGCTCGATCGTGCGTGGCCAGCTCACAGGCAGCTTGCCCGTGAATGGCTGTGCCCCGAACAACGTGTCCGCCACTCCCGCGCCCTCGCTTCCCGGGAGCCACGCGGCTACCAGGGCGTCGATCTTCGCGAGACGCGGCGGATCGACGATCAGGGGGCGCCCGGAGACGATCACGACAACGCACTTCCTCGCCGCGTCGCAGACCTTGTCCACTGTCGCCTTGTCCTGGGCTGACAGCTGCATGTCCTTGACCGGACGAAGCACGCCGCCGTCGCCTGGGTCGAACCCCCAGCGCGGGCCGCCGACGTCGCCGAAGCCCTCGGAGTACGGCGTCTCGCCCACGACGATAACGCCGACGTCGCTCCGTCGGATCCTCGCCGACGCGTCGGCGCTGTAGGTGACCTTGCCCTTGCGAGCTGCGTTGCGGATCCCTCCGAGGATGGTCGTGCCGGGGATCACGTTCGTGGAGCCGCCCTGCCAGGTTAGGGTCCAGCCGCCGGCCTGGTTGCCGATGTTGTCGGCGTTGGAGCCTGCGACGTACACGCCGCTGTTGCCTCGCAGCGGCAGTGTCGCCCTGGCGTTCTTCAGCAGGACCTGGGACTTCGCCACGGCGCGGCGGGCGACGGCCCGGTGCGCGGCGGAGCCGATCTTGTCGATGTTGGCGCGGTCCGTGAATGGGTGCTCGAACAGCCCGAGCTCGAACTTCTTGGTGAGGATGCGGCTGACGGCGTCGTCGACGCGGCTCATCGGCACGCGGCCGGCCCGCACCTCTTCAAGCAGCGTGGTGATGAAGCTCTGGTAGATGTTCGGCTCCATCATCATGTCGATGCCGGCGTTCACGCCGGTGCGAACCTGTGTCGGCCAGTCGCCCGGGATCTGGTGGATGCCCTCCCAGTCGCTGATCACGAGGCCGTCGAAGTTCATGGAGTCCTTCAGTACACCGGTGATCAGCTCCTGGTTGGCATGCATCTTGATCGGGTTGCCGACGCCGTCCTCGGTCCAGTCGACGCTCGAGAACGACGGCATCACGCTCCCGACGTCGTGATCCTGCACCGCCGGGACGTACTGGCGCAGCGACGCGTCCCAGAAGTCGTCGCGGCTCGTGATCGCGATGCCCTGGTCGATCTTGTAGTCGCCGGTCGCCGTGCCGTACTCGGTATCCCCATCGCCCGCATAGTGCTTGGCGGTGGCGAGCACGCGGTCACGGTCGTCCAGTTGGCGGCGCCCGCCCTGGAAGCCGTCGATCGCGGTCTCCATGCGGATGACGAGGCTGGGATCCTCGCTGAAGCTCTCGTAGGTCCGGCCCCAGCGGTCGTCGCGGGCGGCGCAGATGCAGGGCGCGAAGGCCCACTGTGGGCCGCTCGCGCGTGTCTCGGACGCCGTGATGTGCGCCGCCCTCCGCACGAGCGCGGGGTCGCGCGTGGCGCCCATCCCGATGTTGTGCGGGAAGACGGTCGCGCCGAGGAGGTTGCCGTGACCGTGCACCGAGTCGACCCCGTACAGGAGCGGAATGCCCAGCGGCGTGGCGAGCGCAGCGCGCTGGAAGCGGTCGACCATGTCGGCCCAGGCCTCAGCGGTGTTCGGCGTGGGAACCGAGCCGCCGCCAGAGAGGATGCTGCCGAGCCTCGAGGTCGTGATCGGCGTCACGTCGTCGATGAACTGGTAGCGCTCGGTCTGCGTCATCTGGCCGACCTTCTCCTCGAGCGTCATGCGCGAGAGCAGGTCCGCGACCCGCTCCGACACGGGCAGGCTCGGATCCTTGTAGGGCGGGGCCTGGGCTGCCGCCGAAGCGGCGCCCGCGCCGCAGGCGACAACCGCGGCGGCGAGAATGGGCAGGATTCGTGTGCGCATGGGGTGTCCTCCTCAGCGGTAAACCCGCAGGTCGGCGACCGACCACCATTGGGGCGCGGTCGCGGTCTGGACGACGCGAAGGAAGCGTGCGGCGGTCGCGTCGAAGTCGATCGTGGTCAGCTGGCCCTGTCCGGCGCCGTCGGCGACGGGCGCTTCGCTCCAGCTGACGCCGTCGGTGCTCGTGAAGAGCGCGTACCCACGCGGGTGGTCGCCGACGTCGGCACCCGTGTCGAGGACGACCCTGCGCACCGCCTGCCGGCGGCCGAGGTCGACCTGCAGGTACTGGCCGGGCTGCTGGGCAGCTCCGGTGGTCCAGCGCGTGGTGGCGTCGTCGTCGATCGCGTTCCCGGGCTCATCGGGCTCATCGGACGGTGACGCCGTCGCGGTCATGGGTTCCGCGTCGAGCAGGACGAGACCGTCATCGAGCTTCGGCGAGGCCGGCCACGCGAAGGTCGCCAGCGCACCGCCGGGGAGCGTGTAGTCGAAGGAACGGCCACCCTGCGCGACGGCGAAGGTCCGCGGGTCGTCGTTCTCGTTGTGGACGACGAGCGCGATCGAGCCGTCCGGGTTGCGGAACGCGGCGTCCATCACCTGCCCGTTCCAGCCGGTCGTGCCGAACGACGTGCTCGCGATTCGCCGGGCGCCCGGGCGCACGAAGCGAGCAAGGTGGCCGAGCGTGAAGTACTCGGCGTTGTCCGTGACCCGGTCGCCCGGGCCAACTGTGACCACGCCGGAGCAGGTGTCGCAGCCGCCAAGGTGCGGCCCGCCGGAGGGGTCGAGCGCGAGGTTCCAGTTCACCACCGTCTTGCCCCAGTTGCGCGTGACCCCGAGCACAAGGTTGCGCGCGTGCCACTTCAGGGTGTCCGAGAAGACCTGGGCCGGTGGGTCGCTCGGGCCGTGCGAGCCGGAGCACTCGGTGAACCAGATGCCCTTGTCCGGGAAGGCCCGGTGGAGCTCGGTCTGCCGGCTCGGGTCACCGAAGTAGCAGTGGAACGCGGTGCCGGCGACGAAGCGTCCCGCCCCGCTCGAGAGCAGGTCGCTCGGGTACTCGGTCTCGGGCGGCTCCCCCGGCGGGGTCGACGCGATGTCGCCCGGGTGCATCGCCCAGTTGTGGTCGTAGCCGAGGATCTTCGTGTCCAACCCGGCCGCCCGGAGAGCCGGGCCGAGCTCCTCGATCAGCCTCGCTTCCTGTGCGACGGGGAGGTCCATGCCGGGGTAGCCGCTCGGATTGCGGTTCTGCGGCTCGTTCTGAACGGTCAGGGCGTACACCGGGACGCCTGCGCGCTCGTAGCCTCGAACGAACTTGACGAAGTAGCGCGCGTAGGCCGCGTAGATCCGCGGGTCGTCGATGAGCCGCCCACCGATCAACGACCCATTCGTCTTCATCCACGCCGGGGCGCTCCAGGGCGACGCGATCACCTTCAGCCGCTCGTTGAGCGCCCGCGCCTTGCGCAACAGGGGCAGGACCGTAGCCCGGTCGTGCGCGATCGAGAACCTGCTCATGTCGTAGTCGGTCTGCCCCGCCGGGAGGTCGTCGTAGGTGTAGAAGTCGTGGGCTACGAAGTCCGACGCGCCCATCGGCTGACGGAGTACCGACAGCCCATTGCCCTTCCGGGGGCTGAAGAGGTTCGTCATCGTCGCCTCGCGCGTCCGACGATCGAGCCCGAGCAGCAGGTGCGCGGACGAGTCGGTGATCGAGGCGCCGAAGCCGTCCATGCGCTGGTAGGTCCGGCTCGGATCGATGCTGATCGCGAGGTTCGAGGAGCCGCCTGGCCGGAACGCAACCGAGCCGTGGTCGCTGAGCCGCATCGCACCGTCGGGGGTCGTGACCCAGACGTTCGCCACCGGCGCTGCCGCCGCGCCGGAGGCGAAGACCCCGAGTCCGGCGCACGCGGCCGCGAGGACCGCGGCGACCCATCGGCGGCGATGTCTCCTCACGGCAGGCACAGAGGTACTTTTTGGGTCTACCCCGGGCCGTCTTACGTGAAACAGGCGGGACAAAGCTAACCCGGTAATGCCTAACAACGCCCTATGAGGATGCTTAGTACGGCCAGGAACGCCCGATTCTTGACAAACCCTTCGTGCTCGTCGATAGTGCGTCCGTGCCGGGGGCGCCCGACGTCCGCCGCGAGCGCAACCGCGACCGGGTCGCGGCGGCCCTGCGCGAGGCTGGCGCTGCGAGTCGCGCTGAGCTGGCGCGGCGAACGGGTCTCTCCCGCACGACCGTGGCGAGCATCGTGGGAGAGCTCGAGCGCGACGGCGTGCTCGTCGAGCGGGAGCAGCAGAGCGGCGCCTCCCCCAGGGGCGGGCGGCCGCCGCGGCTCCTGTCGTTCAGCCGCTCGGCTGGTGCGGCCCTCGGGATCGACTTCGGAAAGCGCCATCTGAGGGTCGCGGCTGCGGACCTCAGCCACACCGTACTCGCCGAGTCCGAGCGAATGATCCCCACCGACGAGCCGGCCGAGACCGGTCTGCAGGCAGCCGCGGAGATGGTGGACCAGGTGCTGGGCGAAGCCGGAGTGTCACGCTCGGAGGTGATCGGCGTGGGTCTCGGCCTGCCCGGACCGATCGACTTTCGCTCGGGCCGCGTGGGCTCGTCGTCGATCCTGCCCGGGTGGGTCGGGGTCCAGGCTGCCGAGGCACTCGGCGGGCGACTCGAGCTGCCTGTCCGAGTGGACAACGACGCGAATCTCGGCGCGCTCGCGGAGCTGAACTGGGGCGCGGCTGCGGGTCGCCGCGAGGCCGCCTACCTCAAGGTCTCGACCGGGATCGGCGCGGGCCTCATTCTCGGCGGCGACCTGTTCCACGGCGCCAACGGGATGGCGGGCGAGCTCGGCCACACGATCATCCACGAGCTGGGCCCCGTCTGCCGCTGCGGCAAGCGCGGTTGCCTCGAGACGCTTGCCGGTGCGGAGGCGCTCGTCGCATTGCTCCGTCCGACCCACGGACCCGACCTCACCACGCAGGGCCTGCTGCGGGCCGCGGCGGCGGGCGACTCAGCCGCCCGCCGCGTGCTCGCCGACGCCGGCCGGCACATCGGCACGGCGGTCGCCACACTCTGCGACCTGCTCAATCCGGAGCTGATCGTGGTCGGCGGCGAGCTGAGCGCGGCCGGCGACGTGCTGCTCGACCCGATGCGCGAGCAGGTGTACCGTCACGCCATCCCAGCGACCGCACGCGAGCTGCAGATCGTCCCGGGCATGCTGGGCCCGAGGGCGGAGCTGCTCGGAGCGCTCGCGCTGGTGCTGGCTACCGATGACGCCTCTCAGAGTCGCGCCGGGCGTAGCCGACACCGTCGAGTTGCCCCGTTTTGAAGGACACTTGAGTGCTCACCCGGCGCGACTCGATCTGGCCGGATCGTCGTCGCGGAGGCGAGTTCACTCCTGGGATGCCGCCGAACTGCGCGAGCGCAATGGCCACCGCCCCCTCCGGACCGAAGCGCCGGTTGGATACGACGGCGGTGAAGCATCCGCCGAAGACCTCGTAGGTGAGGACGGTGATGGAGCGGTGGGCCCGGGGAGAGCACGCGGGATCGCGTTCCGATCTCTCGCGCGCGCCGCATCCGACGTCTCGAGTGCCCGCAGGGCCAGTACGGCGCTGAGCTGTGGTGATGGCATGGGGACGTCGACGCTACGGCTGGCCGGCCCCGCTTCGCTACGTGGACCCACCGCAGACTTTTCGCAGGCGTTCGGCGCGTATCGCAGCTTCCGCGGTTCGTCCCGGGGAATACGCTTGGCGCGAGCCCAGGCGAGCCGAGGAGGGAGGCATGCCAAGGCCGATGGCGCCACAGCGCGGCACGACGGATCTGGACAGGCGAACCAATCTGCTTGAGCGCGAGGCCGATCTCGAACAGATCGGCAGTGCGCTGCGTGCCGCTATGGCCGGCTCGGGCACGATCGTGTTGATCGAGGGAGCGGCCGGGATCGGCAAGAGCTCGCTGCTGGGAGCGGCCGCGGAGCTGGCACAGGCAGGGCGCATGAGCGTTCTTCGCGCGCGCGGGGGCCTACTGGAGCGCGAGTTCGCGCTCGGTGTCGTGACCCAGCTGTTGGCCCCGAGCATCGAGCCGCTCGCGAACCGCGAGCGTGAGCGGGTCTTCGCGGGCGCCGCGGGACTGGCGCGCCCGCTGTTCGAGGAGGTGCCCGACCGAGCGGCCGCTGACGACCGCCTGTTTGCGCGATTCCACGGCCTGCATTGGCTCTGCGCGCGGCTGGCCGATGAGCGGCCGCTCGCCCTGCTCGTCGACGACGCGCATTGGGCGGACGAGCACTCGCTTCGCTTCCTCGCCTACTTGGAGGCACGGATCGACGAGATCCCGGCGTGCGTGATCGTCGTGGTGCGGACGGGCGAGGCCGCGGCGGAACCGGAGGCTCTGACCGGGCTGATCGAGCGTGAGCCGCTGACGACCGTCCGGCCGCGGCCGCTCAGCCCGACGGCGATTGCAGCGCTCGTGCGCGACAGCCTGGGCGAGGAGACGGGATATGAGGTCTGCGTCGAGTGTGCTCGCACGACGGGCGGCAACCCATTGCTCGCACGTCAGCTCATCGCAGCGCTCGAGGAGCGCGCCGGAGACCATGCGAGCCTCGACGCCGACGCGATCGCCGCCATGGGACCGCCGTCGGTGGCTCGCTTCGTGGCCGCCCGGCTGCAGCGACACTCGCCGACGGTCACCGTGCTCGCCCAGGCGCTCGCGATTCTCGGCGACGATGCCTCGCTGGCGGACACGGCGGGGGTTGCGGGTGTGAACCGCAGCGCGGCGGCGGACGCGGTGGATGCGTTGATCGAGGCCGGCCTCCTCCATCCGGGCCTGCCGCCGACGTTCATCCACCCGATCATCCAGCAGGCACTCCAAGAGTCGATCCCGCCGGCCGAGCGGGCGCAGCTCCATCTGGCTGCCGCTCGTGAGCTGGCGCGCGACCCGGCTCGATGCGAGCGCGTGGCCGCCCACCTGCTGGCCGCCGGCGACGCTGGACCCGTTGGTGAGCAATGGGCGTTCGACGCGCTGAGGACGTCGGCCCTGCGCGCAAGCGATCGCGGCTCTCCGGAGCAAGCGGTGCGGTTCCTGCGCCTGGCCCTCGACGAGGAAGCGCCGAGCTCGCTGCGGCGGTCGCTCCTGCTCGAGCTCGGCGCCGCGGAGTCGGCCGCCCGCATGCCCGAGGCCGCGGGACGCATGCAGCAGGCGCAACTGCTGTCGCGCACTCCGTCCGAGCGCGCGCACGCAGCGCTGGGCCTCTCGATGGTGCGGTTTCTGGCGGCCGAATTGCCGGAAGCGGTCGCCGCCTGCGAGGACGTGCTTGCGGGCGCCCACGACCTCGACCGCGAGCTGATCCTGGGACTCGAGTTCCAGGCCGCCGCCACTCGGATGGTCGGCGGGCTTCCCAGTGCCGAGACGTTCGGGCGCCTGCTGGCGCTCGAGCCAGAGGTGAGTCGATGTGAGACGGCGGCGGAGCGCAGCCTCCTCGCCATGATCGCGGTTGTCTTCGCCGCCACCACCGCCCGCACTGCGGTCGAGGTCGCGGCGCTCGGCGAGGCGGCGTGGGGAGATGGACAGCTGCTTGTCGAGGTTCGCTCCGAGCACTCCGCCCTCGCGGCCCCTGCGACGGCGATCGCGCTCATGGCTGCCACGATCGCCATCGCCTTCGCCGGCAGGCTGACCAGGGCGATCGAAGTCTGGACAGCCGGTGTTGAGGACGGCCGGACCCGGGGCTCCATGCTCTCGTATGCCAACTCGCTCGGCTCGCGCGCTTCCGCCCGGGCCTGGAGTGGCGATCTCGGCGGCGCCGAGGCGGACGCCGACGCCGCGCTGGCGCTACTCCCCGCGGACGACCCGATCGTCCGGCCGACCGCACTGTCAGCGCTCACCGACGTCCACATCGAACACGGCTCGCTCGAGCAGGCCGCGGCGCTGTTGCGGGACGCCTGGCCGACCGGCGAGCTGCCGCTGTCGTTCAGCATCAGCCAGGCACTGGCGTCGCGGGGCCGGCTCGCCCTGCGAATGGGTGACCCGAACGCTGCCCTGATCGATCTCGAGGAGGCGGGCCGGCGATCGCTGGCGCTCGCCTACGTGAACCCGTGCGCACTGATGTGGCGCAGCTACGCCGCACTCGCATCGGCTCGCCTCGGAAGGCGCGACCGCGCGAGCGAGCTCGTCGAAGAGGAACTCGAGATTGCGAGGCGGTTCGGCGCCCCGGAGCCGATCGGCGAGGCGCTCCGCGTGCGAGCGCTGCTCGCCGCAGGCGACGACATCGTAGAGATGGCCCGCGAAGCGGTAGATGTCCTTGCGGGCTCAGAGCTCCGACTGGCGCACGCCCGGGCGCTGATCGACCTGGGCGCTGCGCTGCGCCGCGGGGGCCATCGCCGCGATGCTCGCGAGCCACTTCGCGAGGGGCTCGACCTCGCGAACCGGTGCGGGTCGGTGGTGGAAACCGATCGCGCGATGGACGAGCTGCGAGCGACGGGAGCGCGCCCGCGCCGGCCCGCCGTCAGCGGAGTCGACTCGCTCTCGCCCCAGGAGCGCCGAGTCGCGGCGATGGCCAACGAGGGGCTGAGCAATCGAGAGATCGCCGAGGCCCTCTTCCTCACCCGCCGGACGGTCGAAATGCACCTGACCGGCGCCTACCGCAAGCTCGACGTATCAGGCCGCGCGGACCTACCGGCGGCTCTTGCGGCGTCGAGATAGCTCCCGCTTCAGCGCTGGACCACCGGCGTCGCCACCTCGGCTGCCGGCCGGCCCGGCAGCAGCGAGCGCGCCCGCGACGAGCACGATCGTCACGAAGGAGCGCTTGAGATCGTTGCTGAACACGACTCCTGTTCCTGGGTCGTTGCGTGTTGGTGGGACGAGCGGCTGCGCGGCCTCACATGTCGGGCTGATGCAGATCCTTGTCCACGACGAACGATCGGGCCCCGGACCCGGACGCGGAACCCGGCAGCACCTCGGCAGCGACCTCCGGACGGGTTTTCGCTGTGACCGTCTCCATCAGGACCTCGTTGCTGCCTGCCTTGAGGCCCGAAGCGCTGAGCTTGTCGGGATCCTTGTTGTCGGTCACGATCTCACCGCTCTGAGCGGGACCGTCGTTCGGCTGCATCGCGCCGATCAGGATCGCGATGATCCCTTCGGGCTGAGAACTGTCCGTCGTGGCGAGGTGCTGCCGTCGTGTCAGTAGCTCCAAGCTGCGGTCCGCCCCCGACTGGGCCGGCACCTTGGGGGCTGGTACACCGACGCCGCTGAGCATTGGTACGTCGTCGACGAACCGGGTGAAGTCTGCCCCGCCGCCCTGCGCACTGGCCGGGCCCGCGGCAGCGAGCAGTCCCGCGACTACCGCGAGGCTCAACAATCGAGCGCTTGGGATTGATGCTGAACATGATGCTTCGCCTTTCCTAGGGTGGTTGCTTGTCGACGGGTATGACCCCGGGCCGCCGGCGAGGTTGGTCACATGCGCGCCGGGATGTCCGAGGAACGAGCGGCGCGGCCCCGGCCCGCCTCCTGCGGGCGGGGCCTGGAGAGCCGCCTGGGGTTGGGCGCGACTGGCTGTCGGTGGTTGGCTTTGCGCGGCCGGCTCGCGGCGCGGCGCTGATGGCGCGTGGGCGCGGCTAGGGCTCGGAGACCGGGGCGTGTGTGACGGTTAGTCGACCGGGAACGCCGCGGCCGCCCGCTCAGCTGGCGATCGCGCTGATCGCCGGCTCGTACGCGGTGTGCGGAAGGTAAGCGTCGGCGAGGCGGGCCGTGACCCGTTGCAGGTCGCCGGCGCTGCCCGCGTCCGTGAGCTGGCGTAGGGCGCCGTTGTGTCCCACGAGCCGGCACACGCGGGCGAGTTCGCGCTCGCAGCGCAGCCGTCGGGCATGGCGGCTGCAGGCGTCGCGGATCCGTTCGAGCATCCCGATCGCCGGGATGCGCTCGCCCGAGCGCACGTCGATCAGCAGCGCGGCCATGCCGTCGCGCGCGGCCAGGAAGCGGTTCTCCTCGATCAGCTCGCCGGTGCGCGGCTCGGGTCCGGGACTGTCGCGCTCGAGCTCGACGCTCGCCAGCGCTTGGACGAGCGCGGCGAGGGCGGCCACGTCCTCGACGCTGGTCTGGCCGTCCATGATCCGGACCTCGACGGTGCCGTAGCGCGGCTGCAGGCGCACGTCCCACCACAGGAACGAGGGGTCGGCGATCGCGCCCGAGCGCAGCAGCCGCTCGACGGTCGCGACCCAGTCGCCGTAGTCGCGGAAGCTGCGCGGCAGCCCGGACCGCGGGAAGGCGTCGAAGAGCGTCGTGCGCGTCGACGCGAAGCCGGTCGGCCGGCCCTGCCAGAACGGCGAGTTGGCGGACAGCGCGAGCAGCAGCGGCAGGTGCTCGCGTAGGCGATTGAGCAGCCGGATCGCGCGCGCGGGGCTGGCCACGCCGACGTGGACGTGCGTGGCCAGCGTCGGCTCGCGGCGCGCGAGCACTCGCATCGAGTCGCCGATCTGGCGGTAGCGGGGATCGGACGAGAGCACCGTGTCGCTCGCCAGCGCGCACGGATGCGTGCCGGCGACGGCGGCGCGCAGCCCTTGCGCGGCCATCGCGCGCGCCACCCGCTCGCGCAGCTGGGCCAGCTCGCTGACAGCGTCGCCGACGCGGCGATGCACGCCGGTGGCGATCTCCATCACCGCCGCGTGGGTCTCGAGCGTCACGCGCTCACGCAGGTCGGCCGGCAGCGCGGCGAGCACCTCGTCCGAGCGGAACGACAGCGACCAGCCGTCCGGGTCGAGGAGCATGAACTCCTCCTCGATGCCGATCGTGAGCTCGCCGCAGGACGGGCGCGCCCGCCAGTCGGCCCACGCAGGGACGTTCGTCATGACCGCGACCGCCGATCAGGCGACGTCAGTCGATCCCGTTCAAGGAGATGCCGGCCAGCGCGGTGCTCGCGCTCGCCAGCGATACGAGCGCGGCGGCCGAAACCGCCAGCACGATGCGACGAAGACGGGACATGGGTTCCTCCTAGGTTGGGCGCGCGGGCTCGCCCGGCCGCGGCCGGATCCCGGCCCGACCCGTTCGTGAGCCTGCTAGCGGTTGATGGTGCCCGTGTGTGCGCGCCCTCTCTCGAGCCGGATCACCTGCCGAGGAGCCGGGCGCTCGGATTGGCGCCATCGCGCACAGCGTCACGCCGGTGCCCCGGCGCTCGCTCCCCTTCGGCGACCAGCACGTGGCCTACGCTGGCGAGTACTGGTGCTTCGGCCTGCCGATCCCGGCAACTTCTACGCCTGGCCGCCAGACACCCTCACATACGGACTCGACGACTGTCAGTTCGTTCAAGCATTGGGCGGACGGCCGCCACGCGCCCGGAGCATGGCGCACCGCGCGATCACTGACGACGGCCGCTCCTGCGCGCTGGAGTCCAAACGTGGTCAAGGATTATCCGGGCCCCGTCGCCACCATGCAAGCCGCCAGCACCGCTACCAGCGCCGCGAACCACACGGCGGCGGCGGCCCGCCACCAGATCCTCTCGGAGCTCCGAGAATGCTGTTTTGTGTCGGCGAACATGGTGCTGCCCTCCTTGGACGCTGGCGATCGGATCTGGCGTTGCTAAAGCAGACCACGACCCGCTGACATTTCGCTGACGTTTTGCTGACGTGTCGGCGGGTGTGACCCCCGGACCCACCGCTTCGGCCACGCCGACGTCCCACCTAAGGGGGACGCTGAGCCGAGCGGGGGCAACCTTGTCCCTCACGTGGAACTCGCGCGTCTCGCACACCCACTGTGCTCAGCCCAGGTAGCCTGCTCGGCACGTGGAACGCACTCTGTTGCGGCTGACTAGCGTCTCGGCGGTGATCGCGGCGTTGTTCGTCCTGACGGTTGGCGGCGCCCACGGCAGTCGCTCCGCAGGAGCTGACCCGATTCGGATCGGCGCCGTCTTCAGCGAGACCGGCGGTCTGAGGTCGATCGGCTCTCCCGGACTCGCCGGCATGCGCCTGGCCGCCGCCGAGATCGACGCACGCGGGGGCATCCTGGGGCGGCGCGTGCAGCTCGCGGTCGCCGACAGTCGAAGCAACCCGGCCGCGGTCGCCCGGGGCGTGAGGAGGTTGATCGAAGACCAGCGCGTCGTCGCGATCGGCGGCCTCAATGACTCGACTCTTGCGTTGGCCGCAGGTCCGGTCGCACAGCGCGCCCGCATCCCCTTCGTCACCTCCGGCGCCACGCTCCCGACCCTGCCTCGGACCGTGGGTAACGGGTTCTTCATGGCGGCATTCGGGGACGACGCGCAGGCCCATGCGGTCGCCGATGTTGCGCGCAAGGACCTCCGGGCTCGCTCGGCATTCCTGCTCGTCGACCGGGGGTCGGACTTCACCCGGGCGCTGGCCCGATTCTTTCGGCAGCGCTTCGTTGCTCGCGGCGGCACGGTGACCGCTCAGCTGTCGTATGCCTCGGGCGAGCGCGACTTCGCATCGGCGATGGCGCGCATCCGCGCACAGCGGCCGGCTCCAGATGTCCTCTTCTTTTCAGCGCTGCCTTCGGAGGCCGGGCGCCTCATCCGCCAGGCGCGTGCCGCCGGGCTGATGCAACCCATCCTGTCCGGGGACGGCTTCGACACGCCCGAACTCAGCCGGGTGGCCGGGACTCTGGCCGACAACGTCTACTACTCCACGCACGTCGCGCTTGACGGCGCCGCGCGCCGGATCCGCCGCTTCGTCGCGGCCTACCGCAGGCGCTACGGCCGGAGGCCCGAGAACGCCTTCGCGGCCCTCGGCTACGACACGATGCGCCTGATCGCGGATGCAATTCGCCGGGCGGGCTCATCCGATCCCTCGGCCATCCGCCGGGCACTCGCCGCCACTCGCGGCTTCGAAATGGTGACCGGAACAATCTCCTACGCGCCCGGCCGAAGGACGCCCAGGAAGCCGGTGACGGTCATCCGGGTTCGGGATGGCAAACCGGCCTTCTACCGGGCCGTCCTCCCACGCTGAGGCAAGTTTGCGGCTTGCGCCAGTCCGAGCGCAAGGCGATCCCGGCGAGCGAGTCCCTTCCCGTTGGGTGGTGGCGCCGGGCCGGTCTCGCGTATGGGCTGGGTAAGGGGGTTGTGTTCGTCGGCCGCGGCGAGCCGGAGATGATCGAAGATTCTTCGGCCGCGGCGCCCGCGAAGCGCGAGCAATCCTGGATTGCCCACACATGGTGTGGTCAAGTCAGGACGACAGGGCCAGATCCCGGGTTGGGGCAGAACCGTCCGCTCCAGCCGGGGTCGCGGCTCACGCGCTGGCAGGCTGCTCGGGTCGACGAATGGCACTACAGCGATTGAAATCACCCCATGAGTGAGCCCCGAGCGGAGATCCAGCCGGAGCTGTGGGTCAGCGACGGGCCCGCTGCGGTCGCGTTCTACGAGCGGGCGCTCGGCGCGGTCATCGAGCATCGTGTCGTCGGGCCCGGAGATCGTGACGTGATCGCTCAGCTGTCGGTCGCCGGGGCGCGCTTCTGGGTGTCGAACGCGTCAGACGACCTCCGCCGCTTCAGTCCGAATGCGCTGGGAGGAGCGACCGGGCGCATGCTGCTCGTCGTCGACGAGCCTGAGTCGCTGCTCGCTGCCGCGATCGCCGCCGGGGCGACGCAGACGAGCCCGGTCAGAGAAGAGCACGGATGGTTGCTCGGGCGCTTCAAGGATCCGTTCGGGCACGAGTGGGAGGTTGGCCGGCCGCTCATCGAATGGCCGCCCGCGCGAGACTGATCCAGCGCCCGGGATACTGCTGCAGAATGGCCGAGCGCAATTCGGACCTGATTCGCGGCCTCTACGGCTTCAACTGGGCCGCCGTCGATGACCGCGGACGCGGCCTGGCGGCTGCGGGCGAGCTGATGGCGCCGGATCTCGAGGCGCGCGTCTCGCCGGAGGTCGGCGATCGCACGCTGCGCGGCCTCGAAGGCTTCGCCGTATTCGTGGAGGGACTGGAGGAGGACTTCTCGGAGTTTCGCTATCAAGCCGAGACGTTCGACGAGGTCTCGCCCGAGCAGGTCCTGGTCACCGGACACATCCACGCTCGTGGCCGTAGAAGCAACATGCCCCTCACGGCTCCGTTCGGTCACCTCTGGACACTGCGCGACGGGAGGGCCGTCAAAGTGGAGCCGCGCGCTCGAGGCTGAGGCCTCGCGTCAACCGGCTCCCAAGGAGCAGACGAGAACTCGCAGCGACTCGCCGAAGGTGAAGCCGGGTTCGTTGCTGCTGAGGGATTTCCGTCAGCATCCTCCGATTCGACGGTCAACTCGTGGAGATCGAGGCCGTGGCCGCCTGCGGCTGATCGAGCTCGATTCGCCGGCCGTCACGCCGCAAGCCGGGCGCTTGGCTGCGTCGCGACGGTCTCGGCCGCCCCGAGCTTGCGGGTGAAGCGCCGACGTGCCTCGTGATAGCTGCGGTCGGGCCCGAAGAAGCATTCGTGGGCGCGTGCCATCTCCTCTGCCCGGTAGGCCTGCAGCGGCTTGACCCGTTCGTCGCGGGCCCGTCGGCGGCGCTTGTCGTCGAGCCGCTCGCCCAGGCGCCCGTCTGAGGCCAGCTGGCGGGCCAGCGCACGGGTCTGTGCCTGGAAGCTCGCGACGGTTGCGCCGAATGCCGCGTCCACCAGCCCAATCTGGACGGCGCGCCCGGTGCCCAGGGGGGTGAAGGGCGGTCCGGTGAGCTGGGCGGTCATCTTGGCGCCGACGCGGCGGGGCAGCAGGTAGGTCCAGTACTCGGATCCGTACAGGCCGCCCATGTGCCGGTAGTAGGGATTGAGCACCACATCCTCGCGCGCGTACACCCGGTCCGCCGCGAGCGCGAACGGCACGCCGCCGGCCGCGGCGTCGCCGGCCAAAGCCGATATCACCAGATGGGAATCGGTCTCGACGATCTCGCGAACCACGTCGTTCATGGCGTGCAGGTTGCGCCACGACTCCAGTGCCGGGTCGTCCGCCGCCTCGATGACGTTCAGGTGAATGCCGTTCGAGAAGAAGTCATTCCCTCCCATCAGCACGATCACCTTCGTCTTCCGGCGCGCACGCGCGTAGAGATAGGCCTCGCGCAGGCGCCTGCAGTGCCCGGTGCTCATCGCCCCGTTGTAGAAGTCGAAGTGCAGGTAGCCGACCCCTGCGTCCTCTTCGTAGAAGATCTCGCGATACGTGCGCTCGCCTTCCGGTGCCCCGTGCAGGGGCACCCGGACCTCCGGGGCGACGGACTCGCGCCCGGCGAGGTCGAGCGCGAGCGTCGCCGGGAGCTTGAAGTGGCTGTGCTGCGGGCCGGATCGCCTGAGATGGGTGATCCACACGGCCCCGTCGAGAGTCGCCCGGCAGATCGCCCCGTGGCGCTGCGCGATGATCTTGCCGGGGGCGCCACGGAGTCGCTGCTCGCGGTGGGCGCCGAACAGGTGAAAGTCGGCGCCCGCGACCTCGTCGAGAACCCCGGGGTGGCCTTCGGCGGCTCGGAGCTTGCGGAGGACCGTGTCCGTGGGGTCCGATGCCCAGTCGATCGCGCGAACGTCCTGCTTCATCAGCGGCCGCGCCCGGCCGACCACACGCGCATCGTCCTCGGCGAGCGGCTCGCGCGGCCCACCGTCGAAGGCCTTCTCGACCGCCCCGACCAGCGCTTCGATCGCGGCGCGCCGGACCTCGTGGCGATAGATGCTGCCCTTGCCCGTCTCGCGCATCGGGAACGTGCGCGTGGCCCAGACATCGCCCGCGTCGAAGTCGCCGTTGGCCTCGAGGACCGTCACGCCCCACTCGCCCGCGCCAATCACGATCGCCCAGTCGAGCGAGGAGGGACCGCGGTCGCCCATCGGCCCCGGGTGGACGACCAGGCAGCGATACGTCGCCCAGATCGACTCGGGGATCATCGTCTTGAGCATCGGAGAGACGATGAGCTCCGGGCGGTGTCGGGCGACGGCGTCTTCCATCGCCTCTGGGCCGTCGACCACCGCGACGTCCACTCGGTGTCCGAGCCCAGTTAGGGCGATGAAGGCGCGCTGGCTGAGACTGTTATGCGCCGAGACCAGGAACAGGATTCGACGGGATCTGCGAGTAAGGGCCATGCCAGGATGACGGCGCGCCCGCGGTCGTCATTCCTGTGAGATCGCGCACGGTGGACGAGCTCCGGGTCTACTCGCGCGCCGGCAGCCTGGCGCGCACGGTGGTCCCGCGGCCGGCCGGGCTCTCCACCTCGAGCGCGCCGTCGAGCGCGCCCACGCGGTCGGCCAGCCCGCGCAGCCCTGACCCGCTGGATTCGTCGGCGCCGCCGGTCCCGTCGTCCTCGATCTCTACGCACAGCAGGCCGTCGCGACGCGCGACCCGCACCACCGCCTGCCGGGCCTCGGCATGGCGGGCGACGTTCGTCAGGGCCTCGGACACGACGAAGTAGGCGGCGGCCTCGACAGCATCCGGCGCTCGCTCGGTCTCGTTGGCCTCGACCGTGACCGGCAGCGGCGCGCGCTTCGCCAGCGCCTCGAGCGCAGCCACGAGCCCACGGTCGGTCAGCACGGGCGGGTGGATGCCGCGCGCCAGCTCGCGCAGCTCCTCGGTCGCGCCGGATAGCTCGTGCGTGGCCTCGTCGAGGAGCTCGCTCGCTTCCGCGGGATCGCTCTGCAGCTTCGAGCGCACCAGCTGCAGCTGGAGCGCGAGCGCGACGAGGCGCTGCTGAGCGCCGTCGTGCAGGTCGCGTTCGACGCGGCGGCGCTCGGCGTAGCCCGCCTCCACAATCCGTGCGCGCGACTCGCGCAGCTCGTCCAGGCGCGCCTGCAGCTCGGCGTCGAGGCGCACGTTCTCGTCGGCCACGACGCCGGCCTCCCAGAGCCTGGAGCGAAGCACGCCCACCAAGAACGCGTAGGGCACGGTCGCGAGCACCGCCAGCGAGCCGGCGAACAAGTAGTCGTCGAAGTTGCCCTCCTCGGGCGCCACGTTGGTCGCGAGCACCGCGAGCACGAGCAGCAGCGTCGCGCCGCCCGCCCACCAGACCGGCGCGTCGCGGACGCGCTCGTTCGGGTCATCGGACTCGTGGCGGCGGCGCAGCAGGTGCCAGATCAGCGCGCCGAGGACGACCGCCGCGAGCGTGGTCTGAATCGCGACCAGCACGTCGAACAGCTCCTGGTTGTGCCAGACCAGCAGCGGGTTGGCCGGGCAGTCCGGGCAGTCGTCGGACACCGCCGGATCGAAGAACACGATCCCGATCGGCGGCGTGACCGTGGTGACGAAGTAGCCGAGCCCCACGAACACGCGATCCGAGCGCTGCTCGAGCCGCCCGCTGGGGAACGCGAACAGGAGGTGTGTGAGGATCGCGAACGGCAGGCCGTTCAGCAGCACCCCGGCGATGTACAGGCCTGGGACGTTCGAGGCCGACAGCCCGGCGAGCAGCCAGCTGAACGCGAGCGCCACCATCAGCGGGCCGGTCAGGTTGTCCGGGCGGCGGTCCCATGCGTACAGCCCGGTGCCGAGGAACGACCAGGCCACGAGCAGGGAGAGCCCCGCCCTCAGACCGCTGAGGTTGGTGTGATCGCTGGTGGCGATCACGGCCGTCATCGGGATGCCGATGACGATTCCCGCCGCGCCCAGCCCGAGCAGGGCACGGCGCAGGGGATTCATTGGGGCGGCCGTCACGTGCCGTAAGTGTGAAAGCTCTGCACGGTCTTCGCGCAGCAGGCTCGACTCACGTGCAAAGCTGGCTGGATGCCGGCCGAGCTGCTCGCCTTTCTCGGAGTCGCCGCATTGGTGATCGTCACGCCCGGGCAGGACACGGCGCTGACAATTCGCAACACGCTGCTCGGCGGGCGTACCGCCGGTGTTGCCACGGCGCTGGGGGTTTCGAGCGGGCAGGCCGTGTGGACGCTTGCCGCCAGCTCGTCAAGGCGCTCTAGTCAGCGCGGCGGCGGGGGGACGTGAGCAGCGCGTAAAGCTCTTCGTCCGTGACGTCTCGGGTGATCTCGAATCGTCCGAGCGGCTTGGCCGTGCCGACACCCCGGGAGGTCCAGGCCGGTGCGGTCCTGAGTGAAGACGAGTTCGAAGCTCTGGTAGAGCCGCGCCAGCAGCTCGCGTGGTATCCGCCGGTCGTTGGTGCCGGCCTGGCCGTAGTTGCCATACGGGGGCGCGAACGCGAGCGGGCGGTAGCCCTGAACACGGAATGACAGCTGCTCCTCACCCCACGTGATGTCCGAGAACACCCTTTCGCGCCAGCCGTCGATCCGCTCCTCCGAGCCGCGGTAGGCGTAGAACGAGCCGACGTCATCGGGGCCACGCCCGTACCTGATCTGGCGGTTGCCGGTTCCCGATTGAAGCTGGACCTCCCACCGGCCGCCACGCTGCAGCCGGTTGAGCTCCCCCCAGGTCAGGTACTCGGGGTCACCTGCCTGGACCCGCCCCACATCGACGAAGAGCGCGGCGTTGAAGCCGAGTTCGCGCAATACGCGATCGCTGCCCGTCCAGGAGACGAGGCGTGCACCGTCGAAGGTCAGCAGAAGCGGGCGAGGAGGCAGGCTGACCTGCTCGCCTCTCGCGAACCGGACGAACTCGCCGAGCGTGATCGTCTGGTAGCCCGCGTGGCTCAGCAGGGTCATCTGCCTGGCGAACTTCTCCGGCTCGATCCGGTGGTCGTAGAGGAGCACGGGGATCACCGAGCGATCGGGCGGTTTTGGCGCCCACAGCTCCCGATCGCCGGCACTGAGCACCACCCGGGGGGCGGGCTCCGGACTTCGCGCGGAGGGCCCCGTTGATTCGTCCGTCGACTGCTCGCAACCGGGCAACGTCGCGACGAGGCAGACTGCGAGAAGACAGCCGCGACGAATCCTCCCGGCCATCCCGTGACCGTAGCGTCGACACAAGGGCCGCGCAGGTCAGTCGCGACGGAGCCAGTAGAAGCGCGGCTCAGCCTTCTTCACAAATCGATAGAGGGGAGCCCCGGAGGGGTCGAGGCCGTCCTCGTCGATCACCTTCCACGCGGGGTAGGCCGCCTCGATGTCGAAGCGGCTCGCGCCCCGTGGCAGCGGCCCCCGGCGCCCGGGGGCCCACGCGAGCATCAGCAGCGTGGCGCCGGGCGCGGCCACCGCGCTGACCTCGCGGCCCATCGCCGCGCGCTGCTCGTCCGTCAGCTCGTCGTGAAACAAGCCGAAGTCCATCAGGAAGGGGAAGCCGGACCCAACGCCCGCGGAGCCGAGCTTGGTCACGTCGCCCTCGATCAGTCTCAGCTCTACGCCGGCGTCGCGCGCCCGCTCGCGCGCGCGGCGCAGCGCCTTGGGCACGAAGTCGATGCCCGTGACCTGCCATCCGCGCGCTGCCAGCTCGACCGACCAAATTCCGCTGCCGCAGCCGAGGTCGAGCACCGGCCCGTAGGGTGGCTCGCGTCCCGCCTCCTGGCGGGCGAACAGCGCGGAGATCCGCTCGGTGACATGGGGCAGCTTGGCCACCTGCTCCCACGGGGTCACGCCGAGCCCGTAGAGAATCCGGTAGGCGAGGCTCATTGACGCGGAGGATGGCTCCGAGGGGCCTCGCGGGCATCGGTGGAACTACCTATTCGGCTACGGGACTCGCCAAGCGCCGCTTACAGCATGAACCCGTCGGGCTCCACGCCGAGCAGGATCTTGCCTAGCGGCTCGTACGTCGGAGGCGCGACGAAGACATGCTGGGTGATCGCGTGTACGTCGCGAAGGAGGCGCTGGAGTGGGCTCGAGGCATAGACCGCAGACCCTCCCGCGGCGGTGTACATGCGATCGACAACGTCGGCCGAGGCCGCGGTCGCGTGTGTCGCCGCGATGCGCAGGAGCGCCTGCTGCTCCGTCGTGACAGGCGTGCCCGCCTGGACCATCTCCCACAAGCACGTGGTCTCCTCGACCACGAGAGCCCGCGCCGAACGGACGGTGGCCATGGCCTCGCAGACCGCGATCTGCGCGGTTGTCCGGGTCGACAGGGTCGAGGCCATGCCAAACGGCGTCTTTGTTCCAGCCAGGCGGAGTAGCTCGTCGATCGCCGCCCGCGCGATGCCGAGCGCCGACGCCGCCATCCCGACGGAAAACAATCCGACAATGGGAAGGCGGAACAGCGGACCGTATGACACCGGTTCGGGCGGCGGCTCGGGGAAGGTTCGGTGCTTGGGCACGAAGACGTCGGAGACCTCGATGTCGTGGCTTCCCGTCGCGCGAAGGCCCGCGGTGTCCCAGGTGTCGATGATGCCCCAATCGGAGGCCTTGATCCAGGTCGTCACGATCTCGGGACCCGTCGGCCCTTCCGACATCGTGTCTCCCTTGAAGACGATGTTCGCCAGAGCCAGCCAGTGGCAGTGGTGGCAGTTGCTCACGAACGTCCAGCGGCCGTTGACGCGGTACCCACCTTCCACTTCGAGGGCACGGCCGCTCGGGGCGAAGACGCCATTGACCACCCCGTCGGGCGCGCTACCGATCTCGCGAGCCCCCTCCTGCGCCAAGAACGATTGGAGCACGCCTGCGACGCTGCAGTTCAGTGCGCACCACGCCGCCGAGCCGTCGTGGCGGGCGATCTCCTCCACGATCTCGAGGACGGTGATCGGGTCCACCTCCAGACCGCCGAGCTGGTGCGGCCGGCATAGGCGAAAGAAGCCCGCCTTGGTCAGGGCCCTCGCGGTCTCCCCAGGGAGGCGTCGCTCTCGCTCACCCCGGTCGGCGTTCGCCTGGATGAGCGGACCGAGCTCCCTTGCCATGTCGACGAGTGAGTCAGGCGAGGTTGCGATCTCTTGGGTCGCCATGCGCGCGCTCCTCTCAGGGCCGCACGTTGCGGTTGGAGCGGAACAGGTTGCCGGGGTCGTACTTCCGCTTGACCTCCAGGACGCGCTCGAAGTTCGCCCCGTAGGTGGCGCGGATCCGTTCCTCGTCCTCGTCGGCGGTCTGGAAGTTGATGTAGTTGCCGCCGGTGGAGAAGGGGCGAAGCTGGTCCCCGGCATCGCGGACCCAGTCCCGATATTCGTCGGAGCGGGGTTCGCCGGGCTCCCACATTCCGAGTGCCCCGAAGACGTAGCCGACGTCCCGATTGCCGACGGCGCCGTCGTCGCCGGCGCGCTCGTTGAGCGCCCCGCCGAGATGCAGGACCCCGAGTTGCGCCAGCGGGATCGGGCACTCCGCCCCCAGCTTGCGCAAGGTCTCGAGCAGCCCTTCGTCGAGACCGGCGAGGAAGCCGGTCTTCCAGTAGTAGTGGTCGCCCTTGGGCTCGGTGGCGTCGAGGTAGGACTGCACCTGCGTGTAGAGCTGCTCGGCGAGCAGGTCGATAACGGGGTCGCTGAGCGCCCGGATCGGCGCCATGACCTCGTCCGTCTTCTCGAGCTCGCCGCTGTAGCAGACGACCATGGCGCAGACGCGCTCACCCTGCCACGCCTCGGGCACGAACGGCGCGGCCGGCGCGCGCAACAGGTTCATCCAGACCGCGAGCTCCCGCGGCGCCTCGGCCGTGAGCGACCGGTAGGCGTCCTGGATCTCGGCCGCGCGCTCGAAGGGCCAGGCGATCAGCCCGCCATAGACCGTCGGGCCGACCTCGTGCAGCCGGTAGGTGAACGACGTGACCACGCCCAGGTTGTGCCCCGCTCCGCGGATCGCCCAGAAGAGATCGTGGTTCTCGTCGCGGGCGGCGCGGCGAACCTCGCCGTCGGCGGTCACGATCTCGACCTCGAGCAGGTTGTCGACGGTCCACCCGAACCTGCGCGTGAGGTAGCCGAGCCCTCCGCCGAGAGTCAGTCCCGCGACGCCGACCTCGGAGATGAAGCCGAGCGGGGTGGCCAGGCCGTGGAGCTGCGTCTCGCGATCGACGTCCGCGAGCAGGCACCCGGGCTGGACGGTCGCCGTCCGGGCCCCGGGGTCGACGCGGATCCCGCGCAGCGCCGACATGTCGATCGTCAGACCCCCGTCCGCGAGCGCCGTGCCGCCGATGTTGTGCCCGCCGCCGCGCACGCCGAGCGCGAGCCCGTGGTTGCGAGCGAAGTCCACCGCGGCGACCACGTCCGCCGTGCCTTTTGGCTGGACCACGACCGAGGGAGTCCTCTCGACCAGTCCGTTCCAGACCAGTGTGGCCGCCTCGAAGCCGGGGTCGCCGGGGATTAGAAGCTGCCCGCTCAAGCGGCCCCGGAGGACCTGGACATCTTCCGGGGCGGGCATCGCGTGCGCGCCGGCGAGCGCCTTTCTCGTCATCTCTGCCTCGTTCGTCGCCATGGGCGAACAATCTGCCGCCGCCCGCCTGGCTCCGCATCCGCTGAATCACCCAACTGTCGCCGTACGGCGAATGGGTGATTTCACCCAGTGCGGGTCAAACGAGCTGGTGCTCGTAGGCGTATGCCGTGGCGGCCGCGCGCGACGAGGCCCCGACCTTCGCGAGGATGTTGCTCACGTGCCGATCGACCGTCCTCTCGCTGATGACCAGCTGGGCGGCGATCGTCTTGTTGGTCTCGCCGGCGGCCACCAGGCGCAGCACATCGAGCTCACGCGCCGTCAGCCCGTGGGTATCTCCACCAGCCCGGCCGGCGGCGAGCGCGTCCACAGTGGCCACGTCCGGGACCGCGCCCAGCCCGTAGTAGATCTCGCGGGCGGCCTCGAGCTCGAGGGCGGCGCTGTCGTCATCACCGAGCGCGCGGCAGGCGAGCGCCACGAGCACCCGCGCCCGCGCGATCTCGTATGGGACATCGAGCTCCTGCAGGGTCTGCAACGCCTGCCGCAGCGGCCCGAGCGCGGTCTGGGCGTCGCCCTCCGCGAGCAGGACGGCGCCCCGGGCCTCGGCCGCGGCCGCATCCAGCATCTCGCTCCGGAAGTCGTCCGCGATCGCGGCGAGCTCACGGCAGGCCTCGCCCGCCTCGTCGAGGGCGCCCACCGCCAGCATGACCTCGACATGGGCCGGCAGCAGCGCCGCGCGCTCCACCGGCCCCGTGGTCTCCCCGGTCAGACGGCGCATGGCAGCGGCGGCGGCCTCAGCGCGACCCTGCGCCAACCGCAGCAGCGCCAGGCCAGGCTGCGGTTCCCGTCCCCACCTGCTCGCCCCGCGGTAGGAATCCTCGGCCGCCGCGAAGTCTCCGCGCAGGCGTTGCAGTTCGCCCTGGCGATAGAGCGCCTCGCCGGTGGCGCCGGGGTTCGCGCCCTCTTCAAAGCGCCCGCGTGCCCGCTCGGCCTCCACCAGCGCGTCCCGCCACGACCCGTGCAGCTGCATGATCTCGGCGCGGTGGATCAGGCAGCGGCCGGTGAACGACACCATCTCCGGCTGCTGCTCGCACCACCGCGACAGCGCCGTGGTCCACTCGCGCGCACGCCGCAGCGCATGCGCCTCCTGGCAGCTGTCGATGACGCTGCAGTACATCAGCCCGGTCACGATCGGCGAGAGCTCATCGCCCGTCACCGCCACCATCACCTCGTCAAGCAGCCCGAGGCCATCCGTCACCCGGCCCAGCTTGACCAGGCCGCGGCCCTGTTCCATGAGGGCGATGGCGTGCAGATCGGTGTCCCGATACCGCTCGGCGATCCGCGCCTGCTCCGTAGCGGTCGAGCAGACGGCCTCGAAGTCGCCGCGGTCCTGATGCTGCTTGATGACCGGTGTGAGCAGGTACCCGCGCTCGACGCAGTCAGCCCCTTCGCGCTCGATCAGCCGCTGCGCGCGGCCGAACCATCCGGTCGCCCGGCCCGTCTCGTCGCGAAACAGAAGGCACAGTCCCGCCCAGTAGGCACAGCGCGCCGCGCGAAGGGCCTCGCCGGCCTCGAGGTGCGCCTGATGGGCTCGCTCGAGCCCGTCGAGGTAGGCGTCGTCGCGGCCGATCATGTAGGCGGCCGTGGCCAGCAGCTCGAGGTCCTCCGGTCCGAGCGCCGAACACGAGTCGCTGCGCGACAAGCACTCGAAGGCCTCCATCCAAGCCCGCCTTGCGCAGGCCTCGCGGCCCCGCTCGAGTGGATCCCTGACTTCCACGCTGGCCCACGCACGTTACCGAGCGGCCCGACTCCCAACGCGGGCCGGGCAACGGCGAGCAGCGCCAGGCTCTGGGCTCTGCTCATCATTCTGTTCACGTTTGCCTTCACCGCCTCGGAGGCGGTCGCCTACTTCGAACGAAAGGTGGCGTTCTATGCATCAAGCCGTTGACCGGTCGGCCGGCTACGCCATCGCGGCACCACCCGTCACGACGGTCGCGATCGCGGGCACGGATACGGCATTCCCCGTGGCTCGGGTGTACTGCGTCGGACGCAACTACGCCGAGCACTCGATCGAAATGGGCCACGACCCGGACCGCGAGCCCCCGTTCTTCTTCATGAAGCCGGCCGACGCGGTCGTGCGGCCGGGCCGCCTGCCGTTTCCGACCCGGACGCGCGAGCTGCACCACGAGATCGAGCTCGTGGTCGCGCTCGGCGAAGGCGGGCGGGACATCGCTCCGGAGCGGGCGCTCGACCACGTCTTCGGGTACGCGGTGGGGCTGGATATGACGCGCCGCGACCTGCAGGCGGCGGCGAAGAAGGCGGGCCGCCCGTGGGACATGGCCAAGGGCTTCGACCAGTCGGCTCCCACCGGCTTGATCCGGACCGTCGCGGAGATCGGCCACCCGACCAAGGGATCCGTCTGGCTTCGCGTCAACGGGGAGCCGCGCCAAGAGGGCGACCTCGACCAGCAGATCTGGACGGTGCCCGAGACGATCAGCTACCTGAGCACGCTCGTCACGCTGCGTCCCGGCGACCTCATCATGACCGGGACGCCCAAGGGGGTCGGCCAGGTCAAGCCGGGCGACCACCTCGAGGGTCACATCGACGGTGTGGGCGACCTGAGCGTCAGCTACGACTCCTGAAAAAGTCGCCGGGCGGGAAGGATCGCGGTTCCTTCCCGGGCCGCGTGTCCAGTAGCGTGCCGTCCGCCCACGGCTGAGGGAACCGATGAGCAGTGAGGTGACAGTCGATCGTCTGCAGTTCACGCTGACGATCACCTACCACTACCTGTTCCCCATCCTGACGATGGGTCTCGCGCTGTTCATCGTCTACTTCAAGACGGTGTCGTACGCCGGACGCGAGGGCCACCGCTTCCGCCCGCTGCGCAAGACAGACGCCGAACGGGCGACAGCCGAGGGAGCGGCGCGCTTCTGGACGAAGATCTTCGCGGTCAACTTCGCCTTCGGGGTCGTGACCGGGATCCCGATGGAGTTCCAGTTCGGCACCAACTGGGCGCAGTTCTCGAACTACGCCGGAGGCGTGATCGGCCAGACGCTCGCCATGGAGGGCGTGTTCGCCTTCTTCCTCGAGTCCGTCTTCCTCGGCATCCTGCTCGTCGGCGCGGACCGCGTGAGCGCCCGTCTGCACTGGCTCGCGGCGATCGCGGTGTTCGTCGGGTCGTGGCTGTCGGGCTGGTTCATCATCGCGACGAACGCCTGGATGCAGCACCCGGTGGGCTATTCGGCCGACGGCGAGGGGAACGTCAAGCTCGACTCGTTCGGCGACCTGCTCACGAACCCGTGGCTGCCGTGGCAGTACCTGCACAACATGGGCGGCGCCGCGATCACGGGCGCCTTCGTGGTGGCCGCGATGGGCGCCTTCTACCTGCTCATGGACCGCCACCACCAGTTCGCCCGCATGTGCCTGCGGGTGGGAGTGATCGCCGGCTTCGTGTTCTGCGCGCTCCAGATCTTCCCTACGGGTGACCGCCAGGCGAAGAATGTCTTCGACCATCAACCCGCGACGTTCGCCGCGATGGAGGGGCTGTTCGAGACGAGCGAGGGCGCGCCGCTCGTGATCATCGGCAATCCGGACACGACGGACCGCGAGCTCGAGTCGACGCTCGAGATGCCGAAGTTCCTCTCCTTCCTCACCTCGCAGAACTGGACCGCAGCGCGTCGTCGGGGCTGAACGACATCCCCGAGGACCAGTGGCCGGACTCCGTTCCGCTCGTCTACTACGCCTACCACATCATGATCGGGCTGGGCACGATTCTCCTGGTGATCGCCGGCATCGGGGTGCTGCTGCTGTGGCGCCGGCGGCTCTACACGTCGAGGCCGATGCTGTGGGCGCTGATGCTCGCCTTCCCCCTGACCTACATCGCGAACATCGCCGGCTGGACGACGGCCGAGACCGGACGCCAGCCCTGGCTCGTCTACGGCCTGCTGCGGACCGAGGACGGCGCCTCGCCGGCGGAGTCCGTGCCGGCCGGCACCACGATCTTCACGATCCTCGGCTTCTCGGGCCTGTACGTCTTCATGTCGCTCCTGTTCATCGTGTTGATCCTGCGGATCGTGAACAGCGGGCCCGATGACGGCGAGATGGAGCCCGAGCCGGCCGGCACCCAGCCCGAGCCCGCGGGGGCGGCCTGATGGAGACTGTCTGGTTCGTTCTTCTGGCCGTGATGGTCACGGTCTACGTCGTCCTCGACGGCTTCGACCTTGGCGCCGGCGCCCTTCACCTGATCGTGGCTCGCAAAGAGGAGGAGCGCGAGGAGGTGACGAGCGCGATCGGGCCGGTCTGGAACGGCAACGAGGTCTGGCTGATCGCGAGCGGCGGGGTCCTGTTCATGGCCTTCCCGAAGGTCTACGCCGGGGCCTTCAGCGGCCTCTACTTCGGACTGATCCTGGTGCTGTGGCTCCTGATCGGCCGCGGCCTGGCGCTCGAGCTTCGACACCAGCTCGACAACCCGCTATGGCGCTCGGCGTGCGACGCGATCTTCAGCCTCTCCTCGCTGGGTCTGGCCGTCGTTTTCGGCGTGGCGATCGGCAACGTCGTGCGCGGCGTGCCGCTGAACGCCGAGGGCTACTTCAGCCTGCCGCTCTTCAACATCCTCAACTGGTACTCCCTGCTCGTGGGGATCTTCGGTCTCGTCGTGCTGGCAACGCACGGGGCCGTGTTCCTCGCCTTCAAGGCGCGCGGCCAGGTGCGCGAGCGGGCGGCGGTGATCGGGCGCCGGCTCTGGTGGGTACAGCTCGTGCTTTTCGTCGGGCTGATCGGCCCGACCTATGCCGTCCGCGAGGACATGCTCGAGAACCTCTTCGACCACCCCTGGACGCTCGTCTTCCCGCTGCTCGCGACAGGGGCGCTCGTGGCGCTCTTCGTCTACCAGCGTCGCAGGCTCTTCGGGCGCGCCTTCCTGGCCTCGGCGCTATTCATCCTCGGCATCCTGACCACCATGGCCGCCGGCCTCTACCCGAACGTCCTGCCCGCGCGGGAGGGCAACCCGAACGGCCTCACGGTCGACAACGCGGCGGCCGACAGCTACGGGCTCGAGGTGGCGATCGTGTGGTGGAGCTTCGGGATGCTGCTCACAGCGGGCTACTTCATCTACGCCTACCGGCTCTTCTTCCGCGCCCCGGCCGGCGAGGATGCCCGCGCCTCGGGCCTAGAATCGCATTGACGGAGAGGAGCGGATGTGGACGCTAAGTCGCGGCCGAAGATGTCTCGCAAGGAGTTCGACAAGGAGATGCGGCGCCTCCAGCGCGAGCTCGTGATCATGCAGGAGTACATCAGGGCAAAGGGGCTCAAGCTCGTCGTCGTGTTCGAGGGGCGCGATGCCGCCGGCAAGGGTGGGGTGATCAAGCGGATCGCCGAGCGAACCAACCCGCGGGTCTGTCGGGTCGTGGCGCTGCCGGCACCGACCGAGCGGGAGAAGACCCAGTGGTACTTCCAGCGCTATGCCGAGCACCTCCCGGCCGCCGGGGAGATCGTCCTGTTCGACCGCTCCTGGTACAACCGCGCCGGCGTCGAGCGGGTGATGGGCTTCTGCACGGAGCAGGAGTACGAGGAGTTCATGCGCGCCTGCCCGGAGTTCGAGCGGATGCTGGTCCGCTCCGGGATCGAGTTGATCAAGTACTGGTTCTCGGTCTCGGACGAGGAGCAGGAGCGTCGCTTCCAGGCCCGCGTCGAGGACCCGATGCGCCGCTG
Organism: uncultured Thermoleophilaceae bacterium; assembly: GCA_963751835.1. Taxonomy (GTDB): domain Bacteria; phylum Actinomycetota; class Thermoleophilia; order Solirubrobacterales; family Thermoleophilaceae; genus JACVRW01. The sequence goes on along the minus strand of CAVVWD010000010.1, from coordinate 156,253 downwards.
GAAGCTGAGCCCGATGGACCTGGAATCGCGTGCCCGCTGGGTCGAGTATTCGCGCGCCAAGGACGAGATGTTCCGCTACACGGACATCAAGCACGCGCCGTGGTACGTCGTGGACGCGGACGACAAGCGCCGGGCGCGACTCAACTGCATCGCCCACCTGCTCTCGACGGTCGACTACGAGGATCTGACCCCGCCGCCCATGGAGCTGCCGGCGCGGGGACGCGACGACAACTACGTGCGTCCGCCCGTGGACGAGCAGACCTTCGTTCCCGAGATCTACTGACTCAGCCGGTGCTGTATGCGCTCGCCCGTTCGAGGGCGTCCTCTGCGTCCGCGACCATCGCGCGCACGATCTCGGCGGCCGGCCGCACGTCGCGGATCAGCCCCGCTGTCTGACCCGTGAACGGCGTCAGCTCATGGGGCCGGCGCTGCTCGACCGCCGCCATGATCTCACCCCTCAGCCGTTCGGCCTGCCTGCCCGCCTCCTCCGCCCTGCCCTCCCACTCGGCGACGAAGTCGGTTCGAATCACGCGCGGCACGACGTCGTAGCCGCTGCTGGGCGGCATGATCAGCCCCCACGCCTCGAACCGCACCGCGTCCTCCGACTCGCTGTCGAGGATGAGTTGCTTCCACTCGGGGTCCGCGCCCGCCTCCTCGGAAGCGAGAAAGCGCGTGCCGACGTTGGCGCCCGCCGCGCCCAGCGCGAGAGCCGCGGCAAGGCCGCGCCCGTCGGCCACGCCGCCGGCGGCCAGCACCGGGATCGGGCTGACCGCATCCACGACCTGGGGCACGAGGGCCATCGCGCCCACGCCCGCGGCCATCCCCTGTCCCCCCGCCTCGCTGCCTTGCGCGATGACTACGTCGACACCGCGCGCGGCCGCCTCCCGGGCCTGCGTGACGGTGTGAACCTGCTGGATCACCTTCGCTCCAGTGGAGTGCACGCGGTCCACCAGGTCGGCGGGGTCCCCGAGCGCGAACGACACCCCGGCCGGGCGTGCCTCGAGCGTGGCCTCGAAAGCGTCCGCGTCGAGGGCGGGGACGACGTGGTTGACGACGAACGGTCGATCGGTCAGGGCCCTCACCCGGTCTACCTGCTCGCGTACCTCCTGGGCCGACCAGAACACGACGCCGATGCTGCCCAGTCCCCCAGCCTCGGAGACCGCCGCGACCAGTTCGGGGGTGGTCGCGGGCCAGATCGCGGCCTGCAGAACCGGGGCATCGATCTCGAACAGGTCGCAGAAGCGTGTGTGGAGCATCGTCACCTCCCGGAGTGCTTGCCTGGGCTCGCACATCATGAATAGAGGGGTCGATCCGCGCCTTCCGCTTGTGCGTATCTCACCCGAGTTGACGAACCAAATGCGGGGGTCGAAGGCTCGGTTCGCGGCGGTGCTCGCCGTGGGCACCACGGATGGACGGCCCGGAGGGCCGGCGTACTCGTGGCTGTCGGCTAGCCGTGACGGTTCGCGAATCGCGGTGAGCAGGGGCGCCTTTGCCTACGTTCTCGACGGCTCACGGCAGCGGCGACGCGCTGCCCACCTTCTCGCCCGACGGCCGCCGACTTGCATTCACCCGCGGCAGCGACATCTACGTGACAGCTGCCGACGGCGCCCCGGGTAGCGAGCGCCGGGTCATCACGGGCGGCCTGCAGCCGATCTGGGTCAGCGGCGGCGGCGCTACCTGCCGCAGGCGGGTCTCCGTCCGTCCCGCAGTTCACAGGCGCTCGGTAACGGTCCGGGCGTGCGCACCCTCCGCCGGCCGTCTCACGGTCACACTCAAGCGGCGACGCCACCGCGTTGCGCGTCGGACCGTTGCCACCCGCCGGGGCGGCATCGTGACCGTCCGTTTCAACCGCCCAACCGGGGCGGGCGCCCTGCGCGCGACCGTGCGCTTCCAGGCTGGCCGGGCGCCCGAGCGGCGGCAGTCGGGCTAGCCGCGAGTCGGCGGGCGGATGCCCGAGGTTACGTGCCGGCCCTCACGAGCTCGAGGACGGCCGAGGCGGTGCGAGCGTCCGTGACCAGAACATCTATGAGCTTGCCGCGGGCCGCCCCGATAACCGATCGGACCTTGAGAGCGCCGGCGGCCACTCCGATGACCGTGCCGGCCGCACGTAGTTGCGCACGTGACACTCCCAGCAGCCGGTCTTCCTGCGGCATCTCTACCGGGTCGCCCGCCAGGTCGAAGTGCCTGGAGGCGACGTCCCCGACCGCCGCCGTCAGCGCCTTGCGCTCGGCCGTGATGTGCACCGGGGCGGCCCCGAACTCGCTCGGCGGCATCCCGATTCCGACCAGGGCGGCGTCGAGGCCGTCCCAGAGCGCCAGGCGTGAGGTGATGTCGGGGTCCGACAGCAGCGAGCGCCGCAGCTCCGGCGACGGAAAGGCGGGCACGTGCAGGAAGCTCACCTCTGCGCCTGAGACATCGGCCACGCGACGCGCTATCTCGTTGGACTGGAAGCGCACATCCAATTCGTCCATCCCGCCGACCGCGGGGACGAGGCGAACGCCGCGAAGGGCTGGGAAGCGGTGCGCCTGGGCCACCTCCCAGATCGTCCGGCCCCACGAGATCGCAAGCACGTTGCCCGCACCGAGCGACAAGGCCTCGACCTCCGCAAGCGTTGGGGCGACGAGCGCCTGCAGCCCGTCGCCGGACGCGAGCGCCGGTACCACCGCAGCCCGCCGGAGACCGAGGGCTTTCGCCAAATCGACCGCCAGTTCCGCGGCCGGCGAGGGCGGCCGCACCTCGATGCGGACGATCCCCTGCGTCCGAGCCAGCTGGAGAAGCCGGGAAACCGTGGAGCGCGAGACATCGAGGCGTTCCGCCACCTCCTGCTGCGAGAGCTCCTCCTCGTAGTACAGCGACGCTGCCGCATGCACCGCGGCCAGTGACTCTGGCGTGAGTCCGAGGGCCGGGTCCTCCACCGCCGACCCCGTTCAGCCCGCCCGCAGCGAGGGGTTCACGCCGCGCACCGAGTCCCCGTGGGCGTCAAGCACCGCGAGGAGCTGCTCGAAGCGGCGCCGCACCGTGCTGTCGAGAAACGCGCGACGCTCCTTGGGTGCCATGGCGACGCTCTCCTTCCAGAGGGATCGCCCGGCGATGAAGCCCGCGGCGCCGCCCTCGACGGACACGGTGAGCTGCTCGCAGAACGCCTCGTGATCGACGCCGGCCGAGAGCACGGCCCAAGGCGTCGAGATCGCGTCGGACACGGCCTCGCACCCGGCGAGTGAGCCTGGGTACTCGAGCTTGAGCAACTTCGCTCCACACGCCTCCAAAAGGACCGCGCTGTCGCGGATCAGATCGCCCCGCCGAGCCGCGAACACCGCCGGAGTCTCGTCCTCCAGGCGATAGGTCATCGCCTCGATGACGCACAGGAGCTGTTCTCTGCGGCAGTCGTCGAGCGCCGTCCGGACCAGCTCCGCGGTGTAGCCGTCGAGGTCCTCACGGTCCGGCCGGACGAAGACCATGACCTTGGCCGCCGTTGCGCCGCGCTCACGTGCTCCGGCGGCGCCGAGCCCATCGATCAACCGCGACCGGCGCAGCCCGCCGAGCGTGTCGAAGCCATCAGCCTCGATCCTGACAAGGAGCCCCACATCGCGGGCCAGCGCACCGCGCTCGACGATCTCCACCACGGAAACGTCGGGATCGAGAAGCACCGCGCTGGCGTCGCGCCCTACGGTGTCGACGATGTCGTACTTGATCGCGCGCTGCGCCTCGGCGTCGGCCGGCAGCCCGGCCGCCTCCAGCATCTCTACCAGCGGGTCGCCGTGGTCGGCGGCGATGACGGCGAGCCGGCCGCCGGAGTCGGCGATCCGCGCCAGCGCGGCGATCTCGGCCGTCGTAAGGTCTTCGCTGCAACTTTGTGCTGAACTAATGTGCTGAGGCTAGCGCGAGGTGCGAGGAAACTCAAACGCGGTCGTCGTCATCGTCGGGTCTGTGAACGTCGACCTGGTGGTGGCCGCCGAGCGGTTGCCGGGGCGCGGCGAGACTGTGCTGGGCCGCCGCCTCGAACGATACGGCGGCGGCAAGGGGGCCAACGCGGCGGTCGCGGCGGCACGACTGGGCGCCGAGGCGCGGCTCGTCGCCGCCGTGGGCGGCGATGACCTTGGAGGGAGGCGCTCGCGGAGCTGCGCAAGGAGGGGGTCGACGTCGACGGGGTGAGCGAAGTGCCCGACGAGGCGACGGGCGCGGCGCTGATCGTGGTTGACGGGAGCGGCGACAATCAGATCGCGGTCGGAGCCGGCGCCAACGCCGCCCTCGCGCCCGATCGTGTTCGCCGCGCGCTGGAGGGAGCGTTGGATGGTGCCGGATGCGTGCTGGTCAGCCTGGAGGTCCCCCACAAGGCCGTCCGCACGGCCGTGGAGGCGGCGCGGGAGCGCGGGGTCCCGGTGGTCGTCGACCCGGCGCCGGCTCGCGCGTCGGCTCTCGAGCTCGCGGCCTTCGGGCCGATCTTCACACCCAACGCGGGTGAGGCTCGCCAGCTGACCGGCGAGGCGGACAAGCGGGGGGCCGCGGCCGCGCTCATCCGGCGCACCGGTGCGCCGGTAATCGTCACGGACGGGTCGGAGGGAGCGCTGTTGCTCGAGGAGCCCGGCGCCGAAGTGATTGCCCTGCCGTCGCCGTCCGGCGTGTCGGCTGTGGACACCACCGGGGCGGGCGACACGTTCTCCGGAGCCTTGGCCACCCGCATCGCCGCCGGCGACCACCTGCACGCGGCTGCGGCCTTCGCCGTTGCGGCCGGTGCCTGTGCGGTACGCGCACAGGGCGCGCGCAGCGGCATGCCGATGGAGACAGAAGTTCGCGCCCTCTTAGGCTGACATCCGTTCTGGACAAATGTTCAGCGAATGGTAGACTCGCGCCCGCCGTCCCATGCGCCAGCTGAGGAGGAGGAGCAGCAGCCATGCCCGAGCCCGTGCTTGAGGCGCGCCAGATCGTAAAGCGCTTTGGCCGCGTGCAAGCGCTGCGAGGCGCGAACCTCACCATCTACCCGCAGGAGGTCGTCGCGCTCGTAGGCGACAACGGCGCGGGCAAGAGCACGCTGGTCAAGACGGTGGTCGGAGTCCATCCTCCCGACGAGGGCGAGGTCCTCTTCGAGGGTAAGCCCGTCACGGTCAACACCCCGCATGAGGCGCGCGACCTGGGGATCGAGACCGTCTATCAGGACCTCGCGCTGGCGGCGGAGGTCGACCCGGCGGCGAACATGTTCCTCGGCCGGGAGATCCTGCGCTCCGGGGCCGCTCGGCAAGCTCGGCTTCCTGGACAAGAAGACGATGCGACGGCGCAGCGACGAGGCGTTCGACTCGCTCGGCGTCCGGATCCAGGACACGAGCGCGCGGGTCGCCAACATGTCCGGCGGCCAGCGCCAGGGCATCGCCATCTGCCGCGCGGTCACCTGGGCCAGCAAGATCGTCTTCATGGACGAGCCGACGGCGGCGTTCGGCGTCGTGCAGACCCGCAACGTCCTCGATCACATCCGGCGCGTGCGCGAGCACGGGCTGTCGGTCGTCCTGATCAGCCACAACATGCCGGAGGTATTCGAGGTCGCCGACCGCATCGAGGTGCTGCGGCTCGGCGAGCGCGTCGCGCGCCTGAGGCCGAAGGACGTGTCGATGGAGGACGTCGTCTCCGCGATGACCGGCGCGCTCACCTTCCACGAGGAGGAGGACGGGAGGTGACCACGCCGGCGACGCCACCCGCCGACATCGACGCGGAGGAGCTGCTCGAGGAGGAGCGGGAGCCGTGGTGGCAGCGCCTCGTCACGGGCCAGAGCACGGCGATCGCCCTGATCCTGATCGGCCTGATCGCCGTCTTCTCGTTCCTGAAGCCCGAGGAGTTCCTCGACGTCAACAACGCCCGCAACATCGCGACCGACGCGGCGGTCCTGCTCGTGCTCGCGGTCGGCCTGACGTTCGTGATCATCACGGCCGGCATCGACCTCTCGGTCGGCGCGGTGCTCGTCTTCTCAGGCGTCGTGGCGGCGAAGCTCATGAACGAGATCGGCGGCGACAACTGGGGCGTGATCCTCGCCGGCCTCGGGGTCGCGCTAGCGTCCGGACTGGGATGGGGCCTGCTGAACGGCTTCCTCGTCGCCAAGGCGAAGATTCCGGCGTTCATCGTCACGCTGGGCACGCTGGGCATGGCGCTCGGCTCGGCGCTCCTGATCACCAGCGGCGTCGACCAGCGCGACGTGCCGTTCAAGCTCATCGACACCGTCGGCAGCGGCCGGGCATTCGGCGAGATCCCGTACCTCGTGCTGATCGCAGCGGTTGTCGCGCTTGTGTTCGGCGTCATCCTCGCCATGACCCGCTTTGGCCGCTACACCTACGCGATCGGCTCGAACGAGGAGGCCGTGCGGCGCGCCGGCGTCAACGTCGACGCGCACCTCATCAAGGTCTATGCCATCGGCGGCACGCTGTCCGGGCTCGCCGGCTTCATGTCCCTCGCGCGCTTTGGCACCACGACGATCGGCGGCCACTCGACCGACAACCTCGACGCGATCTCTGCGGTCGTCATCGGCGGCACGAGCCTCTTCGGCGGCATCGGCACGATGATCGGCACGGTCGTCGGCGTCTTCATCCCGGCCGTTCTCCGCAACGGTTTCGTCATCGTCGGCGTCCAGCCGTTCTGGCAGCAGGTGGCGGTGGGCGCCGTCCTGATCGTGGCGGTCTACCTCGACCAGCTGCGCCGGGCTCGCTACCGGCGCTGATGCATTCGGCCCAACAAACAGGAGGAGATCTGATGTCAAGCACAGCACAAGGTCCGCGGTGGAGGCTCACCTTCATTGCCGTGCTCGCGCTCTCGGCCGCCCTCTTCGTCGCCGCCTGTGGTGATGACGACGACGATGGTGGCGGCGGAGGAGGCGACGGCGGGGGCGACGGCTACACGATGACGCTCATCGCCGGCGTCCGTGGCGACCAGTTCTACATCACGATGAACTGCGGAGCCCAGGAGGAGGCCCGAAAGCAGGGCGTCGAGCTCGACTTCCAGGGGCCCGATCAGTTCGAGGCCTCGCTGCAGACGCCGATCGTCAACGCGGTGACGCAGAAGAAGCCCGACGCGATCCTGGTCGCGCCGACCGACACCAAGGCGATGTACGTCCCGATCAAGGCGGCCGCCGACGCCGGCATAACGATCGTGCTCGTCGACACCACGCTGGAGCAGCCCGACATGGCCGTGTCGCAGATCGCTTCGGACAACGAGGCCGGCGGCAGCGAGGCGGCCAAGGCGCTTGCGGACCTGATCGGCGGCGAGGGCAAGGTCTTCGTCAGCAACGTGAACCCGGGCATCTCGACCACCGACGCGCGCGCCCAGGGCTTCGAGGACGAAGCCAAGAAGCTCGGTCTCGAATACGTCGGACTGGAATACAACGACGACGACCCGGCCAAGGCGGCGGCGATTGCCAAGGCGCAGCTCGCCAAGAACCCCGACCTCGCCGGCATCTTCGCGACCAACCTGTTCGGGGCCGAGGGCTCGGCGACCGGCGTGCGCGAGGCCGGCAAGGGCGGCGACGTCAAGATCGTGGGCTTCGACGCCGGCCCGAAGCAGATCGAGGACCTCAACAGCGGGCTCATCCAGGCGCTCGTCGCCCAGAAGCCGGCCGACATCGGCAAGTTTGGCGTCCAGCAGGCGGTGGCGGCGCTCGACGGCAAGCCGACCAAGGAGAAGATCGGCACCGGCTCGGTGACGCTCACCAAGGACAACCTCGAGGAGAACCCGGACATCCCGTACAAGACCGAGTGCTAGCTGAGCTGCCCGCGCGCGGGGTGCGGCGGAGGCCGCACCCCGCCGCCGCGAGCGGGTGCCGTCAGCCCGGCGCCCCGCTCGACGCCGGCGAGCGCACGGACGGAAGCTCGTCGACGCTCGCGTAGAGGCCCGCGGCGACCCCGGCCATCAGAGCCGCACCGCGAGCGCCGGCCTCGACGACCGGAGGGGCCTCCACGGCCCCGAAGCGCGCCTTCGACGCACGCACCGCCTCGTCGCGTGCCCAGCCGCCGGTGACGACGATGCGCCGGTGCGGACCGGCGACCTCCGCGGTGGCCCGCAGCAGCGCGTCGACCTCCGTCGCCACGGCGTCCGTCGCCGCGCGCCAGATGCGCTCGGCCGGTACGCCGTCGGGTAGGCGCAGCGGCGGGCGCTCGAGCGAGTGCAGCTCGAGCTCGAGCACGGGAACCTCGCCGGGAGCGGTGGCGCGCGCGCCGGCGGCGAGCTCGGAGCGGCCCGCGGCGTCGACGCCGAGGGCGTCGAGGACCTCCTGCAGGGCGATGCCGGACCAGACCCCGGCAAGCAGCGCCTGGCGGCCCTCGGACAGGTGGAACCCGACGGTCACCCCGGCAGCGACGCTGCGGCGGACCTCCTCTCGATTGAGCGGCGGGGCGACCACGCGGACGAGCGCCTCGGCAGTGCCGCAGGAGTCGAGCACGTCGCCGGGAGCGACGACCCCGACCCCGACGCCGGCGCAGAGGTGGTCGTGGCCTGCGACGGTGAGGACGGCGCCGCGCGCCTCCGGCAGCGCCGCGCCGTCGGCGGCGCCGGCCGGCGTCCCGGCGAGCACCAGCTCGGGCAGCAGGTCGTCCGGCATCCCGGCCCATGCCAGTGCGTCGGCGAAGGGCGCCTTCGCGGTCAGGTCGAGCAGCCCCGTGCGCGATGACAGCGACAGCTCGGCCACGTCGGCGCCGCCGAGCCGGCGGACGACCCACTCCCCGACGTTCAGCCAGCGGCGTGCGGCGCGCGCCGGTGGATGATGGTCGACGAGCCAGCGCAGCTTCGCCAGCGTGCAGAGCGGACTGGCGGGCAGGCCGGTGCGCTCGCTGAAGCGCTCCGCGTCCAGTTCGGCGGCGATCCGCTCCGCCTCGCTCGCGCCGCGCGCGTCGTGCCAGGCGATTGCCGGATGCAGCAGGCGATTCTCCCCGTCAAGCAGCACGCCGGCCTCGGCCATGCTGGTCACGCCGATGCCGCGCACGCGGCCCTCGGGAGCGGCGGCGACCGCCGCACGTGCGGCCTCCACGGCTGCTTCGAACAGCGCCTCGGGGTCGACCTCGGCGCCGGTCGGCACCTGCCGCCACGGGGTCGGCGCCTTACCATGGGCGAGCTCGCGCCCCTCCTCGTCCACGACTGCCGCCTTGCACGCGGACGTGCCTACGTCGATGCCGACGAGCAGGTCCGTCAAGCGCCGGCTCCGTTCGCGGCCGGCGGCCGGCAGGCGATCAAGACCACCTCGCCACTGACGCGGCACACCCCGGCACCGTACGGCAGGAGCACCGTTTCCCCCCGGCGCAACTCGAGCGGCTCCCCGTCCTCGGCCTCGAGTGTCCCCTCGCCCTCGAGCACGATGAGGACCGCGAAGCCGGGCTCGATCTCGGTTTCCGGAGCGGGCGCGACGCGCTCGGCGCGGAAGAACGGGTCGGCCTCCTCGGGCAGCAATCGGGCGACCGGCTCAACCGGCCGCGGACCGCGCAGCGGCGCGACGTCGCGCCCAGCGCGGTCGACGCACCCGAGCGCGCCATCCCAACCCAGGCCGAGGCTCGCCTCGAGAGGATTGTCGATCCCGAAGCCCCGCCACTCGAGCAGCACCGAGAGGTCGCTCGGCTCCTGCAGCTCGAGTATCAGCAGCCCCTCGCCGATCGCGTGGGGAACGCCGGCCGGCACGAACAGCGCGTCCCCAGGGCCCACGGCGACGGGGTTGAGGGCGCCGAGAAGGGCGGCGCCGTCCTGCTCCTCGACCCAGCGCTCGAGCGTCTCGGCCGGCATCTCCTCGCGGAAGCCGACGTGCACGCTCGCCTCCGGCGCCGTCGCGCCGATCACGATCCAGGCTTCGGTCTTTCCGTAGGGCACGTCGAGAGCGGCCCGCGCGAACGGCCCGTCCGGATGGACGTGGACAGGCAGCCGCTGACCGGCGTCCAGCAGCTTCACCAGCAGCGCGGGATCGGCGCCACGCCGGGCGGCGTGGCCAGTGCCCAGGAAGCCGACCGGGTCGCCGGCGATCGCGTCGCGGAGCAGCTCACCGCTCGGCAGGCGGCTCAGCCCCAGCTCCTCCTCGCCGAAAACCGTCGTGGTGGAGCCGACCCAGTCCTCGGGCACGTGCGTGCCCTGCGGCTCGATGCCCCGGAGCGCCGCAATGGCCGGCCCGCCGCGATAGAAGCGCTCTACGCCGTTGGGCGGCAGGACAACCGGCCTCACGACGCCGACACCTCCCCCGCCCGTCTCGCGAGCTCCTCCGCGCGGGACGGGACGATGGCGCCCGCCTTCGCCGTCTCGACGCTCGCCGCGGCGGTCGCGAGACCGAGTGCGACCGCGCCGTCGAGCGGCTCGCCGCGCTCGAGGCCGACGCAGAGGCCGCCGACGAGCGCGTCGCCCGCGCCGATCGGGTTGTTGACCTCCACGCGCGGCGCGGCGTGCCAACTCTGCTCGCCACCCTCCACGGCCACCGCGGCACCGGCCGCGCCCGCGGTGACGATCGCCGTGCGCGCGCCGCGCGCGACGAGCGCCGCCGCTGCGGCGGACGCGCGCTGCCGGGCCTCTGCGGGGTCGCCGGCCTCGACCGTCTCGTCCGCGCGTCCAAGCAGTAGCGCTTCCGCCTCGGCGAGGTTCGGCGTGACGAAGTCGGGCCCCGCGCCCAGCGCCGCGGCGAGCGGCGGCCCGTTCGTGTCGACCAGGGAAAGCACGCGATGCTCGCGCGCCAGCGCGATGAGCCGGGCGTAACCGTCCTCGGGCGTCCCCGGCGGCACGCTGCCGCTGCACGCCAGTACGGCGTGCTCTTCGACTCGCGCGCCGACCGCCCGCTCGTAGCGTTCCCAGTCGCCGGCGCCCAGGGCCGGTCCGGGCTCGTTCATGACCGTCACGCGGCCGCGACGTTCGAGGACGACCGCGGTCGACCGCAACTCTCCCCCGACCGGGACCGCCTCGACGTCCAGCCCCTCGTCGGCGAGCAGCCGCGCGGCAGCCTGTCCGGTCCGCCCGGGGGTGAAGCCGACGAGGAGTGCCGGCGCATCCAGCGCCTGCGCGACGCGTGCGACGTTGACGCCCTTGCCGCCGGGCGTGACCACGACGTCATCGAACCGCAGGACCTCGCCGGGCCGCAGCTGGTCGATGGTGAGCGTACGGTCGATCGTGAGGTTCGGGCCGGCGATGAGCATGGGACGTGGAGCAAGCTACCCCTCGGGCGCGCCTGTCGCCTCGGCCATTGCGTTCCGCCCCAACAAACCCGACCTGGTGTTGTCACACGACATCAGGTCGGCAACGTTCAGCAATAAGACCCCCGGGCGGGGGGAGAACCCCCCACGGGGCCTGGCGTCTTCTCCGCCTATACGCGAGCAAGGGGTCCGCCGTCAGGCAACAAGTGGCTCCAGGAGCGCCCGTTCCGGCTCCGAGAGCCGATCCTTGGCCCCAGCCGCCTGGTGCCAGTGCGGGTAGATCAGCGGCGGGCGGCTGACTCGCTCGAGACGGTCGAGCTCCTCCGCGCTCAGGTGCACCGAGGCACACGCGAGGTTGTCGGCGAGCTGCTCCTCGGTGCGCGCGCCGATCACGACCGAGGTGACGCCTCGGCGCGTCAGCAGCCACGCGAGCGCGACTTGCGCCGCCGAGACGCCGTGCTCCTCACCTATCTCGACGAGTGCCTCGACGATGTCATAGAGCTGCTCCTGGTCGCGCACCGGCGGCTCGTGCCACCCGAGCACCTGCCGCGCTCCCGCGGGGCCCTCTTGGCCGCGGCGGAACTTGCCCGACAGCAGGCCACCGGCGAGCGGACTCCAGACGAGGACGCCGAGACCCTCGTCGATCGCGGCCGGCAGCAGCTCGTACTCGGCGTCGCGCGCCTGCAGCGAGTAGTGGATCTGCGAGCTGACGTATCGCTGGTAGCCGAGCCGGTCGGCGGTGCCGAGCGATTTTGCGGTCTGCCAGCCGGAGAAGTTGGAACACCCGAGGTAGCGGACCTTGCCGGACCGCACCAGCGTGTCGAGCGCCTCGAGGGTCTCCTCGACGGGCGTGACGCCGTCCCACTCGTGCGCGTAGTAGAGATCGATGTGGTCAGTCCGCAGCCGCCGCAGGCTGGCCTCGCACGAGGCGATCAGGTGGTGCCGCGATAGACCGGCGTCGTTCGGTCCCGAGCCGGTCGGGAATCGCGCCTTCGTCGAGACGAGGATGCGGTCGCGACGGCCGGCGAGCGCTTCGCCGAGGATCTCCTCGGCCAGGCCATCGGAGTAGACGTCGGCGGTGTCGACGAGGTTGACGCCGGCGTCGACGATCTGGTCGATCTGACGCGTGGCGAGCTTGACGCCGGTCGTACCGACGTTTGCGAACATGCCGCGGCCTCCGAAGGTCATCGTTCCGAGCGTGAGGGCGGAGACGCGCAGCCCCGAGCGGCCGAGTTGGCGATATTCCATGTCGTTCATTGCTTCCTCCCGAGCAGTTCCAACGACACATCCCACAGGCGCTGGGCGTCGTCGGGGTCGAGCGCGTAGGGCGCGACGCCGAACCCCCGGGGCGCCGATGAGAAGTCGGGGCCGACGACCGGCGCCTCGTTGCAGTCGGCGAAGTAGCGGCCGCCGATGCCCTCCAGCTGTGGTGAGGTCGCGACCAGCACGCTCGTCGCGGCGCCCTGCTGGGGCGTCTTGATGTCGTAGCCGCCTGTGGCGAGCGCCTCGGCCAGCGCGGCGGGGTCGAGGTGGCGCGCCAGGCCACTTTCGACCGCGCCGGGGTGGACGGCGTTGGCGGTGATGCCGTCGTCGTGCCAGCGGCGCGCTGGCCTCGACCGCGAACAGGGAATTGGCGGTCTTGGACTGCCCGTAGGCCAGCATCGCGTCGTACGGGCGCGAGACGAAGTTCAAGTCGTCGAAGTCCAGTGGGGCGCGCAGGTGCGCCTCGGAGCTGACCGCGACGACCCGCGCGGCGCCGGCGGCGGCGAGCGCGTCGTGCAGGCCGAGCGCGAGCGCGAAGTGGCCGAGGTGGTTGGTCGCGAACTGCAGCTCCCAGCCCTCCGGGGTCCGCTGCAGACCGGTCAGCAGCACGCCTGCGTTGTTGACGAGCACATCGAGCGGCCCCTCCCAGCTCGCGACGAAGGAGGCGACCGACGCCTGGTCGGCGAGGTCGAGCCGCCCGACGTGGACGGCTGTGTTGTAGGTCGTGATGGCGATGTTGGCGGCGCTCCGGTCGCCGGCGTCGGTGTCGCGCACGGCGAGGGTGACGTCGGCACCAGCGCTCGCCAACGCCCGTGCCGTCTCGATCCCGATGCCCGACGAGGCGCCGGTCACGATCGCGCGCCTGCCCGAAAGGTCGATGCCCTCAATCACCTCGGCGGCGGTCGAGTCGAATCCAAAGTCAGTGGTGATCGGTGCTGTGATGCTCGTGTCGGTCATGCTTCCCTCGCTTTCCGGGCCTGGCGCTGCTCGAGCGCTGATCGCAGTACTCGGCGGATCAACCTTTCGAGGCCCGGCTCACCTGGCTGGGTGTCCCGGACCGCGAGAACGAGCGCCTTCAGTGGCGAGTCGCCGGCCGCGGCAGTGGCCCTTCGAACGGCCTGGGACATCCAGCTGATGGCGTGGCTCAGCGCCGACGATGGCTCGACGATTCCCAGCGCCGCCCGCCATGGCGCCCGTGCGCCGGCGTCGGCCAGTGCGGCCTCGACGCGATCGGGCGCGGACGCGAGCGCCTCTGCCACCGCCTCTGCCCAGGAAATCAGGATGGTCAGTTCGTCGCCTTCGAGCGCGCACTGGGATTGCGATCCGGACCGGGAGGTTGGCCGCAGCCCGGAGCCGGCACTCGCGGCCCGGACCTGGTAAACGCTCATGTCGAAGACTTCGCTTGCGTTTTTGACGGGCAGGCGGCCATCCGTAGTGCGCCGGGTCATCCGATCGGTGCTCGTGGAGATGAGGACGCCCTGGGCGCCGGTCTCGAGCGGGATCTCGCGGATCCCCCGGCCGGGGTCCTTCCACAGCGCGACCACAGCCGAGGAGCCCTGGCCCTGTGGTCGAGAGCGCCGCGCCATGCCGAAGGAAGTCAACGTCAGGACGGCCGAGCCCGGGTCGTCGGCCAATACGCTGGCGTAGCGTGCCGTCCAGCGCGACCGGAGCTGGGGGCCGTCGAGCAGCGGCGTGATGACGATCGTCGGGCCGACGGAGCGCAGGACCTCCGCCACGTCATCGATCTGGGCGAGGTCCTCGCACACCAGCGCCACAAGCATGGCCCCGCCCGCTTCCACGAAGTGGACCGATCGGCGAGGAACCTCCATCGCTTCCCACCAGCGGATGTGAGGGTGCAGCGCCCCACCGAGGTGGTACTGGTAGATCTGCTCTTGATCGAGCGACCATCGATGATGCTTGCTCTGCCGGATCTGCACCCACTGCTCGCCGTTCGACACGGCGATGTGGACCCAGTTGCCCGGGAACTTCGCGTGCCCCTGCGCGCGTTGGCGGACCCCGGTGATCAGGCCGATCACGCCATGCTCGTCGAGGAGCGCCTCGAGCGCTTCGATTTCGCCGTCGTCGACGGCGCTCTCCGGGAGAACGACGACGTTGACGTGGCCGACCTCTTCCCGGGCGGCGACGAGCATCCGATCCACGAGGTCCAGATCGAGCCCCTCGGAAGGTGCGAACTCGAATAGACCGAAGGGGTCCCTTCCAAGGCTCTGCACGGAGCCGGCGAGCGGACGGAAGTCTGATTCGCGCACCCGCAGCGGCCAGGGTAAGAGCAGGTAGTTGACCCCCTGGTCGTATGGCTGGTCCCCCGGACGCCGGCCACGCACCTTGTGCCAGTGCGTTTCGACACCGGGACCGTGCACGCTCGCGTAGCGTGAGAGCGAGCGCAACGAGGTGCCGTTCGGGGGCGTGAGGATCTTTGGCAGCACCCGGACGTGGTCCGACGGGATACGCGTCAGGGATCCCGTTCTGGCCAGCAGCTCTCTGCCACGGGCTCGATACAGGATGCCCTCGCCATGCGAGACGTCGAGCGCGACGGCGAGCCCGGCGCAGGCTTCGTCGGCGATCGCGTGGAGGGTGAGCAACGCTTCGCACAGTCCCCAGTCGTGTGCCTCGGTGATCTGCTCGAGGGGGATCCCGGCTGACTCGCGGAACGCATCCCACTCCTGGGCCAGGAGAGCCGGAAGCGGTCCGGTCCGATCCTCGACCCAGGCGCTCCATTGCCGGCCCGCATAGACGACCGCATCCGCCCATCCTGGGATGCGAGCCGGTGGCCAGTCCACTTCGCCCGGCGGGGAGAGGGCGAAGCGATACGCCTGTGAGCGCTCGAGGATCACGTCGGTCAGCGCGAATAGGTCCGGTGGCCACTCGAGCAGCTCGTCGCTGATCGCGCGTCCCGTCACTGCCTCCCATATGGCCGCGGGCGTCAGCTCGTCAGTCGCAACCGCGATCGCGCTCATGTCAGTCCCGCGCCGGCCGGACGGGGTGAGCGGAGACGATCGCCTCGTCCGGGTCGTACATGGCTTTGACGTCCTGCAAGCGCTGGTAGGAGGCGCGCGGGAGCACGGCCTCCGCGTCCGCCGGCGTCTCGACGAAGTTGTAGTAGTCGTAGCCGGCGCGCCACGCGCTGAGTGCGTCCTTGACGGCTTGCACATGCTCGCGCACCCCATCGCCCAATTCAGCGGTCGGGGTGATGCCGACGGCGTACATCAGGTACCTGGCGTCGATGCTTGTCTGGGCTCCGCCGTCGGAGGCGTCACGCCCGAGCGCGCCGCCCAGGTGGCGGAGCTCGACGCTCAGCAGTGGCGTATCGGCGTCGGGGCCGACGAGCGCTAACAGCGCATCGATCGCGCCGGCCGGCGCATCGGCGAGGAGTGCGCCGTCGCCCTCGGCGGCCACCGGCTGCTCGGGGTCCATGTGGAGTTGCCCCAGTGCCGGGGCCTGCATGGTCGCGAAGGTGTCGAGCTCCGGGCCGAGCTCTCGCAGTGGGCGCATGAGCTCGGCGCCCGCGGGCGAGTCCCCAAGATAGGCGGCCTCCACGAGCGCGAAAGCCCGCCCGCGCAGGGCCTGGGGCGCCTGGGGAAGGGGCGGGACCCGCAGGATGCGGCCAACCGAGGTGAGCTCGTCGGGCACCGTATCGGTCCACTCGCGCCACGCGTGCAGCACTTCCGAGCTGCGCTCAATCGGGAAGAAGAGAGCCCCGGCATACAGCTCGCGGACCGGGAAGAGCATCATCTCCAGCGCCGTCACCACACCCACGCTGCCGCCGCCGCCTCTGACTGCCCAGAACAGGTCCGACTCGTG
Organism: uncultured Thermoleophilaceae bacterium; assembly: GCA_963751835.1. Classification (GTDB taxonomy): domain Bacteria; phylum Actinomycetota; class Thermoleophilia; order Solirubrobacterales; family Thermoleophilaceae; genus JACVRW01. Next base: position 140,051 of record CAVVWD010000010.1, on the reverse strand, counting down.
GGCCGCGTCGGCGCGCGCCAAGCGGCCTTCCGGGGTGACGATCTCGACGGCGGTCACGCTGTTGGCTGCTAGCCCGTAGCGGCGCGCGAGCCAGCCGATCCCGCCGCCGAGCGTGTAGCCCGTGACGCCCACGTTCGGCGAGCTTCCCGCGAGCGCGGCCAGGCCATGCTCGGCGGCGGGGAGCGTCACGTCCTGCCAGAGGGCACCGGCCTCGGCGCGTGCCGTCCGGCCGGCCGGGTAGATGTCCACGCGCCGCATCCGCGACGTCTTGAGCAGCATTTTGCCCTCGAGCGGCTCGAGCGTCATGGCGCCGTGCCCCGTGCCCTGCGGCGCGATAGGCATCTCCTGCGAGCGGGCAAACCGCACCGCCCGGACCACGTCGGCGGCGGACCTGGCTACCACGACGGCCGAGGGCCGCTGGTCCGCGGCGAGGTTCCATGCCCGGCGCGCTTCGTCGTAGCGGTGGTCGCCCGGGATGAGGACATCACCGGCGATCGTGGAGGGCAGCGCTTCCGAGGTTCGCATGAGCGCGATCGTGGCAGCGACCAGCGGCGCTCGAATCAGGTGAACGCGTAGTTCGAGACCGGCAAGCTCGTAGTCGGCGGCCGTGCCGACGAGGGCCACGGGGGCGGTATCTTCGCTGCTGCCATGGTCACCGAGGGGCCGGGAGAGGTATTGCTCGGCCGGCGCAGCGAGTGCGATGTGCTCGACGGACTGCTCGAGGCGGTGCGCGGCGAGCAGAGCGGCGTGCTGGTGGTGCGTGGGGAGCCTGGAGTTGGGAAGACGGCGCTGTTGGACTACGCACTCGGGGCGGCGTCGGGGTTCCGGGTCGCACGCGCCATCGGCGTCGAGTGGGAAATGGAGCTGCCCTACGCGGGCGTTCAGCAGCTCTGCGCGCCGATGATCGATCACCTGGAGCGGCTGCCCACTCCCCAGCGCGATGCGCTTGGCGTGGCGTTCGGGCTGAGTGCGGGCGACACGCCGGATCGGTTCCTGGTCGGGCTGGCGCTGCTGAGCCTGTTGTCGGAGGCGGCCGAGGAGCAGCCGCTGCTCTGTGTCGTCGACGACGAGCAGTGGCTCGATCGCGCCTCGGCGCAGGCGCTCGCGTTCGTGGCGCGACGGCTGCTGGCGGAGCCGGTCGCGTTGGTGTTCGCGGCCCGTGAGCCGAGCGAAGAGCTGGCAGGACTGCCGGAGCTGGTTGTCCACGGGCTGCGCGATGGTGATGCGCGGGCGTTGCTGGGCTCGGTGCTGCAGGGTCCCTTGGATGAGAGGGTGCGAGAGCGGCTCGTGGCTGAGACACACGGGAATCCGCTGGCCTTGCTGGAGTTGCCGCGCGCGTTGACGCCAACGGAGCTGGCGGGCGGGTTCGGTCTGCCGGTCGCGTGGGCGCTGTCGGGCCGGATCGAGGAGAGCTTTCGGCGGCGGCTGACGGGTCTCCCCCCGGACACACGGCAGTTGTTGCTGGTCGCCGCGGCGGAGCCTCTCGGCGAGCCGGTGCTGGTGTGGCGGGCGGCCGAGCGGCTCGGGATCGGTGGCTGGGCGGTGGAAGCCGCCGAGGACGAGGGCTTGCTGGAAGTCGGCGCCGAGGTGATCTTTCGGCATCCGCTGGTGCGCTCGGCGGTGTATCGGGCGGCGTCGGCGCCCGAGAGGCGGGCCGCACATCGCGCCCTGGCGGAGGCAACCGATCCTGAGCTCGATCCAGATCGCCGCGCCTGGCACCGCGCGCAGGGGACACCGGGGCCGGACGAGGACGTGGCCTCCGAGCTGGAGCGCTCGGCGGGTCGCGCGCAGGCGCGCGGGGGCTTGGCGGCGGCCGCCGCGTTCCTGGAACGAGCGGCCGCGCTGACCCTCGAACCGGCGCGGCGCTCGGAGCGCGCGCTGGCGGCGGCGCAGACCCAGCACCGGGCCGGCGCGCTCGATGCGGCGCTCGGACTCGTGGCAAGCGCAGAGTCGGGGCCGCTCGACGAGCTCCAGCTCATCCAGGTCGACGTGCTTCGCGCGCAAATCGCGTTCGCGGCGAGTCGCGGGAACGACGCTCCGCCGCTGCTGCTCAAAGCGGCCAAGCGGCTCGAGCCGCTCGACCTTAGGCTGGCGCGCGAGATCTACCTGGATGCGCTCGCCGCGGCGGTGTTCGCGGGCCGCTTGGCCAGCGGGGGCGGTCTGCTGGAGGTGGCCCAGGCCGTACGTGCGGCGCAGCCGTCGCCCCAGCCGCCGCGCGCCCCCGACCTCCTCCTCGACGGGCTGGCGCTGCTCGTCACCGACGGCCACCTCGCGGGCGCGCCGCTCTTGAGGCGAGCGCTGAGCGCCTTCCGCAACGACGAGATCTCCAGGGAGGAAGGCCTTCGCTGGCTCTGGGTCGCCTGCCAAGCCGCCGGTCTCCTGTGGGACTACGAGAGCTGGGACGTGCTCTCCACCCGGCTTGTGCGGCTCGCTCGCGAGGCCGGTGCACTGAGCGTTCTCCCGATCGGTCTCAGCACGCGTGCCGGGGTGCACCTCATGGCGGGGGATCTGGGCGCGGCCGCTTCGATGGTCGAGGAGGTCCAGGCGGTGACCGAGCTCACGCGGAGCAGCATCGCGCCCTACGGCGAGCTGGCGTTGGTCGCATTCCGTGGCCGCGAGGCGGAGGCGTCCGAGCTGATCGAGGCCGCCACAGCGGAGGTGGTGCGCCGGGGCGAGGGAGAGGGACTGACCTTCGTACAGTGGGCCACCGCGGTTCTGGCTAACAGCCTCGGCCGCTATTCGGACGCGCTGGCCGCGGCCCGGCAGGCCGCCGAGGACTCACACGCGGTGTGGTTCGCCACTTGGGGATTGGTCGAGTTGATCGAGGCGGCCAGCCGGAGCGGGCAGGCGGAGGACGCGGCGGACGCCCTCGAGCGACTCTCGGAGACCACTGCCGCCGGCGGGACCGACTGGGCGCTCGGCATCGAGACCCGCTCGCGGGCGCTGCTGAGCACCGGAGCGGCCGCCGAGAGCTTCTATGTCCAGGCGATCGAGGCGCTCGGGCGCAGCCCGCTTCGCCTCGACGTCGCCCGCGCGCATCTGCTCTATGGCGAATGGCTGCGCCGGGAGCGCCGCCGGATGGACGCGCGGGAGCAGCTGCGCCGCGCCCACGAGCTGTTCACGGCGTTCGGTACGGAGGCTTTCGCCGAGCGCGCGCGGGTCGAGCTCGAGGCCACCGGCGAGCGCGCGCGCAAGCGGACCGCAGAGACGCGCGACGAGCTGACCCCGCAGGAAGCACAGATCTGTCGCCTCGCGGCAGAGGGCGCAACGAACCGAGAGATCGCCGCTCAGCTGTTCATCAGCGCGAGTACGGTCGACTACCACCTGCGCAAGGCGTTCCGAAAGCTTGGGGTCAAGTCCCGTACCCAACTCGCGCGCCATCTGCTCGAGGGGCCGAGCTCGGCCCCAACCGGAGAGATCTCTCTTCAGCCGAACTTGCCGCTCAGGTAGGCCTCCGTCCGCTCGTCACGCGGACGGTTGAAGAGAGTTTCCGTCGGGCCGAACTCGACGAGCTGTCCAGCCATTCCGCCGCCGTCGGCGCCCACCTCAACTGTGAGGAACGCGGTGAAGTCCGAGACCCGGCCCGCCTGCTGCAGGTTGTGGGTCACGATCACGATCGTGACCTCCGGCGTGAGCTCGTGCATCAGGTCCTCGATACGGGCGGTGCTGATCGGGTCCAGCGAAGATGCCGGCTCGTCCATCAGCAGTACGTCCGGGTCGACCGCCAGGCAGCGGGCGATCACCAGGCGCTGCTGCTGGCCACCTGACAGGCCGAAGGCGTTGGTCGCCAGCCGGTCGCGAACCTCGTCCCAGAGCGCCGCGCGCCGGAGGGCGTGTTCGACCATCTCGTCCATGTCGCCGTCGAAGCCGAGCACCCGCGGACCAAAGGCGACGTTGTCGTAGATCGACTTGGGGAACGGGTTCGGCTTCTGGAACACCATCCCGATGCGCTTGCGCACCTCGACCGCGTCCACCCCGGGCGCGTACAGATCTGCGCCGCGGTACAGCACGCTGCCGTCGACGCGCGCGCTGGGAACGAGATCGTTCATGCGGTTCATGCACCGGATCAGCGAGCTCTTGCCCGAGCCCGAAGGACCGATCAGCGCGACGATCTCGCCCGCGGGGACCGGGAACGAGACATCGCGCACCGCCGGCACCCCGGAGTAGCTGACCGTCACGCCCGCGAACTCGGCCAACGGGTCCTCACCGGGATTCGGCCACCAGGCGGCTTCCTCGGCGACTGCGAGCTCGGCGCCCGACTTTTCGGCCATGGGCCGCACCGCTTCGCCGTGAGCCAAGGCTTCATCGGTGCGGTCCCTGATCAGAGCTTCCTCGCACGCGGCCCTGACCCGGGCCTCGTCCGTTTGCGAAACCTGGGTCACGCACCGAAGCCTCGATCAACCGGGCCGCGACCAGGCTACGAACTTGTGAAGCCGGCGCCGGCCCGTTCCAGGACGGCGCTGTCGCCCGTCTCCCACCGCGTATCGAGGGTCAGCGCGACTATCCGCCACCGCCCCTCGAGACGACGGAGCACCAAGCGGTAGGTGCCGCCGACCACCCAGGGACTGCCGGGGTCGCCGTCGAGCACGTGCGTGCCGACGACGTGGGCGGCTGCGCGGGCCTCGTCACCATCGATCGTCGCGACCGGCGGCCCGAGCAGATGCTGGTGCGCATCGAGCCCGGTGAGCACTCCCCTCCACTCGGCGACGAGGGCCGGACCGGCGATCTCGTCGGCCTCGCCTCCGAACAGCGATGTGTAGTCGCGGCGAACCGTTTCGCCGAGGTAGGAGGTGACGCCCTCCCAGTCCCGGTCGTCAAGCGCGAGGACGAACCGGGCAATCGTGTCCGTGACCTGGTTCATGCCTTCACCTCCCCGTGCGGCGCAACCACACGATCTAGCCAGCCCAGCACGTGCCCGACCGCCTCGCTCACATACGGATCCTGGTCGTAGAGCTCGATGTGATTGTGAGTTTCGATCCAGATCAGCTCCTTAGGCCCGACCGCCGCTTCGTAGGCCGCCTGCGCAAGCGCCGGCGGCAGCGCCGCGTCGGTCGTGCCGTGGACGATCAGCAGTGGCGTCGGCGCCACGAGCGGCGCCTGGCTGATCGCGTTGAAGGTCAGATATGGCTCCAGTGACGCCGCGGTCGTCTTCCACGACCAGGTCGGCGCGTCGTCGCGCGAGGTCCGTTCGTAGTAGCTGTACGCCTCGGGCAGGGGCATCACCGCGACCGGGACGTCGTCGCTCAGCTCTGTGGCAATCGTCGGGATGTACTGCGGCTCGCCGCTGTGACGCTCGCGGTCGCGGAGCTCGTTGGCCACGCGCAGGTAGGCGGCCAGCCCCTCGGGGCCCATCGCACGCTGGAACGTGCCGCCGATGTCGTAGCCGCCGGCGATGCTGGCACACGCGGCCAGCCGGCGCTCGCGGGCGGCCGTGGCAACGGCGTAGCCGCCGCCCATGCAGACCCCGATCGCGGCGACGCGCTCGGCATCGATCTCGTCGCGGGCCATCAGGAAGGCGGCCGCGTTGACGTAATCGGAGACGATCTGCCACGGGTCGTAGTGAAAGCGCGGCTCTCCGTCGCTCTCTCCGAACCCACGCGAGTCGAAAGCGAGCACCGTGTAGCCCGCGTCGGCGAAGCGCTCCCCGTAGTGGGGAAGCGTCTGCTCCTTGACGCTGGACACCGGCCCGGTCATGACGATGCCGGGGGTCACCTCCCCCGGCTCGGCTTGCGGCGGGCGGTAGAGGTGGGCGGCGAGCCGGTTGCCGTCGCTCTCGAACGAGATCGGCTCGCGCCGAGTGGGGTCGGCGACCAGCAGGTTGGCTGGGTCTTCGGGTAGCCAGGGGTCGGTGTCGGTCATGGCCACATCGTGCGCGGCCCCGCTCGCCCCATCCAGTGCCGAGGGTTCCTGGTATCGCGCGTACCAGGCTGGCGGCAGCCGTCACAATCGATGCATGAGCCGCTCCGAGCAGCTCGGTGAGTTCGTGCGCACACGCCGTGCCCGCGTTTCCCCGGAGCTCGTCGGCCTTGACGCCGGCGCCCGACGCCGCGTGCCCGGGCTGCGCCGTGAGGAGCTCGCCCAGCTCGCGCACGTCAGCATCGACTACGTCGTTCGCCTCGAGCAGGGACGGATCGGGCGTCCCTCACCGGACATTCTCGAGGCGCTCGCTCGCGGCCTGCTCCTCGACCCGGTCGAGCGTCGTCACCTGTTCCATCTCGCGGCCACAAGCGAGCCCGCCGGCGGCGACGGCACCGGCGCGCGTGTGCGGCCCGGGCTCGAACTCATCGTGCGCAGCCTCGAGCCGTCGCCCGCAGTGGTGCTCAGCCGCCGCCTCGACCTGCTCGTTTGGAACCCGACCGCGGAGACACTGCTCGGGCCGTTCGGCGCGGAACGCAACTACGCGCGTCTCGTGTTCGGCGACCCAGCCACACGCGCACTGCACGCCGACTGGGAGGAGGCTGCCCGGCAGACCGTCGCCCTGCTTCGCTTCGCCGCCGCCCGCCACCCCGACGACGAGGCGCTGCGCCTGCTGACTGCCGAGCTGCGTGCCGCCAGCGACGATGCCGCGAGCTGGTGGGAAGCCCACGATGTCGCGCAGAAGCGCCACGGACTCAAGCGCTACATCCACCCGACGGTGGGTGAGCTGACACTTCACTACGAAGCGGTGCTCCTCCCCGACGACGGAGATCAGCTGCTGACGATCTACGCCGCCGAACCCGGCACTCCCCACGCGGACCGGCTCGCCCAGCTCTCCGAGCTGGCCAAGGCGACGGCGTGATCGATAGGCCGCCGCCTACCGGGGAACGGGGAGACGCACATCGACGGCGGCGAGGACATCGGCAGGCGCCTCGGCGCGGACTTCCCGTTCGATGCCGCCTGGATCCGGATTCGCCCGCGGCGAATCCTCGCGTGGGGTATCGACAGCGGCCCCTTCGAGCTGTCCGCTCGCGACGTGCCCGCGGAGATCAGCGGTCCGGTGCGCGCTGCCTGACCTCCTGAATCAGCCATTCGGGACGGCTCAATGGCGGTGATCATGCCCCGGCGGTCGCGCCAGGAACTCCCGCTGCCGGGCGTCGAGCTCGGCGCGGTCGAGCGTTGATGTCTCGGCGAGGACGTCCTCGAGCGCGGCCGCCCAGCTCTTCCAGTACGGCCGCGTCTCGTCCTCGGCGATACGCCCGATCAGGCGCCGGCGGAAGCCCTCCCACTCGCAGGCATCCGACCGGCAGAGCGCCACGGTGAGCCCGAAGACCCGCCGCTCCCACGGCGCCGCGAAGACGATCTCACCGTTGTCTCGCGGCGGCGAGACCGAGCCCTCGAGGTCGGCATCGATTCCGACGCTCTCACTCATCGGGAGGAAGCGCCCGCGCAACGCCGATCATCGCGTCGCGCGTGACGAGCCTTGTGAGCTCCTCCGCACCCAGATTCTCGGTGCCGGGCGGGCGCTCGGGCAGCACCAGGTAGCGGGCCTCCGCCGAGCTGTCCCAGACACGGACCCGGACCTCGGCCGGCAGGTCGAGTCCCATTTCCCGGAGCACCGTCCGCGGCTCGGCGACCATTCGCGAGCGGTATGCGGGCGCCTTGTACCAGCCGGGCGGCAGGCCGAGCAGCGGCCACGGGTAACAGGAACAGAGCGTGCACACGACGACGTTGTGGACCTCCGGCGTGTTCTCCACCGCGACGATCATCTGACCCTCGGGACCGCCGACGCCGAGCTCAGCCACGGCACTTGTGCCGTCGGCAAGCAGCTGCTCTCGATACTCGGGATCGGTCCACGCGCGCGCGACCACCTTGGCCCCGTTGAGCGGGCCCACGTGGGTCTCGTAGTGCTCGATGATGTCGTCGACGACGCTGGGGTCGACGATGCCCTTCTCCACCAGGAGGGCCTCCACCGCCTCGACCCGCACAGCCGAATCGTCGACCTCGTGGCTCACGCAAACTCCAGATAGGACTCGAAGAGGTCGACGCGCACCTCGGTACCCGGCTCGGCGGCGTCTCCCCACAGGTCTCTGCCCTCGAAGGCGACCGTGTACATGTGCTGGGGGCGAACGCGCCGGCCGACGGCGTGGGCATCGGGGAGGAGCGCCGCGCCGTGGTGCGCGGTGACGACGCCGGGCTTGCCCGTCACATAGCCCGGCTGCCGGGTGTGGCCCGAGGGGCGCCGGCGGCGCACGCGAATGCGATCTCCAACCGAGAAGCGCTGCCGGCGGAACGCGGGACGCGAGCTGCCGACCATGCGGGGCAGCACGTGCACGCCGAACCAGCGCGGAACGCTGGGGCGCAGCGACCTCCGCAGGGCTCTGGACGTGATTGCCAGGCGCAACCGTGACCCGCGCCGGCGCCCGGGCTCGGCGTGGCGGCCCTCCACACGGGCATCGACCTCATTCGGCCCGAGATATCCGGCCTCCACGAGCCGGCTCTCGAAGCCCCCGAGCCAGCGCCGGTAGTAGCTCGACAGGTAGATCTCGCGCGGCAGCCGCTCCATCGCGAAACGGGCGGCGTCGGTATTCCCGCCGAGCAGCGCATGTACGAACGCCGACATGCCGAAGACGCGACCCTCCCAGCGCTCGTGGAAGACGGGCTCATTCGGCTCGCGCACGACCGGGCCGTAGTGCTCCGTTCGGCCGCCCATGTCGCTCAAGGCCGGCACGGCGCCGAACATAACACGGGCAGCGCGCTCAGCCGGTCCAGGCGCCGAGCCCGGCACGCCGTGTCCCGATGCCGAAGGCGAGGCCGAGCGACGCCCAGAGGATCACCTGCACCCCGAGCGAGGTCAGGCGGAAGTCCCAGAGCAGGTCCGAGGGAAACGATCCCGGAGCCTCGTCGACGGCAGGCAGCACGTAGGCAACGATCGCTACCGTCGCGGCAAATACCGCGAGCGCCGTGAGCGGCCGCAGCCTTCGCTCGGGAACGCTTCGCGCGGCCCGCCAGGCGGCGAGCAGCGCCAGCAGTGAGGTGGCCACGACCGTCAGGTAGAGCAGGGTGCGCGCCGTGATCGTGGCCGGATCGCCGACCCCCGGAGGTGCCGCCGGGTACTTCAGAAACGGCACCAGCACGACGGCGGCGAAGAGCGCGCCCGCGAGGCTGAAGGACAACCGGATGTCGCTGCGCGCCCTAATCCGACCCCGCGCGAACGCAAACACCAGCCCGAACAGGCCTCCCAGGGCGAGACCGTAGATACCGGTGGCGAGGAACAACCCGATCCTCTGCCCATCGCGACTGACGAGCGCTTCCTCGGCGTGCCCCGCCGGCTCGCTCGCCGCCTCGACGGCGATCGCGCGATCGATCAGCGGCTCGCCGAACGCGAAGGCGAACATCCCGGCCGCGAGGCCCGCGATCAGCCCCGCTACCAGGCCCCGCAAGAAGAGCGTGCGGATCATCCGAGCCGACCCCCTAGTGGCACGGCAGGGCGAGCACGTGTCGCCCGTCGTGCATCAGTTCGTGGAGGAACAGGCCGGCGCGCGAAACCGCGCCTTGATCCAGCGTGACCAGATAGAGCACCACAATGAGGAAGGCCGCCACCAGCGCCCATGGCCACAGATCACGCAGCGGGATCGGGTCGATCGTCGTCGACTGGTCCATTGCGTGTCAGGCCAGGCGGACGGGAAGTGTCTTCAGCTGGTTGATGAAGGGCGACTCGGCGTACTCGGGCGTGCCCGCGAGCTCCATTTCCGGGTAGCGCGCGAGCGTCTCCTCGAACAGCACCCGTAGCTCGAGCCGGGCCAGCGCGGCCCCCAGGCAAAAGTGGCGGCCGCCCGCACCGAAGGCCTGGTGCTCGGCGTTGCGGGTGATGTCGAACCGCTCCGGGTCCTCGAAGCGCTCCTCGTCGCGGTTCGACGAGACGTACCACATCACGACCTTCGCGCCCTCCGGGATCGCCTGTCCGCCGAGCTCGGTGTCGCGTGTGGCAGTGCGGCGGAAGTGCGCGAAGGCGGGGAACATCCGCAGCGATTCCTCCACGGCGCCGGGAATCAGCGCTGGGTCGTCCACGAGCATCCGGCGCTGCTCGGGGTACTCGATCAGCGCCCTCATGCCGCTGCAGTAGGTGGCCTTCGTGCTGTCGTTGCCGGCCGCGACGAGCAGGAAGAAGCCCATCACGATCTCGTGCTCCTCGAGGCGCTGGCCGTCCACCTCTGCGTGGACGAGCACACTGGTCAGGTCTTCGGTGGGCCGGTCGCGGCGTTCGGCGATCAGCCGGCCGCAGCGCTCGAAGATCTCCGGTACGTCGCGCTGCATGACCACCTCGACCCCCTCGGGGTTGAGGTCGGGGTCGCCGGCACCGAGAGTCGTGTTCATGAGCCGGGCCCAGATCTCGTCGTCCTCGGGCGGGATGCCCATGAAGCTGCCGATCACGCGGGAAACCACGGGCTGGGCCACGTCGGTGACAAGGTCGCACGTGTCACGGCCCTCGAGCCGGTCCAGGACGCCGATCGTGATCTCGCGGATGGCGGGCTCGTGCTCAGCGATGCGCTTGGGTGTGAAACCACGCTGGAACAGGGCCTTGATGCGATCGTGCTTGGGCGGGTCCATGCCGATGAACATGGCCCGGATGAGCTCGAGAGGCATGATCGCGTTGGTCAGGGCGGTCACACCGCCCAGCTCGGACGAGTAGGTGGCCCAGTCGCGGCTCACCTCGTGGATGTCGTCGCCCTTGGTCACCGACCAGAAGCCCGCCTCCTCCGGGTACTCGGTGAAGCGGGGGGTCCAGTGGACCGGGCAGCGCGAGCGCATCTCCTTGAACAGCTCGTGCGGCGGACCGTCCTGCCAGAGCTCCCGCTCGGTGACCAGCACCTCCTCGAGGGGCTTCCCATCGAACGACATATCTCGACCCTACCCCAGCCTTCAGGCCGCCGTCTGACCGGGCGCCACGGGCCAGCCGAGGTTTGCGGCGGCGGCGCGGATCGCCGCGAGGAGTGCCTGAACCGAGGGCCGCTTGGCATCCGCGGCGCGCGTAGCCGCGAAGATGGTCCGGTAGACCGAGCCGTCCGCAATCGATCTCACTGCGATGCCCGGGTGCAGCGCGGGGTCGAGGTCCACCAAGGCGGGCAGAAGCGTCACGGCCTGCCCGCCCGCGACGAGCGCCAGGCTGGTGACGCTGTCGTTCGTTTGGTGGCGGATGTCGGGGTCGAATCCTCCCAGTTCGCGGCAGGTCCGCTCGGTCATCTCGTGCCAAGCGGTCCCGCTATGGCCGGTCGTCCATGCATCGCCGGCGAGCTCGGCGAGCGGCAGCACTTGGCGGTGACGCTTCGCGGCCGGGTGGTCCTCCGGCAGCACGACATAGACCGGGTCGCGCCACAGGTCCTCGCGGGCGACGCCCGTGGGCCGCGCCAGCGGTTGGTGCTGCCACTCGTCGGCCAGGACCAGATCCACGTCCCCGAGCGCGAGCGCGGGCAGCGAGTCCTCGGGCTCGGCCTCGATCAGCTCGCAGCGCAGGTCGGGGGCCTCCCGCGCGAGTGCCTGCAGTGCCGGCACGCCGACGTGGAAAGCCACCGACTGGAAGGAGGCGATTCGTGCCGTCCCGGCCACCCGGCCCGCGGCCGCGGCCAGCTCGGCCTCCGCGAGCTCTGCCCGCTCGAGCAGCACGCCGGCGTGGCGGACCAGGACCATCGCGGCGTCGGTAAGCCGGACGCCCCGTCCGGCCCGTTCGAGCAACGGCAGCCCCGCCTCTCGTTCGAGCACGGCGAGCTGCTGGGAGACGGCCGACGGCGTGAACTGAAGGGCGTCGGCCACCGCGGCGATCGTGCCGCGCGCGTTCAGCTCGTGCAGCAGGCGGAGCCGGTAGAGATCGAGCATCCATAAGCAATGCTACCGGATTTTCATTATGAATCTGAGTCGATACTTACTAATGCACTCGGCAGGATCCGCCCCATGGCTCCGGCCGGCACCCTCTACTGCCTCGCCTCCGCCGCCGCTTTCGGCGGGATGGGGGTCTTCGGGAAGCTCGCCTACGACGAGGGCGCGAGCGTGGGGACGCTGCTGGCCACGCGGTTCGTGCTCGCGGCCGCGCTCTTCTGGCTGCTCATGATCTGCGCGGGCGGCGCTCGCGACCTGATGACGACCTCGCGCCGGGACGTCGGCATCGCCCTCGCGCTCGGGGCGGTCGGGTACGGCGCTCAGGCCGGTGGCTACTTCGCAGCCCTCGAGCGCCTCGACGCGTCGCTGCTCTCGCTGCTCGTCTACACCTTCCCCGTGATTGTCACGGTCACCGCCATCGCAATCGGGCGCGAGCGGGCAAGCCGCCGCACGGCCATGGCCCTGGCACTCGCGTCGATCGGCCTCGTACTCGTCCTGGCGGGAGCCGCGGGGGCGCTCGACCCGGTCGGGACACTGCTCGGGCTGGGCGCGGCGGTCGTCTACAGCGTCTACATCCTGAGCTCGGAGGGCGTGGCGGCGCGGCTCGGGCCGCGCACCCTGAGCACGCTGGTATGCACCGGGGCGGCGATGACCCTGACACTCGCCGGCTTCGCCGGCGGCGATCTGGATCCGGGAAGCGTGAGCGCCGCCGGCCTTGTCTGGCTGAGCGGCCTGGCCGTGGTATCGACGGTCGGGGCAATCGCCCTGTTCTTCGCGGGGCTGCGGCGGGTCGGTCCGACCGCCACATCGATTCTCTCGACGCTCGAGCCGGTGGTGACGGTCGGGCTTGCGTTCGTCGTGTTCGGCGAATCGCTCGGTCCCGCGCAGCTCGCGGGCGGAGCGCTGGTCCTATTGGCGGTGCTCGCGGTGCGGGCACCGGTACCTCGATTCCAGAAGGAGGCAACGTGAACAGCACGAGCAGTTCGGCGGACATGGTGGGATCGCTCGACGGCAAGGTCGCATTGGTCGCGGGCGCCACACGCGGCGCCGGACGCGGCATCGCCGTGGCGCTCGGCGAGGCCGGCGCGACCGTGTATTGCACCGGGCGGAGCACCCGTGAGCGGCGATCGGAATACGACCGGCCGGAGACGATCGAGGAGACCGCCGAGCTCGTGACCGCCGCCGGTGGCACGGGGATCGCCGTCGCGGTCGACCATCTCGAGCCCGGCGAGGTCGAGGCGCTCGTTCGGCGCATCGATGCCGAGAGCGGGCGACTCGACGTGCTCGTCAACGACATCTGGGGCGGCGAGCTGCTCTTCGAGTGGGACAAGCCGGTGTGGGAGCACGACCTCGAGAAGGGGCTGCGGATCCTGCGGCTGGCGATCGACACGCATCTGATCACGAGCCACTTCGCGCTGCCGCTGCTGATCCGCGAGCCCGGCGGGTTGGTCGTCGAGATGACCGACGGCACGCGCGAGTACAACGACCGGAACTACCGGATCAACGCGTTCTACGACCTGGCCAAGACGGGGACGATCAGGCTCGCGTTCGCGCAGAGCCACGAGCTCGCCCCGCATGGATGCACGGCCGTGGCGCTGACGCCGGGCTGGCTGCGCTCGGAGATGATGCTCGAGAACTTCCGGGTCACCGAGGCGAACTGGCGCGACGCGGCGGCCTTCCAGCCGCACTTCGCCGCGATCTCCGAGAGCCCGCGGTTCGTGGGCCGCGCCGTGGCCGCGCTCGCCGCCGACCCGGATCACCAGCGCCGCAACGGCGGCTCGTTCTCCTCCGGCGAGCTGGCGCGCGAGTACGGCTTCACCGACGTTGACGGCTCCCAGCCGGACTGCTGGCGCTACATGGTCGAGGTCCAGGATCCGGGCCGGCCGGCGGACCCGACCGGGTACCGCTAGCGGCAACGCCGGCGACGGCGCAATGCCCGTCTCGCTCATCCACTCGCTCCGGGCGGCCCCACCCGAGCGCGTTCCTCGGCCGCCTGCTTGAGGTTCTCCAGCCAGCTGCGCAGCGATCCATCCAGGGCGCTCTGAAGCGCCTCCGTCTGGGCGAGGACGGGCTCCCCCTCCCACGACTCCTCGGTGCGCACGCGCACGCCGTCGTCCTGCGGCTCGAGCGCCCAGACGTGAATCGCGACGATCCCCTGCGCCGGACCACCCCACACGATCCGACGGGGAGCGTCGATCTCCTCGACGGTCGAGGTGATGTCCAAGCCGGCCGTCTGCCAGCGGAACACCGAGCCGACCGCGAGCGGGCCGTCGAGCTCGGCCCCGTCGACCTCCGGCTGCCAGGAGGGCCACTCGTCGATGTCCGTTTGCATGTCCCAGATGGTGTCGATGGGGGCGCGGATCAGGATCTCGTCGCGCGTGATGACCGGCGCGTCGCTGTTGATATCCACAGTGTTCCTCTCTGAAGGGCGGCGTTCGCTCGGCTGACGGGTGCTGAAGCGCGACGCTACCGCCTGGCTCGACGCGCGTGCGTCACGGCATGGGGCGGCTTCGGGGGCCTGAGGAGGGCACCCTGTCCGACGGTCCGCTGCGCGTCTGGCGGCAAGGGGCCGATGCCGTCGAGGAAGGCCCGCTGGCGTCCGGCCACTTCATTCCGGAGGAGGCGCCGGAAGAGCTCGCCGGATCGCTGCAGCGCTTTTTGGCGGCGGTCAGCGGATAGCATCGCCTGGGCCGAGCGACGCGAGGAGGAGACTGGCCATGACACGGATCGACGAGATCGTCGACGGGATCTACCGGATCTCGACGACCTTCGACGTGGACGGCTTCGACTTCCAGTTCAACCAGTTTCTGATCGACGACGAGCGCCCGGCGCTCGTCCACACGGGCATGTACGCGATGTATGACGACGTCCGCGGCGCGGTCGCAGAGGTGCTGGATCCCGGCAGGCTCGAGTACGTGATCCTCCTGCACTTCGAGTCCGACGAGTGCGGAGGGATGGACCGTTTTCTGGAGGGCGCTCCCGACTCGGCGCTGGCGTGCAGCGCGGCGAGCGTGGAGCTCAACCTGGCCGGCTGGAACTACAGCGGCCGCGTCGAGGGTCACCATGACGGGGAAGTGATCGACCTCGGAAAGCACAAGCTGCGCTTCCTCGAGACACCACACGTCCACCACTGGGACTCGATGATGCTGTTCGACGAGACGACGAACAGCGTGTTCCCCTCGGACCTCTTCATCCAGCCCGGAGACCAGCCCTCTGTCGTGACCGAGCGCCTAGGCAGCGAGATGTGTGGCTTCTACCGAGAGATGGGAATCTTCGCCCACGAGGAGCCCGTCCGCCGTGTGGTGAACCGGATTGAGCGACTCGACCCGGACTGGATACACGGCATGCACGGCGGGAGCCTCGCGCGCGAAACGATCCCCGACTTCGTGCGCGCGCTGCGCGAGGAGCCCTTCGCCTACCAGGGGAAGGTGCTCGGACGTGAGCTCCCCTCCGAAACCGGAGCCGCGCACCCGTCCACCGGCTGACGAGGCCGCGGGGTCTTACTTCGGCGGCAGGGTCTTGACGAAGGTGACGCTGCGCTTGACCCACGAGGCGAGCTCGCGCTTGGTCTTCAAGCCCTCGGGCGCGACGGTGAGCCAGCCGTCCATCTTGCGCCCGCCCATCTCCATCAGTGCTACGTGCGGACGCGCGAGGCATGCCTCGGTATCGGCCGGGTCGATGCGGGCGAGCAGCCCGCCGTTGCGCGAGGCGGCCACGGACATGTGGCCCTGCATGAGAAACGCGAGGCCGCCGAACATCTTCTTCTCGGTGACCGCAGCCTCGTCGGCGAGCAGTTCACGGAGTCGGTTTGCGAGATCCTCGTCGTAGGCCATGTGCGCCGACGAGCGTACCCACACCTTCGAGAGGAAACGCACCTGACAATGAACGAGAGGCCGATCAACTCGGATGCCGCGACGATCTGCACCCAGGCGTTCGGGAGTCCGGGCGATCCCGCGGTCCTGCTGATCATGGGCCTGATGGCATCGATGCTGTGGTGGCCGGAGGCCTTCTGCGAGCGCCTCGCGGGGGCGGGGCGCTTCGTCATCCGCTACGACAACCGCGACACCGGGCGGTCGACGAGCTACGAGCCGGGCCAGCCCGGCTACAGCATCGACGACATGGCGCGCGACGCGGTCGCCGTGCTCGACGGTTACGGCATCGAGCGCGCGCACGTCGTCGGCATGTCGCTCGGCGGCATGATCGCTCAGCTGGTCGCGCTCGATTACCCCGAGCGTGTGGCCAGCCTCACGGCGATCAGCACGACGGCGATCGGGGGCGTCGGCCGCCAGCTCCCCGACTCGGAGCCGGCCTACCTCGAACACTCCGCGCAGTTCGAGGACCTCGACTGGTCCGACCCTCAGGCGCTTGAGGAGATGGTTGTCCGCGACGCCGAGGCGCTCTCAGGCTCGCGACACCCGTTCGACGAGGCGGCGACCCGCGCGTTCGTCAAGGCCGATCTCGCGCGCACCGCCAACCCGCAGAGCCTCGTGAACCACACGCTCGCCGGTGGCGGCGCCGGACCGGAACGCACGGCAAGCGACATAGCCACCCCGCTGCTCGTAGTCCACGGAAGCGCCGACCCGCTCTTCCCCCTACCCCACGGCAACGCACTCGCCGAGGCCGTGCCGGCGGCGACGCTCGTCACTGTGGACGGCGGTGGGCACGAGTTACACGAGCGCGACTGGGACCAGATCGTCGACGCCATCGTCGCGCATACGCAGGCTTCGCCGAGCTGACCGGCCACGCGGCCGGCCTCTTGGCCAGGCATGATGCCCCGGCTCATCCCGACGACGAAAGTGATGGCTGGATCATGGGGCAGACCCAGGAGTTGTCGGTGTGTATCGCGGGAGCCACCGGCTGGACTGGACGGGCTCTCGCACGTGGCGTGCTGGACGCGCCCGACCTCGGGCTTCGGTCGGCCGTCAGCCGATCGGCGGCCGGCACGGATCTCGGCGAGGCGCTCGGTCACGAACCGCTGGGCGTCCCGGTGCACGCGAACGTCCGAGAAGCGCTCGAGGGCATCGACGTCCTCATCGACTACACGTCGGCGATGGCGGTCAAGGCCAACGCGCTGACCGCGATCGAGGCCGATGTAGCCGTGGTGATCGGCACTTCAGGGTTGACGGCTGAGGACTTCAGCGAGATCGACTCGGCCGCTCGCGAGCGTTCGGTCGGGGTCGTGGCATCGGGGAACTTCTCCCTGACCGCCGCGATGTGCCAGGCCGCGGCGCTCCTGGCGGCCCGCCACCTGCCGCAGTGGGAGGTGATCGACTACGCGAGCGCAACCAAGCCCGACGTACCGTCAGGCACCGCCCGCGAGCTCGCCGAGCGCCTCGGCGAGGTCCGCCGCCCAGTGCTCGGCTACCCGATCGAGGACCTGCACGGGCCTCAGGAGGCACGCGGCGCCGGCGTCGCCGGCGTCCAGGTCCACTCCGTGCGCCTTCCCAGCTTCGTCGTGTCGACCGAGGTGGTCTTCGGCCTGCCCGACGAGCGCCTGACGATCCGCCACGACGCGGGCGGAACCCCCGAGCCGTATGTCGAAGGCACGCTGATCGCCGTGCGCAAGGCGCCCGGCTTGGTCGGTCTCACGCGCGGGCTCGACACTCTGCTGCTGGCCGGGTAGTGGTGCCAGATACTCCCATTCTGAGAACCCCGTTGACCCGTGCATGGTGGAGCGGTACGGTCGGAGTAGCCCAGTCCCAACAGGTGGGTAGGTGCTTCATCTGCGAGCGCGAGCAGCATTGCGGAAGACCCAGCACAGCGATGTGTTGGGTGCGCTTGGGGATCGTGCTCGCCGGGGCCTGGCTGGTGCTGCTCGTTCGGGCCGGCCAGGCGCCGAGGCGGTCCCGAGCGTGGATCTACAAGTGCTCGCCGGCGCCGGCGGACTGCTCGGGCTGGTTCCGGTCGAACGTGATCGATCGAATGGACGGTGCTCCCATCGAGTGCCGCAGTAACCGGCTGCCAGAACCCGGACCCAGAACACCGACACCCAAGGGACGAACGAGTACTGCAGGGCCGACGACGGCACGGCCGCGGTCACGGTTGACGACGCAGATCAAGCTGGACAAGACGCCCCCGGTCGTGACCGGCGGCCAGCCATCGCGCGGGGCAGACGTGAACGGCTGGTACAACCGAGCGGTAGGGATCTCCTTCAACGGCAGCGATCAGACCTCCGGGATCGATTTCTGCACCTCGACCACCTATGGCGGCCCGGACAGCGCTTCCGCGTCGGTCACCGGCAGGTGTCACGACAAGGCCGGCAATCAGAGCGGCGCGCTCGGGTACGGGCTGAGGTACGACCAGACCGCCCCGGTCCTGACCGGCGCCACCCCGGACCGGGCGCCCAACGCCGGCGGCTGGTTCAACCACCCGGTCCGCTTCGACATCCAGGCCGGCGACGCGACCTCCGGCATCGCCGACTGCCCCCCGGTCACCTACGGCGGTCCCGACTCCGCGGCCGCCTCGTTCAGCGGCAGCTGCCGGGACCGAGCGGGTAACCCGGCCAGCCGCATCTTCTCGCTCAAGTACGACGCCACCCCGCCGCAGCTGAGCGAGCTGAAGGCCACGGGCGGGAATCGAAGCGTTGCGCTCAGCTGGCGGGCAAGCGCGGACACCGAGTCGCTCGAGGTATTGCGCACTCCCGGTGTTGGCACGGACGCGCCCACCGCCGTCTTTCGCGGGCTCGCCGGGGGCTTCATGGACGGCCGTGTGGACAACGGTGTCCGCTACTCGTACGAGGTGCGGGCCTACGACGCCGCGGGCAACCGCGCCGTCCAGACCGCGATCGGCGTCCCGGTGGCGACGGGTTCGGACGCCGCCCCGCCCGGCCCCACCGCCAAGACGCCTGAGCAGCGCGGAGTCCGACCCGGCCGGGCAAAGCTCCTGAGCCCGCGATCCGGGGCTCTCGTGCGCCCCGGAAACCCACCGCGGCTCGAGTGGATGCCCGTGCTCGGCGCGCGCTACTACAACCTGCAGCTCTGGCGAAACGGCCGCAAGGTCCTGAGCACCTGGCCGGCACGGCCTCATTTCCAGCTGAAGAAACGATGGAAATTCGGCGGCCGCAGCTGGCGATTCGAACCGGGCCGGTACCGCTGGCTCGTCTGGCCCGGCTTCGGCGCGCGCTCCAAGGGGGACTACGGCCGCCGTATCGGCCCGAGCACCTTCAGGGTGGGCCATTCCCGGTCTGGTTGAGCGAGGCGGCGGAATCCCGGTCGTAGCCGAGCTTTCACCAGGCTGAAAGCGGCTTGTTCCCGGCTTGCAAGGGACCTGCAAGCGGGTGGGTGCAAGGTGGGCGCCATGAGGAGCGAGGCTTCAGACCGGTCAGTCGGACTGCTCGACAGCGCCGACGCCGTCCCGACGCTTCCGGGCGCTTTCGCCGAGCTGGCAGAGCTCGAGCACCGCCTTGGCGACTGGCCGGCCGCTCACGCCTCCGCTCTCGAGTCGCTCCGTGCCGCCCAATCGGCCGGCCTCGGCCTCGAGGTCATGACGAGCCTCGCGCGGCTGGCCTCCATCGAAGCCGGTCTGGGTCGATCGAGCGACTGTCGCCGCCATGCCGCACAGGCGATCGAGCTGAGCAGACATCACGGCTGCAAGGCGGTCGAGGCGCTGGCGTGCGAGGCGGTTGGCCTCCTCGAGCTCGGCCTCGGCCGGATCGACGCCGCGATCGAGCGCCTCGAGCATGTCGCCCGCATCTGCGCCGAGCACCCGGACGCGCGGGCAGCGGCGACGAGTTGGGCCCACGACCT
This sequence comes from uncultured Thermoleophilaceae bacterium, assembly GCA_963751835.1. Lineage (GTDB taxonomy): Bacteria > Actinomycetota > Thermoleophilia > Solirubrobacterales > Thermoleophilaceae > JACVRW01. The sequence goes on along the minus strand of CAVVWD010000010.1, from coordinate 120,516 downwards.
CGCCGAGGCGTACGTGAGGCGTGGCGATGAAGCTTGTGCGCGTCGTTCGGTGGCCAGTATCAGGGAGCTCGCAGGCCGGTCGAGGAGCTGCGCCCTCGCAGCGGCCCTGGAGCGCTCTCATGCGATGCTGGCCACCGACGACGCGTTCGAGGAGCTCTTCCAGGGCGCCCTCGCCTGGAACGCTCGTACGCAGCAGCCGTTCGAACAGGCACGCACACAGCTGTGCTTCGGCGAGCGGCTACGACGCGCCGGGCGCCCGCGCGAGGCGCGGGCACACGTGAGCGCCGCCCTCGACACGTTTCGCGCGCTCGGCGCCCGGACGTGGGCCGATCGGGCGCGCAGTGAGCTGGTCGCCGCGGGCCACAACGCCGGCAAAGACTCCGAGATCGAGCCGTCCGAGGACGGCTCGTCTCGGTTGAGGCGCCGTAAGCGCCGGCGCTTCAGGGGCGCCGCGGTCGCCCGCACGGCCTTCGCCGGCCAAGCACGCTGAAGCCGCGACGCGCCCGGCCCCGCTGATCGCCCCCGGACGCGGGTAACGCCGTACTACCGGGCGTTCACCAACTGATGCGCTCGAGGCCGTAGTGTGCCGCGCGTTCCCGGGTAGCGCGTGGAAGGAGCAACGTTGCTAGAGCGAGACGGATATCCGGCCGGCGTTCCTTGTTGGGTCGACACCGCACAGCCCGACCCGGAGGCCGCGGTGAGCTTCTACTCGGGCCTCTTCGGGTGGGAGTTCGAGGACCGCATGCCCGCCGACTCGCCCGGGCGCTACTTCGTGGCCCAGCTCCGAGGCCGCGACGTCGCCGCTGTCGGATCCCAGCCGGAGGGACTCCCACCGACGCCGGTGTGGAACACCTATGTCTGGGTCGACAGCGCCGACGGGGCCGCCGCGAAGGCAAAGGACGCGGGCGGGCGGGTGCTGGTCGAGCCCTTCGATGTTCTCGACGCCGGGCGCATGGCCATGCTCGCTGACCCCGAGGGTGCCGCGTTCTGCCTGTGGCAGGCAAAGGAGCACAAGGGCGCCCAGTTGGTCAACGAGCCCGGCACGTGGAACTTCAGCGAGCTCAACACCCGTGACCCGGACGGCGCCGAGGCCTTCTACGGAGCGCTGTTCGGCTGGGAGCTCCAGACCTTCGATGCCGGTGAGGGCGCGTTCAGTTTTTGGCGCCTCTCCGGCTACGGCGACCACCTCGCGGAGCGCGATCCCGACCTGCGCAGCCGCCAGGAGGCGGACAGCGCGCCCGAGGGCTTCGAGGACGCCGTCGCCGCGCTCGTGCCCATCGCCGGCGACAGCTCCCCGGAGGACACCCCCGCTCACTGGAGCATCACGTTCGCGGTCGACGACGCCGACGCCGTCGCCGACACCGCCGCGAAGCTGGGTGGCAAGGTGCTGGCGCCGCCGTTCGATGCGCCGTACGTGAGGATGACGGTCGTGAGCGATCCACAGGGAGCGGTGTTCACGGCTTCCAGGTACATGCCGCCCACCTAGCGACCGGCGGTAGGGTCGCTGCGTGGGCGACCCGACAGACGCCTCCACCGAGCCGATCACGATCATCCTCGCCGACGACCACCCGATCGTGCGCAGCGGATTGCGCATGCTGCTCGAGGCCGAGGACGACTTCGATGTCATCGCCGAAAGTGGCGATACGGACTCCGCGCGACGCAGCGTGCTCGGCCACAAGCCGTCCGTCATCGTGCTCGACCTCAACATGCCGGGGGGCTCGAGCCTCGATGCGATCCCGGCGATGCTCGCGTCGTCGCCGGGGACGGCTGTTGTCGTGCTGACGATGCAGGAAGACCCGGCCTTCGCCCGCGAGGCACTCCGCGCGGGGGCGCGCGGCTACGTCCTCAAGCAGGCGGCCGGCACGGAGCTCGTACAGGCGATCCGCGCGGCCGCCGGCGGCGGCACATGGTTGAACCCGGAGCTCGGCGCACGGATGGCCGCCGCCCCCGCGGCCCCCGCCGGCCCGCCCGGCGACCTCACCGAGCGCGAGCTCGACGTGCTGCGACTGATTGCGCTGGGCCACACGAACACCGAGATAGCCGAGCAGCTCTACCTGAGCGTGCGCACGATCGAGACGCACCGCTCCCACATCCAGCAGAAGCTCGGCCTCTCGAAGCGAGCCGAGCTGGTGCGCTACGCCCTCGACAACGATCTGATCGAGCGCTGAGGCCGGGTACAGCCACCGTCCCGACTTTTGCCGCCACTGCCGGCAAAAGTCGGAAAAGATCCGTGCGGGAAACCACCGAGCACGACGGGCCCCTTCTCCCGATGCCGGCGCTGCTCGCGCCCCCGATACTCTTGGGCATGAAGGAGGACGCCATGAAGGTCACGATCGTTGGCGGCGGAGTTGCCGCCCTGGAGGCAATGATCGCCCTGCGGCGGCTCGCCGAGGAGCGCGTGGAAATCGAGCTCGTGACGCCGACGGCCGAGTTCGCCTACCGGCCGCTCGCCGTCGCGGAACCGTTCGGGCTCGGCAAGGTGCGCCAGTTCGACATCGTGCGGATCGCGCAGATGCATGGGGCGCGCATGCACCTGGCAGGCGTGGGCGCGGTGAGGCCCGAGGAGCACCGGATCGAGACCTGGGACGGGCGCAGGCTCGAATACGAGATCCTCCTGCTCGCGATCGGCGCGTCCGCCGTCCCGGCCGTCCCGGGCGCCGTGACGATGCAGGGCCCCGGCTACACGGAACGCTTCCGGACGGTGCTGCGTGAACTCGAGGAGCGCCACGTCACGCGTGTCGCGTTCGCGGTGCCGGCCGGGACGTCTTGGGCGCTCCCGCTCTACGAGCTCGCGCTCATGACCGCGAAGCGCGTTCGGGATCTCGGGCTTCGCAAGGTCGAGCTGTCGCTCGTGACCCCTGAGGCCGAGCCGCTGGAGCTGTTCGGGCAGCGCGCCTCGGCCGCGGTGCGCGACCTCCTCGAGGAGCGTGGCGTGAGCCTCCACACCGGTCAGACACCCGGCGAGCTCAGCGACGGGGAGCTGAGCTTCGTGCCCGGCGGCACGATCGCGGCGGAGCGGGTGGTGAGCCTGCCTCGGGTTCGCGGCCCCTTCCTTGCCGGACTCCCGCACGACCGCGACGGCTTCATCCCCGTCGACTCGCACCAATACGTTGCCCACCAGCTCGACGTCTACGCCGCTGGCGACGCCACGACCTGCGCGATCAAGCAAGGAGGCGTGGCGGCTCAGCAGGCCGATGCCGCCGCCGAGTCGATCGCCGCTCGCGCGGGCGCGCCGATCGACCCGCAACCGTTCCGTCCCGTCCTGCGCGGGCTGCTGCTGACCGGCGCGGAGCCGCGCTACATGCGCTCGGACGTGAGTGGCACGGAGGAGACCAGCGAGGTGTCCGAGCACAGCCTCTGGTGGCCCCCCGGGAAGATCGCCGGCCGCTACCTGGCGCCGACGCTCGCGCTCGACGAGCTCGACCGCCCACCCGGCGGACTCCCGGTGGAGGTCGAGCTCGGCTCAGACACCACGCCCCCCGGAGGCGGGCGGCTCCACGTGGCTGGCCGGTAGTTCCGCGCGCAGCCGCGTGCCGCTCCCCGGCTTCGAGTCGACAACAAGCGTTCCGCCGACCAGGGCGACCCGCTCCTCCATCCCCACGAGGCCGAAGCCGCGACTCACGTCAGCCCGCTCGAAGCCGCTCCCATCGTCGCTGACGGCGACGGTGACGGTCGGGCCCTCCTCGACGATCTCAACCGTCACCCGCTCGGCACCCGCGTGCTTGGTCGCGTTGGTAAGGGCCTCCTGGACGAGGCGGTAGACCGTGGTGGTGACCTCGGGCTCGAGGCGGGTGGCGCTTCGCCCGCTGGGATGGGCGAGGTCGATCCGAGCGTCAACCTCGAGACCCGAGGTGGCCGCCGTGCGCTCGAGCAGCGCGCGCACCGCCGGCTCGACCCCGAGCTCGTCGAGCGCCGCCGGGCGCAGCTCCGTGATGAGGCTCTGAAGGCCCTGAATCGTGAGGTCGAGCTGCTCGACCCCGCGACTCGCGGCGCCGGCCAGCGTCTCATGCGAGTCGGCGATCCGAGCCGTCTCCAGCAGCAGCTTTACGGCGCCGAGCTCCTGCAGGGTCTCGTCGTGGAGCTCGCGCGCCCAGCGCTTCCGCTCCTGCTCGGCCGCCCGGATCGACGAGCGCCGGCGATCGGCCTCGACGCTCTGCGCCGTGGCAATCGCGATCGCCGCGCTCGCCGCGAACGACGTGAGCAGGTGCTCGTCGTCCGGATCGAACGCCACATCGCCGCCGACCCGGTCGAGGGCGATCAGAACGCCGCGCGCCCGTCCGCGAAAGCCGAGCGGCACCACCACGGCTGAGGTGGCGCGTCCCGCAACGTCCTCGAGCCCGTGCCCGGCGCGGGCGGCGAGGTCGGCCACCCGTTCCGGGGCGCCCGTCTCGAGCACCGTACCGGCGAGCGTGCCGCTGCGGGGAAGCTCGGTGCCGATGAGCTCGCCGCCGACCTCGCCTGCCGCGGCCGTCACGCGCAGGCGGCCGGTGCCCTCGTCCAGCAGCACGATCAGCGAGCGGGCATCGAGCATTGCGCGCCCGCGCTTGACGATCAGCTCGAGCACGCGCGCGAGCTCGGTCTCGAGGCCGACCGCACGGGCCACCACGGCAGTGGCCTCGAGGCCGCGGACGGCACGCTCGAGCTCGCCCCTGCGGGCCTCGACGCTCTCGTAGAGACGTGCGTTGTCGATCGCGATCGCAGCCCACTCGGCGAGTACGAGCACGAGTTCCTCGTCGGTCTCCGAGAACTCGGCCTGTTCGTCCTTCTCGGTCAGGTAGAGGTTGCCGAACGCCTCGCCGCGGATGGCGATCGGCACGCCCAGGAAGCTTCGCATCGGCGGATGGCCGGCGGGGAACCCGTACGAGCGCGGGTGGGCGGTCACGTCCGCGAGCCGCAGTGGCGCCGGATTCCGGATCAGCTCCCCGAGCACACCGCGTCCGCGCGGCAGCGGTCCGATCCGCCGGCGGGCAGCCTCGTCGAGCCCGACGAACAGGAAGCGCTCGAGCTCCTCGCCCGAGGGATCGATGATCCCGAGTGCGGCGTACTGCGCCCGGGTGAGCTCGCGCGCGGTGTCGAGCACCTGCCGCAGCACCACCTCGACGTCAAGCTCGGAAACAAGCGCGCGACCAACCTCGAGGAGGCTGCGGAGCTCCCGCTCGGAGAGGCGCTGCGCCCCCAGCGCGGGAGCTGAGTTCTCATCGCTCATTCGCGACTGGAGCGTAACCAGCTAGCCGACGTCCTCCACGGGGGTCTGGCCTCCTCCCGCCGCCAGGTATCTCGCGAGCTCCGGCGGGTCGTAGTCGCCGGCCTGGTCGCGCCGCATGATCGCGCTCGAGGCCACCGATGCTCCATCCCCGGCAAGCGCTCGCCGTCGCCGGTCGAACAGGCGGTAGAAGCCCTTGAGCGAGTCGTGCATCGGCCCCAGGGGGTCCGGCGTGACCTGGATGCCCAGGTGCCTGAGTTTCTCGTCGAGACCGTCGTCGGGGTGGACCAGGCGGTCCGGAACGAACGCCAGACCGGCGGCCTTCGCGCGCCCCACCATCCAGAGCAGCGGAATCTCCGCCAGCGCGGGCTCGCTGTAGCCGCCGCCCACGTCGGAGTGGACGCCGGCGAACCACACCTGCTCGAGCGTCTGCTCCTCCGCCTCCTCGTGCTGCTCCCAGAGTGTCGGCTCGAAGGGCCTGCGTTGCTCATCGATCGCAAGCGCGTGGTAGGCGAAGCGGACGTAACGGCTGAGCCGGGTGTCGTGGAAGCTCCAGAGCTTCACGAGGGGAACGAGCGCGCCCTCGACCGGGATCCCGAGCGCTCCGACGGTGTCCCAGACGCCGACGAAGTGGATGCGCGTCTCCGGATGGGCATACATGCGGCGGAATAGCTGAGCCTCCATTCCGTCCGGCTTGGTGGGCTCGTCGCGTCCGCGGTAGAGGCGGTACGCGTCCGGGATGCGATCCACGTGCTCGCGGCGGAGGATGCCGCAGTTGCGCACCATTCCCACGGTGCTGCGCGCGGTGAAGGCGCCGCGGCTGAAGCCGAAGAAGTAGAGCTCGTCGCCAGGCTCGTAGCAGTCGACGAGGAAGCGGTAGCACTCGCGCACGTTGCGAGAGAGGCCGAGCCCGAACGCGCCGCCGCGCAGCCGCTCCCAGCGACGCGTGCCCACGCCGGGCTGGTAGTGCATCCGCTGGGCGGCGCCCGCGCCGTCCTCGGGGGCCACAGCGAGGGCGAGCTTGGCCACGTTGGTGGGAGTGGCCACTCCGTTGTGGAGCTGATCGGGCCGGTTCCAGGTCCCGTCACAGCAGACGACCAAGCGCTTGCCCATGTGCCTTTCCGCTTCCGCCGGGTCCCGTGCCGGGAGCCTAATCGGCAGCGCGGGCGCCGATCGTGACCAGTTTCACACCGGCCGGCACACGGCGCGGCTACGTGCCAGGAACTCAGGACGGCTCCACAGTCGGTTCCTCGCAGCGGTCGGCCAGCGCGGCGATCGCCCGCCCAAGCTCACCGCGCGGCTCGCGTCCACCGAGGGCGAGGTGGGCACCCAGACGGGACTCGGGCAGCAGGGGCGGGCGCTGGGCGCTCTCCCCGGCTGTCGCCCAGCCCGGCTGGGCGCCCCCTTCCCCCGCCCGGTTCACGACGAGGATCGGCTCCGGTCCCACCCGTGCCACGCATTCCGCCGCAACGCGCGCCAGCGCGGGCTCCATTGCGGGCGTGGTGACAAGCACGGTGCGGTCGGCCACGCAGGCCGGGACGCCGCCAAGCAGCGTCGCGCCTGCGTCGATCACGAGCGGCGACAGCCCGCGCACCGCCTCGGCGAGTGCCGCCGGCTCCGCGTCCGCGACCAGGCAGAGCCGTCCGACCGCCCTCGGGCGACCCGGAATCTCATCGAGCGCCCGCGCCAGACGTGAAGCCTCGTGAGTGGCCAGCGGGATGGCCGAGGCCCTGGCCTCGCACGTAACCACCGACGCCCCGCCCTCGTCGCGCAGCGCCAACTCGGCCGCGAGCGCACGGGAGACCACGGTCGATCCGCATCCGCGTGCAAGCCCGAACACGGAGACGACCGGCCGCGTGCCGGGAGCGGCCGTATGAATCGTCTCGGCGGGCTCGACCGGGTCGAGCAGGAAATCCCGCGCAGCGGCGAGCGCCGCGCTCAGAATCCCGTTACGCGGGCCGGCCCGGACGGCGCGCGGCCAGTAGTCGTTCACGGCGCCTCCACGGTTGCCTCCCCGGTCACGGTGAGCCGTTCGCCCAGCGCCCGCACGAGCGAGGGTGGCCGCAGCCGGACGCCGACCTCGCCGCCCGAGACGTGTATCTCGGCCCGCGCGCGGGACCAGCCGGGAAGCGCCTCGCGGACGCCCGCGCGAGGATCGCCGCCCGCGGCCAGCGCGAGCGCTCCCGCCTCCGCGGCACTCCCCGCGAGCACGCTCGCGTATCCCACCGCGAGCATCTGGAACACCGCGAGGGCGAGCGCAATCAGCAGCGGCAGGACACCGAGCAGCTCGACGCTCGCCTGGCCCGACTCCGTGGCTCGGCGGGGCGCACCCCGGGTGTGGGTCAGGCTCACCCCGGCGGCTCCCTCGGGCGAACCCCGGGTGGAGGCCAGGCTGAGCTCGGCGGCTCCCTCGGGCGAACCCCGGTTGGAGGCGCCACTCACCTCTCCCTCCCGAGTGACGAGGTTGCGGACAGGGACACAGGCGAGCGCCAGCGTCGTAAGAGCAGCGGCATTTTCACCCTCACGCGTATCCCGCCCTCTCGCCGGCGCTCGACGGACAGCCCCCGCTCCAGCGAGTCGGGGAGCGCGCTCCGGGCCGCCCGCTCCGCGTTCGATCCCACCGTCTCGGCACGCGCCGCGGCGCGCGCCGCGCCCGCCGTCAGCCAGAGCGCGTGACCGGCGAGCGCGATCTGCCAGGCCGCCAGGGCCGCCAGGATCAGGAACGGGATGACGGCCACCATCTCGACGGATGCCTGGCCGCTCTGGGAGCCCGGGTGAGTCATGTACGACACGGTCCCGCGAAACCAGTGACAGGACAACGCGTGCCGGTTACGGGAGAGTCACGCGAGTGTGAAAGACCGGCGTCGCTACTCCTAGCGCCGGTACCGCGTCCAGGCGAGCGGGCGCGCCGCGCGAAGCCTCGCCGCCGCCCCCTGTCGTTTTCGTTGGGCTTAAAGGCCATCCTGGCCGCGGCCCGTCGAGCGGCGGATACTGGCAACGAGATGTCGCAGAAGAACGTGGACCTGGTGCTGAAGTCGTATGACGCCTTCAACCGGCGCGATTGGGACGCCTTTGTCGCGCTCATGGACGATGAGGTCGAGATCGAGTCGCGGCTCGTCGCCATGGAGGGCGGCTACCACGGACACGAGGGCCTGCGTCGCTGGTGGGACGACTTCCTCGGTGCCTTTCCCGACTACACCCTCGATATCGAGGAGCTGCGCGACCTCGGAGACGTGACGCTTGGCCATATCCGCGGTTGGGGCCACGCCGCCGACAGCGCGACACCGCTCGTCGATCCGTCCTGGCATCCCGTGAGGTGGCGGGACGGCAAGGTCGTCTGGTGGCGTAACTGTTCGACAGAGGCCGAAGCACTCGAAGCCGTGGGGCTGTCGGAGTAGGCACTCGGCGTCTCGACCACGCCGATTCGCCCAACGAGATGCGAGAGGGGGGCCGCCTCTAGGGTCTCGGCGTCGGGATCAGTACGTGTTTTTTCGGTACCGCGTCCAGACCCAGTACAGCCCGTAGGAGGCCAGCGCGAGCAGCGCGAACCACACCAACACTCCAGCTCCGCCCACGTCGAACAGGCGGTCGGTCGCCGTGAAGGTCAGGACCGCGAGCGCGAGAGATCCGTACAGGCCGAGCCGCAGCGAGGAATCGAGCGAATCGAGCTCGAAGCCGTACTGGCGGTAGAGCCGGTACACCAGGAATGCGATCGCGGCGAAGAACGAGATCGTGAGCAGCGTGAGCACCACGTCGAGCGCGTTGCCGCCCCCGGGCAGCACCTCGAGCCCGAGCGCGACCAGCATGATGACGCCGAACTTCCAGGCGAACTGCACGCCCGGAAGGCTATAGAGCGGATGGGATTGCCAGGATCAGCGCGTGCACAGGATCGACGCAGAGGAACGCCGTGCCCGGCTGGCCCGTCGCCACCGCCTCACGCCCGAAGACCACGCGGAAGATGTCGTGGACGCGACGAGAAGCATCGTCTGCCTGCACGCGACCGACCCGGCGACCGTGTACCTGTCGGCGCGGGCGCGCGTAGCCGAGCTGACGGTCGCCGACCTCGACGAGGCCCTGTACACGGAGCGGTCGCTCGTGAAGCACCTGGCGATGCGCCGCACCCTGTTCGTCTTCCCGCGCGAGACCCTGCCGCTCGCCCAGGCAGGCGCCAGCGGTCGCGTGGCGGAGGCCGAGCGCCGCAGACTCATACGCGACGTCGAGCGGGCAGGCCTCTATCCAGAGGGGGAGCGCTGGCTTACCGACGCCTGGGAGCAGGTGCTGGCGGCGCTGTCCGGCGGCAGGGAGGCCACCTCGTCCGAGCTGCGCAGGGAGATCTCCGTGCTCGAGGGCTCGATGACCTACGGGGAAGGGAAATCGTGGGGCGGTCAGATGCCGGTCGGCCCCCGGGTGTTGACCACGCTGTCCGCGGCCGGGCAGATCGTGCGAGCCTCGAATGACGGCGGCTGGACCATCTCGCGGCCGCGCTGGACCTCGATGGCGGCGTGGCTGGGTCACGAGTTGGCGCACCCGGCGGCAGCCGAGGGAGTCGCGGGCCTCGTCGAGCACTGGCTGCGGGCGTTCGGCCCCGGCACGGTGGCGGACATCAAGTGGTGGCTCGGGTCGACCGTCGCCGCAGTGCGGCGGGCGCTGGCCGATCTCGGCGCGGTCGAGGTCGATCTCGACGGGGAGACGGGCTACCTGCTGCCCGACGATCTGGAGCCGACCGAAGCGCCCGAGCCCTGGCCCGCCCTCCTGCCCCCGCTGGATCCCACCACGATGGGCTGGTTCGAACGCGACTGGTACCTCGGGCCGTACAAGCCCCAGCTGTTCGACACGAACGGCAACGCGGGGCCCACCGCATGGTGGAACGGCCGGATCGTCGGCGGCTGGACTCAGGACGACGGCGGGGAGGTTGTCCTGCAGATGCTCGAGGACGTCGGCTCCGACGGCCTGAAGGCCCTCGAGCACGAGGCCGCGCGACTCAGCGAGTGGTTCGACGGCACCCGGGCCCTGCCCAGGTTCCCGTCACCGCTGTCGAGGGAGCTCGCTCGGGGTGGAAGCTAAGGCTCCAGCCCGGGACCGGTGATGCGCCGCACGCCGTCGCCATCCCTCACGAACACCTGCCAGGAGTAGTAGGCGAAGTACGAGCGGGTATCGCGGCGGATGCGATCCGTGTAGGCGAGCACGGCGTCGACGTACAGAGACGAGGGGTTGTACGCGTAGAGCGCAGCCGCGCAGGTCGCCCGGCGCTCCCGAGGCGCGCAGGTAGTTTGCCGCGCCCATGATCGCGTCGCGCGGATCGCGCACGTCGCCGCCCATTCCGTAGGCGGCCCAGGTTGACGGGATGAACTGCATCGGCCCCTGCGCGCCGGCGAAGCTGTTGCTGCGCAGACGGCCGAAGGCCGACTCCACGAAGTTGACTGCGGCCAACACGGGCCAGGGAACCTCGAAGCGGCGCTGCGCACGCCGGTAGTGGCGCAACAGCACGCCCGCCGGCTCGGCGGGACCGGTCCGCAGCCGCACCCGCCGCGGCGGCCCGGCGAGCGGCGCGAGCTTGCGGCGGGCGCGGATGGTGGCACGCGCGTGCGCGGCCACGGCGCCGTGCGCATCACCCAGGACGGCTTGCGCCAGCCCCGCTCGTCGCGACAGCAGCAGGTGGATGCGCTGCTGGTCGAGCGCGTACAGCGTCACCTCCTCGGGTGGCGCGCCCACCGCCGTGTCGCCCTCGGCGCGCCAGCGGTCGATCGCGGAGTCGAGCGCCCGCTGCGTCGCGGTCAGGCGCTCGGCGAGCGCGCCGGGCTCCCGTGGGATGGCGGCGTCGGCCGCCGGCGGGGTCGCCTGCGCCGGACCGCTCATCACGGGCTGGGGCGCCGGAGCGCCTCGATCGGCGCCGTCGCCGTCGCAGCCGACCAGCGCGAGCACGGCGCAAAGGGCGGCGGGCAGACGCATCACCTCCACGATAGGAGCCGGGCTCACTCGATCGTCCCGGCGCTCACGAGCACCAGCACGAGCGTCCCCAGCACCACCCGGTAGACCACGAAGATGTCCATCGAGTGGCTCGTCAGCCAGCGCAGCAGGAAGGCGATCGACACGTAGCCGGTCGCGAACGCCAGCAGGGTGGCGACCACGAGCTCCGGCGCGCCGGCGTGCTGCCCCTCCTCCCCGCTCACGATCGATCCGAGCTCGAGCAGGCCGCTCAGCACCACGGCCGGGATGGACAGCAGGAACGAGAAGCGGGCCGCTGCCGTGCGATCGAGACCGAGGAAGAGGCCGGCCGTGATCGTCGAGCCCGAACGCGAGACCCCCGGGATGAGCGCCAGCGCCTGCGCCATCCCCATCCAGAAGCCGTCGCGGGTGCGGATCTGCTCGATCGAGCGGTCGCGCTTGCCCGTCCTGTCGGCCACCAACAGCACGAGACCCAGAACGATGAGCGTGACGCCGATCAGGTAGAGGTCGCGTGCGCCGGTCTCGATCTGGTCCTTGAACAGGACGCCGAAGATGCCGATCGGGATCGTGCCGAGCAGGATGTACCAGCCCAACCGGGCGTCGAGCTCGCGGCGCGACTCGCGGTTCGGCACCGAGCGCAGCCAGGCGCGCGCGATCCTCACGAGGTCGTGGCGGAAGTAGAGCAGCACCGCGGCCATCGTCCCCAGCTGCGTGACAGCCGTGAACGCCGCCCCGGGATCCTCCCAGCCGGCGAAGGCGGGAATGATGCGCAGGTGAGCGGTGCTCGAGATCGGCAGGAACTCGGTGAGTCCCTGAGCGATCCCGAGGACGATGGCCTCCAGGAGCGACACGGCGGGGGAAGGCTAGTCGCCCGGCCCAGCCCCTCGTGCTCCTCCATGCGGAACCGCGAGCGGGTATCGTTCGCGGCCCATGCGGCTCCTGGCGCCGATACTCGTGTTCGCTGCCTCACTGGTGCTCGCGGCGCCCGCCTTCGCAGGTGACAACGGCGAGGGTCTCTGGGGGGAGACCGACGACCGCGTCGTCACCTTCTTCTCGCTCGGCGTGGTGGTCTTCTTCACGCTCTTCGTGATCGTCGCCTCGACGATCCAGGGCAGGCTCGAGAAGCGCAAGGACGAGCGCAAGGCGGTCGAGCTGCGCAAGCGCGTCGGCTGGTAGCGGCCCGAAAAGCCGTGACCCCGGGGTTCCCGGGGCCACGAGCGAGGAGGGATCTGCACTGATCATGCTCGCGGCCTTGGCCGGACCCGATGTGAAGAGGTTGAGAAGTGAGAGGGTTTCGGCCATGGAAGCCGTGACCTACGAGCGCCGCGGCGCAGCCGCGATCGTCACGATCGACCGCCAGGAGCGGCGCAACGCGATCGACGGGCCGACGGCCGAGCTGCTCGCCGAGGCCTACGACCGTTTCGAGGCCGACGACGAGGCACGCGTGCTGGTGTTGACCGGCGCCGGCGGCGTCTCCTTCTGCGCCGGCGCGGACCTCAAGGCGATCGAGAGCTTCGCCTCGCGAATGGATGATCCGCGCGGGCCACTGGGGATCACCCGGGTGATCGCCTCCAAGCCGACGATCGCCGCGATCTCCGGCTGGTGTCTCGCGGGCGGCCTCGAGCTGGCCCTCTGGTGCGACCTCCGCATCGCCACCGGGGAGTCTCGGCTCGGCTTCCCCGAGCGGCGCTGGGGCGTGCCGCTTCTCGACGGCGGGACCCAGCGGATGCCGCGGGTCATCGGGCTCGGCAGGGCACTCGACCTGATCCTGACCGGTCGCATCATCGACGCCGAGGAGGCGCACGCGATCGGGCTCGTCACCGAAATCGTCCCCTCCGGCCGTCACCTCGAGCGCGCGCTCGAGATGGCCGAGGCGCTGGCGCGCTTCCCGCAGGACACGATGCTGGCCGACCGGCTCGCGGCTATCGAGGGAATCGGCCTCAGCTTCGAGGAGGGCCTGCGGCGCGAGGCGCGCAACGGCCTTCCTACCCAGGGCACCGCCTGGCGAGGCGCAGCCCGCTTCGCCGCGGGCGAGGGCCGCGGTGGCGCCGGGGCCGGCGTCTAGTCTGAGCCGTCGTGTCCCCGGCGATCGAGGTCTCCGACCTGCGCAAGTCGTACGGCCCCGTGGAGGCCGTGCGCGGGCTCTCCTTCACCGTCGAGCGCGGCGAGGTCTTCGGGCTGCTGGGTCCCAACGGCGCCGGGAAGACGACAACGGTCGAGATCCTCGAGGGCTACCGCGAGCGCTCGGGCGGCGACGTGCGGGTGCTCGGGCACGACCCGCAGACGCGCGATGCCAATCTCCAGCAGCGGGTCGGAATCGTGCTCCAGAGCTGCGGCTTCTACCCGCGCGTGACTGTTCGCGAGGCCGTCGTCCACTTCGCCAAGGCGTATGAGCGCCCCCGCGATCCGTCCGAGACGATCTCGCTGGTGGGGCTCGAGGAGAAGGCCGACGCGCGCACGAAGGACCTCTCGGGCGGTCAGCGGAGGCGCCTCGATCTGGCCCTCGCCCTCGTGGGCGATCCGGAGCTCGTCTTTCTCGACGAGCCGACCACCGGCTTCGATCCGGCCGCGCGGCGCACCGCATGGGGCGTCGTGCGGACGCTGAAGGAGCTCGGCAAGACCGTCCTCCTGACCACGCACTACCTGGAGGAGGCACAGGCGCTCTCCGACCGCGTGGCGATCGTCAAGGACGGTCGCTTCGTCGCCGAGGGCCCGCCCGACCGGCTCAGCCCAACGAGCGCGAGCTATCGAGTCTCGTACCTGTCCGAGGGCCGGCGGGTGGAGCTTCAAACCGACGACCCCACGGAGCTTCTTCACCGTCTGACGCGCGATGCACTCGCCCGCGGCGAGCGTCTCGAAGGGCTCGAGGTCAGCCGCCCGACGCTCGAGGACGTCTACCTCGAGCTCACCGAGCATGAGGACGGCCGGTGAGCACGCTCGCCCTCGCGTGGGAGCAGTTCCGCTTCGAGCGCAAGCTCTTCTGGCGCAATCCCAGCGCCGCGTTCTTCAACTTCCTGCTGCCGTTGCTGCTGCTCGTGCTCATCGCGAGCGCCTTCGGCGGCGACGAGGAGGAGCTCGACGTCCTCGTCCCGGGCGTGGCCGGGATGGGCGTGCTGGCCACCACGTTCACCGCGCTGGCGTTCAACCTCACGCTCCTGCGCGACGACGGCGTGCTCAAGCGGATTCGCGGCACCCCGATGCCGGCCGGCGCGTATCTCGCCGGGCTGCTCGGCTCGGCCTCCCTGAACGCGTTCCTGCAGGTGGCCCTCGTGGTGCTGATCGGCAACCTCGTCTACGGGGTGGATTGGCCGCAGGACCCGCTGCTGCTCGTGGCGTTCACGGCGCTCGGCGTCATCTGCTTCGCCGCGCTCGGGATCGCCTTCTCACACGTGATCCCGAACGAGGACGCGGCCCCGGCGTACACGAACGCGGTCTTCCTCCCGCTGATCTTCATCTCCGGGGTGTTCTACTCGAGCGACGATCTGCCCCCGGTGCTTCTCGGCATCGCGGAAGCCCTGCCGCTCAAGCACCTGATCGACGGGCTCTCGCACGCGATGGTTGGGGGTGGCGGCGACATCGGGGCCGCCGCGGCGGTGGTGGGCGGCTGGGCGCTGGCGGGGATCTTCCTGGCGGTGCGCTACTTCCGCTGGGAGTAGGCCGGTCGCCTACAGCCTGAGCGCGTGGCCGTGGCGGCGCAGCCAGCGCTCGTGCTCGCGCCAGCCGGGGCTGCGCGCGGCGAGGAGGCTCCAGAAGCGGGGCGAGTGGTCGTGGACCTCGAGGTGGACGACCTCGTGCTCGACCACATAGTCGAGGATCTCGGCCGGCGCGAGCAGCAGCCGCCAGTTGAAGCTCATGGCGCCGCTCGACGAGCAGCTCGCCCAGCGGGTGCGCTGGCCGCGGATCTGGAGGCCGCTGTAGCTCGTGCCCGCCCGGGCGACCGCGGCGTCAAGCCGCGCGCCCACCTCCTCGCGCGCGCGGCGCCGGTACCAGGCCTCGAGGGCGGCCGCAAGCGGGCCCGTGGGCGCCAGGGCCACGCGCAGCTCTCCGCCGCGGCGGGCCACGTGGGCGCGCGTGCGGCCCGCCTCCTCCCGCACCCGCAGCGCCAGCCGCTCGCCGAGGTAGGGCAGCTCTCCCCCGTCCTCGAGTCGCGCGGGCGGGAACTCGCTTTCCGACTCTCGCATCCGGCGCAGCGTGCGCTCAATCCAGGGCGTCTTCTCGTCGACGAACGGCTCGATGTCGCGCAGCGGGAAGCGCCGCGGCACCACCACCTCGACGCCGTCGCCGCCGACGAGGATGCGGGCGTGGCGGGCGCGGTCGGAGCGCCGGATCGTGTAGGGGATTGCGGCCACGCGGCGAGGATACGGACCGCCCCGGCGGTGCTTAGAAGATGCCCGGCGTCGAGCCGCCGTCCACAGACCAGGCGGCGCCCACGACGTTCGACGCCAGCTCGGAGCACAGGAAGGCCACGGCCGCAGCGATCTCTTCCTCGCGCCCCATGCGGCCGATCAGCGACTTGGCGTGTGTCGACGCCAGCACCTCTTCGCGCGACCTGCCCGTTCGCGAGGCCACCTGGTCGGCAAGCCCGCCCTCGGCTGTCCAGAGCGGCGTCTCCACCGGGCCCGGGACCACGGCGTTGACCAGCACCCCCTCGGAGGCCCAACGCTCAGCGAACACGCGCGAGAGCGAGAGCTGAGCCGCCTTCGTGACCGAGTAGGCGGCGTCGAGCGTCTGCGAGGGGCGCCGGCCGGACGACGAGGTCACGTTCACGATCCGCCCTCCGCCTTCAGCCGCCATGGCGGGTGCGATGACGCTCATCACCCGCATCGGAGCCATCACGTGCAGCTCCCACTGCTCGTTCCAGTCGGCGTCGGTCAGCTCCTCCAGCGTACGCGCGCGGCTCGTGCCTGCATTGTTGACGAGCGCCCACGGCGGCGCCGGACAGGCCGCGAGCAGCCGCTCGCCCGCGTCGGCGGCGGTCACGTCCAGCTCGATGTCGGCGCCGTTGCGGGCGACCGTCAGGGCGCGCGCCCCCTCAGCGGCGAGCAAGCGGGCCGCCGCCGCCCCGATCCCGCGCGTGCCTCCGGTGACAAGGCAGACCCTGCCTTCGAGACCGAGCTCCATCAACCGGGCATGATGGCCGAATGAAGTCGAACACCGTCTACAAGACGTTCAACACCAAGGGCCGGCGCGAGCTGATCCGGATCACCGAGGAGGTACAGGCGGCGGTCGACGAGGCCGGCATCGCCGAGGGTCTCGCGCTCGTGGGAGCCATGCACATCACGGCCGCGGTCTGGATCAACGACGACGAGCCCGGCCTCCACGAGGACACGCTCGAATGGCTCGACAAGGTCGCACCGCCGAGCTGGAAGGAGCCCGCGAACGACGTGGCACGCGAGCTGCTGCCCGACCCCGGCGACTACCGCCACCACCGTGGCGGCGAGGACAACGGCGACGCCCACCTCAAGAACCTGCTCGTCCACCACCAGGTGATCGTGCCGGTGACGGACGGACGGCTCGACCTGGGGCCGTGGCAGCAGGTGTTCTACTGCGAGTTCGACGGGCGGCGGCCGAAGCGGATGATCATCAAGGTGCTCGGGGAGTAGGGGGCGCGCGCCCCGCTTCCCGCGGGTTTGATCTCCGCCGGCCGGGCCGGGGCTGGGGAAGGGGGTTGTGGACGGCGGCCGACTGCCACTCTCCTGGCGTATCCGTCCTGCCCTAGTGGTCTCCTGGACCACCAATCCAGGACTCATCGGGATTTCCCACGACGGCGGCCGAAGAATCTTCGATCACGCTCCGGCTCGCCGCGGCCGACGAGCACAACCCCCTTACCCAGCCCATACGCGAGACCGACCCGGCACCACCCAGCCGAGAGCGGGCGGCGCTAGGCGCCGCCTCCTCGTACACCTCCGGGTTCGCGCAGTTGGGCATCCGCTCACCGGCAAGCCCGGCGAGCAGGTTGTCCACCGCCATGTCCGCCATCCGCTCCCGTGTGGCGTGGGTGGCGGAGCCGAGGTGTGGGATCACGAGGAGGTTCGGCGCGTCGAGCAGCGGATGGTCGCCGGGGAGCGGCTCCGGGTCGGTCACGTCGAGCCCCGCGCCGGCGATCTCCCCCGCGTGGAGGGCACTCGCGAGCGCGTGCGTGTCGACGATCGGGCCGCGTGCCGTGTTCACGAGGTAGGCCGTGGGCTTCATCCGGCGCAGAGCCTCCGTGCCGATCAGCCCGCGCGTCTCAGGCGTGAGCGGGCAGTGGAGCGTCACGAAGTCCGAGCGCTCGAGCAGCTCCTCGAGCCGGACGCCGCCGCTGCGGCTTGCCGCGAGGACCTCGCACCCGAAGCCATCGAGCCTGCTCGCGACGGCCCGGCCGATGCGCCCGAGGCCGACGATCCCGACCGTCGCGTCGTGCAGGTCGCGGCCGAGCAGCAGGTCCGGCTCCCAGGTGACCCACTTCCCGGCACGCACGAACGCCTCGCCCTCGACCAGCCGGCGCGCGATCCCGAGGATCAGCGCAAGCGCGAGGTCGGCGGTCGACTCCGTCAGCACGTCCGGTGTGTTGCCTACCGGGATCGCGCGCGCCGTTGCCGCCTCGAGGTCGACGTTGTCGACCCCCACCGCGTAGTTCGAGATCGCGCGCAGCTCGGGGCAGGCCGCGATCAGCTCCGCGTCGACGGGATCGGTGAGAAGCGACAGCAGGCCCTCGGCACGTCCGGCGCCGGCGAGCAGCTCGTCGCGCGGGGGCGGCACCCGGTCCGGCCACACCTCGGTGTCATGCGCCGCCGACAGGCGCCCAAGCGCGCCGCCGGGCAGCGAGCGGGTCACGAACACGCGCGCCATCGGGCGGCGTAGCATCGCACGGCGGCCGGTACTCTCGGAAGCATGGCCAGGGACACAGGCCTTCCGAGCGCCGACGCGCAATTCGACTTCAACCGCGCACGCCGCCGGCGGGCGCTCTCGCGGCTGTCGGCCCGGCTGCGGGGCGAGCCCGGCGACGTCAACCACATCCTCCCGTTCGAGGAGGTCGTGCAGGCCCTCGGGCAGCGCGGCGAGCGCAGGCTCGGGCTGCAGCTGATTCCGCTCGACTCGATCGTCGGCACGGTCGACCGCGGGCGCGAGTTCGACCGGCGTTTCAACCCCACCTCCCAGCGGGTGCGCCCGCGCTGGGAGCGGATCGCCACGGCGCAGCGGCGCGGCGAGGGCATGCCGCCGATCGACGTATACCGGATCGGCAAGCTCCACTTCGTGAAGGACGGGCACCACCGCGTGTCGGTGGCCCGGGCGCTCGGGCACCGCGACATCAACGCC
The DNA here is from genome assembly GCA_963751835.1 of uncultured Thermoleophilaceae bacterium. Taxonomy (GTDB): domain Bacteria; phylum Actinomycetota; class Thermoleophilia; order Solirubrobacterales; family Thermoleophilaceae; genus JACVRW01. The sequence continues at coordinate 102,068 of CAVVWD010000010.1, read as the reverse complement.
TTCGTGACCGAAGTGCTGACCGAGGTGGGTGCGAACCAGGAGATCCGGCTGCGCGATCTGCCGCTCAAGAGCCACGAGCGGCTCTTCTACGAGCGCGTTCCGCTTCCCGAGAAGGCGCGCCGCCGCATCGAGCTCTCCGACGAGTGGCGCTACGCCGCGCTCGCCGAGGCCGTCGAGGCCTGGGGCTTCCGGGCGATGCAGGTGCGCGGCGACCTGCTCGGCCGCCCGGAGGTGGCGATGAGCTGGTTCACCGAGGAGTACGAGCCGGTGATCGAGTTGCTGCGCGAGGCCGACCTGATCGGCCGCGGCACCGAGACCGAGGCGTACATGCGGGTCGCACAGCTGCGCTATCTCGTGCTGCGCACGCACGAATGGGACGACGCCGTCGTCGAGGCGATCCGCCAGGACCTGGAGCACCCAGGCCTGGACGACGACACGATGGTGCGCCGCCTGCGGCGCGAGCTCAAGTAATCAGGTCTGCTGCTGTCCGCCAGTCGCCCCCGGCGGCGGGGCATCCTCGCCGGTGCGTTCGGCGGGAGCGCCCTCGCCCTCGCCCGCAGCCTCGCCCTCACTCGCGGCCGCGGGGGCTCCTCCGGCCCCGTCGCCGGTGGTTGCCGGCGGGCCCTGCTGCTCGACCGTTAGGTTGATCCCGTTCTCGGGGTCGAAGAGCTGCAGGCGCGTCGCGTCCACAAACAGCTCGGCCTCCTCCCCCACCTTCACCTTGCTGGCGGGTTCGAGCCGCGCGACGATGCGCCCCTCCTCGCCCGCCATCGGGACCTCGCCGCCGCCTGCGTCCTCGGCGAGCTCGCGCAGCTCCTGGGACTCGATCATGGCGTCCGAGGCAACCGAGAAGTGGGCGTAGAGCTCGGCGCCGAGCGACTCCACGACTTCGATGTTGGCGGTGAACGTGATGCCGCGGTCCCTCGCATCGCCTATCAGGGAAGCATCCTCGAAGTGCTCGGGCCGGACGCCCGCGATCAGCTGCTTGCCGTGATGCTCGCGCACGGCGTCGTGAAGCTCGCTGGGCAGCCGCACGTCCCCGAAGGGGAGCTTCACCGTGTCGCCCTCGACCGTGGCAGGCATGAAGTTCATCGCCGGCGAGCCCACGAAGCCCGCCACGAACAGGTTGACCGGCTCGTTGTAGAGCTCCATCGGCGAGCCCACCTGCTGGATCAGGCCCGCGCGCATCACCGCCACGCGGTCGCCGAGCGTCATCGCCTCGGTCTGGTCGTGGGTCACGTAGACCGTGGTCGTGCCGAGCCGCTGCTGGATGCGCGACACCTCGGTGCGCATCTGCACGCGCAGCTTGGCGTCGAGGTTGGAGAGCGGCTCGTCCATCAGGAACACCGCCGGCTCACGCACGATCGCCCGTCCCATCGCCACGCGCTGGCGCTGGCCGCCGGAGAGCTGCGCGGGCTTGCGGTCGAGGTGCGGCTCGAGATCGAGGATGCGCGCCGCCTCGGTCACCTTCTGGTCGATCTCAGCCTTGTCCACGTGCTTGAGCTTGAGCGCGAAGCCCATGTTGTCGCGCACGCTCATGTGCGGATAGAGCGCGTAGTTCTGGAACACCATCGCGATGTTGCGGTCCCTCGGCGCCTTGTCGTTCACCACGTCGTCGCCGATCCGGAGCTCGCCCTCGGTGATGTCCTCGAGCCCGGCGATCATGCGCAGAGCGGTCGACTTGCCGCAGCCGGACGGCCCGACGAGGATCACGAACTCGCCGTCCTTGATCTCCAGGCTCATGTCGCGAACGGCCTCGAAGCCGTCCGGATAGCGCTTGGTGAGGTTATCCAGCGTGATCTGGGCCATTTGGCTGCCTCCTTATCCCTTCACCGCGCCGGCGGTGAGGCCCGCGACGATTCGGCGCTGGAAGATCAGGACCATGATGATGATCGGGACGGTTACGACGACCGAGGCCGCGGAGATCGCCCCGATGGGCTGCTCGAACTGCGAGGCGCCGGTGAAGAACGCGAGCGCCGCGGGCACCGTCCGCGCGGCGTCGGTCGACGTCAGCGTGTTCGCGAAGATGAAGTCGTTCCAGGCGAAGATGAAGACCAGGATCGCAGCCGTGAACACCCCGGGCGCGGCCAGCGGCACGATGATCTTGCGGAACGCCTGGAACGGGCGTGGCGCCGTCCACCTGGGCGGCCTGTTCGAGCTCCCAGGGGATCTCGCGGAAGAACGCGGACAGCGTGTAGATCGCGAGCGGCAGCGTGAAGGTCATGTAGGGGATGATCAGCCCGATCCAGGTGTCGTAGATGCCGAGCGAGCGCCACATCTCGAACAGCGAGCCGACGATCGAGATCGGCGGGAACATGGCCACCGCCAGAGCTCCCGAGAGGATCAGCGTCTTGCCCGTGAAGTCGAGCCGCGACGTGGCGTAGGCGGCCATCGCCGCGAGCACGATCGAGATAAGGTGGCGATCGAGGCGATGCCGATCGAGTTGATCAGCGCGGCGATGAAGGTGTCGTCGGAGAAGACGACGTCGTAGTTCTCGAACGAGAAGCCCGAGAAGAACTTCTTGTCGCCGACCTGCTCGGGTGTCTTGAACGAAAGCGAGGTGATCCACGCGACGGGGATCAGGGCGTAGAGCAGGACCACGAGGATCCCGATCGCCCAGAGCAGGCGCTCGCGGCCCGTGTGCTCCCCATCGCTCAGGTCTCCCCTCGCTGCTGCGCTGTGCTGGTGCCGAGCCCCTTCACGAAGAGGACGGCGATCAGGATCACGCAGATGAAGATCAGGATCGAGATGGCCGAGCCGAGCCCCAGGTTCACCCGGTTGATGAGGACGTTGTAGCCCAGGATCGAGACGCTCTCAGTGCCCAGGGCGCCTCCCGGCTGGATGATGAAGATGTTGTCGAATATTCGGAACGCGTCGAGCGTGCGGAACAGCAGCGCGACCAGGATCGCCGGCTTCATCAGCGGGATGGTGATTCGGAAGAAGCGCTGCAGGGTGCTGGCACCGTCCACCTTGGCCGCCTCGTGCAGCTCGTCCGGCACGAGCGCAAGGCCGGCGAGCAGCAGCAGCGCCATGAACGGCGTCGTCTTCCAGATCTCCGCCAGGATGATCACGAAGAGCGAGCCTTCCCTCGTGGTCAGCGGCTGCCAGTCGTCGGGCACGAGCGGCAGCCCGAACACGAAGCCGCTGGTCGGGTCGAAGGCGTACTTCCAGGCGAACGCGGCGACCACCGTGACGATGCCGTACGGGATCAGGATCGCCGCTCGAACCGGGCCGCGGCCGAAGATCGCCCGGTGCATGACCAGCGCGATCAGCATGCCCGAGCACGAGCTCGATCGGCCACCGAGACGACCGTGATGATCAGCGTGGTGGCGACGTCCGACCACCAGGTGGTCGAGCGTGAGCACGTCGCCGTAGTTCGCGAGCCCCACGAACTCCTTGTCGTCCGGGAAGCGCAGGTCGAACTTCTGCAGCGACAGGTAGAAGGCGTACGCGATCGGATAGCCGGTCACGATCAGCATCGCGATCACGGCAGGCGCGCACAGCAACCAGGCGAGCTTGCGCTCCGCCTTGTAGCGTTCGGTCGGCCCCTTCTTCTCGGGCGGTGCGGCCGTGGGGGCTGAGGTTGTGGCGGCCTCCATCAGAAGATCTTCCCGTCGACGGCCTTCTCGATCCGGTCGCGCAGCTGCTCCACGACCGTGTCCGGGTCCACGGACTCGGGCGGGTGGTAGGTCTTCTGGATCGCCAGCGAGATGTCGCTGTAGGCGGGCGTCACCGGCCGCGGGCCGGCGTTGTCGATCGACTCGCGCAGCGCGTCGGCGAACGGGAACGCCTCCTGGACCTTCGGCTCCTCGTAGACCGACTCGGTGGTGGGCGGCAGACCGCCGAGCTCGGCGCTGAGGGCCTGGTTCTCGGGGCTCGCCAGGCACTCGGCGGCCTCGAAGGCGAGGTCGGGCTTCTTCGAGAACGCCGACACGGCGATGTTGAAGCCTCCGAGCGGCGGGCGGCTCTCCTTGTCCTTGTCCGTACGCGGGTAGCGCGCCCAGCCGATGTTCTTCTGGAAGTCCTCCCCCACCTCGGCCGCGGCCGGATAGATGTACGAGTAGTTGACCATGTAGTCGGAGCGCCCGCCCTCGAAGCCGAGCCGGCCCGCGTCCTCGTCGGCTGGTGGACATGCCGGGCGGCGCCGCGGGTGAGTTGGCGAGCTTGATCTCGATCTCCGCCGCCCGCTTCGCGGTGTCGTTCACCAGCACGTCGCCCTGCTCGTTGACGATCTGGCCGCCGGCGCCCGCGATCAGCGCGTTGATCCACACGACCAGGCCCTCGTACTGGGCGCTCTGGACCTCGACCGCGGTTCCCTTGTCGACCGCCTCGTCGATCATCTCGTCCCACGTGAAGTCGTCGGGCGGCGCGTCCACGCGGTCCTTGCGGTACCAGAGCAGCTGCGTGTTGCTCGTGTGCGGGATCGCCCAGACCTTGCCCTTGTAGTCGACGGTCTTGACGCGGGCCCTCGAGCTTGCCCTCCTCGGCGGCCTCGCGGCGCTCGCCCTCCCAGGGCAGGATCCACTCGGCCTCGGCGAACTCGGCGGTCCAGATCACGTCGAGCGACGCCAAGTCGATGCTGTCGTCCTCGGCTGCCAGGCGGCGGACGAGCAGCTCGCGCTGCTGGTCGGCGATGTTCGGCAGCTTGATGTAGTTGATCGTGTACTTGCCGTTCGCCTGCTTGTTGCAGTTGGCCACCGCCTGGTCGTACGAGCCGCCGGGCTCGTTGAACGCATACCAGTTGATCGCCTTGGCGCCGGTGCTGCCCTCGTCGCCGCCGACGCCGCAACCCGCGGTCGCGGCGGTGGCCAGGACGAGGACTACCGCAATCAGGTGCGACGTCCTTGCCCTCCTGACCCCCCTCATCGGTGAGCAATTTACCCCTCTTGGCAAGCTCCTAGTCAAGTCGGGGCGAGAACGTGCAGCTCAGCCGGCCGTGACCGCGCCCGCGTGAGCCGCGATCAGCGTCTCCTTCGAGTGCACCCGGCGTCGTCTCGATGACGAGCTCGCGCGCACGCACGGCGGGCAGCGGCTCCGGCGTCGTGTTGAGGCAGACCACGTGATCCCCGCGCGCGTACGCGAGCACGCCCTCGCTGCGTCCCAGCAGGCGGAAGTCATCCGGGAGCGAGCGCCTCACCCTGATCAGCTCGCGCACGAGCGTCAGGGTCGAGGCCGGGTCGTCGCGCTGAGCTTCGACGTTCACGCGCGCCGGATCGACGAGCGGCAGCCACGGCTCTCCGCTCGTGAAGCCACCGTTCGGCGAGCCGTCCCACTGCATCGGATGGCGGAAGCGATCGCGCCCGGCGCGGTCGAAGCGGTGTTCGCCCGGCGGGCCCTCGGCCTGGCCGATCTCATCCCCCTGGTACAGGAACGCCATCCCCGGAAGCGTCAGCAGCAGGAGCGCGGCCGCGCGCGCGTTCTCGCGGCCGAAGCGCGTGACGAGCCGGCCGAAGTCGTGGTTCGAGAGCACCCACGCGGCGCCCTGCTGCCGGGTGATGGCCGCGATGGCCTCCCGCAGCGCCGCGGCATTCCAGGGGGCGTGAAGCAGCTCGAACGCGAACACGGCATCGAAGTACTCGAGGTACGGCTGCCACCTCCTGCTCGGGAGGTAGACCTCGCCGACGAGGAAGCGCTGCCCGACGGCCTCGCGGATCTTCGCGAGCGCCTCCCCCGTGTCGGGGGCGTTGCGCGAGTGCGCGAGCGACAGGAGCGCCTCCTCCTCGGAGAGCGGCAGCCCGAAAGGCTCGCTGGCCGGTGGGTCGTCGCGCAGCTGCGGATCCTTGAGCAGCCGGTCGATCGCGTCTACGCGGTAGCCGGCAACGCCGCGCTCGAGCCAGAAGCGCAGGACCCCCTGCATCGCCGCGATCACCTCGGGGTTGCGCCAGTCGAGGTCGGCCTGCTCGGGGTAGAACGAGTGCAGGTACCAGCGCCCGTCGCGGCGGCTCCAGGCCGAGCCGCCGAAGGCCGATAGCCAGTTGTTGGGAGCGTCGGCCCAGATGTACCAGTCAGGGTGCTCGCGGAACCAGGGGTGCTCGATCGAGGTGTGACACGGAACGAGATCGAGCAGCACCTCGAGGCCGCGAGCGCGTGCCGCCGCAACCAGCGAGTCGAAGTCCGCGAGCGAGCCGAACACGGGGTCGACGTTCGTGTAGTCCGAGATGTCGTAGCCGAAGTCGTGCATCGGCGACGGGAAGATGGGCGACATCCAGAGCGCGTCGACCCCCAGCCAGGCGAGGTGGTCGAGTCGCGCCTCGATCCCGCGCAGGTCGCCGACGCCGTCCCCGTCCGAGTCCTGGAACGAGCGCGGGTAGACCTGGTAGACGACCCCGTCCCTCAGCACCGCGGGCGCTCCGCTAGCCCTTGACGGCGCCTGCGGTGAGCCCGGCGACGATCCGCTTCTGGAAGATGATCACGAGCGCCACCAGCGGGATCGTGATCAACACGGAGGCCGCGCTGATCGTGCCCAGCGGGACCTCGAACTTCTGGCTGCCCGTGAAGAACGCGATGGCCGCCGGGACCGTGCGGGCGCTCGGCGAGCTCGTGAGCGTGATAGCGAGCAGGAACTCGTTCCAGACGAAGAAGGCGGTCAGCAGCCCCGCGGTCACGAGCCCGGGCGCGGCGAGCGGCAGCACGACCTTGCGGAACGCCTGGAAGTGGGTCGCGCCGTCCACGAGGGCGGCCTCCTCGAGCTCCTTCGGTATCTCCCTGAAGAATGAGGCGAGGATGTAGATGCACAGCGGAAGCGCGAAGGTTAGGTTGGGGATGATCAGGCCGGCCCAGGTGTTGTACAGACCGAGCTCGGTCCACAGCTTGAAGAGCGGCGCGGCGATTGCGATCGGCGGGAAGGTCGTGATCGAGAGGATGACCGCGAGGAGCAGGAACTTGCGCGGAAAGCGCAGCCGCGCGAGCGCGTAGGCGGCGAACGAGCCGAACAGGAGCGCCAGCGCCGTCGTGATCACGGTGATCCCGACGCTGTTGCGCAGCGCCTTCGTGAAGTCGGCGTCCTCGAGGATCGACTGGTAGTTGTCGAGCGTCGGGCTCGGCGGCAGGAGGTCGGCCTGGGAAAGCTCCGGGCCGGTCTTGAGCGAGACGTTGATCAGCCAGTAGAAGGGGAACAGGCAGAAGATCACGATCACGACGACGGCGGTCCAGAGCAGCACCGGCCTGAGCCAGCGCCGCTCGGGTCCGCGTGCCTCGGCCGCGCGGGTTTCGGGGCGGGCCTCCGTCGCGGTCCCGGGCTTGCGCAGCGCGCGCGTGGCCATCTCAGGTCTCCTCCGCGAGCGCGCGGATGTTGCCGCCCACGGTCCGGATGTAGATGAAGGCCACCGCCATCACGATCAGGAACGTCAAGATCGAAAGCGCGGAGCCGAGGCCGATCAGGCGGTTGGTTGTGAGCTCCTGTTGGGCGATCAGCGACAGCGTCGTCGTGCCGTTGGCCCCCTGCGTGAGCACGAACGGCAGGTCGAAGATGCGCAGGGCATCGAGCGTGCGGAAGATCAGCGCCACCAGGATCGCCGGCCTGAGCAGCGGCAGCGTGATGCGCCTGAAGCGCTGCCACGCGCTCGCGCCATCGACCTTCGCCGCGTCGTAGAGCTCGTCCGGGATCACCTGCAGGCCGGCGAGGATCAGCAGGGCCATGAACGGCGCGGTCTTCCAGACGTCCGCGAAGATCATCACGCCCAGCGCGTACGGCTCCTGGCCGAGCCAGACGACGTCGGCCCCCGGCAGCCCGAGCTTGTCGAGCATCACCGGGGCCAGGCCGAGGCCGGGCTCGAAGATCGTGCGCCAGGTGATGGCGGTGACCACGGTGAGGATCGCCCACGGCACCAGGACCACCGTGCGCAACAGCCCACGGCCCTTGAACGCCTCGTGCATGCAGAGCGCCATCCCGAGCCCGATCACGAGCTCGAGCGCGACCGAGATCCCGGAGAAGACGAACGTCGTGGTGAGCGCATCCCAGAACTCCGGCGAGCTGAACGCCTCGGAGTAGTTGTCGAACCCCGCGAACCGCCATAGCCCGGGCGTCCTCAGGCTGTACTCGGTGAGCGACAGCCAGAATGCGTAGCCGATCGGGTAGGCCGCAACCGCCGCTATCACCAGCAGCGACGGCGCCAGCATCATCGCGGCGAGCCGGCGCTCGCTCCGGCCGTAGCCGCCCCGCTGGGCGGGGCGGCGTCTCAGCCGAGCGGTGGCAGCCTCCATGGCGCCGGGGTCCCTAGAAGGTCTCGATCGCCTTCTGGATCTGTTCGTTCATCGTCGACGCGGCTTCGTCGGGCGACATCTCGCCCTGTAGCGCGGCGTAGACGTTCTTGTTGATCGCCTCGTTGATCTGCGGGTAGACCGGCGACACCGGCCGCGGCTGGGCCTGCTCGACCGCCTTGCGCAGATCGGCGGCGAACGGCATGGCCTTCTCAACCTGCGGGTCCGAGTAGACCTCGGTGAGCACCGGCGGCAGCGTTGCCTCGGACGCCATTGATCACCTGCTGCTCGGGCTCGGTCGCGAAGTTGATGAACGCGAGCGACCCCTCCGGGTTCTTCGAGTAGGCGGAGATCGCGAGGTGGTATCCGCCGAGCACGCCCGCGCCCTCGTTGCCGGCGTAGCCCGGGAAGGTCGTGATCGCGAGATCCTTCCCGATCTTGGACTCCTTGCCGAGCGCGTACGCGTACGGCCAGTTGCGCATGTAGGTTGCGTTACCCGCCTCGAAGGCGCGCCGGGACTCCTCCTCCTCCTTGTACGTCGTCACGGCCTTCGGCACCGCTCCGTCCTTGATCCCGTCCGCCATGAAGGTCAGGACGTCACGGACCTCCTGTGAATCGGCCGTGGCCTCGGTGCCGTCCTCGTTGACGACGCTGCTGCCGGCGCTTTAGAGCCGCTCGAGGAAGTTGACCGTCAGACCCTCGTAGCGGAAGCCCTGGTAGACGAGGCCGTTCTTCTTCGCGGCGTCCTCGTAGACCGCCTCCCACTCGGTCGGCGCCTCCGGCGCCTGGTCCTTGCGGTAGTAGAGGAAGCCCGCGTTCGTGTTGAACGGGACGGCCCAGTACTTGTCCTCGTAGAGGGCGGTGTCGAGCGTCGAGGGGATGAACTCGTCCTTGCGCTTCTCGACCGCGTCCGTGACGTCGGTGATCCAGCCCTGGGCCGCGTACTCGGCGGTCCAGACCACGTCCATGCCGAGCACGTCGCACTCATCGGACTTGGCCTGCAGGCGCTGGATCTGCTGCTCGCGCTGGAGATCGGCCGCCTCGGGCAACTGAAGCAGTTTCGCGTTGGCATCCGGGTTGGCCTTGTTGAAGTTGTCGACCACGGTCCGAACGCGCCGGTGGTGTCCTTACCGATGCACCACGTCACGTCGCCCGACGCCTTTGCCTGGGTGACCTTCTTGGCGTCCCCGGCGGCGCCGCCGTCGTCATCGTCGCCGCCACCGCCGCAGCCCGCGATCGCGAGCACCAGCGCGACGAGCACTGCCATCGCTCGAAGCATCCTGTTCACCGAACCCTCCCTCGACTTCTGATCCGCGCTCGTGGTACCTGAGACGGCGACCAGGGAAACGACGCCGAGGCGCCCACATGGGCGCCTCGACGCGGGTCGGGGGTCGCGGGTCCGGCGCGGGGGTTACTGCGGGGCGCCGGAGCCCGCGGTCTGCAGGGCCTGCTCTTCGTGCCGGCCCTCGCAGATCTCTTCGACGAGCTTGTCGCAGAAGGCCGGGAGGTCGTCGGGCTTCCGGCTCGTGACGAGCCCGGAATCCACGTGCACCTCCTCGTCCACCCACGTGCCGCCGGCGTTTCTGATGTCCGTCTTGAGGCTCGGCCACGAGGTCAGGGTGCGGCCCTTGACCACGTCCGCCTCCACCAGCGTCCACGGGCCGTGGCAGATCGCCGCCACGGGCTTGCCCGCCTCGAAGAACGAGCGGACGAAACGCACGGCCTGCTCATCCGTGCGCAGGAAATCCGGGTTGGCCACGCCGCCGGGCAGAACGAGCCCGTCGTAGTCGGACTGGTCGGCGTCGGCCACGGGCTTGTCCACCTTGAACGTGTCGCCCTTGTCGAGGTGCTCGAAGCCCTCGATCTCCCCGCTCTCGAGCGAGAGCAGCTCAGGCTTGCCGCCTTCCTGCTCGACGCTCTTCCACGGCTCGGTCAGCTCAACCTGCTCAACGCCATGAGTGGCCAGAAAGGCGACCTTCTTTCCGCTCAGCTGGTCGGCCATGTCGCACTCCTTGCTGTCGGTTCCGGTCTCTTCGTGAGTACCGGGACCAATTGGGGCTAAACGAGGGTCCCCCGGGTAGCCGGGCGCAAATGGCAACCGTGAAGAAGCCGGGGCCGTTCGCCACCAAGCCGCTCGACCAGCTGAGGGAGACCGCTGAGGGGACGCGCCTGCACCGAGCGGTCGGAGCCCAGCGTGGCTTCCGGGTGCCGCTCGTTCCCGTCCTGCCGCTGATCGGCGCCGCGCTGTGCATCTACCTGATGACGAAGCTGCCGGTCGAGACCTGGCTGCGGTTCGGCACCTGGCTGCTCCTGGGCCTGGTGATCTACGGGGTCTACGGCTACAGGAACTCGCGCCTGCGCGCGGCGGCTTAGGACCTCTCCCGCTTGGACGCACATCCGGATACGTCCCAGTACCTGCGCTGGCCACCCGCGGGATACGGCTTCGCCGTCGCCCGCGGGTGTCGTACCCGCGGCCTCGCCGATAGCGCTGCTATCGGCTCAGCCCCGTGCGGCGCCCAGCTTGGTCCTGGAACGCCCCGGATGCACGCCAACCGGGATAGGCCCTTAGCTTTCGGGGCGTGCCTGCCCCGCCCATAGAGGTCGCGACCACGGATTACCACACGGCCGGCGAGCCCTTCCGGATCGTGGTGGAGGGGGCGCCGGAGATCCCCGGCGCCGGCGTGCGCGAGCGGCGGGAGCGCGCCGCGAGCGACGAGCGGATCGACGCCGTCCGCCGGCTCCTCTGTCACGAGCCCCGCGGGCACGCGGACATGTACGGCTGCTTCCTCGTACCGCCGGACGACGCCGGCGCCGACCTCGGCGTCCTCTTCTGGCACAAGGACGGCTATTCGACCGCGTGCGGGCACGGCACGATCGCGCTCGGGACCTGGGCTGTGGAGACGGGCCGCGTGGCGGCCGCGAAAAACGGCGAAACCGATGTCGTGCTCGACGTGCCCTCCGGGCGCGTGACCGCCCGCGTGCGTCGCCGGGACGCCGCCGTGGTGTCGGCGACGTTCCGCAATGTGCCCGCCTACGTGCTCGCTCGCGGCGTGCGGGTGGACACGGCGCACGGGCCGGTCGACGTGGACGTTGCATACGGCGGTGCGATCTACGCGAGCTTGGACGCGACACAGGCCGGGCTGAGCGTGAGCCCCGACCGTCACACCGAGCTGATCGCGCTCGGCCGGCAGGTCAAGGCCGCGCTCGCCTCGAGCGAGCACGCCCGCCACCCGAGCGACGAGCGCCTCTCGGGCATCTACGGGACGATCCTCTTCGAGGACCTGGGCGACACCCCCGAGGGACCCCGGCAGCGCAACGTTACGGTCTTCGCCGACGGTGAAGTCGATCGCTCGCCGTGCGGCTCCGGGACTTCGGCGCGTCTCGCCCTGTTGGCCGCGGACGGGCGTGTCGACGCGTCCCGCATGCTGCGGCACGAGTCGATCGTCGGGAGCGAGTTTCTCGGCAGGGTGGCGGGGACCGTCGAGTCCGACGGCCGCGAGGCGGTGATCACGGAGATCGAGGGCAGCGCCTTCCGGACGGGCGAGCATCGCTTCGGGCTCGACCCGCGCGACCCGCTCGGAACCGGGTTCGTCCTGCGATGAGCAGCCCGGCGCTTTTCGACGCCGAGGCGGTCGAGCGGCTGCTCGGCTACCCCGACGCCGTCGATGCGCTCGAGGCGGCGCTCCGTGAAGGCCTCGACCCGGAGGCCGACCCGCCGCGCACGGCGGTCCGAGTCGACGCGGGCGAGCTGCTGCTGATGCCGTCGAGCTGGGAGGACGCGGTCGGCGTCAAGCTCGCGACCGTCGCTCCGGCGAACCCCGCGCGCGGCCTCCCGCGCATCCAGGGCGTCTACGTCCTGTTCGATCCCGAGACGCTGGCGCCCGTCGCACTCGTCGACGGAATCGCGCTGACGTCGCTGCGAACCGCCGCAGTGTCGGCGCTCGCCGTCCGTCACCTGGCAGATGCCGGTGCGCGCCGGCTGCTCGTGTACGGCAGCGGCCCCCAGGCCTGGAGCCACGTGCAGGCCGTGCGCGCGGTCCGCCCGATCGAGCAGGTGGGTGCCATCGCCCGCGACGCCGGTCGCCTCGACAGCTTCGTCGAGCGCTGCCGGGGCGCCGGCCTCGAGGCCGAGCCCGTGACCGGCGACCCGTCGGCCGCGCTTCGGGCCGCCGACATCGTCTGCTGTTGCACCACGGCACGCGAGCCCCTGTTCGACGGGGACCTGGTAGCACCGGGCGCGACCGTCGTGGCGATCGGCTCGCACGAACCGGACGCCCGCGAGGTCGACGAGCGTCTCGTGGAACGGTCGACAGTGGTGGTGGAGGCACGCTCCGCCGCGCTGCGCGAAGCCGGCGACGTGATCCAGGCGATCGACTGCGGAGCCCTCGACGCCGACTCGCTGGCGACACTGGCCGAGCTCGTAGCCGGAGAGGTGCCCCAGCCGGGCCACCGCCCGCGGCTCTTCAAGAGCACGGGAATGGCCTGGGAGGACGTGGTGGTGGCGAGCGCCCTAGCCAAGAGGGCCTTGGAGACCTAGCACCCGCCGCCATCGTGCCGACTTGTTGTCGTCACGCGACACCAGTCGGGCATGGTGAATTCGAAATCGGGCGCTTGCGCGGGGCACCGGATCTATCCCCGCGTCACGATCGTCGATCAGGACGACCGCCGCACCTGGTCGGCCCCCCCGCTCCGCTGCTGAGCGGGGGCGCCGCGCCCCGCGAGGTGGGTCGCTAGGGTCGGGGCGGATGGCTTCTTCGCGCACCTCCGAGCGCGAGGAGGAGCGCCGCCACAAGATTGGGACGCTGTTGGTAGCAAGCGCGGCGTCCGCAACGGCGGCGGCCGTGACCTCGCAGCTCTGGATCGCCGGCACCTGGATCGCCGCGGCGACCACCCCCGTCCTCGTGACGCTCATCAGCGAGCTCCTCAACCGTCCGACCGAGAAGATCGTCTCGCGCGCCTTGCCTGCCGATCGCCCGGCGCCGGCGGAGCCGCCGCCGCTGCCCGAGGCCGGGGGCGCGGCGCCCTCTCCGCCGGCCCGGCCCGGCGCGCCCCCCGCACGAGAGGCGCCGCCCCCACGCGAGATCCCTCCGGCCACGCCCGGGGTCGAACCGCCCGTCCGGATCTACCGCCAGCCGTCCCCAGGGGCCCCGCGCCGCAAGATCGCCCTTCGCGCCGTTTTCGCGACCGCCGGCCTGGCGTTCGTGATCGCGGTCGTCACGCTCACGGTGGGCGAGCTGATCGCGGGCGACTCGATCGGGAAGGGCGACCGCCGAACCACTTTCGTGGGCGGTTCGCGGGACGGGAGCGGGAACGACAAAGAGGAGAAAGCGCCCGCCGACGAGCAGCGCGAGCAGACCACCGAGGAGCGCCCGCCCGACGAGCAGGAGCGCACGACTCCGGAGGAGAAGCAACAGCCCACAGAGACGGAGACGACCGAGACACAGCCGCCCGCCACCACGACCACCCCTGCTCCGCGGTCGGCCCCGCCCGCAGCCACGCCCGGCGAGACCGCTCCCGCTCCCTGACTCAGCCGCGCTGAATCCGGGTACGCGGGACGCGAACCCAAGGAGGCTCGGTGCGCCGCCTGCGACCATGCGACGGGATGCATGACCACAGCGGTCACGGCCACGCCGGCACGGACGACGCGCGGCGCCTCGCGATCGCGCTGGTCCTCCTGCTCGCGTTCATGGTCGCCGAGGTCGTGGTCGGCATCCTGGCCTCCTCGCTCGCCCTGCTCGCGGACGCCGCGCACATGCTCACCGACGCCGGCGCGATCGCGCTGGCGCTGTTTGCGGCGCGGCTCGCGCGGCGTCCGGCGTCCGGCGGTTTCACCTTCGGCTACCGGCGCGCCGAGATCCTCTCCGCCCAGCTGAACGGCGCGACGCTGGTCGGGCTCGGCGCCGTGATCGGAATCGAGGGCATTCGCAGGCTCTTCGACCCGCCCGACGTCGAGGGCGCCGCCGTGCTGATAGTGGCCGTGGTCGGCATAGGGGTCAACCTCACCGCGACGTTCGTGCTCGCCGGGGCGAACCGCCGCAGCCTCAACGTCGAGGGCGCGTTCCAGCACGTGCTGAACGATCTGTTCGCGTTCGTCGCGACCGCGATCGCCGGTGCCCTCATCTTGCTGACCGGCTTCTCTCGCGCGGACGGCATCGCGGCGCTGCTGGTCGCGGCGCTGATGCTGTACTCCGGCTTCGGCCTGCTGCGGGAGTCGGGGCGGGTGCTGCTCGAGGCCGCTCCCCGGGATCTCGACCCGGATGAGATCGGCCACGCGCTCGCTGCCGAGCACCACGTAGTGGAGGTGCACGACCTGCACGTATGGGAGGTCACCTCGGGCTTCCCCGCGCTCTCCGCGCACGTGACGGTCCGCGCCGGCTGCGACACGCAGGCACACCGGCGCCAGCTCGCGGAGCTCCTGAGCGAGCGCTTCGGGATCACCCACTCGACGCTGCAGGTGGAGGCGCTTCCCGAGGACCAACTCACCATCGCGCCGCTGCAGCGGGAAGGCGGGACCTGATCATCGAGGTCAAAATCACCCATCCCGACAAGGTGCTCTTTCCCGACGACGGGATCACAAAGGCCGACCTCGCCGCCTACTACGGGCGGGTGGCGGAATGGATGCTCCCGCACGTGCGCGACCGGCCGGTGAGCATGCAGCGCTTCCCCGACGGGATCGCCGGCAAGGGCTTCTTTCACAAGGACGTGCCGGACTACTTCCCGGACTGGATCAAGCGGGTGGAGGTGCCGAAGGCAAACGGCACCGTGACCCACGCCCTGATCGACCGGAAGGAGACCCTCCTCTATCTGGCCAACCAGAACACGATCACGCCTCATGTCTGGCTCACGCGCGCCGATCGCCTCCACCAGCCGGACCGGCTCGTGTTCGACCTGGACCCGGCGCCGGGCAGCGACTTCGCCTCGGTGCGCCGCGCCGCGCGCTGGACCGCGGAGCTGCTCGACGAGCTCGGCCTAGTGCCGTTCGCGCAGGTCACCGGCTCGAAGGGCATTCACATCTGGACGCCGCTGCGGCGGCGCGCCGGGCTCGAGGAGGTGCGCGAGCTCGCGCGCGGGGCGGCCGAGGTGCTCGCCGAGCGTCGGCCCCGCGAGCTGACGGTCGAGTTCCGCAAGGCCAAGCGCGACGGGCGCATCCTGGTGGATGTCGCCCGTAACGGGTACGCACAGACCGCCGTCCCGCCGTACGCGGTACGCCCCCGTCCGGGTGCCCCGGTGGCCACCCCGATCGAGCGTGATGAGCTGTCGGACTCGAAGCTGCGCCCCGATCGCTGGACGCTTAGGAACGTTCTCCGCCGGCTGGCGAGCAAGGGCGATCCCTGGGCGGACATGCATTCGCACGCGCGCGGGATAGCGCAAGCGCGCCAGCGCGTCGCCGCGCTGGGCGGGTAGACGCGCCGGAGCCGTTTTCCGCTCGGCTCGACGGGTAGGTACCAGATATGACGACGTCCACGATCGACGCGCTCGTCGGGCGTGGCGAGCAGCAGGGATGCGTCAACCTATCGGAGCTCTCCGGGCTCGTGGAGGAACTCGAGCTGTCGGACGAGGAGGCGCAGGCGCTCGCCGACCGTCTCGAGTCGCGGGGAATCGAGATCTCGGACGACTGCGGGCATGGCGCGCCCGAACCGGTCCAGTACGACAACATCGAGCTGGCCGCCATCACAGGCGACACGCTGCAGCTGTTCCTGCGCGACGTCCGCCGCCACCCGCTGCTGAGCGCCGCGGACGAGGTCGAGCTCGCCAAACGGATCGAGCAGGGGGACCTCGACGCCAAGGAACGCATGATCAACTCGAACCTGCGCCTGGTCGTCTCCCTGGCGAAGAGGTACCAGGGCCAGGAGCTGTCGCTGCTGGACCTGATCCAGGAGGGGATCCTGGGGCTCATCCGCGCGGCCGAGAAGTTCGACTGGCGGAAGGGCTACAAGTTCTCGACCTACGCGACCTTCTGGATCCGCCAGGCGATCCAGCGCGGGCTGGCCAACCAGGGTCGGACGATTCGGCTCCCCGTGCACATCGGCCAGCGCGAGCGCAAGATCTCCCGGACCGAGCGCGAGCTTTCGCTGCGGCTCGGCCGCGCTCCGACCGACGCGGAGATCGCAAGGGAGGCCGAGCTCACCCTGGCGGAGGTCGAGGAGACGCGCGCGGTCACGCGTACGGTCACCAGCCTCGACCGCCCGCTGAGCCCGGAGGGCGACACCGGCTTGGGCGACCTGCTCCCGAGCGAGGAGCGCGGTCCGGTCGAGGAAGTCGAGATCGGTTTGCGCGAGGAGGCTGTGCACGCAGCGCTCGATCGGCTGCCCGAGCAGGAGCGCGAGGTGATCAAGCTCCGCTACGGCATCAACGGCGACGAGCCGACGCCCCTGCGCGAAGCGGGCCGTCGGCTCGGCCTCTCACCAGAGCGGGTGCGCCGGATCGAGCACAAGGCGCTCGAGCGGCTGGCGGGTACCCGCGAGGTGGCCGGCCTCGCCGAAGCCGCCTGACCCGTCACGGGTTGGGGACCGGCTCAGTCCTCGAGCATGAAGAACTCGAAGCCGATGTCCGGATCGAGCGTGAGCTGGCTGTGGTAGGCCGCCACCCGACGGCCGGTCGCCTCCTCGACGACGCGGACGAACGAGTCCCTCATCGCCTCCTGGAAGACGAGTCGCACCCTGCGGACGAGATCGGGGTCCGTGGTCGCCAAAGTCCGCTCGACCGTGGTCATCGTGTCCCGGAGGACGCATACGATGTAGCGGTCCTCGAGCATGTAGCTCTTGGCTCGCTCGGGGCCGCGGCCGTAATACTCGGCGAAGAGACCGACGATGCCGTTGGTCACCGCCGCCAGCTCCTCACCCGGGGCGCTGGCCACCGACGGGGGCTCGTGGGACTCCACGATTGGTCATTGTTCCACGCGCGGGCGCGGATCCTCGGCGGCCTCCGGCTGCGACAGCCGCGGCGGCTTCGCCGACCGGAACAGCCTGCTCACCTTCCCGAGCTTCGCCCGGCAGCGCGGGCATTCCTCGCTGCTCGGCCACCGCACGGGGCTGTACACCGTCAGCCGACAACTCGGACAATTCAGATACGCCATACCTCTCCTCCTCGCAGTGCGTAGCGCCCACGAGGTCCGGCGCGCCACCAGTCGCCTGGCGACGATCGTCCCGCGTTGGTCGGGCGCAGGCAGGGTAGCCACCTAGGGAGCGAGCGTCAATGAATGGGTTATCCGACGCCGTCGTGATCAAGCGCGACAACCTCTTCCTGCTGTCGCGCCCGGACGGCCGCCTACCGGCCGAAGGGCCCCATCCCTTCGGCCTGTGGTTCAGGGACTGCCGCTTCCTGTCCGCCCACGAGCTGCGACTCGGCGGCACGCGCCCGACGCTCCTCGCCTCGTCCGACGCACGTGGGACCGAGGCGGTGCACGAGCTCGGCCACCCCGACCTGTCATTGCTCGTACGGCTCGTTCGCCGGGCGGACCCCGGCGGTGTGCTGCGCGAGCGGATCACGGTCCGCAGTCATCACCGCGCGTCGCTCCGTCTGCCGCTCGCGCTCCGCCTCGCCGCGGACTTCGAGCCGATGCTCGTGCTGCGCGGACTCGTGCCCCGCCACAACCGTCCTGAGCCCGTTTGGGACGGCGAGGGGTTCTCGGTGCTCGGGCGGGACGGCGTTCGGCGGCGCACGGCTGTGAGCGTCTCGCCGCAACCCTCGTCCCGGGCCGGGGGCGAGCTCAGCTTCGAGCTCGAGCTCGAGCCTGGCGGGGCGGTCGTGATCGAGCTTGTCTACGCGGTCTCCGAGCAGGACGGGCCGAGCCGCGGGACCGCGTCGGTCTCGTCCGCCCGCGCCCGGGCGCCGGCGGTCGGCGTGACGTCGGACGACCGCCTGTTCAACCGCGTCCTCGAGCGCTCGTTGCTCGACCTCGAGCTGCTCCGCTCGGACCTCGACGGCCGCCCGTACTACGCGGCTGGGATCCCCTGGTTCGCCACCCTGTTCGGCCGCGACAGCCTGATCGCCGGCCTCCAGGCGCTGAGCTTCGCGCCCGACGTCGCCGCGGGGACGCTGCGCCTGCTCGCGTCCCGGCTCGGCCGGCGCACCGACGACACGCGCGACGAGCAGCCCGGGAAGGTCCTGCACGAGCTGCGCGTGGGAGAGCCCGCCACGCTCGGCGAAACGCCCTTTGCCCGCCATTACGGGAGCGTCGACTCGACCCCGCTCTTCCTCTGCGTGCTCTGCCGCCAGTGCGCGTGGTCGGGCTCGCTCGAGCTGTTCCGGGAGCTGCGCGGAGCGGTCGACGCCGCCCTCGAGTGGCTCGACCTGTACGGCGACCTCGACGGCGACGGTCTCGTCGAGTACCGGCGCAGGCCGCAGACCGGGCTGGCGAACCAGGGCTGGAAGGACTCCCCCGACGGCGTTCCGGACGCGCATGGCGAGCCGGTCGCGGCGCCGGTCGCGCTGGTCGAGGTGCAGGGCTACGTGCTCGGGGCGAAGCGCGAGCTGGCCGTGCTGTTCGAGCTGGACGGTCAAGGCGCCCGCGCGGAGCGGCTGCGCGCGGAGGCGGCCGCGCTCGGCCGGGCCCTCGACAGCTTCCGGCTCGACGATCGCGGCCCGTACGCGATCGCGCTCGACGGCGAGAAGCGGCCGGCGTCCGGCCTCTCCTCGAACCAGGGCCACCTCCTTTGGGCCGAGGCGCTGTCCGGCGAGGATGCGCGCCGGGTTCGCGACCTCCTGATGAGCCCCGATCTGTTCTCGGGCTGGGGCGTGCGCACGCTCGCCGCGAGTCACCCGGCCTACAACCCGCTCGGCTACCACGTCGGCACGGTGTGGCCGCACGACAACGCGATGATCGCCGCGGGCCTTCACCGCTACGGCTTCGACGAGGACTTCGCCGCGATCTTCGACGGCCTCCTCGAGGCGGCGTCGCAGCTCCCCGGCGACCGCCTGCCGGAGCTGTTCGCCGGCTACTCGCGCGACGAAATCGAGGTGCCGGTGCCCTATCCCGTTGCCTGCCGTCCCCAGGCGTGGGCAGCAGGCTCGATCCCCTATCTGCTGGCGAGCGGCCTGGGGCTCTGGCCCGAGGGCCTCGAGCGCCGCCTGCGCGTGGTGCGGCCCTCGCTGCCTGATTGCATCGGCCGCGTCGAGCTGACGGGACTGCGCGTAGCCGGCGCCACGATCGACCTGCGCTTCGAACGCAGCGGCGCCGAGGTGGCGCTCGCCGACGCGCACGTCGACGGCGACGTCGACGTAGTGGTCGAGCCGGGTGCGATCGGGTCGGAGCGCCGCATCACGCAAGCGGCGTCGAGGGCTGACCCGGGTTTAGGAACTCCCCCTGGCGGAAAAAATCGTCGGTAAGCCAGGCGAAGGGCTCAGGGGACCATCGCAGGGCCAGGGTTAGGAGAGGGGGACGACGCGCGGTCGTCTTGAACCGGTTGCGCTGCGGACCTCACGTCAACGAGACGGAGGTTCATAGCATGTCCGCGATCGCGCTCGCCCCTGTGGGGTCGTTGCGTATCCCCCGCCGCCGCAAACCGTGTGACCGCGCTCAGGCGCGGGAGACGGAGCGGCAGCTGCTGCTGCGTTACCACCGCGAGGGCGACCTCGCTGCACGTGAGGAGCTCGTCGAGCGGTTCCTTCCGCTCGCCCGCGACCTCGCGTTGCGCTACGCCTATACCGACGAGCCTTTCGACGACCTGCTGCAGGTCGCGAGTCTCGGCTTGATCAAGGCCATCGATCGCTTCGAGCCCGGGCGCGGGACGAAGTTCACGAGCTACGCGGCGCCGACGATCCTCGGCGAGCTGAAGCGGCACTTCCGCGACAAGGGCTGGTCGCTGCACGTGCCCCGCGATCTGCAGGAGCGCACGCTCGCGGTCAGCCGCGAGACCGAGGCGCTCTCGAAGCAGCTCGGGCGCTCGCCGATGGTGCGCGAGGTCGCCGCCGGGTTGGGCTGCAGCGTGGAGGAGGTCCTCGAGGCGCAGGAGGCTGCGGCCAGCTACGAGGCCGCATCCCTGGACGCGCCGGCCGCGCGCGACGACGAGGAGTCCGCCGCGCTGGTGGACCTGCTGGGCGCCGAGGATTCGGCGTACGAGCTGGTCGAGGACAGGCACGCCATCGCCAGCACCTGGCAGGCGCTACCCGACGTCGAGCGCAAGGTCCTCGAGCTGCGCTTCATGCACGACCTGACGCAGCGCGAGATCGGCGAGCAGATCGGGTACTCGCAGATGCATGTCTCGCGGCTGTTGCGGCGTGCGTTGAACCGTCTCGAGACGGCTGCAGCCGCCGCTTGAGCGAGAGCGCGTTCTCGACGGCGAAGCCCTCCCAGTCGTTGTTGAAGTAGACGAAGAGCTCGGCCCGGCGGCGCCACTGGGCGATCCGCCGGGCCCACTCCTCCAGCTCGGTCCTCGAGTAGTTGCCGCGCCGGCCGCGGCGGCCGTGATGCAGCCGGACGAGTGACCAGTCGGTGGTCAGCTCGCGCGCCTGGAACGGCCACTTGGGATGGTCGCCGATCACGAGCGCGGCACCGGCGGACCGCAGCAGGTCGTAGACATCCTTTTCGAACCAGCTCTCGTGGCGGAACTCGAAGCAGTGCCGCCCGGCCGGCAGGGCGGCCAGGACCTCCTCGAGCAGCGCCGTGTCGCGCCGGAATGTCGCCGGGAGCTGCCAGACGACCGGCCCGAGCTTGCCCGAGTCGACCAGCGGCTGGATGCGCTCGTAGTAGCGGTCGACTCCCTCGCGGATTTCGCGCAGCCGGCGGACGTGCGTGAGGTAGCGGCTCGCCTTCGCGGCGAACAGGAATCCCGGCGGCGTCTCGTCGACCCAGCGGGCGACGGCGTCGCGGGAGGCCAGGCGGTAGAAGGTCGAGTTGACCTCTACCGTGTCGAACAGTTCGGCGTAGCGGCCGAGCCAGCGCGCCTTGCCGAGCCCCTCGGGATAGAGGCGCCCGCGCCAGTCGTCGTAGTTCCAGCCGGAGCAGCCGATGCGAACCGGCCGCGTCATCTGCTCAGCCGGGCGCGCCCGCGGGTCCGAAACGGCTCGTCTCGCCCTCCGGCAGCCTGCCGTCGCGGCCCACGTAGCCGCCCTTGCCGCCCATCGCCAGATAGAGCGCGGGCTCCTCGCTCACGCACTTGACCTTGCGGATCGTCGCCGGGTCAACGCGGGCGAGGCCGCCGGGGCCGAGCTCGTGCACGTCTCCGTCGCCGAACGTCATCTGGATGCGCCCGCGGTGGACGAAGTAGAGCTCCTCCTGCTCGTCGTGGTAGTGGCGCCCGGTCTCGTAGCCGGGCGGCAGCTCGATCGCGTTCACGCCGAAGGCGGTCACGCCGAGCGCACGCCGCACCTTGCGGAAGCCGGGCCCGTCTGCCAGCGCCTCCACGTTCGCGACCGCATAGCCCTCGCCCTCCACCACATCGTGCACCGGTTCAACCATGACGGCAGCCTAGCCGCGCGTCATGCGGCGCGTTCGGCGCTGCGCAGCCCGCCGCGTGACCAGAGGACGGTCACCGCCACCAGCAGGAGCATCACGAGGAACGCGGGCAGCACCTCGGTGGGGTCGCCCGTGAGCAAGCCGCGGATCGATTCGATCACGAGCGTGATCGGGTTGACGGACGCGGCCGCTTGCACCCATCCGGTCAGCAGGTCGTAGGGCACCCAGACCGGCGCGAGGAAGAGGATCAGGAAGGCGGGCAACTGGATGAGCGGGCCGGCCTGCATCGTCCGCATGCGCATCGCCACCCCGCTGCCGAACAGCATCGCGGCCGCGTTGACGAGCAGGGCTAGCGTGTAGAGGCCGACAACATCGACCGCACCGCCGCTGATCTCGAGGCCGGTGAGCAGACCGACCGCGGTGATCACCGCAACCGTGAAGACGGCCCGCATGAGCGCCGCGAGCCAGTAGCCGGCAATGATTCCGTTGCGGTCCGAGGCCGCGAGCAGCATCCGGCGCGAGAAGCCGGACTCGAAATCGCGCGCCACCGCAAAGCCAGTGAAGACGCCGCCGAACGCCGACGCCTGGAGCAGCACGAACCCGTATACGAAGGTCGTGTAGCCGCCCGGGTACTCGAACCCGGGGACCGAGTCCACGCGCGAGAGCCCGCCCGCAAACGCTGTGAAGAAGAACATCGGGAACAGCAGCGCCGGGATGATCATCACCGGATTGGTGAAGAAGTTGTGGGCACTTCGCCACGCG
The DNA here is from genome assembly GCA_963751835.1 of uncultured Thermoleophilaceae bacterium. Taxonomy (GTDB): domain Bacteria; phylum Actinomycetota; class Thermoleophilia; order Solirubrobacterales; family Thermoleophilaceae; genus JACVRW01. Next base: position 79,711 of record CAVVWD010000010.1, on the reverse strand, counting down.
ACCGCGCGCGCCACCGACCAGAAGCCGCCGCGGCTCATGTGCGCACCATCCTCGTGCGCAGCGCCGACGAGGCTGCAATCAGCGCGATCGCGGCGATCGCGCCCGCGCACGCGAACCCGAGCGCAAGCGCCTCGGGGTCCCAGCCGGAGATCATCAGCGAGCGGATGCACTCGAGCATGTACGAGACCGGGTTCCAGTCGGCGACCGTGCGGAACCAGTCCTGCTCGATCAGGTCCCGGGGCAGCGACATGGACGAGAGGAACAGCGCGGCGAAGAAGAGCGGGAACACGCCCTGGACCGCCTCGCCGCTGCCCGACCGCAGCGCGACGAACGCCCCGATGCAACCGAACGCCAGCGAGATCAGCAACGAGAAGGCCACGATGACGATCGCCCCGGCGAGGCCCGTCTCGATGCCCGCGCCGAAAGCGAGGCCGACCACGAGGAAGGTGAGGGCCTGGATCAACCCGAGCGCGATGATGCCGGCGAGCTGGCCCATCATCAGCGCCACGCGCCGAAGCGGCGTGAGCGAGAGGCGGTTCAGGAACCCGCTCTCGATGTCGCTCGCCAGGTTGGTGCCCGCGCTGTTGGCCGAGAACAGCGCGCCCTGCACGAACGTGATCGCGAGCGCGAACTGGAGGTAGGAGTCGGTCGGGAAGCCCGGCAGCTGCGTGGCGGAGTCAAGGCCGCTTGCGTAGATCGAGAGCAGCAACAGCGGGAACACGAGCGAAGGGATCACCATCGCCGGCTGGCGCAGCGTTCGCACCACCGAGCGGCGGGCGAGCACGCCCACCTGCACGGGGAGCGTCAAGCCGGTCACGCGGCTACTGCCTCGCGTTCCGTTTCGGCGTCCTCCTCCGCGGGCTCGTCCTCCTCCGCCCCCTCGAGGGAGCGGCCGGTCTTGGCGAGGAACACGTCGTCCAGCGTCGGCGCGTGGAGCTGCAGGTCCTGGATCTTGATGTTCTCGGCATCGAGCGCGCGCACGACCTCAGCCAGCTGGGCGTCGCCGCCCGACAGCCGCACGGCCGCGCCCTTGGGCGAGCCGGCGACCGCCTCGCCGAAGCGGGCGAGCACCGCCTTCATCGGCGCCAGCTGGCCGGGCTCCACCGGAGTGGCCTCTACGCTCGGACGCCCGATCTCGTCCTTGAGCGCCTCCGGGGTGCCCTCGGCGACGATGCGGCCCTGGTCGATGATGCCGACCCGGTCCGCCAAGACATCTGCCTCCTCGAGGTACTGGGTGGTGAGGAACACAGTCACACCCCGGTCCGCCGCCAGCCGCTGCACCTCGGCCCAGAGCGCGCTGCGGCTCTGCACGTCGAGCCCGGTGGTCGGCTCGTCGAGAAACAGGATGCGAGGTCTGTGGACCAACGCCAGCGCGAGATCGAGGCGGCGCTTCATGCCGCCGGAGTAGCCGCGCACCCGGCGGTCTGCCGCCTGAGTCAGGCCCACGCGTTCGAGCAGCGTGTCGGTACGCGAGCGTCCCTCATCGCCGGACATGCCGTGCATCGCGGTCTGCAGCTTCATGTGCTCGCGACCCGTCAGGAACGGGTCGAGCGCGGCCTCCTGGAGCGCGGCGCCGATCAGGGCCCGGACCGCCGGCCCCTCCGTCTCGACGTCGTGGCCGCCCACGCGCGCCGTACCCGCCGTGGGCGGCAACAGCGTGGTCAGCATGTGCACGGTGGTCGATTTGCCCGCCCCGTTCGGCCCGAGGAATCCGTAGACCTCGCCGGCCTCGACGCGGAGATCGATTCCGTCGACCGCGCGCGGCCCCTTCTTGAATTCCCGGACGAGGCCCCGTGCCTCGATCGCAGCTTCAGTCATGGCCCGGAACCTAGCATGGTAGTTGAGGTTGTCAATTATCTATTGACTCAACTATGATCGCGCTCAAGCAGATGAGCGCCAAGACCCCCGCAGAGGAGGCCTGGGAGCTGCTCTGGCAGATCATGCAGGCGAACAAGCCGCGCATGATCGAGCTGGCACGCGAGCTCGACTTCTCTCCCGTGCAGCTGCACTCGCTGCGGTTGCTCGAGCCCGACGTCGAGACTCCGATGCGCGCTCTCGCGCGGCAGCTCTTCTGCGACCCTTCGAACGTCACCGGCATCGTCGACCGGCTGGTTGCGCGCGGACTGGTCGAGCGGCGCGGCTCGGACACCGACCGCCGCGTGAAGATCATCCGTCTGACCCCCGAGGGCGAGCGGATCCGCGCGAGTGTGGTCGAGCGGATGTCCACTCCGCCGCCAGAGATCGCCGAACTGGCACTCGATCAGCAGCTGGCTCTTCGCGACGCTCTCCGCGAGGCGGTCGAACGCCGTCAGGACCGGGGCGAGCGCGTCGCGCCCGTCTGAACCCTCTCCTCAGAACCGCAACAGTGCCGCGGCGCCGCCGTAGCTGTCGAGCGCCTCGCGGTCGTGGCGGACGGCGACCAGCTCGGCCGACTGATGCACCGCGAGCTCGATCGCGGCGTCGGTGAGATCATCCAGCTCGAACATCGCCGCGCCGTCGGCGGGGCAGCTGCCGCCGTCCTCGGTCACGAGCATGCCGCACTCGGTGCACTGCGCGCCGGCCACCCCGGCGAACTGCTCGTCGAGCAGGAGCACCTCCACCCGGCGCTCGTTCAGGGCGGCCACCACGTCCTCGATGCCGGCGACGCCGCGCTCGCCGAGCCGCTCCAGCAGGCCCGCCTCATGCTCCCGCTCGACCTTCTCGAACACCGGGGCCGCCGCGTCGAGGACGCGTTGCGGCGTGGCTCCGTCGACATGGATGCCGATCCGCCCCGCCACGCGGTCCCGGAGGTAGCCGTGCAGCTTGCCCTCGAAGTCCTTGATCACCTCGTTCGGCCCTCCGAGCAACAGGCGCTGAAAGGGGCGGCTCTTGAAGTGGCGCAGGAGGGCCTCGCCCGTGTGCTTCAAGTGGTCGTCCTTCTCCTTCTCTATCCCGCGCGCGAAGCGCGCCTGTGACCAGCCGCCCTGGTCGTGCTGGCCGAAGACCGTGTCGTGGATCTGCTCGATCTCGCGCAGGCCGTCCGGGGAGCCGCGGAAGATGCGCGCGTCGCGCCGGCTGACGAGGGCGACGCACCAACGCTCGCGGCGCTCGAAGCGCGCCAGCGGGCCCACGAGAGGCGAGCGTCCGATCGCCACGCGGTTGCTCACCGGCCGCGGCAGCTTGATCGCTTCGAAGAGGTCGGCGGGCTCGCTCGCGAACAGGGCCACGCCATGAGCACCCTCCGTGGGAAGGCTCCGCTCGAGGAAGGCCGATGCCCGCCGGAGGGTGGCCTCGAGGTCCATGCGGTCCTCGTGGGACAGGTTGTTGCGATCGCGGACCCGCCGGTCAGCCTCGTCGAGCAGCGAGCGCACCGCGGTCGCCCGCGCCGGCGGGGTGGCGAACTCGGACGGGTCGAGATCGAGGTAGAGGCTGAGCACGACGGGTCTGTCGAGCCGAAGCTCGGCGAGTCGGCGCAACTGGTCGCGTCCGGGAGCGGTCACCTGCATGCCCTGCCCTCCTTCGCCAATAACGTTCCGTGCCGGCTTCAACGCCGAAGGGTACGCCGCACGCGCGGGTCAATCCAGGGACCGTGGTTTGGAGCTCCCGGCCCGGCGCTGCGCCCGTCGCTGTGCTATAATCCATTGTACGCGCAAGCAATTTGTAATGCCCATATGGACACTCTGTCCAACTGAGGCTTGGGAAAGCCCTCTTCGAGGGCGCCTGCTTGCCACGGGTAACCCGCGAAGTCCGTCTGTGTAATACTTTCGACGTACTTCGAACTATCAAATCGAGATACTAATGACGACTGACACGCTAATTCGCCCTGCGGAGACTCCCGAGACCCGCCACGTCGCGCCGGTGGAGCTCGAGGATTCCCTGCAGCTGTTCTTCAACGAGGCGCGACGCCATCCCCTGCTCACCGCGGAGGAGGAGATCGAGCTCGCGAAGCGGATCGAGCGTGGCGATCTCGCGGCCAAGGAGCGCATGATCAATGCGAACCTGCGGCTCGTGATCTCCGTGGCTCGGAAGTACCAGGGCCAGGGGCTTCCGCTCGGCGACCTTATCCAGGAGGGCATGCTCGGCCTGATTCGCGCGGTCGAGAAGTTCGACTGGCGCAAGGGCTTCAAGTTCTCCACCTACGGCACGCTCTGGATCCGCCAGGCGATCGGCCGCGGCCTCGCGAACTCGGGCCGCACCGTGCGCCTGCCGGTGCACATCGTGGCGCGGGCGCGCAAGATCTCGGACGCCGAGCGCAAGCTCGCCGTCCAGCTCGGGCGCCAGCCGACCGAGGAGGAGATCGCCGAGTTCGTCGACCTCCCGCTGGACGAGGTGGCTGACATCCGCCGCGCGGACCGCGGCCCGACCAGCCTTGACCAGGGAGTCGGCGAGGACGGTGAGACCGCCCTCGGCGACCTGATCGCGGGCGAGGGGCCTTCCGTGGAGGAGGAGGTCGTGACGACGCTCGGGGACGATCGGCTGCGTGAGGCCGTGGAGGAGCTCCCGGAGGTCGAGCGCAACATCATCACGCTGCGCTTCGGCCTCGACCGAGAGGAGCCCCACGCCCTGCGCGAGACCGGCCGCCGCCTCGGCCTCTCGAGCGAGCGCGTGCGCCAGCTCGAGGACCGCGCTCTGCGCCGGCTCGCAAAGGACAACGCCGTCGCTGCGCTCCGCGAGGCCGCGTAGCTCGGCGCGACCGCGCACGGCGCCCGCCGGCGTCGCGCGCAACCGCTTGACACCACGGCCGCCGCCTGACTCAGGCGGCGGCCGTGTTTCGTTTCAGGGGCCGCGCCGTCTCGGCGGCCAGGTACTCGAGCAGCGCTCGCATCCCGCCGCGCGCGAAGGCGGCCCGCTGGCGGTCCGCTCCGTTCCCCTCCCGGAGGATCTTCTCGACCCCCTCGAGTGCCGGGTCGTCGCCGCCGAGCGAGGCGAGTGTCGCGCGCGCGGCCTCGCGCAGTGGCAGGAGCCGCCCGTCATGGGCGATCTCGGCGTCAAGCCCGTCGCGCGCGGCGCGGAACCAGGACCATGCGACCGACTGCGCGGGCGAGGGATGCTCGACCGGCGACTCGGCGGCCCGCCGCGCGAGCGCGTGGGCGAGGGCGGAGATGCCGGCCGCCTCGTCGAGGCCGGTCTGCACGTCGAGCTCGCGCAGCTCGACGGTCCCGAGCCGCGGCTGCAGGCGCACGTCCCACCAGACCATCGTGTGGTCCTGCGGCCCGCCGCCTGCGCCGATCGCCTCGAGCTGCCCGAGGTATTCGTCCCAGCTGCGCAACGGAGGCGGCACCCCGCGGCCGGGATAGCCGCGGACCACCGCGGAACGCGCACTCGCGAGGCCGGAATCGAAGCCGAACCAGAACGGCGAGCTCGCGCCCAGGCCCTGGATCAGAGGCAACGCCTCGCGCAGGCCCGTGCTAGCGGCCACCGCCGCCTCCGGGTCCGGCATGCCGACATGTACGTGAAGGGCGCACTCGGGCGTGCGCTTGATGAGACCGCGCATCTCGCGCTCGACCCGCCGGTAGCGCTCCGAGTCGACGAGTTGCACGTCCCCATAGCGGGCGTCCGGGTGCAGTCCGGCGGCCATGAGGGTGGCGCCCGCGGCACGCGCGGCCACGCGGTTCTCGGCAAGCTCGCCCACCGCTTCGTCGACGCTCGCCCGCGGGGTGGAGCGCAGCTCGATCTCGGCAAGGAACGCCTCGTGATCCACGCGTCCGTCGGCAAGCTCGACGGCGGGGACGATCCGGTCAGCGACGTGCGCAAGCTGCAGCGTGTGGGGATCGACGAGCAGCAGCTCCTCCTCGAGGCCGACGGTGAACGGCTTCCCGGAGCCGAAAGCATGGCCCGCACCGCGCAGCTCGGCCGGTGGCGCGTGGACGTCGGGGCCCTCGCTCAAGTCGCCTCTCCCAGGGCCGCTCGTGCCGCCACGCGCCCGAACACGAGCGCCGCCGCCAGTCCGCTGGCGTACCCGCCCGTGGCGATCCCACCCATGTCGGCGCCACAGGCAAAGACGCCCGGCGCCGTCTCGGCGTGCTCGTCGACCGAGAGGCCGCCGAGCGTGCTCGTGATCCCGGCCACCGTCTCCACGGTCACATGCTCCCGGTCGCGGTGGACGGGCGCACCCGCCTCCTCCGCCGCGTCGACCATCTCCCCCACCCGGCGGTCGCGCACGCGTTCGCCGAGCCGGCGCGCCTCGACCCGCAGCCAGGCGCGAGCGCGGGGCTGGCGCGCGGCCCACTGCGCGACGTCGATCTCCGACCAGGTTCGGGTCGTGTAGCTCTCGCCGTGCTCGTTCGCGACGCGCGCACGCCCCGCGTAGAGCTGCGAGAGCCGGACGAGGTCGCCCGGCTCGATTCGCGCCGGCGGCGCGGGCATGAGCCGGGCGTAGACCTGGTCGAGACCGGGGCTCGTCGCGGCGCCCGCCGCCAGACCGATCCGCAGGCCGTCGCCGGTCCCGCCCGGCGCTGCCCTGATGAAGACGTGCTCGGCCTCCGCCGTCACGAGCTCGCGCAGGAGGTCACGGCTCGCGCCGAAGCCTCCGGTCGCGAGGACCAGCGGCGCGTAGTCGGGCGGCTCGGTCAGCGCCACGCCCAGGTGCACGCCCCCTTCCGCCGAGGGCGACGGCCCGCCGGCCGCCTCGACGAGGGCGGCGGTCAGCCGCTCGGGGTCGAAGCGGGCACCGGTCGTCAGCGGGTTGCCGGTCTCGCGCTCGGTGACCGGCGCGCCGAGCGACTCGAGCCAGCCGATGTCGCCGTCAAGACGATCGTAGAGCCGGGTCTGGAGCCGCTCGTCCCCCTCGGGACAGTCGGCCTTGAAGCGGTCCAGCTCCCGGTGGCGCCAGATAACGCCGCTCGAGAGGCGCATCGAGCCGCCGGGCCGCTCGAGCTTCTCGAGCACGAGCGGCTCCGCACCGAGCCGCCGCGCCTCTGCCGCCGCGACCAGCCCGGCCATCCCGGCCCCGCCCACGACAAGATCGGGCATCGCGGTCAGGCGAGCGCGAAGCCGGGCTTGTGCTGGACGTACTCGATGCGCAAGCCCTCCGGCCCACGCAGGAACACCGCGAACGTGTTGGGCGCATCCTTCACGTCGTCGACCTCGAGCCCGCCGCGCTCGGCCTCGTCCTTGACCCGGCGCGCGTCGTCCACCAGCAGCGCCACGTGGTTGAGCAGAGGCCGGCCGCGGTCATCGGCCTGGCCGCGCTCGAGGCGCAACTCGCGATCGGCCACGGCGAGGACCCCGTCGCGTCGCTCGAACCCCATGCGTTCGAGCTCCCCCGCTGCCGACTCCGGTTCGGTCAGCTCGAGGACCACGTGATCGAGGTCGAACTCGCGGCCCTCGCGCTCGACGAGTCCGAGCCGGAGGCCCGCGGGCGCGTCCAGCTCCGCCACGCCGTCGTCGCCGCGCTCCACCTCGACAGGCAGCCGCTCGATCACGGACTCGACGTCGTCTGCCCTGAGGGCGACACGCTTGAGTCTGCCGCGCTCGCGCGGGCCGTCGGCGTCGAAGAGGGTCAGCTTGCCGAGCTTGGCGTCGACTCCCACGAGGGTGAAGCTGTCGGTCTCTTCGATTACGTGCATGCCGAGGTGATCGCAGAGGAAGGCGGCGAGGCCCGCGCGGTCCTCGACCCAGAGCGCCACGTGGTCGAGACTGCTGGGGCGAAATGTCGAGGTCACCCCTGTCTCCTACCCCTCGGCCGCACGGCCAATCGTTTCGCGCTCCTCGTGTGTGAGCGTCAGCTCGACCGCCTCGACGTTCTCCTCGAGGTGCTCGATAGATCCCGTGCCCGGTATCGGCAGCATCACAGGGGAGCGCGCGAGAAGCCAGGCGAGCGCGACCTGGGCGGGCGTCGCGTCGTGCGCGTGCGCGACCTCCTCGAGCGCTCCACCCGCCTCCGCCAGCGATCCCACCGCGAGCGGGAACCAGGGGATGAAGCCGATCCCGGCCTGATCGCACGCGTCGAGCACGTTTTCCGAGGAGCGGTCCGTCAGGTTGTAGCGGTTCTGGACTGTCACGACGTCCACCAGGACGCGCGCCTGCTCGAGCTGTTCCAACGAGACGTTCGAGATCCCGACGTGTCGGATCTTGCCCTCGTCCTGGAGCTCCTTGAGGGCGCCGACCGAGTCCTCGAACGGCACTTTCGGGTCCGGCGCATGCAGCTGGTAGAGGTCGATGCGCTCGAGCCTGAGCCGGCGCAGACTGTCCGCGCAGCATTGTTTGAGCCGCTCCGGACGGGCGTCGAGAGGCCACTCTCCCGGCCCGGTGCGCCGCATCCCTCCCTTGGTCGCGATCACGAGTCCGTCCGGGTACGGGTGGAGGGCCTCGGCGATCAGGTTCTCGCTCACCTCCGGCCCGTAGGAGTCAGCGGTGTCGATCAGGTTGACCCCTACGTACACGACGCGCCGGAGGAGGCGCTTGGCCTCCTCCGGGTCGTCCGGAGGGCCCCAGATGCCGTCGCCCGTGATGCGCATGGCGCCGAAGCCGAGGCGGCGGACTTCGAGGTCACCGCCGATCGTGAAGGTGTTGCTCATCGCCGCTTCTTATCGAAACGGCGGCAACGCGCCCTCAGTCGTCGTCGTCGCTGTCGTCCGAGTTGTCGAACGGGCCCCAGATCGCGTAGGTCACGGCCTGCTCCTCGGGGCCGACGTCGCCGCGGTCTCCCTGCTGGCTCAGGAAGAACGTCCTGCCGTCCGGGCTGAAAGTGCCGCCGCAGAACTCGGTCTCGTTCAGCGCCGTGCGGGCGAAGTTGTAGATCGTTCCCCGCCTGGTCACGCCGCGGACGAACTGCTCACCGCTCGCGTCCTCCTGCAGGAAGACGTCGCCCGTGTGCGGCACCACCACCAGGTTGTCCGGCCCCTCGAGATCGTCGATGCTCGTCGACTCATAGATCAGCTTCAGCACGCCGCCGCTGCGGCCCCTGGGCGTGTACTGCCAGAGCTGACCGAGCTGCGCCTCGCCGCCGGTCGTGCAGTCGAAGTACAAGCTGCGCTCCGCGGACCAGATCCCCTCCGTGCGGTCGAAGATCGCAGCGCCGTTGGACTGAGCCTGCACGCGGACGGTGTCGTTCGGGGGGTTCGGCTCCTCGATCGTGACCCACTCCACCGGGTACGACTCCCCGGGGTTGGCGGTGTTGGCGTCGAAGTTCGGCCGCCCGCGCACGACGAGAGCCTCCAGCACGCCGCCGCCGGCCGCGAGATCACCGACCTCGTCGGGCCGCCGTCTCGGAAGGAACCTGTAGAAGGCAGCGTCGCCGCGGTCCTCGGTCTGGTACAGCACACCGTCGAGCCAGGCCACCGCCTCGCGCGCGAAGCGGCCCGCCGCGGTGATCGGCACGGGGTCAACCGGGCCGTCCGCATCCGCGTCCACCTCGAAGGCAAACCCGTGCGGCACGCCCGTGCCCGGCGTGACGTTGTTCTCGACCGAGCCGTAGTTGAAGATCTCCTCGCAGGTGATCCAGGAGCGCCACGGTGCGAAGCCGCCCGCGCAGTTGGTGTGGGTGCCGCCGAGAACGGCGAACTGCTCTGTCACCTCGCGCTGCCTGTTCACGACCAGCTTCGTGTTGCCGCCGCGGACGTTCAGGTCCGGGTCGTAGCGTTTGCTTGGCGGGACATCGACCGCTATCTCGCCGTCACGCGAGCGGTTCTCGTGATTGCGGATCAGGATGGTGTTGCCTCCCCTTGCCGGATACGCGGCCATGCCGTCGAAGATCCCCGGGGTCGGGTTGCCGTCGTCCATCGTCTCGCCCTGGCGAGAGATGATCCGGTACTTGAAGCCCCTCGGCAGATCGAGCCAGATCTCGCCGCTGTCCTGTTCAGGCGTCGGCTGGAGCGGGCCGTAGCCGACCGCACGGGCGCGGCTGCCTTGACCGGAGCGCTGCGCGAGCGCGGACATCGGTCCCCCGAGCGTGAGACCGCCGGCTACCGCAGCCGAGCCCCCGACAAAGCGCCGGCGGGTCACATCGATTGCCATTTCTGCCCCTCCCTGGTTGTTAGGCGCACGATGAAAACGGACCGCTGGAGACCTCTTGTGACGGTCGCGTAACCGAGATGTGGCGATTGCCGCCAACCTGATTACGATCGGCGCGTGGGAGGGCGGGACGTATATGGAAAGCCGCCGCCGAGGCGGCGGCCGGGCGAGGAGTCCGTGGTCTCGCGCCGCTCGCTCCTGCGCATCCCGAGGAGCAGCACCGCCGCGCGTGATATCGACTTCGGCTCCGCCCACGAGCGCGTGCTCCGCGGCTGGGAGAGCGGATCGCACGAGGGGCTGCTGCGGGCGATCGCGCCCGCCGCCGAAATTCTGGTGGAGCTCGCCGCACCCGCGCCCGGCGAGGAGGTTCTCGACGCCGGAGCCGGCGACGGCAATTTGGCTCTGAGCGCGGCGCGAGCAGGCGCGGACGTGTACGCCTGCGATGTCTCGCTCTCGATGGTCGAACGCGGCCGCTCGCGCGGCGAGGCAGAGGGCCTGGAGGTCGCGTGGCGCGTCGCGGACGTCCAGGACCTGCCCTATCCCGATGCCCATTTCGACGCTGTGCTTTCGAGCTTCGGGGCGAGCCACGCGCCGCGTGCGCTGCGCACTGCGGCGGAGCTCGTGCGGGTGGCCAAGCCCGGCGCGCTGGTCGGGTTCACCGCGTGGGTGCCGCGCGGCCTGCCGGGTGGCCTCGACGAGCTGGCCGACGCCGTGGCCCCGCTTCCCGACGGAGTGCTGCTCCCGTCCGCCTGGGGCCGCGAGGAGGTCGTGCGTCGGCGCCTCGGCCCGCTGCTCGACGAGCTCGAGCTGCGCACCCGGACACTGCGCCTGACGTGGGCGACCGCGGATCTGGCCTTCGAGGCGCTGGCCGCTCCCTATGCGCTCGATGCCGCCGCACGCGTGGCCCTGCGGCCCGCCTTCGACCGCCTGCTCTCATCGTGCAACGACCGCCCGCCGGGCGTCGAGCTCAGTGCTCGCTACCTGATCGCGTTGGGTCGCAGGCCCAGCTGAGTTAGGGCGCTGTCGCGAACCTCCGAATGTGACCGGCCTGTTACCAATTCCGTCGGGAACGTGCCCGCCTGGGTAGAACACACCAATCCGACACAGGAGGAGCCCCGTGGCCGAAGCGATCCGCCCCGCCGACCGCAGCGATGCCGCCGACCGTCCGCTGCGCGGCAAGCTCACCACCCCCACCCGAAGGGATTTCATCCGTGGCATTGCCGCCGCCGGCGCCTCGACCGCAGGCGCCGTCGCCATGCAGCGCAGCGGCGTCGACCTGTTCTCCGAGCAGGCGCTCGCCCAGGGGCGGCGCAACCGCTTCAGCGACTTCACCGCCATCGCCGCGTCGAGCAACGATGCGTTTGAGGTGCCGCCGGGCTTCCGCGCCGACGTCCTGATCTCATGGGGCGACGTCTTCCGCGACGGGAGGCGGCGTCCGCTCCGGTACGGCTTCAACAACGACTTCCTCGCCTACTTCCCGCTCAAGGGCAGCCGCGAGGGCCTCCTCTTCGTCAACCACGAGTACCCCGACCCCTTCTTCCTGCACGGCTACAAGCCCACCGGCGCGCCGAAGATACCCGCGCAGGTCCAGGAGGAGCAGGACGCGGTCGGCAACTCGATCCTCCATATCCGCCGCCGCAGGAACGGGCGTTGGAAGGTGGTCTCGCCCTCCGCCTACAACCGGCGCATCTACGGCGACCGTCCGGACCTCGAGTTCACCGGACCGCTTGCCGGGGCCGCCCGGATCGGAGCGAGCGCGCACGGCTCGATCGGCAACTGCTCGGGCGGCATCACCCCGTGGGGCACGGCGCTCTCGTGTGAGGAGAACTTCGACGGCTACGGCACCAACGTGACGTTGAACACCGACTTCTTCTACGGCTGGCACCAGTTTGGCGGGCAGCCGGAGGACGCGGAGTACGAGTACAACAACTTCGCCAAGTACGGCTGGGTGTGCGAACACGACCCTTACGACCCCGACTACGTCGGGCGCAAGCACACTGCGCTTGGGCGCTTCCGCCACGAGAACACCGCCTTCCGCCACGAGCCCGGCAAGAAGTTCGTGCTCTATATGGGCGATGACAAGGTGAACGAGGGCGTCTACAAGTTCGTCTCCGACCGCCGCTTCCGGCGCGGCGATCACTCGAACAACCGCCGGATCCTCGAGGCGGGCCAGCTCTACATCGCGCGCTGGGAGCCTGAGGGGCGGCGCCGCTTCGAAAGGGTGGTCGACACCGTGCCGATCAACGCGACGGAGGGCACCGGGACCTGGGAGCCGGTCGCTGAGGCGATGCTGGACGACACGGCCACGAAGCTGCGGGCCCACTTCACCACCGCCGTCTACGACATGCACTTCGCCACCAACCGCCCCGAGGACGTGGAGGTGGCCGAAGACGGCAGCGTCTTCATCTCGCTCACCAACAACAGCACCGTCCGCGATTCACACGGCTCCGTCCGCCGGCTTCGCGAGCGGTCGGGCGACCCCGAGGCGCTCGAGTTCCGCTGGCGCGACTACGCCGCCGGCGGGCCCACCGGCGCGAGCGACCCCGGCGCGGAGGGCTTCTCGAGCCCCGACAACCTCGTGTTCGACAAGGCCGGCAACCTGTGGGTGGTCACGGACATCTCGTCGAGCCGGCTGAACCAGCCGAACGAGTACGAGTACCACAAGAACAACGCGATGTTCATGGTGCCGACGTCGGGTCCCAACAAGGGCATCGGATTCCGCTTTGCCAATGGGCCGGTTGAGTGCGAGATCACCGGCCCGTACTTCACCCCGGACGAGGAGACCCTGTTCGTGAACGTCCAGCACCCGGGCGAGCTGACCGGCCTCACGGCGACCGCACCGGGCGTCTTCGGCCTGGAGACGACGTACACGAGCTGGTGGCCCGAGGGCAACAAGGTGGCCGGCGACTTCCCCTCCACGCCCAAACCGTCGACAGTCGTGATCACCCGGGGGGACCCGAACGAAGGCGAGGACGACTAGGGCCTGGGGGCCTAGCCGAGCTCGAGGACCTGCGGCGCGGGCTTGCCCGCGCGCAGCCGCTTCAGGATGCCCTCGGCGCGCTTGCGGTAGAGGACCACGTTGCGGAGCTTGATCTCCTCGTAGCCGCGGATCAGATCGGGCAGCTCGAGCAGCTCGACCGCCGTGTCGTGCGTCTCGGGCGTGAGCAGCGAGAGGGCTTCCGCAAGGGTCTCCTCGTACTCGCCCACCAGCGCGCGCTCGACCCGGCGCACCTCGGCCCTGCCGAACGGATCCCACCTGCTCCCGCGCAGACGGCGCATCGCGTACAGCCGGCGGAAGACCGGGACGAACCAGGAGCCGAGCTTGAGCTTGTGGTCGACCCCCATCGCCCGCAGCAGCGGCGGGTGCAGCATGAAGTAGACCTTCGCCCCCTCGCCGAACTCGGCCTGCATTCGGGCCTGCTCTACCGCGTCGAGGTGTAGGCGCGCGACCTCGTACTCGTCCTTGTAGGCCATCAGCTTGAAGAGCTGGCGGGCGACGGTCTCGGTCAGCTCGGAGTGGCCGGGGGTGCGCTCCTGCTCTGCCACGTGGACGCGCCGTACGACCTCGGCGTAGCGCTCGGCGTAAGCCTCGTCCTGGAACGCCACGAGCTCGGGCACCCGCGTCTCCACCAGCCGGCGCAGCTCGCCCTCGTCGCCGTCGACGGCAAGCGTGACGATCTCGCGCTCGCGCTCGCTCAGCTCGCGCACCGGGACGATCGCCCCGGGATCCCCGGTGGCGGCCTCGACGGCATCGGGCGCCGCCACGACCGCGCGGCCCCAGGCGAACGCCGCGAGGTTCTTCTCGACCGCCGCTCCGTTCAGCCGGATCGCCTGCTCGAGCGCCTCCCGCGAGACCGGCAGCAGCCCGCGCTGGAAGGCGGCGCCGAGCGCCAGGGTGTTGGTCATCATGTGGTCGCCGAAGAGGCGCTCGGAGAGCCGCTGCGCGTCGAGATAGAGGTTGTGCTCGGCCCGCGTGGCTGCGTCGATCTTGTCGAGCTGGCCCGCCAGCTCCGGGAAGCGTTCGTCTACGTCCACGACCATGCGCCCGGTGGGCACGGCGCTCGTCGACACGACCGCCACGGTCCGATCGCGATCCGCGCTCACGAGGTTCTTCTCGCTCGCCGCGCCGAGCAGGTCGAAGCCGAGGTAGAGATCGACCGAACCGGCCGGGGTCTTGCTGGCCGACGCGAGCGGCTCGCTCGTGATCCGCAGGTCCGAGATCACCGGCCCGCCCTTCTGCGACAGGCCGGTCTGGTCGAGCCCGGACACGTGCAGGCCGTCCAGCAGCGCCGCCATGCCGAGCACCTGGTTGACCGTCACGACGCCGGTCCCGCCGATGCCCATCATGCGCACGCCGAAGTCGGCGGCCGACACGCTCGGCTCCGGCTCTGGCAGCTCGACCGTGAGCTCCGGCGTCCGGTGCCTCGCCCGCGTGGCGGGAACGACCGTAAGGAAAGAGGGGCAGTCCCCCTCGAGGCACGAGAAGTCCTTGTTGCAGGAGGCCTGATGGATCTGCGTCTTGCGGCCGAACTCGGTGTCCACCGGGATCACGGAGAGGCAGCTCGACTTCTGCCCGCAGTCGCCGCAGCCCTCGCAGACGCGCTCGTTGATCCACACGCGCTCGGCCGGCTCGGGCGCCTTGCCGCGCTTGCGCGAGCGGCGCAGCTCGGCCGCGCACTCCTGGTCGTGGATCAGGACGGTCACGCCCTCGACCTCGGCGAGCTCCTGCTGCGCCGCGAGCAGCTCCTTGCGGTCGCGCAGCTCGGCGATGCCGGCGAGCTCGACGCCCTTGTAGCGCCCGGGCTCCTCGGTCGTGACGATGATCCGCTTGACGCCCTCGAGCTCCAGCGAGCGCGTGAGGTCGGGCACGCTCAGCTGACCCTCGATGGCCTGGCCGCCCGTCATCGCGACGTGCTCGTTGTAGAGCAGCTTGTAGGTGATGTTCACGCCGGCCGCGACCGCCGCGCGGACGGCGAGCGAGCCGGAGTGGTGGTAGGTCCCGTCGCCGAGGTTCTGGACCAGGTGGCGGTCGTCGGTGAACGGCGCCTGGCCGATCCACTGCGCGCCCTCGCCGCCCATCTGGGTGATGCCCTGGATCTCGCCCTTGCCCTCCGGGTTCAGCAGGACCATCGTGTGGCAGCCGATCCCGCCGCCGACGAGCGTTCCGGCGGGCGCCTTGAGCGAGGAGTTGTGGGGACAGCCCGAGCAGAAGAAGGGCGAGCGCTGGGCCATCGGTAGCTCGGGCCGACGGCCGTGGATCTCCTCGAGCTTGCGCAGCCGGGCCGCGACCGACTCGATGGAGAGGCCGCGGCGCTCCAGGCGGGCGGCGATTGCGCGGGCGATCAGGTCGGCGTCGAGGTCGAGCTCGGTGGGCAGCAGCGGCTCGCCCTGCTCGTCGCGCTTGCCGAGGATGCGCGGCGCGTCCGCCGCGCCGTAGAGCGCCTCCTTCAAGAGCGTCTCGACGAACGGCCCCTTCTCCTCCGCGACCACGATCTCGTCGAGCCCGGTGGCGAATTCGCGCGCGATCTGCGGCTCGAGCGGTGAGACCATGCCGAGCTTGAGGATGCGGATGCCGGCGCGCTCGAGCGCGGCGCCCTCGAGCCCGAGCCCGCGCAGGGCGTGCATGAGGTCGAAGTAGGACTTGCCCGGGGCGACGACGCCGAGCCAGGCGTCGCTCGCTCCCTCGATGCGGTTGATCCCGTTCTCGCGGGCATAGGCGAGCGCCAGCTCGGTACGCGGGCCGAGCAGCGTGCGCTCCATGTCGAGCGACGCGGGCGCGAGCAGATTGGCGTTCGGGACGTGCTCATAGGGCTTTCCCTGCCACATGACGGTGGGCATAACCGGCTCCACACGCGTCGGCGCAACCAGCGCGGTGCTCACCGCATCGGCCACGTTGGTGGTGATCTTGAAGCCGATCCAGAGGCCCGAGGCGCGCGAGCAGGCGAGCGCGTGCAGGCCGAGGTCGAGCACCTCCTGCACGTCGCCCGGGAAGAACACAGGCATGTGCAGGCTCGCGAACATCGACTCGGAGGCGCTCGGGATGGTCGAGGACTTACAGCTCGGATCGTCGCCGACGACGGCGAGCGCGCCGCCCGTCCGCGAAACACCGACGAAGTTGCCGTGCCGCAGCGCGTCGGCCGCGCGGTCGAGTCCGGGCGCCTTGCCGTACCACATTGCGAGCACACCGTCGTAGCGCGCGCCCGGCAGGCCGGCGGCGAGCTGGCTGCCCCATGCCGACGTGGCGCCCAGCTCCTCGTTCAATCCCGGCACGTGGTGCACGTGGTGAGCGAGCGCCATCTCCTTGTTGCGCGCGAGCTCGCGGTCGAGCCCGCCCAGCGGCGAGCCCTGATAGCCGGAGATCATCGTCCCTGTGTGGAGGCCGCGGCGGCGGTCGGCGCGATGCTGGTCGAGGGGAAGCCGGACGAGGCCCTGAAGGCCCGTCAGCAGGATGCGGCCCTCCTCGAGGAGGTACTTGTCGTCGAGCGAGATGTCGCGAAGGCCCCCCTCGCGACGCCCGCCGTCGACCGCGTGAGGTGGGCGCTCGCGCGCGGGACCAGTCTCGGCGCCCCTGGCGCGGCGGCGTACTGCTGTCGACGTCATGGGGCTCTCGTTTCTCCTCTCCCGCGCGGCTTTGGGCAAGTCACCTTACCAATGACGGTACAGGGAACGCAACGAAATTGCGCGCCATTGCGCTTTCCTCAAAGGCTTTCGGGCGGACCGAAGAGCGCTTGAAGGAAACGACAACCGGGTATAAGGTCAACGTATATGACCATTGCTACCCAGCCCGCCCAACGGCGGAACATTGCCCTTGCCGACGACGATCACGAGCAGATCGTCATCCGTCAGGATCCCGAGACCGGGCTGCGGCTAATCGTCGCCGTGCACTCCACGGTGCTCGGCCCCTCGCTCGGCGGGATGCGCCTCAAGCGTTACGCGGGCGGCCTGAGGGAGGCCCTCGAGGACGTGATGGGCCTGGCGCGCACGATGACCCTCAAGGCTTCGGCGGCCGGGCTCGACCTCGGCGGTGGCAAGGCGGTGATGATCGATGACGGCCGCAACGAGTTGCGCGAGGCGCGGCTGGAGGGAGCGGCGCGGGTCATCGATGGGCTGAACGGTGCGTACGTGACCGCCGAGGACATCGGCACGACCTGCGCCGACATGGACTACCTCTCGCAGTTCACCCGCTTCGCGGTCGGCCGGTCCGTGGAGCGCGGCGGCGGCGGCGACCCCTCGCCCGTGACGGCGGAGACGGTTTACCAGGCGCTGCTGCGCGGGCTGAGGGCCGCGACCGGGTCCGGCGACCTGGACGGCCGGCACGTCGGCGTGATCGGCCTCGGCAAGGTGGGCTATCGGCTCGCGGCGAACCTCCGCAGTGCCGGCGCCACCGTCGTGGCCTGCGATCTGGACCCGCTGCGGTCCCAGCGCTTCGCCGAGGAGCATGGCGGCGAGATCGTGTCCTCGGCCAAGGCGCTCATGGCCCTGCCGCTCGATGTCCTCGCGCCCTGCGCGGCCGGTGGCACGATCGACGAGGCGCACGCCCACTCGCTCGACTGCAGCGTCGTGGTCGGAGCAGCCAACAATCCGCTCACGAGCCGCGAGGTCGCTCGCGTCCTCTCGGAGCGCGGGATCCTCTACGTGCCCGACTTCCTCGCGAACTGCGGCGGCCTCATCCACGTGTCGCGCGAGTGGTACCGCGAGCGCGGCCCCGGCGAGGCCGAGCTGATCGCCCGCGCCATGGACCGCCTCGAGCTGGCGATCGACACGGCGCGGGCCGAGGACTCGACCCCGATCGAAGTCGCGGAGCGCCAAGCGCTCGAGCGGATCGCGGCCGCGAGGGAATGAACCCGCTGCTGCTCAGCGGCGAACCGGCCTATACTCGCGCCGGTTTGGAGCGCTCGTTCGAGCCAGTCTCGTCCCGCCGGACGTTCGAGGAGGCCGTCGAGCAGATCGCCGAGAAGATCAAGTCGGGCGATCTGCACATCGGCGACCGGCTGCCCTCCGAGCGCGAGCTCGCCGCCCAGATGCGGATCAGCCGGCCGACGCTGCGTGAAGCTGTCAGGACCCTCGCCGAGGCGGGGGTGCTGGAGGTGCGCCGCGGCCAGTCCGGCGGCATCTTCGTGAGATCGGAGCTGATCCCGCGTGAGCTCCTGCGCTCGCGTCAGGCCATCCGGGTCAGCGAGGTTGCCGGCGTGCTCGAGGCGCGCCGCCTGCTCGAGCCGCGCGTGGCGCAGCTGGCAGCGGTCCACGCGACGGAGGACGACTTCGCCGCGCTGGCTGCATTGATCGAGCGCAAGCGCGAGCTCGCCGCCGATGACGACTTCCTGCGCCACGAGGACCTGTTCCTACAGCTCGATCTCAAGTTCCACCTCGCGATGGCGCGCGCCACACGCAACTCGACCGTGGTCCAGCTGATGCGGAGCGTGCTGCGCCGGCTGGAGATCGCCCGCGACATGGCCGTGCACGCCCCGCTCGTGCCGGATTGGGTGATCTCGATCCACGAGCGCACGCTCGCCGCGATCCGCTCGGCCGACTTCACGCTGATCGACGAGGTGATGGACGAGCACCTCGCCCAGCTGGAGCAGATCTGGGAGCGCGAGACCGGCCGCGGGCTGGTCCGGCCGCTCCCCGACTTCCTGCAGCCGGTGGCGGAGCGCTCGCGCACGCTCCGCGCCTCGAGCTGACTACTCGAGAGCACTCGCGACCACGCGCAGGTCCGCGACGAGCGCCGCGCGCTGCTCTTCCCGGTCCTCGGGCGGGCCGCGCAGGATCGCCGACGGGTGCATCGTCGCCGTGACGATGTCCGCGAGGTCGGAGTCGAGCAGCTCCCCGCGATGGTGCGTCAGCCGGAACTGCGGCCCGAACAGGCCCTTCGCCGCGGTCGCGCCCAGCACCACCAGCGCGACCGGCCGGACGACCCTCAGCTCCTCCTCGAGCCACGGGCGGCAGGCCTCGACCTCGAAGCGCTTGGGCGTCTGGTGAATGCGGCGTCGCCCGCGCTCCTCGAACTTGAAGTGCTTGACGATGTTCGTGAGATAGGCCTCGCTGCGGGCGATGCCGGCGGCCTCCAGCGCGCGGTCGAGCTCACGTCCTCCCGGGCCGACGAAGGGCCGGCCGGCCAGATCCTCCTTGTCGCCCGGCTGCTCCCCCACCAGCATCACCCGTGAGCGTTTGAGACCCTCGCCGAACACGGTCTGCGTCGCCCCCCGCCACAGGTGGCAGCCGCGGCACGAGGCCGCCGCGGTCCGCAGCGCCGCGAGCGACCTGCGTTCCGGTAGGAACGGCGTGGCATCGTTCGGCTCGGGCTGCGAGTCGCTCATCGACGGCTCCACGGCCCGCCCCTACCCAGAGCGCGAGCTGCCGGAAACGCGGCGGACGGACTAGCGTCCCGGGCATGCCAGGACCACTGCTCGTAGTCGATGCCCCGTCCATGCTCTTCCGCGCCTTCTATGCCCTTCCCGACTCCATCGAGGGCAAGGACGGTCAGCCGGTCAACGCGCTGCTCGGCACCGCCAATCTCGTGCTGCGCGAGGTCGAGGAGCACTCGCCGCGCGCCGTCGTGCTCTGCTTCGGCCCGGACGCGGCCGACTACCGGCTCGAGCTGTTCGACGGCTACCACGCCGAGCGCCCCGAGGTCCCGGACCGGCTGGCGCCGCAGTTCGCCGACTCCCCGGCGTTCTTCGGGGCGTTCGGCTGGACGGTTTCCGTCAGCGAGACGCTCGAGGCGGACGATCTGCTCGGCTCGTACGCCCGACGCGAGGCGGATGCGGGAGGCAGCGTGCTCGTGATGACGGGTGACCGGGACATGTTCCAGTGCGCGGGCGAGCGCGTGACGATTCTGTACGTTCGCACCGGCGGCAGGGGCGCCGAGGCGGTTGACCCTGACGAGGTGAGGCGGCGCTACGGCGTGCCGCCCGAGCTCGTGCCGGACTTCATCGCGCTGCGGGGCGATCCGTCGGACGGCATCCCGGGGGCCAAGGGAATCGGGGAGAAGGGCGCGGCGGACCTGCTGCGCCGGCATGGATCGCTGGAGGCCGCCCTCGACGGCGCCCTGCGCGAGACCAGGCCGAGCGTCCGCGCCGCGCTCACCTCGCAGCACGACGAGCTGCTCCGCTTCAAGGAGATCGCGACGCTGCGTGACGTCGACGTGGAGCTCCCGCCGGACCGCGCCCTCGACTCGACCGGCGCGGCCCAGGCGGCACGTGAGCGAGGAATGAACAGGCTCGCGGAGCGGCTCGAGCCTGCCGATTGAACCTCGTCAGCCAGTCAATCGAGCTTCCGAGCGGCCCGCTGCACTTGCTGCAGCCGTCGGAGTCCGCCGAACTGCCGGACGCGGGCGGGGTCGAATGGGCGCCGATCGCGCCGTACTGGTCCGTCCTGTGGCGCAGCGGCGTGGCGCTCGCGCGCGAGCTCGACGGGGTGCCGCTTCGCGGCCTGCGCGTGGTCGAGCTCGGCTGCGGGCTCGCCGTACCGAGCATCGCCGCGGCGCGCGCCGGAGCCGCCGTGCTGGCCACGGACGCATGCGCCGAGGCGCTCCCGCTCGTCGCGCGCAACGCCCAGGCGAACGACGTATCCATCGAAACCGCGATGGTCGACTGGGCGGAGCCGGACGAGCTCCTGGGGCGGGCGCCATTCGACCTCGTGCTCGCCGCCGACGTCCTCTACGAGCGGGCGAGCGTCGCACCGCTGCTGTCGCTGCTGCCGCGGCTCGCCCCGGACGCCTGGCTTGCCGATCCCGGCCGGCCGACGGCGGAAGCCTTCGTCGAGCAGGCGCTACGCCGCTGGCAAGTCGAGACACGCGTCCGCGGGATCGTGCGGATCTACCGTTTGCGGTTGTAGTGGAGGCGGCCGGCACTGCCCCGGCGTCCGCGGAACACACTCCCGATGCTTGCTACGAGCGTTCCCGTCGGAGTCGATTCTCGGCAACCGGTTCGGTCAATCCGCGGGGCACGTCCCCGGCGCCACACCCTCTGAGATGTCCCCGGGAGACTGAGGGTCAGGCCTACCGGGTGAGCCCGCTATCTGAAGCCGCGTGCCCGGACCGCGGGCTGTCCGGCGCGACTGCCTCAGCTACCTAAGCAGCGAGAAGCTTGGGACTATGAGAGTCCGCGTGTATTGGTTTCCGGGATTTTTTTACGAGGCCAACCCGGAGTCCTCGACTCGCCACATCGGGAACGTCAGCCCCACGTCGAAGCTGGTTCGCCCCCTTGTTTACCTTCACAAGTCTAGCGGCGGATGGGCGCGGCATCTCCTGCTGGGGACTGTCCTTAGGGATCATTCCCAATAGGCGGCACGCCTCCGCGGCGGCAATCTCGATGGCACCAGAGGCAAGCCATCGGAGGAATCGTGGACGAGAAGAACGAGCACACTCCCGACGAGGACGAGCGCGAGCGAGACGCGGAGGAGCCCACGGCGGAGAGGCCGTCCGCGGACGAGCCGACGCCGGACGAGGAGCGGGCGGCCGATGAGGACGTCACGGACGAGCAGCCGGCCGCCGAGGAAGCGCAGGCCGACCCCGCGGGCCAGCGCCCGGAGGATCCGCGCGGCCCGCAGGCACCGCCTGCCGACGAAGCGCCCACGCAACCGCTCGACCCGGAGGCCGGGGCAGCTGCCGGGGCCGGGGCAGCTGCCGGGGCCGGCGCAGGTGCCGGGGCCGGCGGCGCTGGACAGCCGCGGCGGCTCCTGCGCCCGCGCGAGAACCGCGTGCTCGGCGGCGTCTGTGCGGGCCTAGGGCGCTACTTCAACACGGATCCCGTCTTCTTCCGCATCGGCGCGATCGTGCTTGCGCTGATCGGCGGCGCGGGGGTGCTCCTCTACTTGGCGGCGCTGCTTCTCATCCCGAGCGACGACTCGGGTGCTGCCGCTTCCAGCGGCTCCGTCGATGGACGCAATCGCGGCCTGGTCATCGCGGGTGTCGTGGTGCTGCTGCTGGTGGCCTGGCCCTTTCTACTCGGCGGCGGGCTCCTCCTTGGAGGAATTCTCGTCCCGCTCGCCGTTCTGGTCGCAATCGGCGTCCTCGTTTGGTGGCTCGTCTCGGGAGAAGGACCAAGCGGGGACGCACGGGACGTCGCGCGCCGAGCGGCGCTCGGGGTCGGACTCCTCATCCTCTGCGGGTTCGTCGCCTTTGCCGGCGCCTGGGCCGCCGCGGCCGGCGGAGAGACGATCGTCGCAATCCTGGTGATCGCCAGCGGAGCCGCCATCGTCGCCGGCGCCTTTCTCAAGCCCGTGCGCTGGCTGATCCTGCCGGCGTTGGCGCTCGCCCTGTCCGCGGGAACCGTCTCCGCTGCCGGGATCGACCTGGATGGAGGGATCGGCGACCGTGAGTACCGGCCGGCCTCCACGGTCGACCTGCGCGACCGCTACCAGCTCGGAATGGGAGAGCTCACGGTGGACCTGCGTGACACCGACCTCCCGGCCGGCGACACTCCGCTCGAGATCGATCTCGGAGTCGGCTCGGCGCGGCTTATCGTCCCCGACGATGTGTGCGTGGCCACCACCGCCAGCATCGGTGCCGGGTACGCCGGAGTGTTCGAGAACGACAACGAGGGCATCGACGTCGACTTCGACGACCAGCGGGACTCACCGCCCCGCACCAGCCGGCTGGTGGTAGACGCTGACATCGGCTTCGGGGAGCTGCTGATCGGGCATCCGAGCGCAACCTTCATTCCGCGCGAGACGGACTACCGCTTCGACCGGGACTTCGATCAGGACTTCGACCGTGGCTTCGGCCACGACCGGGGCGATCGCGGCATCAACAGGGCGTGCGACATCCGAGGTGAGAGTGAGCCGAGATAGGCCGGACCTCCCCTCGCTGGTCGCGGGCATCGCGGTGCTCGCGCTGGGGGTGATCCTGCTGCTTGACTCCACCGGCGCCGTCGACCTCCAATTTGGCGTCCTCGGCCCCGTCGCGTGCGCGGCGGCGGGGGCGATCCTGCTGGCGCGCGGGCTCAGCCGGAGCGGATGAGCGCCGCCGCACCGACCGTGCTGCGGCGCGACCGCAGCGGCCGCTGGCTCGGCGGAGTATGCACCGGCATCGCACGCCGCTATGGGGTGGATCTGTGGCTCGTGCGCTTCGCGTTCGTGGCCGCCACCGCAGCGGGCGGGCTGGGCGTGGCGCTCTACGCGCTCGCCTGGCTCCTGATCCCGGCCGCGGAGGTACCCGGCCGGGCCGAGCGCCGCGCGCCCACCGGCCGGGCGGCGATCGAGGTCGCCCTGGGCACCGGGCTGCTCCTCGTGAGCCTGCTCCTGACCTTCCGGGCTCTCGGGCTCTGGTTCTCGGACGCGGTCTGGGCGCTCGTCCTGGTGGCGAGCGGAGGCGCGCTGATATGGCGCCAGTCGCTCGGCTCGCGAACGGCAGGCACGGAGACCGTCGCGCCGCCGCCGGCGACCATCGCGAAGCGGCCGCAGACCGCCACGGGAACCCCGGCCGTGGCGGGCGGGACCGCGAGCGACCAGCTGGCGGGAGCGCTCGCCGACCTCAGGCAGGACGAGGGCCGCCGGGCCGCCATAGCCGTGTCCCGCACCGGTATCGGGATCGCGCTCGTGATCGCGGCCGGAATTGTTTTCCTGGAGGCCACCGGCGCGCTCAGCGCCGCGCGCGACGTCCTGCTGTCGGTGTTCGTGGCCGTCGTGGTACTGGGCGTGATCTTCGCGCCTTGGATCGTGCGGCTGGTGCGCTCCCTCACCAGCGAGCGCGCGGAGCGAATCCGCTCGCAGGAGCGGGCCGAGGTCGCGGCGCATCTGCATGACTCGGTACTCCAGACGCTCGCAATGGTCCAGCGCCGCGCCGGCGACCCACAGGAGGTCGCGGCGATCGCGCGCCGCCAGGAACGCGAGCTGCGCGCCTGGCTTGCCGGCCGTCCCGCTCCCGGGCAGGCGGCTCGCCTCGCACCCGCCCTGGAGGCGGCCGCGGCCGACGTCGAGGAGCGCTACGGAGTGCCGGTGGAGGTCGTGGTGGTGGGCGACCGCGACCTGGACCCGGCGGTCGAGGCGATCGTGGCCGCCGCCCGCGAGGCGATGACCAACGCCGCCAAGTTCGGTGGCGGCTCGCCGGTCGACGTGTACGCCGAGAGCGGCGACGGGCGCACCCAGGTGTTCGTGCGCGACCGCGGGCCCGGCTTCAACCCCGAGCGGCTGCCTGACGACCGTCGCGGGGTGCGCGAATCTATCGTGGGCCGCATGGAGCGCCATGGCGGTCGCGCGTCGATCACGAGCGGCGCCGGGGCCGGCACCGAGGTCGAGCTGCTGCTGGAGGAACGGGCGTGAGCGAGCCGCGCGTCCTGATCGTCGACGACCATCAGCTCTTCCGGGCGGGGGTGCGCTCGGAGCTCGACGCGCTGCTCGAGGTCGTGGGCGAGGCGGGCGGGGTCGAGGAGGCGGTGGAGGCCATCCGCGAGCTCTCGCCGGAGGTCGTCCTGCTCGACGTCCACATGCCCGAGGGGGGTGGCGTCGAGGTGATCCGCCGGACGGCGGCCGAGGTGGAGCAGCCGCCCCGGTTCCTCGCGCTGTCCGTGTCGGACGCCGCAGAGGACGTGATCGCCGTGATCCGCGCCGGGGCCCGCGGCTACGTGACGAAGAACATCTCGGGCGACGAGCTCGCCGATGCGGTGCGCAGAGTCGACGGCGGGGACGCGGTCTTCTCTCCGCGTCTCGCGGGCTTCGTGCTCGACGCTTTCGCCGGGCCCGCCCCCCAGCCCGAGTCGGAGCTCGACGCGCTGACGCCGCGCGAGCGCGAGGTGCTCCAGCACATCGCCCGCGGCTACATGTACAAGGAGATCGCCCTGCGGCTCGATATCTCTCCGAAGACCGTCGAAGCACATGTCTCCTCGGTGCTGCGCAAGCTCCAGCTCTCGAGCAGGCACGAGCTCTCGCGCTGGGCCACCGAGCACGGCCTCGGCCTGTGAGCGTCAGTAGCGCTCCGACAGCGCGCGCTCGATCTCGCGCTTCGTGTCGCGGTCCTTGATCGCCCGCCGCTTGTCGTACGTGTCCTTGCCCTTGGCGAGCGCGAGCTCCACCTTCGCGCGCGGGCCGTTGAAGTAGACGCGCGTGGGCACGAGCGTCTGGCCCTTCTCGGCCGTCTGCCCGATCAGGCGCTCGATCTCGCGCCTGTGGAGGAGGAGCTTGCGCGGCCGCTCGGGGTCGTGGTTGTCGCGCGCCGGCCCGTAGGGGGCGATATGCATGTTGAGCAGCCACACCTCGCCGTCACGCACCTCGGCGTATGCGTCCTTCATCTGCACGCCGCCCTCGCGCATCGACTTGACCTCCGACCCCTGCAGCACGATGCCGGCCTCGATCCGCTCGAGCAGGTTGTAGCGGAAGCCCGCCTGCCGGTTCGTGGCGACGTCCCCGGCCGCCGCCTTGCGCTTCTTCTTCTTCGCCATTCGGCCTACGAGTATGCACCGGCGGGTGAGAGATCCACACGCCCGCGCGCCGTCTCGACCCGGTCGACCAGCACGCTGACGGGGTCGCCGAGGCGCAGTCGCCGCCCGGACCCCTCGGCCTCGAGCGCGGTGCCCAGCTCGTTCAGGGTCCACCAGTCGCGCAGGCGGCGGCTCGGCAGGAAGCCCTCGAAGCCCTGATCCCCGAAGCGCACGAAGGCGCCCTTCTCGATCAGCCCGATCACCTCGCCCTCGAAGACCGGGGGCGCGGCCGGATCGGCCTCGGACAGCACGCGCTCGAGCAGGAACGCCAGGCAGACGTCGTCGGCGGTGCGCTCCACGGCCATGGCTGCCCGCTCGGCCGCGGAGGTGAGGACGCCGGCCTCGTCGAGCTCGTACGCGGGCAGGGCGACGTTGTCGATACCGAGGCCTTGCAGCAGTGCGCGGTGGGCGATCACGTCGGGGAAGCGCCGGATCGGTGACGTGAAGTGGCAGTAGCGCGCGCTCCCGAGCCCGGCGTGGCCGATGTTCTTCGGCGAGTAGTACGCCTGCTTGAGCGAACGCAGCACGAGAACGCCCAGCGATCGCCGGCCCCTCGACTCGCGGGCGACGATCCGCGAGATCTCCGCGGAGAGGTCGGCCGCCTGCTGCGGGGTCATCGTCTTCGGCACCGGCGGGGTCGGCACATCGAGACTCGCGAGCTGGTCCGCGAGAAAGGCGACGGCGGCCGGCTCCGGCCGCTCGTGCACGCGGTAGAGCGTCGGCAGCCGCCGGTCCGCGAGGTAGCCGGCAACCTGCTCGTTGGCGAGGATCATCAGCTGCTCGATCAGTGAGTGCGACTCCGTCTGCTCCTCGTCTCGAACCCCGGTCACGTGGCCTTCGGAGTCGAACTCGAAGACCGGCTCCGGCAGACCCAGCTCCAGCGCGTCGCGCCGCTCGCGCAATGCCGCCGAGACCTGGCGCGCCGCGGCAAGCGGCTCAGCCCAGGGCTCCTCGGCCCGCGCGCGCCCGGCGAAGATCTCATCCACCTCGCCGTAGGTGAGGCGGGCATCGGAGCGGACGCGTGAGCGGTGGAAGGCCACCGTCCGCGCCTCGGCGCCGTGCATCTCCATCTCGACCGTCACAGCGAGCCGCTCCTCCCCCGGCCGCAGTGAGCAGGCCTGGTTCGAGAGCGCCTCCGGCAGCATCGGCTCGACGGCGCCCGGGACGTAGACGCTCGTCCCGCGCCGGTAGGCCTCGCCCTCGAGCGGCCCGCCGGGCCGCACGTACGCCGTGACGTCGGCGATGTGCACCCACACGCGGATATGGCCGTCCTCCCGGCTGGCGGAGACGGCGTCGTCGAAGTCCTGGGCGTCCTCTGGGTCGATCGTGAAGGTGGGCAGCCCGGTCAGGTCGACGCGCGCGTCGGCCGAGTAGGGATCAGTGCTCGCTTCCTCCGCCTCAGCGGCGGCGGAGCGCGGGTAGTTGCGGTGGAGACCCCGGTCCAGCATCAGGCCCTCGAGGACGTCGCGAGCGCGGTCGGGGCGGCCAAGCCGGCGGATCACGCGCGCGCCGCGCTTACCGGAGCCCACCAGCACCAGGTCGCCGACGCCGGCGCCGCGCGGCTCCACCGCCGTCCGTGGCCCGCGGCCGAACAGCGGCTCGCCGACCAGGAAGCGCCCGCGCTTCTCGAGCACGGCCACGAGCGGCTGGTCGAGCCGCCGTGGGCGGGGCGTCATCGGGTCTGCTCGAGCAGGGTGTCGAGAGCCGTCGGCAGGGCCTCGTCGCGGTCGGTCTTGGGATCGTCCTCGGCGCGCACCGCGGGCTTTATGCCGGCCTTCGAGATCGTCTTGCCGCCGGGCAGGTAGTAGTTCGCCACCGTGATGTCGAGCACGCCGCCGTTCGAGAGCGGCTTGAGCTCCTGCACGAGCCCCTTGCCGAACGTGCGCGTGCCCACGACCGTGGCGCGGTTGCGGTCGCGCAGGGCACCCGTGACGATCTCGGAGGCGCTGGCGCTGCCGCCGTCGACGAGCACCACGACGGGAATGTCCTCGTCGATCGCGTCGCCCTCCGCGTCGAGGACGCGCTCGGGACGCGAGCGGCCGCGGGTCGAGACGATCCGGCCGTCCTCGATGAAGACGCTCGCCACGAGCTGGGCTTCACTCAGGAGCCCGCCGCCGTTGCCGCGCAGATCCAGCACGATTCCGTCGGCGCCCTTGTCGAGCACCTCGTCTACCTCGCGGCGCAGGATGCCGTGGGCGCCCGAGCTGAAGCTGAGCAGCTCGACGACCCCGATCTTCTTCCCGTCGCGCTCGACGATCCGGCCCGTGGCCACGGGAACCTCGATCCGCTCGCGCTTGACCTCGACGTCGCGCGGCTCCCCCTCCCCGGGGGTGAGGACGCTGAGCTCGACGCTCGTGCCGGCTGGGCCCTTGATGCGGCTCGTGGCGACGTCGCTGCCGACCCCCGCGATCGACTTGCCGTTCACCGACAGGATGAAGTCGCCGCGCCGGACACCCGCCTCCTCGGCCGGGGACCCCTCGAACACGCGCAGCACCTTCAAGCCGCGCCGGTCCTCCTCGACGTTCATCCCGACGCCCTCGAACTCGCCGCTGACCGACTCGTTGAACTGCGAAGCCTCGTTGGGAGTCAGGTAGTGCGAGAACGGGTCGTCGAGCGAGTCCACGATCCCCTTGAGCGAGGCGTCGTCGAGCTTCTCGTCGTTGACCTTCCTATAGAAGTTGTCCTCAATCGTGTCGATGACCTCCGCGCGCAGCGCGCGGTCCTCGTCCACGAATGCGTCCTGTAGCGCGCTCGGAAGGTTCTCGGGGTGGCCGCCGAGCCAGATGCCGACGAACAGCGCGAAGACCGCGCAGAGAAAGGCCACTATTGCCGAGCGGACCGAGTTCATGCGACCGCCCAGCTTATTAACGCTCGCGAAAGGTCCGTTAAAAGCTTCCTACACCCTCAGGAAGCGGCGCAGCGTGATGCCGCTGCCGATCGCCGACACGGCGACGCAGGCGATCATCAGCACGCCCACGAGCAGCGGGAAGTCGATGGTCTCCGGCGCGGCGAGCAGCTCGAAGCGCTCCGAGAGCGGGTCGATGAAGGTCTCCTTGGCGATCGTAAGCAGCAGCACGGCCAGGAGGCCGCCGAAGAAGCCGACGATCACCCCCTCGATCACGAACGGCCAGCGAATGAACCAGTTGGTTGCGCCGACCAGCTTCATCACCTCGACCTCGCGCCGGCGGGCGAAGATCGACAGGCGGATCGTGTTGGCGATGAGGGCTATCGAGGCGAACAGGAGCAGCACGGCGAGCCCGGCGGTGAGCGCCTTCACGAGCCCGGTGGCGGAGAGGATCTTGTCCGTGTCCTCCTCGCGGTCGCGCACCTCGTCGATCGCGGCGAACTGCGGCTGCCGGTTCTGCTCGAGGGTCTGGACGATCTCACCGAGCCGGTCGGGGTCCTCAGGGGTGACGCGGAAGGAGGCGGGCAGCGGGTTCGAGCCGAGCAGCTCCGCGCCCTCCCTGAAGGCCCGCGGGTTCTTCTCCTCGGCGCGCGCGAGCGCCTCGCCCTTGGAGATGAACTCGACGGACTTGACGTTGCCGGTGGACTCGAGCGCTTGCTTCAGCTCCGCCTGCTGGAGCTGTGTCGCCGACTCCTTGACGTAGACGTCCACGACGACGCGGCTGCGCACCTCGTTCGCGGTGCCGGTTGTGGCCTGCACGATCGGGATGAACACGCCGAGCACGAGCGCCGTCAGCAGGATCGTCAAGAGTGCGGCGAGCGCTGGCGCGGAGCTGCGCCTCAGCCCCCGCAGCGCCTCCCGTACGAAGAAGCCGAGGCGCATCAGTTGGGGTGGCCCTCCAGCCCCACCCCGAGCTCGCCGCGCAGGCGAATCGCAAATTCGGTGGTCGACTCGTCGGGCCGGTAGAGGCCGGACTTCTCGTCGCGCACGATTCGCCCCTCGCGCAGCTCGATCACGCGCCGGCGCATCTTGTCGACCATCTCCTTGTCATGGGTGGCCACGACGACGGTCGTGCCGGTGCGGTTGATCCGGTAGATCAGCTGCATGATCCCGATGGAGGTCTCGGGGTCGAGGTTGCCGGTCGGCTCGTCGGCGAGCAACAGGGGCGGATGGTTGACGAACGCCCGCGCGATCGAGACGCGCTGCTGCTCACCGCCCGACAGCTCATCCGGGAAGTTGTGGAGCTTGGTCGAGAGGCCGACGAGCCGCAGGATGTCCGGCACCTTGCGGCGGATCTGCTGGCGGTGCTCGCCGAGAACCTGCAGCGAGTAGGCGACGTTGTCGTAGACCGTGCGGTTCGGCAGGAGCTTGTAGTCCTGGAACACGACGCCGATGTTGCGGCGCAGGTAGGGGACGCGGCTGCGCGGGATCTCGCTCAGCGAGCGGCCGGCGATCGAGATCTCGCCCTTGCTCGGCTCGAGCTCTTTCTGGAGCAGGCGGATGCAGGTCGACTTCCCGCAGCCCGTCGGGCCGACCAGGAACACGAACTCGCCGCGGCCGATGCGCATCGAGGCCTGGTCGACCGCGACCGAGCCGCCGTCGTAGACCTTGGTGACGTTGCTGAACTGCACCACGGGCACCTCGGGCTCGGAAGCCCGAGGGCGCTTGGCGCCCGCAGCCGCGGGACGTGTGCCCACACTCGCCATGAGGACGGTCATTAGTAGCGAACCAACCCGCGAATTCGCGACGGTTGCAAGGGTTTCTGCAGACCCCGCGCGGGACTCAGCGGCGCACGCGCCAGCGCGTGAAGAGGTCGCCGTCGCCCTCGGCGAGCGAGACGAGCGCGAGCTCGGCGGGCTCGATCAGCTCGCGGCCGGCGACGATCGTCAGGGCCGCGGCGCCGCCCACCACCTTCGGGTTGAGCGTGAGGAACAGCTCGTCTACGAGGCCGGCGGCGAACAGGTACGAGTTGAGCGTCGGGCCGCCCTCGCAGAGCACGGAACGAATCCCGTGCGTCTCGTCGAGATGCGCCATGAGCTTCGGTAGGTCGTCTCCTGTGCGCGCGTACTCGACCTGCTCCCCCATGTCGGGCAGGCTGGCGTCGGAGCCGGTGGCGATGACAACCCGCTGCTCTCGCTCGTTCAGGATCGGAAGGTCTGCGGGAAGGTCGAGCCGCCCGCTCACAATCACGGCGAGCGGATCGGGTGCCAGGCCCTCGGCGATCCGCTTCTCGCGCAACTCCTGCGACTTCGTCATTCGTCCGTAGCGCTCGCTGCGGACGGTGCCCGCACCGACCATCACGGCATCGACCTGCGTGCGGAGCTGGTGGAAGAGCCGCCGGTCGAGCTCGGTCGAGAGGCCTTTGGTGCGCCATTCGATCGTGGCCTTGCCGTCGAGACTCGAGACCATGTTGAGCCCGACGTAGGGCCTGCCGGGCGGCGCGAGCTCGGCGAGGCGCATTTTCGAGGCGAACTCCTCCGGGGAGGTCTCGTGCCGCTCGGGGTGGATCAAGCGCACCTGGGCAGACTACCCTGTGTAAAGCAGACTTGACACCTGCCGGGTGTCAAGCTAACTTGACACATATGCAGAACGACGTGCGTGCGAGGCGGGCCGAGGAGGGCCTGTCGCAGGCCGCGCTCGGCCAGGCGATGGGAGTCTCGCGGCAGACCATCAACGCCATAGAGACCGGTCGCTACCTGCCCTCGCTGCCGCTCGCGCTTGCGCTCGCCCGCTATTTCGGGACGAGCGTGGAGGAGATGTTCTCGGAAAACGGGGAAACGGGATGAACGACGTGATGAACAACTGGACGGCCCAGCTAATCGGCATGATCCTGATCGGGGCGGCCGCGGTCGCGGCCTTCTGGGTCTCCGAAGGCCTGGAGTCGGCGGCCGTGACGGCGGTGATCATGGGCGGCTTCATCGCCGCCGTGCACTTCGGCCGCAAGCGCTTCGACGCCCTCGAGGTGATGGGCGGCGTGGGCGACGAGCGAATTCGCTCGCTCTACACGCGGGCGATCGCGCTGACCGGCACGGTGATGTCGTTCGTGCTGCCGGGCTGGTGGCTCGTGACGGTGGCGCAGGGCGACCCGAACGAAACGCTTGGCCTGTTGTGCGGGATCTTCGGCGCCGCATTCATCCTGTCTGGGGTGGTCGTGGCGCGGCGCGGCGGCTAGTGGCCTGAGTCGGAAGTTCGGCGTCAGCTTCCCGAGCGGCCGGGCGCGGCTGGCGATTACTCCGACCGAGCCGGAGCGTGAGGTTGCGCGTATCCCTGTGTTACAGGTTCGGGCCCCCTTCACAGCCATGACCCCCAGGTCGCTTCTCCATCCCGCGCGCGTCGCCCGCAAGCCGGTGCTCTCGAGCCAGTCCGACGAGCGCCTCGTGGACCTCGTCCGCGCGGGCTCCGAGCCGGCGTTCGAGACGATCGTCGAGCGTTACCGGCGCCCGCTCACCCGCTACGTCAGGGGGATACTGCCCGGCGAGCGCGCCGAGGACGCCGTCCAGCAGTCCTTCGTCAACGCCTACGAGGCGATTCGCCGCGACGACGCCGAGCTCAAGCTGCGCCCCTGGCTCTACCGGATAGCCCACAACACGGCGCTGAACGGGCTGCGCGACCGCGCGCTGGCGGAGCAGCCGCTCGACGAGCGCCTCGACGGCGTGGAGCGGCCCGATCAGGCGTTCGAGCGCCGCCAGGGGCTGGCTCAGGTGATCGCCGCGGTGCAGGAGCTTCCCGAGCGCCAGCGGGACGCGATCGTGCTGCGCGAGCTGGAGGGAAGGAGCTACGAGGAGATCTCGGCGGCCTTGGGCGTTACCGGCGGTGCTGTGAGGCAGCTGTTGAACCGTGCCCGGAACGCGCTGCGGAAGGCGGCCACGGCCGCGACGCCGGTGGGGCTCCTGACGCGCATCCCGTGGGCGGGTCCCGCCGAGCCTGTCGGCGCGCGCGTGGCCGACCTCTGCGGCGTGGGCGCCGCCGCGGGTGCCGGAGCGCTGGCCGCGAAGGTGTGCGCGACAGCGGTCGTGACGGGCGCCGTGATCGGCGGGGTGGCGGTCGGCCCCGGAGGGGGCGACGACCGCCGGCACCGCGGGGTCGACCAGGCGCAGGCGGCGGACCGCGATTCTGGCCCCGCGGGCGCCGCCGCGCCGGCCGGCCTCGCCACCGGCGCCGGCGGCGACTCGCGCCGGGGCGCGAGCGCCTCCGGGGACGACGGCCGCGGCGGTGGCGACGGCCGTGGCCAGGAGGGCGACGCCGGCGATGACCGCGGGCACGACCGCCGGCGCGGGGATGACGACCGCCGGGGCGGCAACAGCGGCGAGGGCGACGGCAGCGACGACGAACGCGGCGAGCGTGTGGAAGAGGTCGTCGAACGTGACGGCGGCGGCGAGGCCGAAGGGCCTGGCCGCGCCCGCGAGGGCCACGACGATGACGGCGGCGGCGAGAATCGCGGCGAGGGCGGCCGCGACGACGACGAGCGGCCCGCACCCGAGGAGGCCCGGAGCGGATCGGGGGAATCGGGAGGCGGCGACGGGGGCGTGGCGCGCAGTGGATCGGGCGTGCCCGGCGGCGGGAGCGGCTCCGGGAGCGGCCCCGAAGTGAGCGGCGCGTCGGCCCCAGGCGGCGGCGAGTCGGGCTCGAGTGGCAGCGGCTCGGGCTCGAGTGGCAGCGGCTCAGGCTCAGGATCGGGCTCGGGTTCGGACCAGCTCGAGGACGACGCCGACTAAGAGCCTGTCTCAGAACCCGATCGTGGTCCTCAGGACGCCGGATCATGGCGCCCTGCGTCGCACGCGAGCGCAGTCGATGCCGGAAGCATCGGCGAGCATCGCGGGTGGCGCAGGGCGCCATGAGACGGTGGCCTGAGGCCGCGAGAGGTTCTGAGACAGGCTCTAAACACGGGGTCAGGGTCTTGCGTCCGAGCAGGCCGGCCGCGGCCGGCTCGCGGGGTCCTCGGTCAGCCGATCGCGACCATGCGGTCGATCGGCACGCGCGCCCGCTCGGCCAGCGCCGGGTCGACCTTGACGACCGGCTTCAGGTCGCGGAGCGCATCCCGCAGGCCCGGCAGCGTGATCATCTTCATGTACTTGCAGGCCGCCGCGGGGTTGGCGGGGATGAACTCCTTGCCGGGGTTCTCCTTGGCCAGCGGGTGCAGCATGCCCGTCTCGGTAGCGACGATGAACTCGCTCGCGTCGGACTCGCGAGCGAACGCCAGCATCCCGCCGGTCGAGAGCATGTGGGTGCGCTCGGGGTCGACGTCGCCCGCGGCAACGTACTCCATGACCTGGGTCGTGCAGCCGCACTCGGGATGGATCATGAACTCGGCGCCGGGGTGCTCGGCGCGGACGTCCGCGATGTCGCTCGGTCGGATGCCGGCGTGCACGTGGCACTCGCCGTCCCACACGTGCATGCGCCGTCCAATCGTGCGCTCGACATACGCGCCGAGCCACATGTCGGGGCCGAACAGGATCTCGGTGTCCTCGCCGTGCTCGCGGTAGATGTGCTCCACCACCTGCACCGCGTTGGACGACGTGCAGCAGTAGTCGGTCTCGGCCTTGACCTCGGCGGTCGTGTTGACGTACATCACGACGACCGCCCCCGGATGCTTCGCCTTCCACGCGCGCAGCTGGTCGGCGGTGATGGAGTCGGCCAGCGAGCAGCCCGCGCCGAGGTCGGGGAGCAGCACGGTCTTGTCGGGCGAGAGAATCGACGCCGTCTCCGCCATGAAGTGCACGCCGCAGAACGCGATCACGTCCGCGCCGGCATCCGCCGCGCGGCGCGAGAGGCCGAGCGAGTCCCCCACGAAGTCAGCGACGTCCTGGACCTCGGGCACCTGGTAGTTGTGGGCGAGGATCACGGCGTTGCGCTCCTGGGCGAGCGCGCGCACCTCGTCCTGCAGCCGGGCGATCTCCTGCGCGTCGAGCGATGACGTGGCGGCCGGGGTCAGCGTGGGGAGCTCGATGGGCTTCATGAGGTTTTTGCCTTATGATCGAAAACCGTGGAACCGGAGGATATCACGGGGCGCGTCTCCCCGACCCACGTGACGCTGGCGGTGGTGCTCCAGGTGCGGGAGTCGAGCCTGTGCGCGCTGCTCTGGCAGCGCGCCAGGGAGCCGTTCTCGGGCGCCTGGTCGCTGCCGGGCGGCTACCTCGAGCCCGGCTTCGCGCTCGAGGACTCGATCCGCTCCCAGCTCGCCCTGAAGGTGGACGTGTCTGAGCTCTCGTGGCTCGAGCAGCTCGAGACGGTCGGCGCCCCCGACCGCCATCCGGGCGAGTGGCAGCTCGCCACCGCCTACCTCGGGCTGGTCCCGCTGGGCCTCGACCCCGAGCTGCCGGCCGATACGGCGTGGCATCCCGTGGACCGCCTTCCCGAGCCGATGGCCTTCGACCACCGCCCCATCGTGCTCGCAGGGCGCGAGCGCCTGCGGGCCAAGCTCTCGTACACGAACATCGGCTTTGCCCTCGCGCCTGGCTCGTTCTCGATCTCGGAGCTGTCCTCGATCTACACGGCGGCGCTCGGATACCCGGTCGATCCGACCAACCTGCGCCGCGTGCTCGAGCGCCGCGGGCTCCTCGAGGCGACGGGCGAGCGCCGCTCGCCCGGCCGTGGCGGCGGGCGGCCGGCCGCCGTCTACCGGTTCCGCTCGCACGACCTCGAGGTGACCGATCCCTTCGCCGTCCTGCGGCCTCCCGGCCCGCGCTAGCTGGCGCCTACAACGGATCGAGCAACAGGCTGAAGTCGAGCGCCGGCGCCGAGTGCGTGAGCGCGCCCACGCTGATGAAGTCAACCCCGGTCTCGGCAACCGCCCGAATCGTGTCGAGCGTGATCCCACCGCTCGCCTCGAGCTCTGCCCGGCCGCCGACCGTCTCGACGACGCCCCGCAGCTGGTCCGGGCTCATGTTGTCGAGCAGCAAGCGCGAGACGCCCGCCTCGAGCGCCCCCGCCACCTCCTCGAGCGTCGCGCACTCCACCTCCACCGCCACTCCGTCCGGGGCGCCCGCGAGCGCCCGGCGCGCCGCCTCCGCCACGCCGCCGCCGAGTGCGGCGTGGTTCTCCTTCACGAGGATCGCGTCGTAGAGCCCGCTGCGGTGGCTCACGCCCCCACCCGCACGCACCGCCTCCTTCTCGAGGGCGCGCAGGCCTGGAGTCGTCTTGCGGGTATCGAGGATCCTCACCCCCGTTCCCTCGACGGCCTGCACGTGGCGAGCCGTCAGCGTGGCCACCCCCGATAGCCTCCCCAGGAAGTTGAGCGCCACCCGCTCGGCGGCCAGGATCGAGGCTGCGTCGCCCTCAACCTG
Source organism: uncultured Thermoleophilaceae bacterium (assembly GCA_963751835.1). Lineage (GTDB taxonomy): Bacteria > Actinomycetota > Thermoleophilia > Solirubrobacterales > Thermoleophilaceae > JACVRW01. Next base: position 44,174 of record CAVVWD010000010.1, on the reverse strand, counting down.
CGCCAGCGGCCCGCCCTCGCGCCATTCGCCCTCTGAGGCCAAACCTGTCCAGCGCACGCCGGCATCGACCCGCTCGAACACCGCCCGGGTGACTGCCATGCCGGCGGGAACACCGGGCTGCTTCTGGACGATGCGGGCGCGCGCCCGCGTGCCCTCGGGCACGACCGCGCGCGTGGTGAGATCGCCGTCACCGAGGTCCTCGGCGAGAGCGCGGTCGATCAGGTCCAGCACGGATAGACACTCGACTTTCGGTTTCGCAAGATGCAAGGCAGGCTATTGGGAAGAGGGCACAGCGGAGGGGATCCCATGAAGCCGCCACGGCGGGCGGTCGAGTTACTGCAGAGCACGTTCGAGCGAAGGCCCGACCCTTACGAGGGCGCCGATCTCGATGCGTCACGACGCGTCCTGGCCGCTCTCATGGCGCTCACCGGACTGCTCTCGCTCGCCTTCCTCCCGCTCGAGCCGGTGGATGACCAGATCGGCTGGGCGGGCTGGCTCGTGGCGGCCGCGCTCATCCTCGTCGCGCTCGCCGGCGCCGTCGCCGTGGCAGTGCGTAGGCCCTCGTTCGACGACCTGCTCGTGATCGCCTATCTCGGGGTGGCCGGGATCGCCACGCTCAACTGGCTCGCCGGTGGGGGGTCCTCGGCCTACGAGGACCTCTACGTCCTCTGGGTCGGGGCGGGCGTGATGCATCCGCCCCGGCGCGCTTTCGCCCACCTTGGCGTGACGCTCCTGGCGCTCGCGCTCCCGCTCGCCTACGAGGGGACGGGATCGGAGGTGGTGACCGACGTGATCGCCGAGGCGCTCATCCTCATCACCCTGGACTCGATCCTGGTCGGCTACCTGGTCCACGTGCGCCGCCAGCGCGCGAACCTGCAGACCGGGGTCGAGGTGGCGCGCCGGCTCGCACGGGTGGATGCCCCGACCGGTCTCGGCAACCGGCGCGCGTTCGACGAGGCGCTGACGGTCGAGGTCGCGCACGCCGCGCGAGAAGGACTGCCTCTGAGCGTCGGCCTCGTCGACATCGACGGGCTGCGGCGCGTGAACGACAGCTGGGGCCACCTCGAGGGCGACCGCTGCCTGCGCGAGGTCGCCCTCGCCATGGAGCGCTCGGTGCGGACGACCGACCGCTGCTTTCGCTGGGGAGGCGACGAGTTCGTGATCGTGCTTCCCGGCAGCGACCCCGAGGCGGCGGACGAGGTGCTGAGACGGATGGCGGAGAACGTCCGGCAGACCTGCAAGGCACCCGACGGCCGCCCCGTCGAGCTCACCTGGGGCGCGGCGGAGATCCCGGTCGGCTCGAGCGCCGAGGACGCGCTGGCAAGAGCCGACGTCGCGCTGCTCGAGCGCAAGACGGAGAAGCGGCGCTGAGCCTCTAGGCGGCGGAGACCCCGCGTGAGCAGGGTCTCCGCCGGGACGCCTCAGGCGCCGACCTCGAGTGCCTTGCCGGTCTCGAGCAGCGTCTTGAGATCGCTGAGCACGTACGGCCAACCGCCGCCCGCGCCCTCGATCTCGCCGGCGAGCTGCGCCGCCGTCTGCGGCGCATTCTCGAGCTCGTGGGTGACGGTGAGGCTCGATACGCCGTTGCCGCTGTCCCCGATCTCGAAGGTCACGCGCGTGGGGCCCTCGGCCGCGAGCTCGCTCCAGAGGAAGCGCCAGGTGTGGACGAGCTTGCGCGGCGGGTCGGCCTCGACGACCTCCCCGTCCACGACCACCGCCGGCATGCCCATCGCCTGGAGCTCCTCGTTCGCCGTCGCGCGGTAGGCGCCGCCGGGGCGCAGGTCGAACTCGGAGCGGCCTCCATAGCCGTAGCGCTCCGTCCAGTCGGGATTCGTGATTGCTTCCCAGATCGCTTCGGGCGTCGCCTTGATGAACACCCGGTACACCTGGGTCGTCTTGGTCTCGGTCATGGTCGTCATCCAGTTTCCTCCAGTTCCGTCTTGAGGTCCGCGAGCGCCGACACCTGGCGCTCCGTGTACTTGTCGATCCAGCGGTCGTGAATCAGGCGGATCGGCACCGGGTTCAGGAAGTGGAGCTTCTCCCGGCCCGATCGCCGTGTGACCACGAGCCCCGCCTCCTCGAGGACGCGCAGGTGCTTCATCACGCCGAAGCGCGTCATCTCGAGCTCGGACTCGAGCTCTGTGAGCGCGCGGCCGTCGCGCTGGAAGAGCCGGTCGAGCAGAAAGCGCCGCGTGGGATCTGCGAGCGCCTTGAAGACACGGTCGTCGTCGGTCACAGTCGGGGATAATAGGTGACCATTTGGTCACATGTCAAGCTTTGAAAGACAGCAATGAGGGCCCGCGAGCGGCTGGCGGCCCCGAGACCGGATCCGGCCCGAATTGGTCTAGGGTGCCGCCTTGGTGTCGTGGCGACACCAAAGCGGCATCGTTGGCGGGCGCCGGTTTGGAAGGAGTCGCGTGGCGCGCTTTATGCGGGAGCCGGCGCCGGCTGGCGGTCGATGCCCGCGACCGCGTAGGCGTCGACCTCATCGAGCGTCTCGCGCTCGAGCAGCGCCCCGGCCAGGGCGTCGAGCTTGTCACGGCTCACGGAGAGCAGCCGAGTCGCCGCCTCGTGCTCCTCATCCACGATCCGGCGCACCTCCTCGTCGATCAGCTCCTGGGTCGCCTCCGACACGGGCTCGGCGCCGGGCAACAGGAAGCTCTGACCGTCGCGCGGCGCGACCGCGAGGAACCCGACCTTGTCGCTCATTCCCCAGCGCTCCACCATGCCACGGGCGATGCGCGTGACCTGCTGGATGTCGGACTCCGCGCCGGTCGTGATGTCCCCGAACACGAGCTCCTCCGCGACCCGCCCGCCGAACGCCACGCGGATCTTCGCCCGCAGCTCGGGCTCGGAGAGGTTGAAGCGGTCGTCGTCGGGCGTGGAGAGCGTGACGCCTAGCGCCTGGCCGCGCGGGATGATCGAGACCTTGCGGACCGGGTCCGCACCCGGGGTCAGCATTCCGACGATCGCGTGCCCGCCCTCGTGGTAGGCGATTCGGCGCCGGTCGTCCTCGCCGAGCACGATCTTGCGCTCGGCGCCCAGGATGATCTTCTCGAGCGCGTCCGTGAAGTCGGCGCGCTGGACCTTCGCGTGGCCGCGCCTGGCCGCCAGCAGGGCGGCCTCGTTGACGAGGTTGGCGAGGTCGGCGCCCACCATCCCGGGCGTGGTCGACGCGATCCGTGCGAGATCGACGTCTTCTGCCAGGGGCACCGAGCGCGTGTGGACTCGCAGAATGAGCTCCCGCCCCTTTGCGTCGGGGGGCTGCACGGCGACCCGGCGGTCGAAGCGCCCCGGGCGCAGCAGCGCCGGGTCGAGCACGTCCGGGCGGTTGGTCGCGCCGAGGACGATCACAGCGTCGCTCGAGTCGAAGCCGTCCATCTCGGTGAGGATCTGGTTGAGCGTCTGCTCGCGCTCGTCGTGCCCTCCGAGCGACCCGCCGCTTCCACCGCGCGAGCGGCCGATGGCGTCGAGCTCGTCGATGAAGATGATCGCGGGGGCGGCCTCCTTCGCCTGCTGGAAGAGGTCGCGCACCCGCGATGCGCCGATCCCGACGATCGCCTCGATGAACTCGGACGCGGACGCGGAGAAGAAGGGCACGCTCGCCTCGCCCGCCACGGCGCGTGCCAGCAGCGTCTTGCCGGTGCCCGGCGCGCCGGACAGGAGCACGCCGCGCGGGATGCGCGCCCCCAGCTTCAGGTACTTCTCGGGATTGCGCAGGAAGTCGACGACCTCGACCAGCTCGTTCTCGGCCTCGTCGATGCCGGCAACGTCCTCGAATGTGACCTTCTGGGTCTCGCCCTCGACACGCTTTGCGCGCGAGCGCCCGAACTGCCCGAGCACGCCGCCACCGGCGCCGGCGGACGCGGCGCGACGGAACAACCAGATGAACAGCGCCACCAGCAGGATCGTCGGGCCGAAGCTGAACAGGATCGTCTCGAGCAGCGAGCGGCTGCCGGGCGCCTTGGCGTTGACGATGACGTCCTGGTCCTCGAGGAGCTGGGAGAGCTGCCGCTCGTTGGCGAAGGTCGGCACCTCGGTCTTGAACTTCTTCGCGCTCTCATCCTGGTACTTCACGTCCTTCTTGAACTCGCCCTGAAGCGTCTCGCCGGTCGATGAGATCTCCTTGACGTTGTCGTCGCGGAGCTGATTGAGGAAGGTCGGCGTATAGGGCACGCGGATCTCCTTCTCTGCCGGCGCGAACACCTGCACGAGCACCCAGTTGAGGAGGAGCAGCGAGACCAGGATCACGATGAAGCGGCGCGGGCTCCAGGGGATCATCGGCTGCCGCTGCGGCTTGGCGCCACGGCCGTCGGGCGCGGGGGTCACGCGCCAGCCCGGCTTGTCCTTCTCCGCCGGGGGCGGCGGCGGAGTGCGGGTGTCCGGGGAGCGGTCGGCCATGCCTCAATCCTAGGGACGTCCAGGTTCTATCGTTCGAGCCGTGAGGCAGCAGCTTCGGCCCCTGTTCGACCAGGTCGTGATCAAGGAGCTCGACCCCGACCGGGTACGGCGCTCAGGGCTCGTCCTGCCTCCGGGCGACCACGAGTCGCCGCCTCAGCACGGGATCGTGCTCGCCGTCGGACCCGGGCTCGACTGGTGGGGGTCGGTGGGCGTGAAGATGCCCGTCAAGCCGGGTGACCACGTGGTGTTCCCGGGTTCGGCGGGGGTTTGGGTCGAGGTCGAGGAGGAGCGGCTCCTCGTCTGTCGCGTGGGGCAGCTGCTCGGCGTGCTCGAGGAGCTCGAGGAGCGCAGCGAGGGACCCCTGCGGGCGGTGGAGGAGGAGGATTCCTAGAGGTCCCTACGCTGCGGCCGCGCCGTCGCCGGCACGCCGCAGCAGCTCCGCCCGGACGAACTCGTCGAGGTCGCCGTCCAGCACGGCCTGGGCGTTGCCCGCCTCCACATTCGTGCGGTGGTCCTTGACCCTCGTGTAGGGGTGCAGCACGTAGCTGCGGATCTGTGAGCCCCAGCCCACGTCCTGGGCCTCGCCCTTCTCCTTGGCGATCGCCTCCTGGCGCTTGCGCTCCTCCAGCTCGATGAGCTTCGCGCGCAGCATCTTCATCGCCGTGTCTCGGTTCGAGGACTGCGAGCGCTCGTTCTGGCACTGCACCACGATGCCCGTCGGGCGGTGGGTGATCCGCACCGCGGAGTCGGTCTTGTTCACGTGCTGGCCGCCGGCGCCCGAAGCCCGGTAGGTGTCGATCTGGATGTCGTCCGGATCGATCTCGACCTCCACCGAGTCCTCCACGAGCGGCGCCACCTCGACCCCGGCGAAGGCGGTGTGGCGGCGCGACTGCGAGTCGAACGGCGATATCCGGACGAGCCGGTGGACGCCCTTCTCCGCCGAGAACAGGCCGTAGGCGTTCTCGCCCCGCGCGATGAACGACGCCGACTTGATCCCCGCCTCCTCGCCCGCCGATGCCTCCTTGAGCTCCACCTTCATCCCGCGCCGCTCGGCCCAGCGCATCTCCATGCGCAGCAGCATCTCGGCCCAGTCCTGGGAGTCGGTGCCGCCCGCGCCGGCGTTCACGGTCACGACGGCATCGCCGGCGTCGTACTCGCCGGTGAAGAGGCGCGCCTCCTCGAGCTCGGCGAGCCTCGACACGATCGAGGCACGCTGCTCGTCGAGCTCGGCCGCGATCGACTCGTCCTCGGCCGCCATCTCCTCGAGCGCCTCGAGGTCCTCGATATCGGCCTCGAGCGAGCGGTAGGTCTCGAGCCTGCGGCTGACGGCGGCGTGCTCGGCCGAGACCGAGCTCGCCCGCTCCTGGTCGTCCCAGAAGCCGGTGGCCTGCATCTCGCCCTCGAGCTCGCCGAGGCGCGCTGCCAGCCCTACCGGGTCAAAGGTAGTCCGCGAGCAGCTTCAGCTGGTCGCGGAGGCCACTGGCGCTCTCGTTAGGCGCCATGGCACTTCTTGAACTTCTTGCCGGAGCCGCACCAGCAGGGGTCGTTGCGGCCGATCTTCTCGTGCTCGTCGAGCCGGCGGGTCTCCACGATCGGGATCGAACCGGCGACCTCATCCGACGCAAGCTCCGCTGCCTCCGAAACGCCCGCGGGCACCGCGGTTCCGGCGGCGGCGGCGATAGCGTCGCGCCCCGTCGCCGAGTGGCCGCCCGACGTGGTCAGACGGCCGGCCTGCGTGCTGTTCCCGCCGAAGCCCCAGTTGGGACCGCCCTGCTGCGCGGCAGCCTGCTGTTGGGGCTGCTGGACCTCTATCTCCACGTTGAACACGTAGCGGGCGAACTCGTCCCAGATGTTGTTCATGAGCTCCGTGAACATGTCGAAGCCCTCGTTCTTGTACGCCACGAGCGGGTCGATCTGGGCGAACCCGCGCAGGTGGATGCCCTCGCGCAGGTAGTCCATGTCGTGCAGATGCTCGCGCCAGCGCTCGTCGATGATCTGGAGCAGCATGAAGCGCTCGAGGGCACGCATCAGCTCGGCGCCGAGGTCCTCCTCGCGCTCGTTGTAGGCGTCGACGACGTCCTTGCGGAGGTCCTCGGTGAGCGCCTCGCGGTCGCTGCCCTCCTTGACGTCGTCCAGCTCGTAGGAGAGCGGGTAGATCTGCTCGAGCTGGGTGAACAAGGCCCCGAGCTCCCAGTCCTCCTGGTAGTCGCCCTCGGTGTACTCGCGCACGATCCGCTCAATGGCGTCCGCGATCTGCGTGCGGGCGACCTCGGACATGTCCTCGCCCTCGAGGATCCGGTCGCGGTACTCGTAGATGATCTCGCGCTGCTGGTTCATCACGTCGTCGTACTCGAGGACGCGCTTGCGGATCAGGAAGTTCTGCTCCTCGACCTTCTTCTGGGCGCCCTCGATCTGCTTCGAGAGCATCTTGTGCTCGATCGGCATCTCGTTGCCCTCCTCGTCCGCCTGCGCGAGGAACTTGTTGTCGAGGATCTTGTAGATGCGGTCGCCGGCGAACAGGCGGACCAGGTCGTCCTCCGCGGAGAGGTAGAAGCGCGATTCGCCCGGGTCGCCCTGGCGGCCCGAGCGGCCGCGCAGCTGGTTGTCGATCCTGCGTGACTCGTGGCGCTCGGTGCCGCAGATGAACAGGCCACCGGAGTCCGTGACCTTCTGGCGGTCCTCGGCGACCTTGGCCTCCATCTCGGGGAAGAGCTCGTCCCACGCCTTCTCCCACTCCTCCGAGCCGGGCTCCAGGCCGCGCTTGGTCAGCTCGCGCTGGGTCAGGTGCTCCTCGTTGCCGCCCAGCTTGATGTCGACTCCGCGGCCGGCCATGTTGGTGGCGATCGTGACCGCGAACGGGCGGCCCGCCTCGGCGATCGTCTCGCCCTCGCGCTCGGCGTGCTCGGGCTTCGCGTTCAGAACCGAGTGCGCGATGCCGCGCTTCTGCAGCTCGCCCGAGAGCAGCTCCGAGACCTCGACTGAGATCGTGCCCACGAGGATGGGCTGGCCGGTGCGGTTGCGCTCCTCGATCTCGTTGGCCACGGCAGCCCACTTGCCGTCCTTCGTCTTGTAGATCTGGTCGTTCTGATCCGCGCGGATCATCGGACGGTTGGTGGGAATCTCGACGACCTGGAGGTCGTAGATCTTCATGAACTCGGTGGCCTCGGTGAGCGCCGTGCCGGTCATGCCGGCGAGCTTGTCGTAGCGGCGGAAGTAGTTCTGATAGGTGATCGTGGCGACGGTCTGGGACTCCTCCTGGATCGCCACGTCCTCCTTCGCCTCCACGGCCTGGTGGAGGCCCTCCGACCAGCGCCGGCCCTCCAGGATGCGACCGGTGAACTCGTCGATGATCTTGACCTCGCCGTCGATTACGGCGTAGTCGACGTCCTTCTTGTAGAGCTCCTCCGCCTTCAGCGCCTGCTGCAGGTGGTTGACGAGGTTGCCCGTGTCGGCGCGGTAGAGGTTGTCGATGCCGAGGAACTTCTCGGCCTTCTCGACGCCACGCTCGGTCACGGCGACCGTCTTGTGCTTCTCGTCGGGCTCGAAATCGAAGTCCGCCATCCACTCCTTGGACTTGGCCTCGAGGCCCTCGGGCTTCTTGCCCGGCTCCATGATCCGCGCGAGCTTCGCGAACTTGTAGTAGAGGTCCGCCGCCTGCTCGGGCTGGCCCGAGATGATCAGCGGCGTGCGGGCCTCGTCGATCAGGATGTTGTCCACCTCGTCGACGATCGCGAAGCCGTGCCCGCGCTGGGCCTTGGCCTGCATCTCGACCGCGAGGTTGTCGCGCAGGTAGTCGAAACCGAACTCGGAGTTGGTGCCGTACACGACGTCGCGGGAGTACGCCTCCTGCTTGTCGATCTCGTTCATGCCCGACTGGATCACGCCGACGGTCACGCCGAGCAGGTCGTAGATCGGCTTCATCCAGTTGGCGTCACGACGGGCGAGGTAGTCGTTGACCGTGACCAGGTGGATGCCCTTGCCGCGGACGGCGAAGCCGTCCTCGTCGCGCGAGGCGAGCCCGTTCAGCACGATCGGCAGCGTGGCGGTGAGCGTCTTGCCCTCACCCGTCCTCATCTCCGCGATCGAGCCGTCGTGGAGCACCATCCCGCCGATCAGCTGGACGTCGAAATGGCGCTGCCCGAGCGCCCGCTTGCCGGCCTCGCGCGTGAGCGCGAACGACTCGAAGAGAAGGTCCTCCAACGGCTCGCCGGCCAGGTGCCGCTCGCGCAGCGCCTGGTAGCGCTGGCGCAGCTCGTCGTCGGACTCGAGCTCGAGTTCGGGCTCGAAGTCATTGATGCGGACGACGTTGCGTTCGAAGGCCTTGAACTTCTTCGACTCGCCGACCCGCAGAGCACGGTCGAGGATGGACATTCGAGCTACGGTAGCAAGGCTCCCGGGGTCTCCGGACCCGCTTCCGGAGCCGGGCTCACGCGGGGTGCGGCTGCTGCCCTGTCTTCTGCGCCTCGCGGCGCCCGCGGCGCTTGTCGCGGTGCTTCTTGACCTGGCGGGCGAGGTCCTCGGCCATGAGGTTGATCGAGTGGCCCATGTCGGTCGAGCGCGACTTCGCGCGAAGTGTCGTGCCCTTGAGGTGAAGCGTCGCCTCGGCCACCTGCGAATCCCTGATGGCCGGGTTGCGCTCCTCGCTCAACTCGACCTCCAGGGTGGCGAGCGGTGAGACCTGACGGCCGACCTTCGCGAGCTTCTTCTCCACCCGAGAGAGAAGCTCGTCGTCGACGGTTGCGCCGCTGCGGGTCTTCACCTGGATGCGCATCTGCCCTCCTGGGTCGTCGGGACACCGATGGTAGAGCGACCATGCCTGGGCCGCCAGGGGTCATCGCCCCAACGTGCGTGCAAACGCGAGGGCGCCGACCTCACCTGTCCCGGCCGAGCGCAGCGCGGCCGCGCAGGCCGCCAGCGTGCCTCCGGTGGTGACGACGTCATCCACGAGCAGGGCGTGGGCGGGCACCTCTGTGGCTTGCCCGCTCCGCATGAGCACGCGGCCGGCCGGCCCGGCGCGGCGCTCGTGCCGTCCGCGCCCGACCTGCGTGCCTTCGGCGCCGAGCCGCTCGAGACAGTCGGCCGTCGCCAGGCCCGTCCGCCGCGCCAGTGCCTCGGCCAGCAGGCGCGCCTGGTTGAACCCGCGCGCCCGCATCCTGCGCGGATGCAGGGGCACCGGAACGAGGACGGGCCGCGCGGGGTCGGGTCCTGCCCTCGCGCCGATCAGCCCCGACGGCGCGTTCGCCGCGATCTGGGCGGCCATCGCGTCGACGAGCGCCACCGCGCCCCGGAACTTCAGCGCGCGCACGAGCTCTCGGGCCGGCCCCTCGTATCCGACCGGGGCCCAGGCGGGGACGCCGGCCAGCTGGACTGGTCGCGCCGGTAGGCGGCGCAGCAGGTGACGGCAGGCCACGCAGAGCGGCTCGCGTCTCCGCGAGGGGCCTCCGCAGCCCCAGCACAACGGCGGTGCAAGCACGGCCCGAGCGTCGCGGAAGCGGTGTCACGCGTGGGCACGCCACTGCGACAATCCCGCCACAAGTGGATCACCCACAGCTGCACTGGTTCTCCGATCCCGCGGTGCTGGCGCCGCTGGCTCTGCTCGCCGGCATCTACGTCTGGCGCTTCCGGGAGGCGCGCCGCGAGGCGGGCGGACGCGGAGCCGGCTTCGTCCAGGCCGCGGCGTTCGCGGGGGCGATGGTCGCGCTGCTGATCGCACTCGTCTCCCCGCTCGACGGGCTCGGCGAGGACTACCTGTTCTCCGCACACATGGTCCAGCACGTGTTGCTCGGCGACATCGCGCCGCTGCTGCTCCTCCTGGCCCTGTCGCGCGTGATAATGCGGCCCGCCACGCGCCGGCTCATGCGAGTCGAGCGCGCGCTCGGTCCACTCGCGACCCCCGTCACCGGCATCTTGGTCTGGCTCGTGCTCATGTACCTCTGGCACGTGCCGGCGCTCTACGACGCCGCGGCCGAGAACGCACCCCTTCACGTGCTCGAGCACGCCTGCTTCTTCGCCGCCGGCATCGCGCTCTGGTGGTCGCTGATCCAGCCCGTGCCGATGCGGCGCCGGCTCACGGGCATGCAACCGCTCGCCTACATCGCGGCGGCCAAGGGCGGCCTCGCCGCGCTCGGGCTCTACCTCGCATGGGCCTCCAGCGCGCTCTACCCCTACTACGAGACCACGCCGCGGATCTGGGGACTAAGCCCGGTCGAGGACCAGAACATCGGCGGCGTGATCATGATGGTGGAACAGTCGCTGACGCTCGTCCTGGTGCTGGTTGTGCTGTTCGTGCGCATGCTCGCGCAGTCCGAGGAGGAGGAGCGCCGGCGCGAGCGGCTCGAAGCGGCAAGAGTCTCGGGACCCGGGTAGCTCCACCGACCAGACGCGAGAACCGGTCGTGTCGATCCGAACCCTCGTACTAACCCTCGAGCACCGTGCCGTCCTCGATTCGGCGCGGGCCCTGCACGCGCACGCTGCCCCGTACCGTCACGTCGCGGCCGAAGGTCACGTCGCCGTCCACCTCGAGCCGCTCGCAGCCGGCCAGCGACGGCGGCCCGGCCGGGAAGCGCTCCTCGAACTGCGCCACGAGCTTGAAGTGGTCCGGGTCGAGCTCCACGTGGGGCGGGCGCCCGTCGCGCTCGGGAACGAGGCGCACCGTCCAGTCGTCCGCCAGGCGATAGGCGTCCGAGCGCACCACCAGCAGGTCGCTCGTCTTCTTCACGGGCACGAAGCGGTCGCGCGGCACGTGCACGGCACCTGCGCCTTCGAAGACCCCGATCGCCGCTCCCATCGCGGTCTCGAGCTGGACCACGTCCGGTGAGGAGGAGTCCGTCGGGTCGACGGTCTTGCGGTTGACGATCATCGGGAGCTCGAGCACGCCGCCGCCCTCGTCGAGCGCCCGCTCGACCGCCCGCAGGCTGACCCAGATGTTGTTGGCGTTGAAGTAGCGGTGGATGGCGATGTCCTCGAACGCGGCCTGGTCCTCGTCGGGGACCTGGGCCGTCTCGCGCAGTAGGAGCCCGCCGTCCGACCGGCGACGGGCGAGGTGACCGCCCTTCCGGTCGCTCTCGGTGCGGTCGACGACCTCGGACACGAAGGGCAGGCCCTCGGCCGCGAGCCAGCCCAGGATGCGTGGCTCGAGGGTTGCGCCGAGGTTGTCCGAGTTGGAGAGGAACAGATACTCGTAGCCCCGCTCGAGCAGCTCGGTCAGCAGACCGGTGCCGGCGAGCGAGGCGAAGACGTCGCCGTGGCCGGGCGGCGCCCATTCGAGCTCGGGATCGTCGCGCCGGCTCACCGGCTCGTAACCGTCCGCCAGCAGCTTCGGGACCTTGCCCTGGAGGAAGTCGACGGGCAGGTCGGCGAGCGCGAGCTCGGGATGACGGTCGAGGGCCGCAATCGTGTCGTCGCGGGTGGCGAAGCTGTTCATGAGGAGCAGCGGGATGCGCGCCCCGTAGCGCTCGCGCAGGTCCAGGATCTGGCGGACGATCACGTCGAGGAAGGTGTGTCCCTTCTTGACCTCGAGCAGTGACTTCGCTCGAGTCATCCCCATGCTCGTGCCCAGGCCGCCGTTCAGCTTCAGCACGACCACCCGCTCGATCGCCGACGGGTCACCCTCGGGGAGACCTGACAGCGCCGGAACCTCTTCGAGTGGCTCGATCTCGCTCTCCGGGACGAGCCCCTGCTCGCCCGCCCGGAGGCGCTCCTCGTAGCGGGCGAAGGTGCGAGTCGCGATCTCGGGCAGGCCCTCGCGCCGCATCTTGTCGGTGGCCGCGGTCACGGCGCCCGATCCTAGGCGTCCGAGCCGGTAGCGTCCCGCGCCGTGGTCTCCACGGTCACCGAGGCGGATTTCCCCGAGCTGCTCCCGCTGATGCGCGGCTACTGCGACTTCTACGAGGTCGACCCCTCGGACGATGAGCTGCTGGCGATGGCCCGCGAGCTGATCGCGAGCCCGGAGCGGGACGGCGTGCAGCTGATCGCTCGTGACGAAAGCGGCGGCGCAGTGGGCTTCGCGACGATCTTCTGGACCTGGTCGACGCTGAGCGCCTCGCGCATCGCGGTGATGAACGACCTGTTCGTGAGTCCCGACGCGCGAGGCGGCGGGCACGCGGACGAGCTCATACTCGCGTGCGCAGAGCGCGCCCGGCAACGCGGCACCACCTCGCTCGAATGGCAGACCGCGCGCGACAACGGGCGCGCGCGCAAGGTTTACGACCGGGTCGGCGGCCAGGCCGACGACCGCTGGGTCGACTACACCCTTCCGACCTCCCAGACCTGAGTCAGACGGCTCCGCCGATCTTGGCGGCCGAGCCGAGGCTGTGACACTCCTCACACAGCGGAATAGGCACGGGCTCGAGGCTGTCTCGTCTCCCGATGCGCTTCCTCTTCGCTACAACCGGCGGGACCGGCCACCTGACGCCGATGCTTCCCTTCGCCCATGCCCTCGAGCGGGCCGGCCACGACGTGCTCGTGGCGGGATCCGGCTCCGCCGGAACGCTGGCGCGCCGTGAGGGCCTGGCCTATCGGGCGTTGGCCGAGCCCGTGCCGTCGGAGCTCGACGCGATACACGACAGGCTGAGGTCGCTGTCGAACGACGACGCCACCGAGCCCGCCATCCAGGACATGTTCGTGCGCACCTACGCGGCCGCCGCGATGCCCGACATGCTCCACCTCGTGAAGAGCTGGCGGCCCGACGTCGTGCTCCGCGAGTCGACGGAGTTCGCGTCGTGCCTTGCCGCGGAGCGCTGCGGCGTGCCCCAAGCGCGGATCGGGTTCGCGCTGTCCGTGGCCAACGAGGACTGGATTCTCGCGCTCGCGGCACCGGCCCTCGATGAGCTCCGCGACCGGCTTCATATGCCGCCGGACCCGAACGCCGCCCGCATGCGGTCCACGCCCTGCCTGACCCAGTCTCCGCGTCTTATGGATCTACCGGGAGGGCACGAGCTCTCGCCGGTACGCCGCTATCGCGCGCAGCCGGAGGAGACGCCTGCCCCGTTCCCCGACTGGTGGAACGGCTCGGCCGACCCACTCGTGTACCTGTCCTTCGGCACCGTTCTGCCGCAGGACGGCTATCCCGAGATGTACGGCGCGGCCATCGACGCTCTGGACGGCCTGTCGATCCGGCTGCTCGTGACCGTCGGCCGCGGACAGGATCCCACCGAGCTCGGCGAGCTACCGCCCTCGGTGCACGTCGAGGAGTGGGTTCCGCAGGCCGCTGTGATGCCGCACGCCCAGGCCATGGTCGGGCACGGCGGGGCCGGCACGACGCTGGCCGCGCTGGCCGGCGGGGTCCCGACGGTATTCCTGCCGGTATTCGCCGACCAGCCCATCAATGCGGCGCGGGTTGCCGAGTTCGGAGCCGGGCTCGTGCTCGCCATGACGCCCGCCGGGCTGGAGCGCCTCGGCACGTCGGTGCGAGAGCTGCTCGAGGATCCGCGCTACCGCGCAGCCGCACGCGAGGTGGCCGACGAGATCGCCTCACTGCCGCCGGTCGACGAGTCGGTCGAGCTGATCGAGGCCCTCGCCAGGCAGCCCGGGCGCCTGGACGCGGCCGCGTAGCCGCCCGCTACGCCCCGGCGGTCTCCCAGACCTGATTCAGGTTGCTCTGCATCATCGGGAATACCACCAGGTTCACGAGCGGGATGAAGATCAGGATGAAGAGCAGGACCACCGCGATGTTGTTCGAGCCGAGCGCGCGGTTCTGAGCGGTCTCGATCCGCCTGAGCGTGCGCCATACCGACACGAACGGCGGGATGATGATGAGCGCGCCGATCGTGATGGCCAGCACCGACAGGATGGGGTTGTCGCCGAGCTCCGGTATGCCGTTCGCCTGCCCGTAGTCGGCCATCTCGCGGTTGATGAAGTACCACCAGAAGATGTGGTAGATGCCGAGCGTGATGAGGCCCAGGGCGAGCACGCCGAGCGGATTGCGGATCTTCGCAGTTGATCCCGCATTGGGGATCTGGATTTCCTGGGCCATCCGGGGTTCCTATCAGGTCTCGCCCGGCAGCACGATGCCGGACTCGTAGGCGAGCACGACGGCCTGCACGCGGTCCCGCACACCGAGCTTCATGAGCACGCGCGCCACGTGGGTCTTGACCGTGGTCTCGGACACCACGAGGTCATCGGCGATCTCGGCGTTCGACATCCCGCGAGCGATCAGCGTGAACACCTCGAGCTCGCGCGGCGTGAGGTCGTCGACCGCCGGCGGCGCCTCGCGCCGCGAGGGCGCGGAGAGCGCGAACTCGTGGATCAGGCGCTTGGTGACCGACGGGGCGAGCAGGGCGTCACCCTGGGCCACCACTCGAATCCCCTCGACGAGCTGCTCGGCGGGGACGTCCTTCAACAGGAAGCCGCTGGCGCCGGCCCGCAGGGCGTCGTAGACGTACTCGTCGAGGTCGAAGGTCGTCAGCATCAGCACGCGCCTCGCCTTGTCGCCGGGCGCGCCGACGATGCGCCGCGTGGCCTCGATCCCGTCCATCTCGGGCATGCGGATGTCCATCAGGATCACGTCCGGCTCGAGGCGGCGCGCGCTGTCCACGGCCTGGGTGCCGTCGGCGCACTCGCCCACGACCTCGATGTCCTCCTCGGCGTCGAGGATCATGCGAAAGCCGGCTCGGATCAGCGCCTGGTCGTCGACGAGCAGCACACGCACGCTCATGCCGTGACCGTCTTCTTCGGGGCGCTCTGCAGCTCGGCGCCGGGCACCAGCGGGCGCGTGGGGAGCCGCGCGCGGACGGCGAAGCCGCCGCCGCGACGGCGGCCGGCCTGGAGCAGGCCGCCGTACAGCGCAACGCGCTCCTCCATGCCGGCGAGCCCGTGCCCACCGCCCAGATTGCTCAGGCGCTCGGGGCTCAGCCCCTCGCCGTCGTCCTCCACCGAGATCGCCAGCTCGTTGGGCTCGTAGCTCAGCCTGACGGTCGCGGAGTCGGCGCCGGCGTGCTTGAGGGCGTTGGTCAGCGACTCCTGCACCAGGCGATAGGCGGTGAGATCCACGCCCGCCGGGAGCGGGACCGGCTCACCGTCGATCTGAAGGTCGACGGCCAAGCCGGCGTGCTGGACGCGTGCCACGAGCCGCTCTAGGTCGCCCAGGCCGGGCTGCTCGGTAGGCGCCCCGCCATCCTCACGGCGCAGCGGGCCGAATAGATGGCGCAGCTCGGCGAGCGCCTCGCGGCCTGTGAGCTCGATGAGCGCAGCGACCTCGGCGGCGCGCTCGGGGTCGCGCTCGACGATCCGGCGCGCCGCCCCCGCCTGGACGACAACGACGCTCAGGTTGTGAGCCAGCACGTCGTGGAGCTCGCGGGCGACGCGGTTGCGCTCGACCATGACGGCTCGCAGCTCCTCCTCCTCACGGGCGTGCTCCGCCAGCTCCGCGCGCTCCGCCAGCTCGCGCGCGGTCAGAAGGGTGTTGCGCAGCACGCGGCCGAACATCCAGGGCGTGACCACGAAGAAGACAACCGGGAAGACGATGTCGCTCGGATCGAAGACGATTGCAAGCGCCGTCACCCCCACCACGCCGACCCCGAGCCCCACGAAGCCGCGGCGCCCGTCGGCGTGAGCGCCCACCGAGTAGGTCGCGGTGAGCAGGATGAGCACCTGGGTGAGCGAGCCCGGAGGCCCGACGAAGAAGAGCTCGCCGACGAGTGCGAGGACGATCAGGGATGCCAGCACCTCGACGGGCCGAGTGCGGCGCCACAGCAGGGAGATCGCCATCGCGGAGACCACGGCCACGCTGCCCAACTTGACGCCCGCCGGCTCGTCCAGGGTGAGCAGCTCGATCAGGCCAAGCACCACTATGCCCGCCACGTACACCCGGTCGATCGCGCGCCAGTCGCGCTCGGTGAGGCTGCTGATACGCCGCCTCACGCGCCGGCCTCGGTCAGCGGCAGCCTGCTCTCGAGCGCAAAGCCCTTTCCGTCCTCGCGGCCCGCCCGCAGGTGCCCACCGTAGAGCCCCACCCTGTCGCGCAGGCCCGGCAGGCGGTGCGAACCGCCGCCCGTGCGATCGTCGCGGACGGCCACCTCGAGATCACGCTCGCCGTAGCGCAGCTCGACCTCGGCGCGAGTCGCGCCCTTCTCGACCGCCGCCTCGAGCGCGTCCTGAATCACGCGGTACGCCGTGAGATCGACCCCCGGCGCCGGTGGACGTTCGTCGCCGCTCACGAGTAGCTCCACCTGGATGCCCTGTTCCCGGACGCGCTCGACGAGCGCACTCAGCCGCGCCAGGCCGGGCTGGGGCGCGAGCTCGGCGCCCTCGCCGTCGTGGCGCAGCACACCGAGCAGGCGGCGCATCTCGGCCAGCGCGTCGCGGCCGGTCGACTCGATGGCCGCGAACGTCTCCTCCGCCCGGCGCGTCTGGCCCGTCTCGAGCGACTGGGGGACGTTCTCGGCCTGAACCACGATCGCGCTGACGGCGTCCGCGACCGCCACCTGCAGCTCGGCCGCGATGCGCTGGCGTTCCTTGCCGGCCGCGGTCCGGGCCTGCGAGTCGCGAGCCGCCTCTGCCTGGCGGGCCTTCTCGCGCAGCTCGGCCTGGAGCTTCGCGCGACTGCGCAGGCCGCGACCGGCCAGAATCGGCGGAACGAACAGCAGCAACACCCAGAGGGCGTCCTGGGGCGCCTCGGGGTCGTCGATCAGGATGCCGAGGCTCGCGGTTCCCAGCGCCACCCCCGCCGCGATCCAGAAGCGCCGGCCCTCCGCATGGCGTCCCACCGAGTACAGGAGAATCAGTAGGGCGAAGAACGCGGCGTCCACGTTCGACAGCAGGAACCCGTCGAGGGGACCCCCTGCCAGCACGAACACGCCGAACACGACGACCGACAGAAGGATGTCGCGGCGCCGCCAGGTGATTGGGAACAAAAGGGCTCCCACGGCGGTCAGGGCGGTTACGACGCGGTCTCCCTCCGCCGTGCCCAGGAAGCTCTCGAGCACCGCGACGAGCGTGACGACGCACGCCAGGGCGAAATCGAGCCACAGCGGGTCGAGCGCTCGCACGCGCGCGTAGAGACGCCGGAAGATCACGGGACCAAAGTACTGCGAGGGCCAGCGGCCGGCGTCCTCCGCCTGGCCGACCGGGGGTCATCCTCGAGGACGACCCCCTGCCCGCGCTTTTCATCCTGCGTGGCGATGGCAGATCGCCGCTGAGGCTGACGACCTCTGACGGCTTCAGTGGGACCGTTGCGGCCATGGCCAACTGGACCGCAACAACCACAGCGAACGCGACGGCCGACCAGCTGCTCGATGTGCTGACCCACCCGGACGAGATCCGGCGCTGGTCGCCCATCGACTTCGATCTCGAGGACTGCGACGGTCGCCTGGCGGCCGGGACCCGCACCCGCGTGACCGGCCGGCTGGCAGGTGTGCCCGTCGGGTTCGACGTCGAGGTCCACGCGGCCGACGAGGACGGCCTTCGGCTCAGCGCCGACGGCCCGATCGGGATCGACGTGCTCTACGAGCTCGCCCCCGCAAGCCCGGGCGCGGAGCTGAATGCGTCGGTCTCGCTGCGCAAGGGCCGCGGCCTGACGGGCCGCCTGGTGGCCAACGCCACCGCCGCCCTGCTCTCCGCCGGCGTTCTCGACAACGCCACCGGACGCATCGCCCGCGCGGCCGAAGTGGCCGTGGCGGCATGACCACCTACACGAAGGAGAATTCGATGCTGAACGACACGTCGATGGTCGTCCCGATGACGCCTGAGGCGAACGGGACGGCAGTGCGTGGCGCGCGACCTCGTGCGCCGCTACGGCGAAGGCGACTCGGCGGTGGAGGCCGTCCGCGGCGTCTCGCTCGAGGTTCCGAGCGGCCAGTTCACCGCCATCATGGGCCCGAGCGGCTCTGGCAAGTCCACGCTGATGCACCTGCTCGCGGGCCTCGACCGCCCCACCGAGGGCAGCGTCGAGATCGCCGGCCAGGACATCACCGCGATGGGCGACAAGCAGCTGACGCTGCTTCGCCGCGAGCACATCGGGTTCGTCTTCCAGGCGTTCAACCTCGTGCCGACGCTGAGCGCCGAGGAGAACGTGACACTGCCGCTCGCAATCGCGGGCCGCAAGCCGGAGAACGGCTGGGTGGACGCCGTTCTCGAGCGAGTGGGACTGGACGACCGCCGCTCGCACCGCCCGGCCGAGCTGTCCGGCGGCCAGCAGCAGCGCGTGGCCCTGGCCCGGGCGATCGTGTCCGAGCCCACCGTGCTGTTCGCGGACGAGCCGACCGGCAACCTCGACTCACGCACGAGCGCCGAGGTGCTGGAGCTCCTGCAGGAGGCGGTGTCCACGTTCGGCCAGACGACCGCGATGGTGACGCACGACCCGCGCGCCGCCGCGGCCGCCGAGCGGGTGCTGTTCATCGCCGACGGCGAGCTGGTCGCCGACGTCGAGAGCCCCACCGAGGACGAGGTCCTCGCCTACGTGAAGGAGCTCGCATGACCCGGGTGGCCCTGAAGGGCATCAAGACGCGCCGCCTGCGGACGGTGCTCACGGCCCTGGCCATCGTGCTCGGGGTCGCCATGGTGAGCGGCGCCTACACGCTCACCGACACCATGCGTGGCGCCGCCGATTCGCTGTCGAAGGCGTCCTACGCGGAGACCGCCGCCGTGGTCTCCGCGAAAACGGCGTTCGAGCCGGATGACGAGTCCGTCCGGGCCGACATCCCGGCATCGACGCTCGACGAGGTGCGGGCCACGCCCGGCGTCGAGAAGGCCGTGGGGAGCATCTCGGACGAGGCCCAGCTGCTCGACGCCGACGGAGCCGTGATCGGACAGGGCCCGTACTTCGGCGCCGGCATCGATCCCGAGGCGGGCGAGCTGTCACCGTTCCGGCTCAAGGAGGGCGAGTTTGCCTCCGGGCCGGGTCAGATTGCAATCGACGCGGGCACGGCCGAGAAGCAGGGCCACGCGGTCGGCGACCGCATACGCTTCCAGGCGGACGGCCCGGTTCGGGAAGCGGAGATCACGGGCATCGTGACCTTCGGCGACGTCGATTCGATCGGCACCGCCACGCTCGCGTTGTTCGACCTCGAGTCCGCGCAGCAGGTGTTCGGTCGCCGTGGCAGCTACACCGAGATCCTCGTCGGCGGGCCGGATTCGGTCCGGACGACGCTTGCCTCGGCGCTGCCGAACAGCGTCCAGGTCCAGACGGCCGAGGAGGACGACCGCTTCACGCTCGACGGGCTGAAGGGCTTCGTCGACTTCTTGAAAGTGTTCCTGCTCGTGTTCGGCGGCATCGCCGTGTTCGTGGGCGCCTTCACGATCTACAACACGCTCTCGATCACCGTCGCCCAGCGCTCGCGTGAGCTGGCGCTGCTGAGGGCGCTCGGGGCCACGCGGCGACAGGTGCTGCGTTCAGTGGTGGCCGAGGCCGCCGTCGTCGGGACGGTGGCGTCGGCGATCGGCCTGGTCGCGGGGCTCGGCCTGGCACAGCTGCTGTCGGGGCTGTTCGCCGCCCTCGGCGTCGACCTGCCGACGACCGGCACGGTCTTCTCGACCCGGACGATCGTCGTGTCGCTGGCGGTCGGGATCGTCGTGACGGTGCTGGCGGGCCTCGGGCCTGCGCTGCGCGCGACGCGCGTCTCGCCGGTGAACGCCATGCGCGAAGGTGCGGAGATCCCGCCGTCGCGCATCGGCCGGCGCGCCCCGCTGTTCGCGGGCATCGTCGGCGCCCTCGCCCTGGCGGTACTCGGGCTAGGCCTGTTCGCTCCTGGCATCGAGGCTGAGGGCAGGCTCGCCCTGCTCGCGCCCGGCTCGCTGCTCCTGTTCATCGCCGTGGCGCTGATCTCGCCCCGGCTCGTGCCCCGACTCGCATCGGTGCTGGGGCGGCCCGGGCAGCGGATCGCCGGGGTGGCCGGCGGCCTCGCCCGCCGCAACGCGATGCGCAACCCGGGCCGCACCGCGGCCACGGCCGCGGCGCTCATGATCGGGATCGCGCTGGTGGCCTTCTCGGCGGTGCTGGGAGCCGGCCTGCGCGAGTCCACGAGCGGAGCGCTCGAGGACCAGGTGCGGGCGGACTATGTGCTCGTCGGCCAGGACGACTGGTCGCCGATCAGGCCCGAGGCCACGCGTGCCGCCGCCCAGGTGCCGGGGGTCGAGGTCGCCACCGGCATCGTGCAGGACCAAGGCCGCGCGTTCGGCAAGGAAGTGGCCGTGGACGGCGTTGACCAGACGCGGATCGCGGCGGTGTTCGGCTCCGACTGGGCCGAGGGGTCCGACGAGTCGCTTGCCGAGCTCGGAGCGGGCGGCGCGGTCGTGACCGAGAGGTTCGCCGAGGATCACGGCCTCGCCGTGGGCGAGCGCTTCGCGGTCACCGCGATGAAGGGCGACAAGCTCGACCTCTCGGTCGCGGCAATCTCGAAGCCGGACCGGTTCAACCCGCTGGGGCTGGGCGAAGTGACGATCGCCCGTTCGGCCTATGACGAGGCGTTCAGCGCCGAACGCGAGCGCTACGCGTTCATCGCCGCGGACGGTGCCTCCCAGCAGGACCTGGAGCGGGCGCTCGAGCCCTTCGCCGCCGTGAAGGTGCAGTCGAAGAGCGAGTTCAAGGCCGATCAGGCCGGCTGGGTGGACCAGATCCTCGGGGTCTTCTACGTCCTGCTCGGCCTGGCGGTGGTCGTGTCGCTGTTCGGCATCGTCAACACGCTGGCGCTGTCGGTACTGGAGCGCACACGCGAGCTCGGGATGCTCCGCGCGGTCGGCATGAGCCGCCGCCAGGTGCGGCGGATGATCCGCCACGAGAGCGTGGTCACAGCGCTGATCGGCGCCGTGCTCGGCATCGCGGTCGGCCTCTTCATGGCCGCGCTCGCCACGACGGCGCTGAGCGACGAGGGACTGCGGTTCGCGCTACCGCTCGGCTCCCTGATCGCCTTCACGATCGTGGCGGCGGTGGCCGGCGTGCTCGCGGCGATCGGCCCGGCCCGCCGGGCCTCCCGCCTCGACGTGCTGAAGGCGCTGCAATACGAGTAAGAGCACCCGGAGGGCGGCCGCCGAATGTGAGTGATTACTCACAACGGCGGCCGCCGAGGCGGTTTGATCATGGCGGAGGGCAGCCATGTCCAACTGGACCGCGACCACAACCGCCAACGCGACGCCGGAGCAACTGCTCGACGTGCTCACGCGTCCGGAGAAGATCCAGGACTGGGCACCGGTCGACTTCGATCTCGAGGACTGGCGCCGGTTGTCGACCGGCACCCGCACCCGCGTGACCGGCAGGCTCGCGGGCATGCCGGTGGAGTTCGACGTCGAGGTCCACAGGGCCGATGAGGCGGGGCTGCGGCTGAGCGCCGAAGGCCCGATCGGGCTCGAGGTCCGCTACGAGCTTGCCCCGGTCAGCACAGGCGCCGAGCTCAACGCTTCCGTCTCGCTGCGCGCCGGCGGCGGCCTCACCGGCCGGCTCGTGACGAAGGCCACCCAGGCGCTGCTCTCCGCGGGCGCCCTGGAGGGCGCTGCCGGCCGGATCGCCGCGGCGGCTGAAGTCCGCCTGGCTGCCTGACCCGTCAGGCCGACGCGCCGGGCAGTCGCGAGCGGACCCTTCCGCGAGCCGCAAGCGCGGTGCCCGCTCCGCCGAGGACGAGCGTCGGGAGGAGGACGAGCAGCCAGGGAACACCGGTGTCCTCGGCGGCGGACTGCGCGTCGGGCCGCCGCACCCTGGACGCGCGCTTCTCGCCGGCCGGCCGTGGCATCGATACGCGCCAGGTCTTCGTATCGACGCTCGCCAGCGGCCTGTTGCCGGCCACGACCGAGAGGCTCCCTCCGCCTCCTCCGAGCTCGAGCTTGCTTCCCCAGAGACCGCCGCGCCCGCGTCCGGCGAGCCCTTCGAGATCGATGCAGAAGGCACGCCGGCGCTCCGTGTCGAGCGCGTGGATGAACGGATACTCGCTGCCGTTGTAGAGGGTGTACTCCCAGCGGCCGTCAGCGCTCGTGGCGCGGGTGACCGGCAGTCCGCTCATGCGCTCGTCCGGCTCGCGCGGATCGACGATCGGATCCGGAAGGAGCCGGTTCGCGCGGAGGTCGTAGGCGCGAACCTCGTAGCGGAGGATGTCGTTGGGCGAGGGGTAGTGGATCAGGTACATGGTGCGGCCGTCCGGCGAGATCGCGTCGAAGCTGAAGTCGCCCTTCAGGCGGACCGTGCGCCGGATCCGCAGGCGCTGCGTGTCGACGATCGCGAAGCTCGTGTAGGCCCGCGGGAACGACCACCGCGGCGCGATCAGGACGAGCCTGCGCCCGTCGGGAGTGAGGCCGCTCGGGGTGGCGTCGTACGCGATTGCGGGCACGCTGAGCCGGCCGGGCAATAGCACTCGGCGGAGCCTTCGCTCGCTGTCGGCGTCCAGCACCTCCAGGGCCGTGTCGCGCCCGGCGCGGCGCGTGGGCGGTCCCCCCTACGCGGCGAGCGGCATGCCCGACGGCAGCTCGTAGCGGCCCGCGACCTCGCTCAGGATGTCGAGCATCGCCGCGGTGGCGGGCGAGCGGTAGCGGCCGTCGATCACCGCCGACGCGATCCTGCGAGCGGGGGCACGCGGACCGAGGGAACGCACCACGATGTCCTCGCGGACGTTCGTCAGCGACAGTGCCGGCAGCAGCGAGATCCCGACGCCGGCCGCGATCAGGCCCTGCACGACGTTGTAGTCGTCGGACTGGTAGCCGATCTTGGGCTCGAAGCCGGCGGCCACGCAGGCCGCCAGGTGCAGTCGCCCGCAGGGCCCGCGCGTGTCGTTCTGGATCCAGATGTCGTCGGCGAAGTCCTCGAGGCGCACATGCTGCTTGCGCGCGCCCGGGTGGTCCCGCGGCACGGCGATGTACATCGGGTCGTCGAGCAGGTGGCGCAGCTCGACACCCTCGTAGAGACGGTCGAACTCGGGCTGGGAGAGGTCGCGGTACTCGAAGACCATCGCGACCTCGAGCTCGGCGGCGCGCAGCATGCCCACCGCGTCCTCCGGCTCCTCCTCGACGAAGGTGAGCTCCACGTCCGGGTAGCGGCGGGTGAAGAGCGCGACGGCCGGCGGCAGGAGCGAGGCGCCGGCGGTCGGGAACGAGGACAGCCGGACCCGGCCGCCCCGCACGCCGCGCATCGCCTCGAGCTCGGCCTGGGCGGCCGACAGGCGGGCGAGCACGACCTCGGCGTGCTCGACGAGCGTGTGACCGGCCTCGGTGAGCGTCACACCGCGGCTCCCGCGGTCGACCAGCGTGGTGCCCGCCTGCTTCTCGAGGGCGGCGATCTGCTGGGAGATCGCCGGCTGCGTGTACGAGAGAGCCTCGGCGGCGGCGGAGAACGAGCCGTGCTCCGAGACCGCCTTGAGCACCCTCAGCTGCTTGACATCGAGCATAACGAGAGCTTATCGAAGCTCACACATTTCCGAATTTGAACTTATGCCTGGCGTTCGGCATGATCTTTCGAGAGTCATCAAACATTCAACACAGGGGGCCAACCGTGATCAACTCGACTCTCACCATCCGCCGGGCTTCAGATGCAGACGGCGTCGCGCTCAACCGGCTCGCCGCGCTGGACAGCTCTCGCCCGCCGAGCGGCGACGTCCTGATCGCCGAGGTCGGCGCAGAGCTGTGGGCGGCCGTCGAGGTGCAGAGTGGTTCGGCGATCGCGGACCCCTTCCGCCCGAGCGGCGACGTGGTCGAGCTGCTGCGCGTCCGCGCGAAGGGCATGCGGGGCGACACGCGCCGCGAGCGCCGCGGCTTCGGGAGCCTGCTTCCGCGCGCGGCCTGATCAGGCCGCCGGGCCCCAGGAGCTCAGGTAGTCCTGCTGCTCCGGCGTCAGGGTGTCGATCTCGACGCCGAGCGACTCGAGCTTGAGCCGGGCGATCTCCTCGTCGATCGCCTTGGGAACGTCGAGCACCCGGTTTTCGAGCTCGTCGCCGTCGAGCACGAGGTGCTCGACCGCCAGCGCCAGGTTCGCGAAGCTCATGTCCATGACCGCGGCGGGATGGCCCTGTCCGGCGGCGAGGTTCACCACCCGTCCGCTCGCAAGCAGGTGCAGGCGGCGACCGCCGAGGTCGTACTCCTCGACCAGCGGTAGGACCTGCCGCACCCGCCCCTCCGCTAGCCGCGCGAGGTCGGCGAGGTCGATCTCGACGTCGAAGTGGCCGGCGTTGGCCAGCACCGCGCCGTTCTTCATGCGCTCGAAATGCTCAGCGCGCAGCACCGAGCGCGAGCCGGTCACGGTCACGAACAGGTCGCCGCGCTCGGCCGCCTCGAGCGCGGTCATCACCTCGAACCCGTCCATGCGCGCCTCGAGCGCCCGTAGCGGGTCCACCTCGCAGACGATCACGGCTGCTCCGGCGCCACGCGCGCGCTGGGTGATGCCGCGCCCTGTCGGTCCGTAGCCGCACAGCACGAGCGTCTGCCCCGCGAGCAGCAGGTTCGTGGCGCGCAGGATCCCGTCGAGCGCCGACTGGCCGGTGCCGTAGCGGTCGTTGAAGGTGCGCTCCGTGCGCGACTCGTTGACGGCAATGACCGGGCAGGCAAGCCGGCCCTCGGCCTCGAGCCTGCGCAGCCGCAGTAGCCCGGTCGTGGTCTCCTCGGCGCCGCCGCGCACCGCGTCGGCCTTTCCCTGTTCGTGGAGGAGCACGAGGAGGTCGGCGCCGTCGTCGAGTGTCACGTCCGGCTTCCACGCAGCCAGCGAGTGCACGTGTCGCGCGTATGCCTCGACGTCCTCGCCGCGGGCGGCCTGGACGGGCACGCCGTCCTCGACCAGCGCGGCCGCCACCTCGTCCTGGGTGGTGAACGGGTTGGCCGAGCAGAGCGCCACCTCGGCGCCGCCCGCTGCGAGCGCCTTCATCAGGTTGGCCGTCTCCGCCGTCACGTGCAGGCAGGCGGCCACCCGCATGCCCTCCAGCGGCTGAGCGACGGCAAACCGCTCGCTGATCGAGCGGAGCACGGGCATCTGGCCCTCCGCCCACTCGACCCGGGCCCGCCCCTGCGGGGCGAGCGCCGCGTCGGCGATGTCGGGCTCGAGGGCCAGCGGCCTAGTAGCGGTAGTGCTCTGACTTATAGGGGCCCTCTACGGGCACGCCGATGTAGGCGGCCTGCTCCGGCCTGAGCTCTGTGAGTCGCGCGCCGAGCGCGTCGAGGTGCAGGCGCGCGACCTTCTCGTCGAGGTGCTTTGGCAGCACGTAGACCTGCTTCTCGTAGTCGTCGTTCTTGGTGAACAGCTCGACCTGGGCGATCACCTGGTTCGTGAACGAGTTCGACATCACGAAACTCGGGTGGCCGGTGGCGTTGCCGAGGTTGAGCAGCCGGCCCTCCGACAGCACGAGGATCGAGTGCCCGTCCGGGAAGCGCCACTCGTCGACCTGGGGCTTGATGTTGATCCGCTCCACGCCCTCGGTCCGAGCGAGGCCGGCCATGTCGATCTCGTTGTCGAAGTGGCCGATGTTGCCCACGATCGCCTGGTGCTTCATGCGCGCCATGTGATCGGCGGTGATGATGTCCTTGTTGCCGGTGGCGGTGATGAAGATGTCCGCGGTCTCGACGACGTCATCGAGCCGCACCACCTGGTGGCCGTCCATCGCGGCCTGGAGTGCGCAGATCGGATCGATCTCGGTCACGAGCACTCGGGCGCCCTGGCCGCGCAGCGACTGAGTGCAGCCCTTGCCGACATCGCCGTAGCCGCAGATGACGGCCGTCTTGCCCGCGATCATCACGTCGGTGGCGCGGTTGATCCCGTCGATGAGCGAGTGGCGGCAGCCGTAGAGGTTGTCGAACTTGGACTTCGTCACCGAGTCGTTGACGTTGATCGCCGGGAACAGCAGCGTGCCGGCCTCGTGCATCTCGTAGAGGCGGTGGACACCGGTCGTGGTCTCCTCGGTCACGCCCTTGACCGCGTCGGCCACGCGCGTCCACTTCCGCGGGTCCTCCGCGAGCGTGCGCGTGAGCAGCCGCAGCACGACCTGGAACTCCTCGGACTCGGCCGAGTCGGGATCCGGCACGGCGCCCGCCTTCTCGAACTCGGCCCCCTTGTGGACGAGCAGCGTGGCGTCGCCGCCGTCGTCGAGGATCATGTTCGGGCCGTCGTGGCCGGGCCAGGTGAGGGCCTGCTCGGTGCACCACCAGTACTCCTCGAGCGTCTCGCCCTTCCATGCGAAGACCGGGATGCCGGCGGCCGCGATCGCCGCGGCGGCGTGGTCCTGGGTCGAGAAGATGTTGCAGGAGGCCCAGCGCACCTCGGCGCCGAGGGCCACGAGGGTCTCGATCAGCACGGCGGTCTGCACGGTCATGTGCAGGGAGCCCATGATGCGCGCGTCGTTGAGCGGCTGGCTCGGGCCGTACTCCTCGCGCATGGCCATGAGGCCGGGCATCTCGTGCTCAGCAAGGGTGATCTCCTTGCGGCCGAACTCGGCCAGCGAGATATCTGCGACCTTGTAGTCGGGGGTTGTGGTGGTGGCGTCGGTGACGGTCATGCGACAGGGGTCTCCATGATTTGCGGGGTCGGTGGGGTCGCGAGGAGGCGCTCGTGCTTCTGCTGCTCCCAGGACAGCCAATCGCTGGACGGCACCTCGTCCGGCTTCTGCGGGCGCTCCGCGAACCAGCGGTCCACGGCCGCCCTCAGCTCCGGATCGGAGGCGAGGCGCTTGGCGAAGGCGACGTCCGACAGGGCGCAGTCGAACCGGGCGAGCAGCTCACGCAGAGTGCGCAGGCGCTGCAGCTCGCCTGGCCCGAAGATGCGATAGCCCTTGGGCGTGCGCGGGGGCTCGATCAGGCCGGCGCTCTCTATGTAGCGCAGCATTCGAGGCGACCAGCCGGTCGTCTCCGCGGCCTCGTTGATCGTGAGCCCTTCCATCGCGACGCGGCAACCTTACCACGATCGTGTCAAGGTTTGCCGCCGCGGTGCGCCTGAGGGGTGCCGGTCAGTCGAGACCGGACTTCAGGCGCTGGATGGCCTCGACCGGGGTTGGGTCGACGCCGTCGAGCACTGCGAGGTAGACGCTCACCAGGTCGCCCAGCAGCGCGTGCGAGAGCACGCGCTCGAGGCGACTGTCGCCGCGCGCCTTCACGCGGACCGCGGGTGCCCCGGCCCGCTCGACCTCGCCGGCCATGAGCTCGATGCGACGGCCGACGCGCGGGTGTTGATCGGGGTCCTCGAGGAATACTGCCGCCATTGGCGCCGCCTGGCGTCCGCGCTCCCAGCCGCAGATCTCGTTGTGGGCAGCCTCCGGCAGGTCCGACCAGAACGCCGCCGTCTTCGCGTTCTCGTTGAGCTGGGTGTGCCAGCGGCGCGCCACCGCCGCGGTCGGCCCAGCCCCGTGGATCACGGGCACGGTGCCGCGCAGCCCGGCGGCGAGCCGCTTGGGCAGCGCGTCCTCGGACGCATCCGGTCCCCACTCCACCACGAGGCGTTCCAGCAACGCTGCCGCGGTATCGATTTCGGAGTGCAGCGACGGCGCGGCCTCGCAACGCGCCGCGCATTCGAGCGTTCCGACCACCCCGTAGAGGAGCGCGGCCCGCGGCTGCATTCCCGAGGGCACCCCGATCACGGGCACGCCCTCGGCGCGCGCGGCCTCGGCCAGCCTGCCGCCGGTGGTGAGGACCACCCGGCGCGCGCCTGCCGCGCCGGCCGCCTCGAAGCACGCGAGCACCTCATCGGTCTCGCCGGAGTAGCTCGAACACAGGACGAGCGCCTCGGGCGGGGTCCAGGGCTCGATGGCGTAGCCGCGCACGACGGAGATCGGCCGCGTCGCGCGGTCGCCGAGCGCCGCGAGTGCGATGTCGCCCCCGATCGCCGAGCCGCCCATCCCGCATACGACCAGCCCGGCCGGGCTGTCCACCGGGCGGATGCCCGCAGACTCGGCCCGCCAGAGGGCGTCGCCCAGCTGGAGCGGCATGGCGAGCACGTCGTCGAGCATCCCCTCGGGGTCGACGGCCTCGATGCTCGCCCTGTCGAGGGTCGTCACGGCACTCGCTCCGCGGCTTCGATCGTCACGTCGGGGTCGATTCTCGCTCCCTCCCCGATCACGGCATCCTCCCCGATCACGGCGCCGGCGCCCACGATCGCGCCTGGCTCGACCCGTGCGCGCTCTCCCACCCGCACGCGCTCGGCGAGCACGGCCTCGATCACGGCCGCGTCGGCGCCGACATGCACGCGCTCGTGAAGGACGGAGCGCTCGACCCGGGCATCCGTGCCGACCGAGCAGTGGCGGCCGAGCACGCTCTGCGGGCCGATATGGGCCCCCGAAAGCAGGCAGTTCTCGTACACGAGCGAGCCGGTCTCGTCGCGCGGCGGCAGCTGCGACGCCACGCGCGCGGCCAGCAGGTCCCAGGTGGCCTCGAGGTAGCGCGCCGGCGTCCCGATGTCCATCCAGTAGCCGGCCGCTACGTGACCGTAGAGGCCCTCGCCCACCAGCGCCGGGAACACCTCGCGCTCGAACGAAACGGCGCGACCGGACGGGATCAGCGCCTCCACGATCTCGCGTTCGATCACGTAGGCGCCCGCGTTGACGAGGTTCGTGGGCGCACCACCTTCCGTCTTCTCGAGAAAGGCCTCGACCTGGCCGTCGCTTTTCAGCGGGACGACCCCGTAGCTCGCCGTATCCTCGACCGGATAAAGGGCGAGCGTCACGCGCGCGCCGGTGCGCTCGTGCTTGTCCAACTCCGAGGTCAGGTCGATGTCGGTGAGCACGTCGCCGTTGAGGATCAGAAGCCGCTCGTCGAGCACTCCTTCGTCGAGCGCGAGCCGCACCGGCCCCGCGGTGCCGAGCGGCTCATCCTCGACCACGTAGCGCAGCCGCATGCCGTTGTAGATGTCACCGAGGACCTGGCGCACGTCGTCGCACATGAAGCCGCACGAGAGGATGACCTCGTCCACCCCGTGGCCGTTCAGCCAGTCGAGCATGAATGACAGGAAGGGCCGCCCCGCGAGCGGCATGACCGGCTTGGGCGTGGTGTAAGTGAGCGGCCGGAGCCGGGTTCCCTCCCCGCCCGCAAGCACCAGCGCCTGCACCTCAGCGCCCGATGCCCTCGTAGGTGAAGCCGGCGGCGATGAGCGCCTCGCGATCGAGGAAATTGCGGCCGTCGATGACCACCGGAGTCTTCAACCGGCGCTTGACCTCCCCGGCCCAGTCGAGCTCGCGGAACTCGGGCCACTCGGTGACGAGCACGACGGCATCGGCGCCGTCGATGGCCTCGAGGGCGGACCCAGCCACCTGCGCTCCCGCGAGCACCCCGTCCGCGTTCATGGCTGCCACGGGGTCATAGACCCGGACGTTCGCGCCCTCGCCGGCAAGCCGCCCGGAGAGGACGAGGCTGGTGGCCTCCCTGATGTCGTCGGTGTCGGGCTTGAACGCGACGCCGAGCAGGGCGACCTCCTTGCCGACCAGCGACCCCAAGTGCTTCTGCAGCTTTCCGATGGTTCGCCGCTTCTGAAGCTCGTTCACCTCGATCACGGCGGTGAGGAGCTGGAAGTGGTAGCCGGTGTTGCCGGCGAGCTGCTTCAGGGCAGCTACATCCTTCGGAAAACAATTGTGAGACACGAGGCCGCCCGTGGTGACGAAGGTGTGGGCGCCCGGGACTTCGAGGGAGTACACGTCCCCCGAGAAGCGACTTCGCGCCGCGCGCGTCACCCGCACCCACGCGCCGGGCGCCCCGCACCGACGGTAGCCCGTCGGTGCAATTCGCTTCGTCTGCCGGGCGATGGAAGCCAACACCTGCGGCCGGTCGCGTTCGGGCACGAGATCCAGCGCCGCCTCGACCTGATCAGCTCCGCTGACGGTGATCCAGTGTGTGTCCTTGGTCGACTTCGCCGTGCGGCCGACGCGCCACGCGGCGACGATGCCGAGATCACCGAGCAGCCGGAGCACGCCGTCCGCGAGCTCGTCGCTCACGGTCCCGAACTCGAGCGCCACGCTCGGACCGCCCTGAATCAGGCTCCAAGAGCCGTCTCCCTCCCAGAGACCCGAAAGCAGCGACCATTTGTCCGCAGCCGGCCGGTCCCAGATCAGATCGGGCAGTCGCTGCTCGTAGCTAGTCCTCCCGAGGCCGAGTGTCTGCAGCCACCAGCAGCCCAGGAGTCTCGACGAGACGCTCACCTGGCGTGACGTGGGGAGCGCCAAGACCCTGGCTTCGACTCCATGCCGCAGCCAGAAGGCGACTACCTCGTCGACCAGGTGCTCCTCCTTAGTCGGATGGAACGACCAGGCGATGCGATGGCGCATCCCGGCCCTGCCTTGTTCGATCGAGGTATGGCCCTCCGCCAGGTATAGACCGGCCACCCGCCAGAACGCGGAGTCCAGCTCGACCTCGGTTCGAACATACTGGCCATTTCGCACCGTGCTGAAGCGGGAGCCCTCGATTGGAAGCTCAGCGCGCTGAAGCTCGGCGAGGTTGAGCGCGCCGGTCCGCTTCATGTCATGGGTCCGCTGGTAGACCGACTGAGGCCCGGCGAGGATCGACCTGCGCTCCTCGACTGGGCGGCGGACCAGCTCGACGATCCGCCGGCGCGGGGGCCTTACCACGATGCGGTCGGGCGCGACGCCCGCCCACTCGACCGCGGACACCAGCGACGCCAGTTCGGCCGGGTCGGAAGCGCCGTTGACCCCTTGCGCCAGGGGAAGCCAGTCCCCTTCGGTGAGGTCGGCCGCCGCCTCGACACGAGCCGCGCCGCCGCGCCCGTCGGACACCACCCACGGATGATCTGGTGTGCAGCGGATTCTCCGGCCCATCTTCGTCCGCAGCTCGACAACCTCGCCGTCGAAGCGCCGTCTGGTGGCCGCCAGAACGGGGAGGAAGCAGGCACGGCTCCGTTCCGGGTCCCAGGCGAGCACCTCCAGTGCCTCGGGCTCGATCATGCCGCTCTGGCGACGGTCTCATCCTCCAACCGGTCCCAAAGCTGCTCGAAGCGCAGCAGCGTCGGCTTTCCGTGATGGCGTACGAGCACGGTCTCGTCCCCGGCCAGGCAGCTCCCGCCATAGCCGATCCCCGCTCGCAGGAACCGTGGTCCGATCCGATCGTCGAGACCCATCCCGCGGGCCACCTCGGATACGTCGGCGCCGAGCTCTTCGGACACGTTGGCTATCTCGTTGATGAAGCTGATCTTGGTGGCGAGGAATGCGTTCGAGGCGAGTTTGATCATCTCGGCGGACGCGACGTCGGTCTGCACCACTGGCGCCCCGAGCGAGGCGTACAGGTCCGCCACCCGCCGGGCGAACTCTTCGGATCCCTCGTCCGCCCCCACCACCACCCGGTCCGGCTTCATGAAGTCATCGACCGCCGTTCCCTCCTTCAGGAACTCCGGGTTTGAGACGTAGCCGGTGCCTGGGCGGCGGCGCTGGATCGAGCGGCCGGTGCCGACCGGCACGGTGCTCTTCATCACGAGCGCGTGCTCGCTCGAGTCGCCGAGCTCGTTCAAGACGGCCTCCACGCGCGAGAGGTCGGCGTCGCCTGAGTAGGTCGGAGGGGTGTCGACGCACACGAACAGCAGGCGGGCATGGTCGAGCACGGGCTCCATCTCGGTCGTGAAGTGGAGGCGCTCGGCGTTCTTCGCCACCAGCTCGGGCAGGCCCGGCTCGTGGATCGGCACCTCGCCCCGCGAGAGCGACTCGACCTTCTCTGCAACGATGTCGCGCGCCCAGACCTCGTGCCCGAGCTCGGCGAAGCAGGCGGCGGTGACGAGGCCGACCCAGCCGACGCCGATCACGCCGATCGGTTCGCGTTCTGCGCTCATGCGGTCGAGGAGGCTATTAGCAACAGCGCCGTGCCGAACGGGCGATCGCCATCATCTGGCGCGCCGTCAGCGTCTGCAGCAGCGTGTTCGAGATCCAATAGGCCGCCCTCGGAGTCCGCCAAGCGACCAGGCGCAGGCGATCGCCCGCAAAATGCAGCTCGTACTCGCGACGTCCCATCCGACGCGTCTCCGTCGGGTCGTCGAGGATCGGTGGGTCCTTCCAGGTCGTGCCCTGTAGCCCGTAGTACTCGCCGTTCGCGTTGAACTTCCGCATCACCATCCGGTAGGCGCCGTAGCGCTTGCCGTCGGTCCCGCGGAGCTTGTACACGCGCGGCGCGTCCGCGAACTCGGACTCGTTCAGGAGCAGGGTCGGGTAGTAGACGGGAAGCGATCCGCCGGCGCCCGCCTGAACCGCCTGGAGGCCCTGGTCCTGGCCGAGAACGGTGGCGTCGTAGAGCCCGAGCGCGGCGGCGTTCGGCCGCGGCTTCTTGCGCCGCTGCCTGTGCGACGGCGCGCGCGCCTGGGCCTCGCCGCGCGGCCCCGGGGTGTCCTCAACCCGCAGGAACTGCTGTACGAGCTGCTGGACCTGCTCGTTGCTCGCCTCCACGAAGCTCGGGCCGATCTCGCCCTCGAAGTGGATCTCCTGGATCGGCTGCCCGGCGGAAAAGATGGCGAGCTTCATCAGGCGCAGCACCTCGGCCGTCGAGCGGAGGCTCCGGGACGTCGACGTGTTGCGGCCGAAGATCTTCATCAGCCGCTCGCGTTCGTCGATCAGCTTCGTGTAGGTGATCTGCTGCTTGGCCTGGCGCAGGAAGTCCTGCTGGCGAGCCGAGCGCACCAGATCGTCGTCCGTGTGACGGAAGCGCACGTACTGGAGCGCCTCGCGCGCGCACAGCTTCTGGTAGCCGGCGTCGATGTCGATGTACGTGTACTCGGCGCTGTCGTTGTAGTAGTCGCGGTCGACATCGGAGTAGACGCAGCCGATCGCGTTGACCGCCCGCCAGAAGCCCTTGAAGCTCACGTTGATGACGTGGTTGATGGGTAGGCCGGTGAGCTGCTTGACCGTGTCGAGCGTGAGCTGCGGCCCGCCCAGCTGGTATGCCTCGTTGAGCTTCGCCACGCCGCGGCCCGGGATGTCGACCCTGAGGTCGCGCGGCAGCGACATGATCGCCGTGACCTCCTTGTCCGGGTTGAGCCGGACGAGCATGATCGTGTCCGAGCGCGCGTCGCGCGCGGCGCCCTCGACGTTGTTCTTCGGCCGCCGGTCGGAGCCGAGGATCATGAGCGTCTGCGGCTCGCCCGGGTCGGTCTCGGCGAGCGACTTCTCGCTCACCCGCAGCTCGGGGCCGAGCTTGAGCGCGTCGACCACCTTGTCGACCTCGTTGAAGGCCGCCACGGCGGTGGCACCGGCGGCCGCGAAGATGACCAGCACGGCGCCCACCAGCAGGCGCTTCCAGAGACCGGGGCGTGGGATGTCGTCGAACTGCATCGATCAGGCGATCCGGAGGCCGCGATCGTCCCTGCCAGACTCGATTCGGGCGGGTAGGAGTGTGACGAACTCGACCAGCGCCTTCCGATATTCGCCCAGAGACCGGATCGAAACCCATTCCTCCGGCCCGTGATGGCCGCCGCCGGCCGGGCCGCACTCGACCGCCGGGACGCCCGCCTCGAGGAACGAGATCGCGTCGGACGCGCCGTCACGGCCGACGCCCAGGCGCTCGCTCTGCGGAGGTGCCACGCGCGAGATCGCCTCGCCCAGCGCCTGTACGTAGAGGTTGTCGCGCTTGACGATCGCGGGCCGCCGGTGGAAGACCTTCACGAGCCGGGCATCGGGGATCGCCTCGACGCCCGCGAGGATCTCCTGGTGGTCCTGCCCCGGCAGGTAGCGCACGTCGATGTCGATCACGCAGAGGTCGGGAACCTTGTTGAGCGCATCGCCACCGAGGATGCGGCCGAGATTGATCGAGGGACGGTCGAAGAGCTCGGAGGACTCGCGCGCGAAGGGCAGGCCCTCGATCGCGCGGAAGACGGCGAGCGCCTTGAGGACGGCGTTGTCGCCGAGCCACGGGGTCGAGCCGTGCGCGGCGGTGCCGGTGACCTCGACCCGCATCGCCAGCACCCCCTTGGCCTGGATGCCGATGTGCATGTTGGTCGGCTCACCCGTGATCGCGAAGTCGCCGACGTAGCCCTGCTCGACCAGATGGTCCGAGCCGCGCTGCTCGGTCTCCTCGGACTCCTCGTCCGCGACGCAGACGAAATGCACCTTCACGGCCGACTGCTGGCTTAGGTCGTGCAGCGCGCACATCATCGCCGCGAGCCCACCCTTCATGTCGTAGGCGCCGCGCCCGATCATGTGGTCGCCCTCGATCCGCGGGCTGAACTGCTCCGGCCGCGCCGGCACCACGTCGAGGTGACCGTGCAGGATGACGGTCGGGCCCGCCTGCGGCCCGACGGTCGCCGCGAGCACGGGCCGTCCGTTGTGCGTGGTGCCCGTCACCTCGACGTCCCGCGCCTCGAGCCAGCCCTTGACGAAGCCGGCGGCCGCCTGCATGCCCTCGAGGGTGGAGGTGTCGTAGGTGATCAGGCGCTCGGTGAGAGCGCGTTCATCCATCCCCGGCCTGAGGATAACGGTGGTTTGCGAGCTCGCGCGACACCTCGGCGCGGACGTAGCAGCCGGCGAGGTGGTCGTTCACGATTCCACACGCCTGCATCGTGGCGTACGCGGTGGTCGGCCCGACGAAGCGGAAGCCGCGCCGCTTGAGCTCCTTTGCGAGGGCCGTGGACTCGGGCGTGGTGGGCGGCAGATCGTCGATCGTGCGCGGTGCGCGGCGGCGGCCCTTCGGCCTATGGGACCAGACAAGCTCGCCGAGCGACTCGCCGTCGGCATGCATGGCGGCAGCCGCCTTGGCGTTGTTGATCGCCGCCTCGATCTTGCCGCGGTGGCGGACGATGCCGGCGTCGTTCAACAGGCGGCGGATATCGCGCTCGTTGAAGCGCGCGACCTTCTCGATCTCGAAGCCCGCGAAGGCGCTGCGGAAGTTCTCGCGCTTGCGCAGGATGGTGATCCAGGAGAGCCCGGACTGGAAGCCCTCCAGCACCATCCGCTCGTAGACGCCGCGGTCATCCGACATGGGGCGGCCCCATTCCTCGTCGTGGTAGCGCTCGTATTCGGGCGAGCTGGCTCCCCAGAAGCAGCGGCGGCGGCCGTCGGAGCCGCGGGTGAGAGCCCGGGTCACTCCACAGGCTCCACGATCCGACATCGCGATTCGGGGTGCATCCGCCGAGGCAATGTACCCTCCCGGCCGGTGCACATCCTCGTCCTGACGGATCGAGACTGGACGCACCCACAGGGAGGCGGAACCGGCACCAACCTGTACGGCCAGGTGTCGTGCTGGCTCGCGTGGGGACATCGCGTCTCCGTCATCGCCTGCGGCTATCCCGGCGCCCCGAGCTTCGAGCAGCGCGGCGACCTCGCCATGCACCGCGTGGGCGGTCGCTCGACTGTCTTCCCGCGCGCGATCTGGCGCCAGTGGCGCGGGCTCGTCCCCGACGCGGACGTCGTGCTCGAGGTGGTCAATGGGATCACTTTCCTGACACCGCTGTGGCTGCGCACCCCGCGCGTGACGCTCGTACACCACGTGCACCGCGACCACTATGTGCGCGAGATGGGGCCCAAGGGCGCGGTCGCGGCGTTCCTGCTCGAGACCGCCCCGCTCAAGCTGCTCTACCGCGGCTCCCAGTTCCTCACGATCTCGGAGGCGGCCGCCTTCGGCCTCGAGCGCCTCGGCATCCCTCGCGAACAGATCGAGATCAACTACATCGGCGTCGACCTCGACCACTACACCCCCGCCGGCGAGAAGGCCGAGCAGCCCACGCTGCTGTACCTCGGACGGCTGAAGCGCTACAAGCGCATAGACGTGCTGCTCGACGTGCTCGAGGAGCTACCCGACGCCACCCTCGAGCTGGCCGGAGAGGGCGACCACCGCCCCGAGATCGAGGCGGAGATCGAGCGGCGCGGCCTCGGCGAGCGGGTGCGCATGCACGGCCACGTCTCCGAGGAGCACAAGCTCGAGCTCCTGCGGTCGTCCTGGGCAAACCTCACGGCGTCCTCTGCCGAGGGATGGTGCCTCACCGTCATGGAAGCGGCGGCCTGCGGAACGCCGAGCACGGCACTCGCGGTCGGGGGGCTGCCCGAGTCGATCGTCGATGGCGAGACCGGCCTGCTCGCGCTCGAGCCGCACGAGCTCGCCGGGTGCACGCGCGAGCTGATCGATGACGACGAGCTGCGCGCGCGTCTCGGCCGCCAGGCGCTCGAGCGCGCTCAGGATTTCACCTGGGAGCGGACAGCGCGTCAAAACCTGGAGCTGCTCGAGCGCGAGCGCAGCGCCGCGGCCGAACGGCCTGGCCTCCTGAAGGGCCTCGGCGGCTCCGACACGGGCCGGGCGGCCGGACTCGCCGCGGCGGTGATCGCCAGCAACGTGGTCGCGCTCGCCTCAACGATCGCGTTCGCACGCGTGCTCGGCGCGAGTGGTTACGGGTCCCTTGCGGCGCTCGTGTCGGCCTTCATCATCCTGATGGTCCCCGGCTCGGCGCTCCAGATCGCGGCTGCGCGCGAGGTGAGCCGGGCAGTCGCGGCCGGTGACCCGCGCGCCGGCGCTGGAGTGCGACGCTGGCTCCAGCGGCTCGCGGCCGCCACGCTCGTCGTCAGCGTGGCCGCAATTCCGCTCCGCGAGCTGCTCGGGGCAGCCGTGAACGTGGACGAGGTCTGGGCGGCGGCGGCCGTCCCGCTCACGGCGATGCTCTGGATGATCCTGTCGGTCGAGCGCGGCGCGCTGCAGGGCTTCGAGCGCTACCGGCTTGTCGGTTTCTCGATCGTCGGCGAGGCCACCATGCGGCTCGTGTTCGGCTTGGCGCTGGTGGCGGTGGGGCTGGACGTGACCGGCGCCTTCCTCGGCTCCGCGCTGTCGGTGGGTGCGATGGCGCTGGCGCTCACGCCCGCCCTGGCGCGCAGGCTGCCGGCGCGCGACCCGGCGGGCGAAGAGCCACGCCTGCGCGACCTGCTCGGCGATGCCTGGGTGCCCGTGCTCGGGCTCACGTTCCTGTTCGCCCTCCAAGAGGTTCACGTGATCGTGGTGAAGCACGAGGCGAGCGCCGACGCCGCCGGCTCCTACGCCGTCGCAGCGGTGGCCGCCAAAGCGATCATATGGGTCGCGGTCGGCTTGGGGCTCTACCTGCTTCCGGAGGCAGCGCGGCGTGCCAAGGCGGGTGGGGACGGGCGCCCCGTCCTCGTCCGCACCCTCGCGCTGATCGCGGCCGCGGCGGTGCCCATGGTGCTCATCTACGCCCTTGCTGCCGAGCCGCTGCTGGCCACGGTATTCGGCGACGACCTGACCGAGGCGGCCGGCGCGTTGCCATGGCTCGGTCTCGCGATGGCGCTGCTCGCCTGCGCGTACCTCTCGGTGCAGTACCTGCTCGCGCTCGGCCGGGCGAGCTTCATCCCCGTGCTCGCGGCGGCGGCGGCGGTGGAGGTGGCGCTGCTCCTGATGGTCGGCGCCAACCTCACCGGCGTTGCGCTCGCACTGTTCGGTCTGCAGTTCGCGTGCGCGGGCATAGTGCTCGTTCTGTCCTTCCGCGGCGCCGTCTCGCAGCCGGTGCGTTCCCCGGCCCCGGTGTGAGCGCTTCGGCCCTGGAGCGCCCGCGCGGGCTGCGACGGTTCGCGATCCTGTTTCGACTCTGGCGGCGGGAGGCGGCGGACCCCGAGCCGTTCTACTCGCTGCTCGCCGAGGAGGCGGCCGACGATTTCGAGCGGCGCTACGGCCCGCTTGCCGGCCAGCGCGTGGTGGACCTCGGCTCCGGCCCCGGCTACTACACCCGCGCTTTGCGCGAGCGCGACGCGGACGTGATCCCGGTCGACAACGACCTCGGCGAGCTCGAGCTCGCGGGTGAGGCGCCAGAGGGCTTCGTGCTCGCAGATGCCACGGCGCTCCCGTTCGAGGACGGATCCGTCGACGGCGTGCTGTGCTCGAACATGCTCGAGCACACGCCAGACCCTGAGGCGGTGGTCGCCGAGATCGCTCGGGTTCTCCGCCGCGGCGGCTGGGGCTACGTGTCGTGGACGAACTGGTACTCGCCTTGGGGCGGTCACCTGATCGCGCCCTATCACTACCTGGGCACGCGCCTCGGGCCGCAGGTCCATGAGCGGCTGCACGGAAGGCCGCGCAAGCACGCCTACGGGGAAACGCTTTGGGCCGTTCACATCGGCCCGATGCTGCGCTTCGTGCGCGGGCTGCCGGGGGTCGAGATCGAGCGGGTCGAGCCACGGTATTGGCCGCGCCTGGCCTTCATCGTGCGGATCCCGATCGTGCGCGAGGTGCTGACCTGGAACTGCGTGATCCGGATGCGAAAGCGGTGACCACCAAGATGCCCGAGCCCGCCGTAGCACCGCCCCCGGGCAATCCGCGCTTCCCGCTGATGGACTCGATGCGCGCGATCGCGGCGCTGAGCGTGCTGCTCACGCACGTGGGCTTCGTATCGCAGGCGAACACGAGCGCCGCCTACGGGCCCTATGTCGCACGCCTCGGCGTGGGGGTCACGATCTTCTTTCTGCTCTCGGGCTTCCTGCTCTACCGGCCATTCGTGTCGGCGCGGCTCGGAGAGCGAGAACGCCCCCGCATACCCGACTATGCGCGCCGGCGGGTCCTGCGCATCATCCCGGCGTACTGGCTCGCGCTGACGCTGCTCGCGATCTGGCCAGGCCTGCCGCAGATGTGGGAGCCGCATTCGTGGGTCTACTACGGGTTCGTTCAGATTTACTCCCCGACGTGGTTCTTCGGCGGCCTTCTGCCCGCCTGGAGCCTCGCGGTCGAGGTCTCGTTCTACGCCGCCCTGCCGCTGATCGTCCTCCTTATGGAGCGGCCCTTCATGGGTCGCACGCGGCGTGCGCGTATCCGCTCCGAGCTCGGGATGCTCGTGCTGCTCTTTGCGGGCGCGCTCGCGTTCCGGGTCGTCGTCCGCTCGGTCGACGGCGACGCCCAGGACTCGGAGCTCTACTTCAATCTGCTCGGCAACTTCGACTGGTTCGCACTCGGCATGTTCCTGGCGCTCGCCAGCGTGCTCGTGGACGGGATGGAGCGCAAGCCGGCCGCGGTACGGCTGATCGAGCGCCGCCCCTCGCTCGCCTGGCTGGTCGCCGCCGTCCTGTTCTGGGCGGTCGCCACGCAGATGGGCATCGGCCCGGAATTCCCCCAGGCGTACACGGCCGGCGAGTGGCTGCTCGAGCACGTGGTCTACGGAGCGATCGCCTTCTTCCTGCTGCTTCCGGCCGTGTTCGGCGACTCGCTCGGCGGCGCTCCGCGAGCCCTGCTCCGCAACCGCGTGCTCGCCTGGCTGGGCCTGATCTCCTACGGCATCTTCCTCTGGAACAACCCGCTCGCCAGCGAGCTGGCGACCCTGGATTGGGGCGACTGGGGCTTCCTCGGCATCGCCGTCAGCACGCTCGCGCTCTCGGTGCTGGCCGCGAGCGCCAGCTATTACCTCGTGGAGCGGCCAATCCTGCGTTTCAAGGAACCGCGCTCGCGTCGCCGGGGGACGCGCGCCGCAACGGTTCGCGCATGAGCCGGAACGGGTTCGAGGCCGCCCTCGCGGCGGTCGAGGGTGTAGAGGGTTGGTTGACTGACGCCCAGGCGCGCCGGCTCTGGGATCGCTCGCGCGCGCTGCGAGCGCCCGCGCAGATTGTCGAGATCGGCAGTTTCCGTGGCCGCTCGGCCATCGTGATGGCCCAGGCGGCGCCGCCCGGCGTCGGGCTCACCGCCATCGACCCCCATGGCGGAGGCGACCGTGGTCCGCAGGAGATCGCCCCCGACGCCGCCCGCGGCGAGGAGGACAACGCAGCCTTCCACCGCAACCTAAGGCGCACGGGCGTGGAGCAGCAGGTGCGTCTGGTGCGGCTCCCCTCGAGCGACGCGCTCGAAAAGGTGCATGGGACGGTCGAGCTGCTCTACATCGACGGCGCGCACCGCTACGCCCCTGCGCGCAACGACATCGCCCGCTGGGGCGCGCGCGTGCCGCCGGGCGGCACCCTGCTCGTGCACGACGCGTTCTCCTCAATCGGCGTGACGCTCGCCCTGCTACGGCTGCTGCTTCTTTCGGAGAGCTTCCGCTACTGCGGACGCACCGGCTCTCTGGCCGAGTACCGGCGCGAGCTGCTGCGTGGGCCCGAGCGCGCCCGCAACGCCCTCCGCCAGCTCGCGGAGCTGCCCTGGTTCGTGCGGAACGTGCTCGTCAAGGTCGCGCTGCTCCTGCGGTTGCGCCCACTCGCCGCTCTGCTTGGTCACCGCTCCGGGAACTGGCCCTACTGAGCGGGCCCGCCCTCCACGAAGCGAGCGTGCGCCAAAGCGCCAGCGCCAGCAGGAGGAGCGCGGCCAGCGTCACCCAGTGCGCTCCGCTGATGTCGAGCGAGTAGCGGCTGTTGAAGCCGCCGCGATCCTCGGGCAGGAAGAGCACGTAGACGAGCGGGACGGCCAGTGCCAGCAGTCCGCCCGCCCACAGGGCAAGCGTGCGCGCGGGGACGCCGCGCCACAAAAGGATCGCGAGCGCCGGGCCGATGAAGACTCCCGCGCGCAGGGCGAAGAGGAAGGCGCAAACGAGCCCTGCCGCCGCGCCCACCGCGAGTGCCCGTCCGGGCGGGAATGGCGCGGGCTCGGGCCCCGCCTCCGCCCCCGGTTCCGCAGCGCGGGCGCCGGCGGCGCCGCGCCGGCGCGGCCACAGAAGCAGCGCCAGCAGCGCCACCACTGCCAGCGCGGAGAGGGCATACGAGAACTTCAGGGCGCTCCCGGGGGCGAACCAGAAGCGCACCTCGTGGCAGCCGGGTCGCGCGAGCCAGCCGTTCGCGAAAGCGTCCACCACCTGGGGCGACCCGAGCGAGCGCCCGTCGCAGGAGGCTCGCCAGCCCTCACTGAAGCTCTCGCCGAGTATCAGCCAGGACGGGGACTCAATCTCCACACGCACCCCGTCGCGCTCACCCAGACCGCCCCCGCCGGTGTCGAGCACGCGCCCCCCGGGCGGAACGGGCTCGGGATCGGGCGTGGGCGAGCGCAGGCGCAGAACGTACGGCAGCCAGTCGGCGGCTGGAGACTCGACGATCAGCTCGCCCGCGGGGAGCAGCACCGTGCCGCCACACGGGTGTGCTCGCTGCGGCAGGCCGGCCTCGAAGTCAGCGCGTGCGCCGGTGGGGCGCATGCGCAGCCTGCGTCCCGCGGCGCGCACCTCGATCTCGCAGCGCCCCGGCAGCCGTCCGTTCACGAGCGCCTCGTGTTCCGGCGCCCCGGGCGCGCGCAGCTCCGCGATCGCCGCGGACGCGCCCCGCCGCGGCGGGCCCGGCCGCAGCTCGAGCCGGAACCTCTGCCCGCGCAGCGGTGCCTCCAGCCTGACCACCCCGTCTGCCGAGACGGGCAGGAGCGGGCTGCGGCGGCCGTCGGCGCTGAGCCGCGCCGCGCGCGGCACGGGCGCGCCGGGTACGAGGTCGAGCTCGATCCGCCCCACGGTCGCCGGCTCGCGGCTGCGCCAGGAAATCCATGGCGCCTGCCCGCGGCGAGCGTCCGCGCGCCAGGCGCTGCGCGGATCGCCGTCGAAGGCGCGCGAGGCGCGGTGGCGCGGCAGGCCGAGAAGGCGGCCCGAGGAGTCGAGCCGCCCAGTCGCGTCCTCGCCCGCGAGGCGGTCGAGCACGTGGTCGGGCGCCGACGGATCGACCGTGACCCACCCGTCTGCCGCGTAGAGGCGCGCCGCGGGCGGCGTGATGCGCCGCCGGAAGCCGCGCTCGGGATCACCCGGCTCGGCCACCAGCGGCGCCTCCTGGCTCTTGCTACGCGGGACCGAGCCGCGCTGCGGATCGAGCCGGGGCACGCGCCTGAAGGGCTCGTCACCGGTCTGGCGCGTGAAGATGTACGAGAGCGACGAGCGCTCGAGGCCGGCTCCCGCCAGTGCGCTCTCGAGCCGGCGCGGCGTGCGCAAGCGCTCGCGTGCCGAGACACCCGGAATGGACAGCTCGGCGATCGCGCCCGGCCCGTTGTCGCGCCCGGCGGGCCCGCGCACCTTCGTGATCGCAAGACGCAGCCCGCGCGCGTTGCGCAGCCCGAGATTCATGCGCTGCCGGCCCGGCCGCACGGCAAAGCGGCGCCCGGCTATCTCCACCTCCGACACCTCTGACTCGGATTCACGCTGCGGGAGCAGCTCCACATAGGGCACGTCGCGCGGCTCCTCGAACTCGACCTCGAGCCAGTGACGCTCCTCGTCGAGGTTGCGGTCCGCCGTCCACCAGGTGCCCGGGTCGCCGTCGAGGGCCGCGAACGGCCTGTGCTCGGGGAAGCTGGGGAAATTCGGCGACGCGGGCGAGCGCAGCGCCCTGACCCCCTCGTACTCGACCACCGTTTGGGCGTCCGGCCCATCCCCGAACGGGTCGAGCCGGGCTGCGTCGCGCGAGAGCGACTCGGCAGCCGCTTGTACCCGGCCGAAGCTCTGGCGAGCGCGGGAGGAGAGGTACGACCGGCGGCGGTTCGAGTCAGTGATCACGAGCTCCGCGCCCCGACTCGCGGCACGGCGGATCGCGGCCGGCTGCAGGTCGGCCGCGTAGAGGGTCGCCCGGCCGGGGCCCACGCTGCCGAGCGAGGCCAGCGAGGCGAGGCCCTCCGCGGAGCCGTCCAGGAGTGTCTCCCCGCGCGCGGGCTTGACGCGCACGATGCCGCTCGCGCCGACGAGGTCGTGCCGGCGCACCTGCGGCAGCGTCACGGGCGCCCCCGGCTCACCGGCCGGCGGCTCGAAGGCGCGCGGCGGGCCGTACGAGCGCGTCGGCGACGGCACGCCGCCGGCGCGCAGCGCCGCCGCGGCCTCATAGGGGGCGACTGCACCGCTGCGTATGCGGTCGTCGTCGCTACCCGTCACGACCGCGCCCACGCCGAGCAGGTCGAGCAGCGGCGGCAACTGGTGCGGCAGGACGCGGCCCTGCTGCACGAGCGAGTCGACGCTCAGCAGCAGGTCGACCGCGTGCAGGTCCGAGTAGGGCACGACGTTCCGAACCGCCACCGGCCGCTCGGCCAGCGCCGGCAGGATCGGGTCCTGCGGCGAGCCCCAGCGGTAGTAGGGGAACACCTGCCCCGGCAGCACGAGCGCGCGCGTGCCCGCCGGCAGCTCGCGGTCGAGGTCACGGGCGGCCGCGCGCCAGGCCTCGGGCACCTCGTCGTAGGCGACCTGCGAGTCGATGGCGCGCCCGCTCGCGAGCGGCCACGCCGAGAGGGCCGCAAGCGCGAGCGCGGCTGCCGCCGCCAGCGGGCGTGCCGCGCGGGTGCGCGCACCGCCGAGCCGCCGCCACGCCTCCCCCGCCGCCGCGCCGGCAAGGCAGGCCACGCCGACAGAGATGAGCGGCGTCGCCTTGTAGGTGGTGCGCAGGAACTGGACCGGCTCGAGGCGGTAGTAGACGCCCTCGAGCGCCCTGTTGAGGGGGTGCCGGGCGGGAAGCCCGCCATCACGATCAGCATCCCCACCAGCACC
This sequence comes from uncultured Thermoleophilaceae bacterium, assembly GCA_963751835.1. Classification (GTDB taxonomy): domain Bacteria; phylum Actinomycetota; class Thermoleophilia; order Solirubrobacterales; family Thermoleophilaceae; genus JACVRW01. The sequence continues at coordinate 592 of CAVVWD010000010.1, read as the reverse complement.
AGCAGGAGGAAGAAGGGGCCGTAGCGGTGGCGGCGGGTCCAGGCGAAGCCGCCGAGCGCGAGTGCCGGAACCAGCAGCGAGGCCAGCACGACGGGGATCGCGAACAGCATCGTGTCGGCGGTGTCGAAGTACGGCACAAGCCGGTCGCCGAAGCCGATGCCGAGGTAGCTCACCCAGTAGCCGCCCTGACGCACACCTCGCTTGCACTCGTGGTCGCCCAAATCGCCCCGGCGGACTCCGTGAAACGCAGGAAGTTGAGTCCGTAGCCCGCGTGCAGGGCCACCGGCACGATCCACCACAGCGAGGCGGCCAAGCTGAGCGGCGTGGCGCGCACGAGCACCGCGCCGGCGTCGCGCCAGAGCCCGCCCCGGAGCCAGGCCTCGTAGCCGAGCAGCAACAGGGGGCCCACCAGGAGAAAGGCCGTCACCGCGGTGTTCACCCCTCCCCCCGTGCAGGCGAGCACCAAGGCAAAGGCGGCCGGCATCCGCCAGCCCCTGCGGCTCCGCCATGGCGCGGTGAACGATGAGGAGCAGCCACGGCAGCGCTGCGTAGCCGAGCAGCGTGACGCTCGTGCGGTTGGCGAACATGACCA
>CAVVWD010000009.1:0-167793 GCA_963751835.1 uncultured Thermoleophilaceae bacterium | reverse complement strand
CGGCGAGTCCGCCTTCTACGCCCAAGCGTTCATCTTGGGCCGGGATTGGCCTACAGGTGGCGAACCAGTACCCCGAGGGAGTGCACAGGGGCACCGACGCCGACACTCGCGGCTGCCCGACGCCTGAGACCTGCGGAGCGCGCTGGACAGTCCCGCCCTCCCCGACCTGTCCGCCGACGCCGAATGGACGATCAGCGTGCGCGACAACGGCAGTCCCGTAACCGGGACCGACTACGACGCCAGCACTGATGACGCAGCCCACCTACGATTTCAACGGCGACGGGAAGCTGTGGGTGCGTGCCGACGGGGTGGCAAAGGGCCACACCGCTCGATCGTCGGCTTGCTGCAGCGCGAGCGGCTCGGCGAGTCCGTCGCCCAGAACGTGATCACCGCCGGGCGGTTCTACACCTCCAACAGCGGTAACAAGGTGATCGTGGACACGCAGGGGAGTTCGGCCACGGGCTCCCAGCTCGGGTCCGCTGTACTCCGGGCGAACGAGCCACAGGCGGGAGCGGCTGCATCGGCTACGACCGACACAAGGGCCAGGTGTCCCCGGACCGGGTTTACTCCGTGCCGACGACGCCGAACCCGATGACGCCGGCGCAGATCGACCGGTTCAAGGCCGACGCGATCGCCAACGGCACCTACTACACCTCCTGCCCGCAGAGCCTCACCGGGAAGGTCGTGTTCGTGGAAACGACCTCCACGATCATCTGCGACAACTACAAAGCGACTACAACACGCCGAGGTCACCCGGCCTGGTGATCTTCACCAACGGCGTCCTGCAGCTAGGCGGAAACAAGACGACCTACTACGGCCTCGTGTACATGCTCAACCCGCCGGACGGACAAAACACCATGACCAGATTCATCATGCACGCGAACGGAACCTTGGTGGTAGGCGTCTCGGTGGACGGGAAGGGCGGCGTGGAGGCCGGCTCCGACAAGTTCAACATCATCTTCGACGGCGATGCCTTCGCCGTGCTCCAGACCTTCGGCACCGCCGGCCTCGTTCAGAACAGCTGGCGCGAGCTGCCGCCGGGGACCTGAGCGGCGCGCCTCACGACTGGACATCCGGCGCGCCCGTTGGGCCTAAGGGGACCGAGCCAAGCTGCCGAATAACTTGAGGGAGACATGGCCGCCGCCGCTGAAATCGGAATCGCCGCCGCCCTAGGCGCGGTGATCGGCAGCTTCCTGAACGTGGTCATCCACCGCGTGCCGCTGAAGCTGTCGCTCGTGCACCCGGGGTCGCGCTGCCCGTCGTGCGAGGCGGCGATCGCGCCGTACGACAACGTGCCGGTGATCTCCTGGCTGCTGCTCCGCGGCCGCTGCCGGCGCTGCGGAGCGCGCATCTCGCCGCGCTATCCGGCCGTCGAGCTACTCACCGCCGTCGCCTTCGGCGCCGTCGTGGCCGTGCGCGGCTTCGACAACGACCTTGTGCTGGAGCTGCCGTTCGTGGCCTGCCTGATCGCCCTGGCGGGCATCGACCTCGATCACAGGCTGCTGCCCAACCGGATCGTCTACCCGATGGCCGTCTACGGGCTGGTGGCCACGGCGATCGTGGACAGCGGCGATCTGGTCGAGCACCTGATTGCGGGCGCGGGCGCCTTCCTCTTCCTGTTCGTCGCCGTGCTCGCCTACCCGCGCGGCATGGGGATGGGCGACGTCAAGCTCGCCGGCGCCATGGGCCTCTACCTCGGCCTGTCGGTGATCCCGGCCCTGCTCATCGCGTTCCTGTCCGGCTCGATCGTCGGCCTCGACGATGATCGCCCGCGAGGGCGCCGCCGCGCGCAAGAAGGCCGTCCCCTTCGGGGTGTTCCTCGCCCTCGGCGGCATCGTCGCGGTGCTCGCCGGGCCCGAGCTCATCGAGCTCTACGAGGACAACTTCCTCAGCGAGTAGCCCGGCGTCCGCGATCCGTCCAGCGGATCTGGACATTTCGCGATTGGGGCTAATGCCGTCCAACGCGGCGTCGATAACGGTTGAGAACTTCGATGACGTTTCCCCTCCGAAAGAACTCAGAACGCGGCGTTGTCGGTCTCGACATCGACGGCCGCTACCTCGCCGCCGCCCAGGTCGACTCCGGCCGTGTCGTGCGCGGCGCAAGCCTCGACCTGCCGGGCGGCCTCGTCCGTGACGGCGAGGTTGTGGACCAGCGACGGCCTGGCCGACGCGCTGAAGCGCTTCGTCAACGAGGCCGGGCTCCCCAAGAGCGTCCGGCTCGGCGTGGCCAACCAGCAGATCGTGGTCCGCGTGGTGGAGCTGCCGCGCATCGAGGACCCCAAGGAGCGCGACGCCGCTGTCCACTTCATGGCGGCCGAGGCGATCGCGATGCCGCTCGACGAGGCCATTCTCGACTATCAGGTCGCCGGCTACGCCGAGGCGATGGACGGCACGGCGCGCATGCAGGTCGTCCTCGTGGCCGCCCGGCGCTCGATGATCGACGCGCTGCTCGAGGCGGCCAGGAAGGCTGGCCTCAGGCCCGAGGGCATTGACCTCGACGCGTTCGCGCTCGTCCGTACCCTCGCCGCTGCCTCGGCCGACGGCGACGACGGCACCGCCCGTGTCTTCTGCCACCTCGGCGGCGTCAGCAACCTCGCGATCGCCGTCGGCACAACCTGCTTCTTCACCCGGCCGCTGTCCGCGGTCTGGGACGACGACGACGCCGGCTCACAGCTCGCAGACGAGATCCGGCTGTCGATCGACTTCTACATGACCCAGCCGCAGGCCAAGCCCGTCGGCGAGGTCGTGCTGTCCGGCCCGGGATCCTCTGATGGCGCGCTCGTCGAGAGCGTGGCCGAGCGAGCTCGGCATCCCGGTGGAGGCCGCGTCGCCGCTCGGCCAGATCGATTCGTCCGGCCTCGGGCCGGATGAGGATCCGCACCGCTACACGGTGGCGGCCGGCCTGGCTCTGGGAGCGTCCGCGTGAGGCCCGTAAACCTCGTCCCGCAGGACCAGCGCCGCCGCACATCGTCCGACGGTGGCGGCAAGAGCGCCCACGCCGCGCTTGGCGTGCTCGCCCTGCTGCTCGCGATGGTCGTGGGCTACGTGCTCACCTCGAACACGGTGACCGAGCGTCAGAACGAGACCGAGGCCGCCCGCGTCGAGGCCGACCGGCTCGAGGCCAAGGCCGCGCAGAAGGGCAACTTCGCCGACTTCGCCTCGATCGCGCAGACCCGCATGCAGTCCGTGGCCGGCGTCGCCGCGACCCGCTTCGACTGGGAGCGCTTCATGCGCGAGCTCGCGCGGGTCATCCCCGCCGATAGCTGGCTGCAGAGCGCAGACGCCTCGACGACCGGCGTAGCGGCCGCAGCGCGGGACCGCTGCAGCACCGGCCCCGACGGGGGCGCCCGCCACGGGCTCTCCGACCGCCAACCTGACGGGCTGCACGCCCACTCAGTCCGACGCGGCACGCTTGATGGTGCGGCTACGCCAGCTGCATCGCGTCGAGGATGTCGAGCTCGGCTCCTCCACCAAGGAGGAGGACAGCACTGGCGCAGCCGGCATCGAGAGCTGCGGCGGGGGCTACAAGTTCGACCTGACCCTGACGTTCAGCCCGGCGGCGCCGGCTGGTGAGGCGCCCCGCGGCGAGGATCGCGTGCCTGCCTCCCTCGGAGGTGGATCATGAGCCTGAGCTCACGGGACAAGAAGATCCTGATCGTGCTGGTTCCGCTCGTGGTGCTCGTCGCGTACTGGTTCCTGCTCCTCAGCCCCAAGCGCGAGGAGGCGTCCACCGCCGCCACGGCGCTGACCGAGCAGCAGGAGCGTCTCGACGCGGCCCGCACGGCCAGCAAGGCCGCCGACGGCGCGCACGAGAACTTCGAGGTGAGCTACGCACAGGTCGTCCGCCTCGGCAAGGCCATCCCGTCGAGCGTCGACATGCCGAGCCTGCTCGTGCAGCTCGACGCCGCAGCGGCCGGCACGGGTATCCACTTCACGAACATCACGGCCGGCGAGCGTGTCGCAAGCGCACCGGCGGCCCCGGCGCCCACAACGGGATCCGGTTCGGAAACCGCCCCCGTTGAGGCCGGCGGCGAAACCGCCCAGAGCGCTCCGGGCGGGGCGGTCGAGTCCGCGAACAACGCGCAGCAGACGGCCGACGCTCGTACGAACGAGGCGGAGCAAACCGACGTCGACACCCAGACCTCGACCTCCACCGGCGATGGTGGCCTTGCCGTGGGCGGCGGTACCGCGCCCGCCGGCGATCCCGCCGCCGGGGGCACCGCTCCCGCGGGACTCGAGACCGTGCCGCTCCAGCTCGAGTTCGAGGGCAACTTCTTCAACCTGGCCGACTTCTTCCACCGCGTGAAGCGCTTCGTGCGCGTCGCGAACCAGGACGTCCTCGTGAGCGGACGCCTGCTCACGGTCGAGGGCGTGAGCTGGGCGAGCGACGCCGAGAACTTCCCCAGCCTGACGGCGACGGTGAACGCCACGATCTACCTCTCCCCGCAGGCGCAGGGCGTGACCGCCGGCGCGACCCCGCAGGGTCCCGCGCCCACCACGCCCGCCGACACCACCACGCCTGCCGAGAGCGCGCCGGACCCCGTCGTTGCCCCGACCGCGACTGCGACCCCCTGACCTGTCATGAAGAACTCTCTGCTCGACCTTTGGTACGACCTGCGCGAGAAGCGGCTCTGGCCGGTGGCTGCGCTGCTCCTGGCCGCGCTCGTCGCGACGCCCGTCGTGCTGTCCAAGAAGGCCGAGGAGCCTGAGCCGGCCCCGGCGACTGTCGCCGCCGCGCCGGCCGAGGCCAAGAAGCCCGAGGGGCCCGCGGCGCTCGCCAATGTGAAGCTCGAGGAGCTCGCCAAGGGATCCGGCTCCTCGCTCAGCTCCTTCGACCCGCGCAACCCCTTCGCGCCGCCGCGCAAGGCGCTCGAGGCGGCCCGTCGCCAGGCTGAGGGCTCTTCAGTTTCAGCCCCTTCAACGGCCACGAGCGCCGGCCCCGTCTCTGATGCCGGTTCCGGCGGCTCCACCGGTGGTGGCTCCGCCGGCGTCGACGTGACCCCCGGCAGCGGGGGCGGCACGGTGCCGGACGTCGGCGGCTACACGCCGCCCAGCGGCGGCACGGGCGGTGGGGACGAGGCCAAGGCCCCCGAGTACACCTATGTCGTCGACGTCACTTTCCGCGCGAACGACCGAACCCGGACTGTCAAGGGGCTGAGGAAGCTCGACATGCTCCCGGACGCCGAGTCTCCGCTGCTCATCTTCATGGGTGTGACCGAGAAGGCCGGCAACGCGGTCTTCATGGTCGACTCGACGCTCCAGGCGGCCGGCGAAGGCACCTGCAAGCCGAGCGCTGCCGAGTGCGCCGCCCTGTATCTCGGCCCGGGCTCCGAGCACGAGTTCACCACCGACGAGGGCGACTCGTACACGCTGCGCGTCGACGAGATTCGCCGCGTCAAGGTGGGGGCCAAGGCAAGCGCCTCGAAGAAGAACAAGAAGATCGCCAGCGCGGCGCTGCGGAAGCACGCCTCGGCCGCGCGGCTCCGTCCCGCCGGTGCTCGCCGACCTGGTGAAGGTGTCCAAGGGCGAGGGCTCGAGACTCAATCAGCGACGGGGACCGTCGATAGGGGTATGGCAATGCGCCGTCTCTTCACCATCTGCCTGCTCGCGCTGTCGGCCACGGCCCTGCTCGTGAGCGCGCCGGCTGCGTCGGGCGCCACGAGCAAGAAGGCGTCGAAGCCGTCGATCACGCGCGTCCTGCCGATGCGAGTCAGCGTTGGCGGCACCCTGACCATCCCGGGCACGAACTTCAAGGCCAAGCGGACGGCGAACACCGTCATCTTCCGCGGCCCGGACGGCCGCACCGCCTTCGCGAAGCCGCGCCGCGCGAGCCGCACGAAGCTGGTGGTGGTGGTGCCGGCGCGCGGTCGCACGCCTGCTCGCAGGCAGCTTCGAGCACTCCGCAGCCGACCCGCTTGAAGCTGCGCGTGCTCGCGGGCAGTTCAGCGACTTCACCTCGCGCCGGCTCTCGCCGGTCGTCGTGCCGCGGTGGCACGGACGGCGGAGCAACGGCGATGGCGCGCGGTGCCCCGGGACGCCCGGCGGCTCGGCGGCTGCCGGCGGCGGTGGCGGCGGTGCCCGGCGGCGGCGCTGCTCCGGCTGCCCCGGCCAGGACTACGACGGCGACCTGCTCTCGAACAGCCGCGAGGCGCAGCTCAAGCTTGATCCGTGCCTCGCCGACACCGACGGCGACTCGGTCGAGGACGGCTACGAGTACCAGTCCGCGCGTCGACCTCAACCACTACACGCGCACGCCGCCGCTTCCCTACCCGGGCAAGCGGCCCTACCCGAACCCGCTCGACCCGGCGGACGGCACCCCGACTGGCACGGACTACGACGGCGACGGCCTGCTGCTGCGCGAGGAGTTCCTGCTCTGGCTGCACTACTCGGCCGACGGCAGTCGCCCGCGCCTCCCACCCGGAATCGCTCAGCGGGCTGCTCTACAGCGACGGCCTGCAGCGGTCGACTCGCCGCCGCCGTCGGCTCCGGCGGGCCTGCTCGGAAGTGGGCCCTCGACATCGACGAGCAACCTCGTGCTCTCCGACGACGAGCGCGACGCCGACGCGGACGGCCTCGGCAACTGGGACGAGGTCCGCGGCCGGATGACCGAGGCTTGGTGGCTCGCCCAGCACGACGGCAAGAGCGAGCCCAAGGAGTCGAAGTACCCGGAGCCTGACTTCCTCGACAACGAGGACACGGCGCCGGCGTACAACGCCCACACCGACCCGGACATGGACGGCGACGGCGTGCCCGACGGGCTCGACGACAACGACCACGACGGGCTGAGCAACCAGTTCGAGGTGCGGCGTCCGGACGATTGGATCGTTGCTGCGATCCCGACCGACGAGATGCCGACCCCGGCAAACCCCTGGGCCTACACCAACCCGTTCAACCCCTGCAAGCCGTTCAACTCGGAGCGCTGCCACCTGCACCCGCCGTTCGGCTACTACGACGGCGACCAGATGCCTCCGGTCGGCCCGAACCCGCCGGCCGGTTACCCGGGTAGCCACCCGGTGACGCCGAACGGCTGACCCACAGAGGTCCCGCGCAACTCTCCTCCGGACGGGCAGGGCGCCCACACCCACTGAGTGGGTGTGGGCGCTTTCTCGTTGCGCTTCGTAACCGCCGGCGAGTCCCACGGCCCGGAGCTGATCGCGGCCATCGAGGGGGCTCCGAACTGGTTCCGTCAATAGGACGGGCCCGGCTGGCATTGGCGCTTGCTGAATCCGGGTCGGAGTTTTCTTCGGTCGAGGAGTAGGTCTCCCTACACATCGCTCCCGCTGCTCGTCCGCGGCGGGAGCGTGCCGCGCGGCGCGCCGTGCAGTCCTGCAATTCGCGCATTGCGCAAGTGGCGACCTCGGCGCTGCCGGCCGTCGCGGTTGTGAGGCGGCGACGTTGCGCCGGGTGCTGGTATCCATCCGATCGAGGGACGAGCATTCGCGCCGCACTCGCAGGCGATCGAGGGGAGACCGGAGCAGATGGTGATGGCGGCTGACTATCCGTTCATGGACGTGCTGTGGTCGATGATCATCTTCTTCTTCTGGGTGATCTGGATCTGGATCGTGATCACCGTGCTGATCGACGTTTTCCGCCGTGATGACATCGGTGGCTGGGCCAAAGCGGCGTGGGTGATCTTCGTTGTGATCCTGCCCTGGCTAGGGGTGCTGGTCTATCTGATCGTCGAGCACGACGGGATGAGGGAGCGCAGCATGAAGCAGGCGCAGGCCCAGAGGCGAGATTTCGACGACTATGTGCGCGACACGGCGGGCGGCGGGTCCGCCGCCGAGATCGCGAAGGCCAAGGAGCTACTCGACTCCGGCGCGATCACGCAGGAGGAGTTCGAGGCGCTGAAGGCGAAAGCGCTCGCGTAGGAGCGCGCGGACACTACGCGGGCAATTGGCCGCTGACGCGTTCGAGTCTCGGCGAGCATTCCGGCTAATCGCCGAGGAGTACGGCGTGGGGCGGCGGTCGCACGTGGCCGACTTCTCGCGTGCGTTCAGCCACCTCACGCTGATCTTCGTGGCGCGCGACATCCGCGCCGCCGGGGCGGCCGCGACGCGAGCGGCGCGTTGAGCGCGGATCCCGCATCGGCAGGCTCGGTCGTCTCGCGGCGCAGCTTCCTGGCTCCGCTCGCGCTTGCCCAGTTCATCTGCAGTTTCGCTGGCTCGAACATGAACGTGATGATCAACGACATCACCGAGGACCTGGACACGACCGTGCAGGGTGTGCAGGCGGCGATCACCCTGTTCTTGTTGATCATGGCGATCCTCATGATCCCGTGCAGCAAGCTGAGCGATCGTTGGGGCCGCAAACGCTGCTTCACCATCGGCCTCGTGCTGTACGGGATCGGCGCGCTGCTCAGCGCGGTGTCGCCCGGGCTCGGAGTGCTGATCCTCGGCAACTCGGTGTTGGAGGGCGTCGGCACCGCCCTGCTGATCCCGCCCGTCTACATCCTCACGACACTGCGTTTCAGCGACCTCACCTCGCGCGCTCGGGCGTTCGGCGTCATCAGCGGGCTGGGAGGCCTCGGCGCCGCGGCCGGACCACTGATCGGCGGTCTCATCACCACCGCGATTAGCTGGCGGGCCGCGTTCATCTTCCAGGCCGCGGTCATCGCGCTGATCGTCCTGCTCAGCCGCCGGATCGCCGACCCCCTCCCGCCCGACCCGACCAGTCCCTTCGACGGGTTCGGAGCCGTCCTGTCCGCGGTCGGCATGTTCTGCGTCGTGTTCGGGATTCTCCAAGCCGACAGCAACACCGTGCTGATGACGGTGCTGCTGGCGGCCGGAGCCGCCTTCCTGATCTGGTTCTTCCTCTACACCCGCGCTCGCGAGAGAGCAGGCAAGGATCCGCTGCTGCCCACGCGCCTGTTCAAGAACCGCACATCAAACCTCGGGCTGATCACCCAGAACATCCAGTGGCTGCTGCTCATGGGGGTCTCGTTCACCGTCGCCGTCTTCCTGCAGACCGTCCGCGGATACAACGCCATCGAGACCGGCGTCATCTTCACCGCGGCGACGGTCGGCGTCCTGGTCTCGTCGCTCGCCGCGGAGCGACTCGCCAAGCGCCGCCCGCAGAAGACCCTGATCATCGCGGGCTTCGTCGTCACGATGGCCGGGATCGGACTCCTGCTCGCCCTGGTCGGGGCCTCGTCGCGGGTCATCGCCTTCGCGCCCGGCCTGCTGTTGATCGGCCTTGGCCTCGGGGTCATGCTGACCCCCTCGGTCAACCTCGTGCAGTCCAGCTTCCCCGAAGAGTTGCAGGCGGAGATCTCCGGGCTGTCGCGCAGCGTCTCCAACCTCGGCTCGTCCTTCGGCACGGCGATCGCCGGCACGATCCTGGTCTCCGACCTCGCCTCGGGAAACACCTCCTACGTCTTGGCGATGGTCGCCCTGGCCGTCCTCGCCCTCATCGGCCTCGCCGCCGCCATCCGGCTCCCCGGCACCCGCGGGCCTGACCGCGCTGCGGGCGGGCTCGGGGCGACGCCCGCGCTCGGCACGGCGACCGAGCAGGGATAGCCCGCTATCGCATCGAGCCAGAAGCGGAGGTCAGACCGTCCTCGACCGCACGACCGCCTCGGACGGATCTGAGCAGCGGCTCCAAGCATCCCGAGCCCGGTCCACGGCCCACTCATAGCCGCCGCTCGAGCCGCTGGCCGCCCACCACTCGCCCGACGTGCCGGTCGTCGCTTCTCGACGGCTACCTGGCAGCGGTCAGCCGGTCACGGCGGGAGGCGGGGACGGCAGGATCCGCACACGGGCGATCGCAAGTCGTCCGGCGGGCACGCCCTGACCGGTCAGGCGCGCGATGTTGAGCACCCGTCTCAAGCGGGACACTCTCCCCGCGCGAGTGACCATGCGCACCGTCCGTGGGCGCCCCGGCTCCAGACGTCCCAGTCGCCAGCACACGCGGCCGGCGACCAGCCGCCCGCCGCCCATGGTGATCACTGACAGGTGTTCGGGCATCCGGTCGCAGACCACCGCGTTCTCGATCTCGGTTACCCCGCGTGCCTCCGCGGTCATTGTGAAGGTCACGCGTCCACCGGACCGCACCCTGGATCGGTTCGCGCGCTTGCGCAGGCCAACGCTCGCCCGGACCGCGACACGCGCAATGTTCAGCGAGTCCATCGGGTTCGGGTCGCTCCCGGGGAAGATGACGGCGGCGACGTTCCGCAGCAGGCCCGCCGCGACCACGCGCGCCCTGACCACAACCGTCGCGCGCGCCCCTGGCGCCAGGGCGCCGAGGTCGCATGACGACGGCTTGGCGATCACGCAGCTCCCCTGGCTCGGCTCGGCCGAGAGGATCTCGACGGCCGGGTTCGCCCCGTCGCTGAGCATGACGTTGGTGGCCGTGCCCGGCCCCTGGTTCTCGGCGGTGACGGTGAACGTGACCACATCGCCGACGGTGACGATCGGCTTGTCGGCCCTCTTCGTGACCACGACGTTCGCCGTCTCCACCGGGGTGTTCGTGAGCGTGATCGTGGCGTCGTCCTCGTTGTTGGCGAGATTGGGGTCGAACTCCACGGCGGCCGCGCGCGCGATGTTCACGAATGTCTGGCCGGCCTGCTCCGGGGAGGTCTGGAGGAAGACGAGGACCTCCGCCACGCCGCCGTCGGCCAGTCGTGCCGAGCGAGCAGCTGTTGCCCTCGCAGGTGCCCTGGCTGGGCGCGAACGCGAGTGGCTGCAGGCCGGGGGGCACGATGTCGTTGAGCACCACGTCCGTTGCGGTGCTCGGCCCATCGTTGCGGACGACGACCAGGAACTGGGCGATTCCGCCTGCAGCCAGGGTGGGCGCGGCAGCGCTCTTCTCGACGACGACGTCCGCCTTGGGCTTCACGCGGACGATGGCGCCGTCGACGTTGTCCTCGGGATTGAGGTCCCTCTGGCGCGCGTCCACTCGCACTTCGTTGGGGAGCGTGCGCCCGCCGCTGTCGCGGTCGGTGACGCCGGTCACCTCGATCTCGACGGTCTCGCCCTTGAGCAGCGTTCCCAGCCTGCAGACCCGGTCTCCGCACTCGCCCTTCTCCGGCTTGACGCTCAGAATCGTGACGTCCAGTGGCAGCTCCTCGCTCACGGTCACGTTCGTCGCGCGCACCGGCCCTCGATTGAGCACCGTGATCAGGTACCGGACCTCCTCCTCCGGGAACACCTCGGGCGTCAGCGCGACCTTCTCGATCGCGAGGTCGGGGAGCGGGACGTCGCCCTCGTCGGTGTCGGTGTCGTTGAGGTCGTTCGGATCGCCCGGAGTGGTGACCTTGGCTACGTTCACCAGCCGGCTGCCCGCCGCGTCCTCCGAGATCTGCACGCGGGCACGAATGGTGGGGAAGGAAGCGCCGGCCGCCAGCGGATCGGAGCGCTCGCAGCGGAAGCCGTCCGTGGAGGGCTCACAGCTCCAGCCGTCGCCGCTAGCGGTCCGTTCCGTCGAGCGTGACCTCTGGCGGCAGCGTGTCGGTGACGACCGTCGGACCCTGGGTCGGTGCCTCGCCCACGTTCCTGACGTCGATCTCGAAGGTTGCGGACCCGCCAGCCTCGAAGTCGCCCGTGTGCGTCTTCTTGACCTCCAGGTCGGGCAGGATGACGCGGGTGGAGACCTCGTTGGTTTCCTCCTTGCCCGGTTCGTCCAGGGTCTTCGACTGTGAAGCCCACGGTGCCGCTGTTGAGGATCCGCAAGTTCAGCGGCAGGCCCAGGCTGTGGACCCGCACCTTGAACTGCACGGTTGCCGAACCGTTCACCGCGAGCTCGCCGAGCCGGAAGACGACACCGCCGGAAACGAATTCGGCCGCGTCGTCGTCCGGCGCGTCAGTCTTGGGCCCGGCATTGGCGCCGGCTACGATGCTGAGGCTGTTCGGCACGTAGTCGGTGTTTGCGGGAATCGCGTCGCGGAAGACGACGTTCGTCGCCGGATCGAGGCCCGTGTTGCGCACGGCGACCTGATACGTGAGCACATCGCCCACCTGTGCCACGGCCTTGTCGACCGACTTGACCGGCTCGATCTTGGGGGCGAACAGGTCGGTGGAGAACAGCACGGCGCCCGGCGCATAGCCGTCGCCGTTCGTCGACAGCCGCAGCGTCGTCGCCCGTTGGCCGTTGCTGAGGTACTGGTCGCTCTCGAAGAAGTCGCCGTCGAACCCGAAGATGTTGCGATCGGCCGGATCGCGGTCGGTCAGGATCGTGCCCGCGGGGTCTGAGATCGAGGAGTTGAAGAAGTTGTTTGGCGGGTTGGCCGGGTTTTCCAGCCGCTTTTGGGTGGGAAGGCCGAAGTTGAGCAGGGCGTTGTCGCCCACGATCCCGATGTCGCCCTCGTAGGCGACGAGCCCCACGCGCGTCTTGACGGGCGCGGGAGCCGGGGGGGTGAGAAAGCCGCTGAGAGGGATGTCCACCGGTTCATCGGGCTTCTCGGCGACGACGAACTTCAAGCCGTCGAAGACCGTGAGGTTCCGCAGCGGCTCACCCGGATCCGAGTAGGCCACCAGGATCGCCCAGCCCCCCGACTGGTCTGAGTGCAGGCCGGTGCCGAGTTGGACGTCGGCCACCGTGTATCGGCCGCGGCCCGATGCCTGAACGATCCCGGTGATCTCCTTGAACGCCTGGTATATGCGCCCTGGACCGGCGTCGTCCACCGCCGATCTGCGACGTGTAGTGAGACGTACCCGGTGGCGCCCGGCGGGCGCAGCTTCACCTTGCCGAGGGCATTCTGATTTCCCTCTACAGGCTCGGGATACCCACTTTTTTGGTCACCGGCCTGCCAGCGCCCGCCCCAGTACAGGCCCGCCCACTCAACCTTCGCCCCGGCGGGCAGCGGAAGGAGGGCGGAGCTGGAATTGAACGTGCCGGCGTCGCCGTCGATGTCGACGTACCTCATCGGCCGGCTGTTGTTGTTGTTGTCGCCCAGAGTTCCGGCGGTGCCCTGCCGGGCGGCGGGACAAAGATTGTCGCCGTCGAGGCAGGTCAGCAGCGTGTTGCCCGTGCCGGTGACGTCGCCGTGGACGTTGAATGACTTGCGCAGTCCGAACGCACGGTCGGCGTGCGCGGCTGGCGCCGCGAGCGTTAGCCACAGCGCCACCATGAGTGCTGCAGCGACGCTGGCCCACACAGCGCTGCCGCCAAGGCGAGCTAACCACCGTGGCGGCGAAGCTACTCCTTTGCGCGACACAGTGTCAAGGATTGACACCGCGGCTGCACCTGGGGGACGTCTGAGGCTGTCAGCCCCCGGCCCTGAGGGCCCGCCGAGTGCGAGTGAGCCGAGTCATGGCCGCTTCTACCTCTTCACGCCGAGCGACCTCCTCAGGTCATCGGGCGCCCCCGCGAGCGCCCTGGAGAGCGTGCTCGCCGGCTCGATGCCCTCCGGCTTCGCGGCCGTGAACAGCCAGGTCTCGAACAGGGCACCGAGGTCCTGCCCCGAGATTCGCTCGGCCAGGCGGATGAACTGCGGCGTCGTCACGTTGTCGCCGGCCCGCGACTGGGCCCAGCGGCGGAGGATGCCGAAGAAGGCCTCGTCGCCGACCTCCAGCCGCAGGGCGTGTAGCGTCATCGCGCTGCGGTTGTACACGGGCGGCTCCCAACTGATTTGCCGTCAATATGACTGGCTCGGCTGGCGTCGGCGCTTGCGGAAACCGGCTCGGAGTTCTCTTCGGTCGAGGACTAGCTCTCCCTGCATATAGAAGCCACATGAACGCCGCGAGAGGTGAGCGGCGCTCCCGCGCACGGACGAGCAAACAGCATTCGCGCGCACAGGCCGTGGCGAGGCGTCGCTACTCCTGTGCGCGCGAATTGCACGAATTGCATGGCGTGCCGCGCGGCACGCTCGCCGTTCTCGCGGACGAGCTTATGCGGGAGCGATGTGTAGTTGCACGAACCGGAAGCCGCGACCTGGGTCGGCTAGGGTCGGACGCTCGGGAAGCGACACGCGCGCAAGGAGGTGGGTCGTGAACTTCGAAACCAGCGTCAGGATCGAGCGGCCCGTGGATGAGGTCTTCGACTACGTGTCGGATCCGCGGAACTTCCCGGGCTGGAACTCGGCCGTCCAAGCGGTCCGGCAGACCTCGCCCCGGACCGATGGCGACGGCGCGACCTACTCGATGGTGCGGGAGCTCCCCGGTGGTCGGGCGGAGAACGATCTCGAGGTCCTGGGCTTGCGGAGGCCCACGGAGTTCGACATCCGGACGACCTCGGGGCCCACGCCGTTCGTCTACCGGTACCGGTTCACGGACGAGGGGGGCACGACGCTCGTAGGGCTCGCCGCCGAGGTGGAGCTTGGCGGTCTTGTCGGCGCGCTCGGCCCCCTAGCGTCGCGCGCCGTGAAGCGAGGCGTCGACTCGAACTTCGCCGACCTAAAGCGAATCCTCGAATAGACCGCTGGGTATCCGGCCTCTGGTTCGCTTGAAGAGAGACGATCGCCCACGTGATCGGGGCGTCCTTGCGCCGATGATCAAGCACGAGATCCTGTGGCGGCTTATCACCGGACCGGTTGGCGAGATCGTGCGCCAGCTCGGCTTGGCCGACAGCGGCCTCACTCTCGTCAGCCGGGCGGTTCGTCGGATCACCGCGCGCTACAGCGAGCCCTTCCGCGTCGACGACCTGGCCCGATCGTGCGGGATGAGCACATCCGCGTTCCATCGCAACTTCCAGGCCGTGACCGGCTTCAGCCCGATCCAGTTCCAAAAGCAGATCCGGCTCCAGCGCTCGCGCCTCATGCTGATGACCGGCGTCGACGACGTCGCGACGATCGGCTACCGCGTGGGATACGACAGCGCTTCGCAGTTCAATCGCGAATACCGTCGCAAGTTCGGCCTTCCACCGGGCCGCGACGCGGCGCGTCTGCGCGCAGAGGCGACGCCCGCCTAAGCGGAGAGCGGCGCAGACCGGGCCCACCCCCGCTCGGATTGAGGATTCGTCCGCCACACTCCGACGCATGCTGCGCTTCGGGCTGCCCGCGCTGGTCGTCCTCGCGCTCGTGGCCGTCGCCCTCGCTGCGCAAGGCGAGGATCGAGGATCACCGGGCCGCCGCGTGGCGACGCCGCCCGATCCGGAACCACCCGTGGCGACGGCTCGGCCGCCGCGCGCCGCGCTCGTGCGGGGACCCGACGATCTGCGGGCAGCCGCGCGCCGCCTGGCCCGGCTGCGGGGTGTCCGCCGGACAGCGCTCGTCGGCCGAGGCACCGCGCTCGTAAGCGAGGTCCGCGCCCGCGACGGCCGGCTCGTACAGCGGGTGCGCGACGGATTCGCGCTCGCGCTCGACGTCGCCGCGGTCGAGCCGCACGCCTGGGCGGTGGCGCTCCCCGAGGCCGAGCGGGCGCCGGTCGCACGCCTACGGCGTGGCGAGGTGCTGCTCTCAGCGACCGCTGCGCGGCTGCGGGGTGTCGGCGGGGGAGCGACGCTCGTACTCGCCGCAGGCGGCCGCCTCAGAGTTCGCGGCGTCGTACCGGACGAGGTCGCGCACTCCGCCGAGCTGCTCGCGCACCTGCGCGACCGGCGTGTGCAGGCGCGTCCGCGGAGCGTTCTGGCGCTGCTCAGGCCCGCGTCCGACCTCGGCGAGCGGCGGCTCGAGCGGGTCGCCAGCGACGGTGAGCCAACCCGGGCGCGCCTGCTTTTTGACGGCGACGACGCCGGCGAGGCTCAGGATGGTCCCGCGCGACCGGCAGAGCTGAAGGCGCGCTTCGGCGAGCCCGCGGTTGGCCTTCCCTACGGCCAAGACTGGGTCAGGTTGGACCCCGGTTTCCTCCGCCGTCACATCGTCACCCGCCGGGTGCCGCTGCTCGGCGCCGTGACCTGCCACCGCCGGATGATTCCCGCTCTGAGATCAGCGATGGCGGAGCTCCGGCGCCGCGGTCTCGACCACCTCGTGGACGCGGTCGAGTACGCCGGCTGCTACGCGCCACGCCGGATCCAGCCGAGCGGAACGCTGTCCCTCCACGCCTGGGGCCTCGCGGTCGACCTCAACGCGGCATCGAACCCGGTCGGCGGCGAGTCGAACCAGGACCCGCGCCTCGTCCGGGCAATGGAGCACCACGGCTTCTCCTGGGGCGGGGACTTCCCGACGGTGCCCGACCCCATGCACTTCGAATTCCGCGGACGGTGACCGACCGCCGGGCGCTTCGGTGATGGCCGCCTTCTCGCACCCGCGCGGCGCCGGCGGCGCGGGTGAGCGCCTCGGTGTAGCGGAGCGCTGCCTGCTCGGCCGCGGAGTGAAGCTCGGTCTCCCACCACGCCGTCAGGGTGTCGATCTTGGCCCGGGGGATGCCGGCCTCGCGCGCCGACTGGTAGTGCAGGTTGAGGCGGTAGGTGCAGTTGTTGGGCTGTGAGACCCGCAGGCGCCGGAGCTGGGCGAGGCCGCGGTCGATCCGCAGGTCCGTGTATCCGAACGCATCCGCGCCCAGGCGGGCCATGCCGATCAGCGCCTCGTTCCCGCTCGCGTCGAGCCGGCGGTTCGCGACCTGGACATCGTCAGCCATCTCGGTTCCTTTCGGTGCCCATCGCTTCCTGCCCGCGTCTCCCGGGGCCCCGCTCCGAGCCGCGCGCTCGCGATCTTCTAGCGCTTCACCGTCGAGGAGGCGATTCGAGAACGGCGATCGCGCCAACGCGGCGCTTGACCACACGGCTCGGGGGAGGTGAGCGGCGTGGAGGTGACGCTGCGTCAGCGCATCGCTCCGGCTCTGACGACTATGCGAGGGACGCCGCTCGTCGCGCAAGGAGCAGCCGTGCCCGGGGTAGTGTCGGCGGGCGATGACCGCCGATCGAAGCGGCGAGGTGGTTGTGGACCTTCTGCGGCTGAATGGGACCGGTCCGGTGTGGGGAATGGCGGGCAGCGACCTGAATGCGACGCTCTTGGTCTGGCCCCCCGGCCACGAGCTAATCGAACACACGAACACCGAAGGCGACGTTTTGCTGATCGTGCTTGAAGGGGGCGGTGTGGCCTGGGTCGAAGGGCACGAACATGCCCTCGGAGCCGGGAGCATGCTCCTGATCGAGAAGGGCAAGTCCCGATCGCTTCGCGCTGGCGACAATGGGGTTCGTTACCTGTCGGTGCACCTGCGCCGAGGCGGCCTCCAGATCGAGGCATGGCCGTAGCCCCAAGCGTGCTCGTCGCGCGAGGCAGTAGTCCCGGCCGGTGCCCATCGCTTGACGAGCGGCGAGTGTAGATCGGCCCGGGATGGGCCCGTTCGGCCACGTATGCTCCTGCGTCCGCGATGGCGCTCGTCAAGACCCAGATCACTCAAGAGGTAGCTGACTACCTCGTCCGCCATTCCCGAGCGGACGCGGTTCTCGAGCGCGTGGCCCGCGAGACCGCGGAAATGCCTCGTGCTGAGATGGCGACCACTCCCGACGAGGCGGCGCTCTTGACGATGCTCGCCCGGTTGGTCGGCGCCCGTCAGGCGCTTGAAGTTGGGACCTTCACGGGCTATGGAGCGATCTCGATCGCGCGCGGGCTAGCGGACGGTGGCCGGCTGACATGTCTGGAGCTCGAGGAGAAGTACGCCGCGGTCGCGCGCCGCAATCTCGAGGACGCCAGCGTCGCGGACGCGGTGGAGATCATTGTCGGACCCGCCCTGGAGTCGCTGCGCGCTATGTCCGCCGAGCCGACCTTCGACTACGTCTTTCTCGACGCGGACAAGACCGGCTACCCCGACTACTACGAAGAGCTCGTCCCGCGCCTGCTGCCGGGAGGGCTGCTCCTGATCGACAACGTCCTGCTCCGCGGCCGGGTCACAAACCCGCAGGACGAGCGTGACCGTGTCATCGCCGAGCTCAACAAACGCGTGACGGCCGACGAGCGCGTCGACAGCGTGATGGTCCTCGTAGCCGACGGGCTCACCTTTGTGCGCCGCCGCTGACCAGCGGGCCATAACGATGGGGCCGGCTCCAGCGGCCCGACGGGACGACGCACCGCACCGAGTTCCTCGATGGCGTTCCAGCCCGGGGCTTCGTCGATTGCATGCGCGAGGCCTACGGCGAGGAGCAGCGGACATTCTGGGGTCGAACCAAGTACGCCTACCAGAACGACCACGTCTTCGTGAGCCAAGACCTCACTCCGAGCGTTGCGTCGTGCGAGGTTGCCGACCGTGGCAGTCGAGCGACCACAGCCCGCTCAGGCTGACTCTGGAGGGTGGATGAGTAAGAATCCGCCACGTCCGTTCGGGATGCAGCGCACTGACTCCGCTTCCCCTTTCGCGTGGTTGCGGTAGTCCGCCAAGCTCTCGGCGCAGGGTCGCATGAGCGCGAGTGCGGCCGAGTCATCGCCGCTTCTAACGCTTCGTGCCGAGCGATCTCCTCGTGCCGAGCGACGTCCTCAGTCCATCCGGCGCGGCCGCGAGCGTCCGTGACAGCATGCTGGCCGGCTCGATGCCCTCCGGCTTCGCGGCCGTGAACAGCCAGGTCTCGAACAGGGCGCCGAGGTCCTGCCCCGAGATTCGCTCGGCGAGGCGGATGAACTGCGGCGTCGTGACGTTGCCGCCGGCCCGCGACTGCGCCCAGCGGCGGAGGATGCGGAAGAAGGCGTCGTCGCCGACCTCGAGCCGCAGGGCGTGTAGCGTCATCGCGCCGCGGTCGTAAACGGCGCCATCGAACAGCAGGTCCGGCCCCGGATCGCCGATCGTGAGCGCCCAGAACGGGTCGTCGGCGGGGATGCCGGCCAGGGAGTCGAAGATCTCCTGCGCCGTGCCCAGACCCTCGCGCTCGCTCCAGAGCCATTCCGCGTAGGTGGCGAAGCCCTCGTTGAGCCAGATGTGCTGCCAGCGCTCGAGTGCCAGGCTGTCGCCGAACCACTGGTGCGCGAGCTCGTGCACGACGACAGCGTCACCCGACTCGGGGCTGTTGAAGAACGTCTTCGAGTACACCGGCCGCGTCTGGTTCTCCAGCGCGAAGCCCAGTCCGTCGGCGTCGTCGACGATGCCGCCGGCGGCCGAGAACGGGTAGGGACCGAAGGACTCGGAGAGGAAGGCGATGATCTCCGGCTGTCGCGCGAGCGAGCCGGCGGCGATCTCGCCCGTGGTCGGCGGGACGTCGTCTACCGTGCCGACGATCCAGTCGTTCGGGTTGGGCTCACTGCCCGCGGGAGCGCCGGGGACGGTCCACCCATCCATCGTGTCGCCGTCGGCTTCGAACGAGGTCGAGCCGGGCCCGTTGGACACAACGACGTCGTCGACGACGACGCCCGGCAGCTGGAACAGGTCGTCGCTCGCGTAGCTGATCGAGACCTCGACGTCCGAGCCCGCGTACGCGGACAGATCCACGGCCCACTGCTCGTAGCCCCCGCTGGAGCCGCTGGCGGCCCACCACTCGCCCGACGTTCCGGTCGGCGAGCAGGTGCCGTCGCCGTTGTCGGTCTGATAGTGGGCGAGGAAGGGGTGCAGCCCGAGCCAGTACGGGCACACCAGGCCGGTGTCGTCGCTGGTGTGCCCGTTGAGGTCAGGCAGCGTCGTCCAGTCATCGGAGCCGACCGGGTGAGCCTCGACGAACAGGAAGTCCCAGTTCGCTTCGGTGTCCCGGGTGACCCAGAAGGAGAGCTGTGCGCCGCCGGCCGGCACGCTGATGGTGCGGGCGAGCCGCTTGAACGCCGGTTCGCCCTTCTGCGAGATCGCGAACTGCTCGCCGGTGCGCGGCGCCGGCGGTGTGAGCAGGTCGGGATCGATCGCGTCCCAGTAACGGATGCCGTCCCGGCGGTAGGCATCCACGTCGAACTCGCCGATCGTCGCCGTGGTCAGGTAGGACGCCATCGGCTCATCGGCGTCCCAGATCCATGTGGTCCGTCCGCGCGAGGTGCGGTTGCTGCGGAGCTCCCCGTTCGCGATCGCCTCTAGGCCCTGAGGCACGTTGATACGGAAGCGGTACGAGGCCTTGTCGGCGGGGTGGTCGTTCACGGGGTACCAGGTAGCCGCCACGTCCGGCTGGCCGGCTACGACCGTGCCGTCGTCGGTGTGGATAAAGCCCGAGAGGCCGATCTCGGCGTCGCCGATGGGCTCGGGCACCCCGTCATAGACGACGAAGACGCTGAAGCGCTGATGCTTGGACCAGCTTCCGGCGCGGGGTGACGGTCAGCTCGTCCCCCTCGCGGCTCCAACCGGCCCGGCGCCCGTTCACCGCGATGTAGCGGACGTTCAGGCCGACGAGGTCGAGGTTGAAGCTCGAGAGGTTCTGCGTGGCCCTCGCGCGGATCGTCTCGACGCCGCTCAGCTCGTCGGTGGAGGGCTCGTAGCGCACATCCAGGTCGTAGTGCTTGGCGTCGTAACCGCCGTTTCCGGCGAGCGGGAAGTACGGGTCGCCGATTCCCGGCGCGCCTGGTCCGAACTGGCGGATCGCGCCGCCATCCGCCCCGAGGGCAGAACCGGCCGTGAGCCCCGACCAGATCAATGCGACGACGACTACAGCAACGAGCCTGCGCGACATGGATGCCCCCCATTCGTGAGAGGGGCGAACCTATCGGGTTAGGCGGGTTGACCCCGCCTCGCGGCTTGACGCGAGGAATACCTCTTCGAGCTATCGGATTGCACCTGTGGCCCATGTGGCTTACCTTGACGACGGACTCGTGAGTGCCGACGGCTGGCAGAAAAAGGATCCGCGGTCGCAATCGAAGCACGACTACGACGTGGTAGTTGTGGGGGCGAGCATTGCGGGCTGCACGGCGGCGATGTTGCTTGGGCGCGCCGGGGCGCGGGTCGCGCTGCTCGAGCGGCAAACCGACGCGGCGTCGTACAAGACGATGTGCACGCACTTCATCCAGCCGAGTGCGACGCCGACGATCGAGCGACTCGGGCTCGCGGAGCGGATTGAGGCCGCGGGCGGAGTCCGCAACGGCCTAGACGTTTGGACGCGGTATGGCTGGATCCGTCCGCGGCCCGGAGACGGCTATCGGCATCCGCGGTATGGCTATGACATTCGGCGTCTAAGGCTCGATCCGATGCTGCGAGAGCTCGCGGTCGAGACCCCCGGCGTGGAGCTGATGCTGGGGCAGAGGGCCACCGAGCTCGTGAGATCCAATGGACGGCCCACAGGTGTTCGCGTGGTCGATCGCGAGCGGCACGAGCGGGAGGTCATAGCTCGCGTGATCGTCGGGGCGGACGGGCGTGGCTCCGAGATCGCCCGGATGGCCGGAGTACGGGCCCGCGTGAAGCCACACGACCGCTTCGGCTACTTCGCGTATTACCGCGACCTGCCGCTCGTGTCGGGCGACCGGACGCTCCTCTGGTTACTCGATCCCGACATCGCGTACGCCTTCCCGCAGGATGACGGCATCACGCTGATGGCGAGCTTCCAGACGAGGGACCGCATGTCGTGGTTCAAGCGGGACATCGAGCCGAACTTTGAGAACTACTTCCGAGGGCTGCCCGGTGCGCCAGATCTTTCGAAGGGGCAGCGGATATCGAAGATTCTCGGGAAGCTCGAGATGCCGAGCACAATGCGGCCGGCCGGTCGTCCTGGACTCGCCTTCGTGGGCGACGCGGCTATCGCGGCCGATCCGGCATGGGGCGTCGGTTGCGGGTGGGCCTTCCAGTCGGGCGAATGGCTGGCCGAGGAGCTCGCGGAGGCGCTGGGCGGCGATGCGTCGGACGCACGTGTCGATGCCGCGATCGAGCGCTATCGCAAACGTCACCGGCGCGAGCTCCTCGGGCACTTCCTGCTCACGTCCGATTACTCCACCGGGCGCCGGTTCAGTGCGCTTGAGCGGCTGCTGTACTCGGCGGCGGCCAAGGACGAAGCGCTGCACGCGGGTTTCCATGCCTTGAGCGCGCGGTCGATCGGTCCGACCGACACCGAGTTCGCAGGACTCGTCGGCCGAGCGATTCGAGTCAACGTCACGCGTCGGAAAGCCCCAGGGGCCCAACGACCGGCCGGCGCGCATGTCGATGGTCCGCCGCTCCCGGCACGAGTCGCTGGGACCCGCATCGTCGTCGACGGGCTGAGCGTGCCCGATTTCGTCAGCCGGCCCTGTCGATTCTGCCGACGCTGTCGTCTTCGTCCACGGCAATCCCGGCTCGCGACGCGATTGGGACGACCTGCTGTCGCGCGTCGCGCCGTTCTCGCGCGCGCTCGCGTTGGATATGCCCGGCTTCGGCCGCGCCGACAAGCCGGATGACTTCACCTACACCGTCGAGGGCTATGCACGCTTCCTCGAGTCGGCCCTCGAGGAGCTCGCGGTGCAGCGCGCCCATCTCGTCCTCCACGACTTCGGCGGACCATGGGGACTCGAGTGGGCAGTGCGCAACCCCGAGCGGCTGGCGAGCGCGGTGCTGATCAACACAGGCGCGCTGCTCGACTACCGGTGGCACTACCTAGCGCGCATATGGCGCACCCGCCTCGCCGGCGAGGCCTTCCAGGCCACGGCAACCCGCAGCGGATTGCGAACGTCCCTGCGCCACGGGAACCCGCGCGGACTCCCGCGCGCCTTCGTGGACAGGATGTACGACGACATGGACCGCGGAACCAGCCGCGCCATCCTCCGCCTGTACCGGTCGGTCGACGACCCGAGCGCAGTGGGTAGGCGGCATGCGGACACTTTGCGGCGTCTGGACCGGCCCGCGCTTGTGGTCTGGGGAGCACACGACCCGTACATCCCGGTGGCGATGGCTGCCAGGCAACTCGAGGCGTTCCCCAGCGCCGAGATCGCGATCCTCGAGGACAGCGGCCACTGGCCGTTCGCCGATGACCCTGAGGCGGTCGGGCGACTCGTCGAGCCGTTCCTGCGAGGCACGGTCTCTGGCGACCGCGCCGCCGTGACCGCCACTTCCTAATCGCCGTCTCCCGGCAAGTTTTCGGTCAGCGACGGATGAGCTGGAGGATGGGGATGGTGCGACCGGAGCGCGCTGCGGTCTCGCGGTAACCGGCGAACGCTGGGAGGACGCGGTCGGCGAGCTCCCAGAGCCGGGTGCGGGCCGCCTCGTCATCGACGACCTCGACCCGGAATGGCTGTCCGCCGAGGAGGACATCGGGATTGGAGCAGGCGTTGTAGAACCAGGCCGGATTCTCCGGACGGCCGGCCTGTGAGGGGATGACCGTCACCCTGTCGCCGTCGTGGAAGTAGATGACCGCGTTGCGTCTCGGGCGGCCCGTGCGTGCGCCGCGGGTCTCCAGGAGCGCGGTGGGGAGCAGGAGACCCGTGCTGATGCGCCCGCCGGTCAGTCGCAGGAGGTGAGGATCAATCCTCCACACGGTGTTCCTCCACACGCCGGTCCTCGAAAGCCAGCGCATCGAATCGTGCGCTCGCCAACTTGACAAACGCTCGGTGGAGCCGGCCGCGAGGTGCACGGGGATCGACGTACGGGAGGGTGCGGCGGACCGACATTCCAGCTACCGCCAGATTCGGTCGAATTCATCGATGTCGAGCGGAAGCAGCCAGCATGCGGCGATGAGTCCGTCTCGGATGCGGTAAAGGCCTACGGTCCACCACTGCCGCTCGACGCCCCCGAGGGTCGCACGGCCCTCGGTCAGAGCGGCGACATGCTCGCCTTCCCCTACGAGGATTTCGCTCGCACGCATCACGAAGGTCCGCGAAGCGATCTCGCGTCGTCGTCCGAAATAGGCCATCACCTGCTCGATTCCCTCGTAACGCCCCGCGATCCTGTTACGTCCTGGGACAGACCAGACGATGTCCTCGGCCAGCAGTTCGCGCAGCCGATGGTCGGCGCCGCCCGCATAGAAGTCGCGCTGCACAGCGTGCAGCCGCGAGACGGTCTCCCGGGCCTGCTTGGCAGGGTCTTCGGACGAAGCCATTCTAGAAACAACATTCTATAATCCCTGGATTAGGCGCTCGATGCCGGCTTCGCCGCGACCAGCGAATGTCGGCCGTTACCCGAGCTGGCGGCCGACCTGCTCCGCAGCAGCGAGTGACGCAATGTCTTTTCGTCGAGCTCGGGCTCAGGCCGCGGGCGTGACGAGGACCTTGCCGCGGACCTGGCCGGCCGCCCCTTGGTCTTGAACCTCGGCGAGGTCGGACAGCGGGTAGCGGCCGCTCACGTCGACGCGCAGCTCACCGGCGTCGACCTTGGCGACGAGCGCGGCGAGCTGATCGGCATCGCTGCGCAGGCTGAGCGCTCGCACATCGCGCGCGGAGTCCTCCTGCGCGGTCGTCGCGGTGGTGACGATCACGCCGCCGGGACGGATCAGGGCGACCAGGGCTGCCATCGCCTCTTCCCGCGGCTCCGTTGCGGATGGCGTGGGGTGAAGTGGCGCTAGGAACGGTCCGGCCACGCGACGCCGACATGCCAAGGGGGCCGTTTGTCATAGGCCGCGCGGTCGTCCGCGGCTGCTCCTAGCACAAGAATTGCGTATACGCATACATGCGGAACGGCAAGTTCCCGCAATTTGCGGGAATCCACGATGCGCGCCTGACCCCGGGCCTGATGCTTCGAGCATAGCTTGGGTAGTGCCGTCGTCGGCAGGTGCCGAGAACAGTGCGGAGAGGACGCGTGTGAGCGAAGGCAGTACGAGCGGCGTCGCGATCGGCCGCGGCAGCCGCATGCCTCTAGTTGCGCTGATCACCACTGTTATTGCCTTTGCGCTGCTGGTTCCGCCCGCGTCCGCGCAGGTAGGCCCTAGCGGGACGGAACCCGGGGTTGACGCGGCAACTCCCTCGGAGGGCTCAGCACCGGTTACAGACCCGGAGCTTCCCGCTCCCCAGGAGCCGCCCACTCCCGAGGTCCCCACCCCTACGCCTGAACCGTCCGCTGAGCAGCCGACGTCGCCGGCCCCGACGCCGGAGCCGACCCCCGAGCCGACCCCCGAGCCCGCACCGGCCCCGACCCCCGAGCCCGCACCGGCGCCGACCCCCGAGCCCACACCGGCAGCCCGACCGCCCCGAGCCGACACCCGAGCCCGGACCGGCCCCGATCCCCGAGCCGAGCCCCGAGCCCGCACCGGCGCCGAGCCCCGAGCCCACACCGGCGCCGACACCCGAGCCCACGCCCGAGCCCGCACCGGCGCCGATCCCCGAGCCCACACCCGAGCCCGCACCGGCGCCGATCCCCGAGCCCATACCCGAGCCGACACCCGAGCCCGCACCGGCCCCGATCCCCGAGCCGACACCCGAGCCGGCACCGGCCCCGATCCCCGAGCCGACACCCGAGCCCGCACCGGCGCCGACCCCCGAGCCCGCACCGGCGCCGACCCCCGAGCCCGCACCGGCGCCGACCCCCGAGCCCGCACCGGCGCCGAGCCCCGAGCCCGCACCGGCGCCGACCCCCGAGCCCGCACCGGCCCCGAGCCCACGAGCCGACACCCGAGCCCGCACCGGCGCCGACCCCCGAGCCCGCACCGGCGCCGATCCCCGAGCCCGCACCGGCCCCGACCCAGAGCCGACACCCGAGCCCGCACCGGCGCCGACCCCCGAGCCCATACCCGAGCCGACACCCGAGCCCGCACCCGAGCCGAGCCCCGAGCCCGCACCCGAGCCGACACCCGAGCCCGCACCGGCGCCGAGCCCGAGCCGCACCCGAGCCGACCCCCGAGCCCGCACCGGCGCCGAGCCCCGAGCCCGCACCGGCGCCGAGCCCCGAGCCCGCACCGGCGCCGAGCCCCGAGCCCGCACCGGCGCCGACCCCGAGCCTGCACCGGCGCCGACCCCCGAGCCCGCACCGGCGCCGACCCCCGAGCCCGCACCGGCCCCGATCCCCGAGCCGACACCCGAGCCCGCACCGGCGCCGACCCCCGAGCCGACACCCGAGCCCGCACCGGCCCCGATCCCCGAGCCCACACCCGAGCCGATCCCAGAGCCGACACCCGAGCCCGCACCGGCCCCGATCCCCGAGCCGACACCCGAGCCCGCACCGGCGCCGATCCCGAGCCGACACCCGAGCCCGCACCGGCGCCGACACCCGAGCCGACACCCGAGCCGACACCCGAGCCGACGCCCGAGCCCGCACCGGCCCCGATCCCCGAGCCGACACCCGAGCCCGCACCGGCGCCGATCCCCGAGCCCACACCCGAGCCGACCCCCGAGCCCGCACCGGCCCCGACCCCCGAGCCCGCACCGGCCCCGATCCCAGAGCCGACACCCGAGCCCGCACCGGCCCCGATCCCCGAGCCGACACCCGAGCCCGACACCGGAGCCGACACCCGAGCCCGCACCGGCGCCGACCCCCGAGCCGACGCCCGAGCCCGCACCGGCCCCGACACCCGAGCCCGCACCGGCCCCGATCCCCGAGCCGACACCCGAGCCCGCACCGGCCCCGACACCCGAGCCCGCACCGGCCCCGACCCCCGAGCCCGCACCGGCCCCGACCCCCGAGCCGACACCCGAGCCCGCACCGGCCCCGGCACCCGAGCCCGCACCGGCCCCGACCCCCGAGCCCGCACCGGCCCCGATCCCCGAGCCCGCACCGGCCCCGGCACCCGAGCCGACACCCGAGCCCGCACCGGCCCCGACCCCCGAGCCCGCACCGGCCCCGGCACCCGAGCCCGCACCGGCCCCGATCCCCGAGCCCGCACCGGCCCCGACACCCGAGCCGACCCCCGAGCCCGCACCGGCGCCGACCCCCGAGCCCGCACCGGCGCCGACACCCGAGCCCACGCCGGCGCCGACACCCGAGCCCACGCCCGCGCCGACGCCTGCACCGACGCCGGCCCCGACCCCGGAGCCCACGCCTGCGCCGGCTCCCGAGCCCGCACCTGCGCCGACCCCGGAGCCCACGCCTGCGCCGACGCCTGCGCCGACCCCGGCGCCCACACCTGCGCCGGCTCCCGAGCCCGCACCTGCGCCGACCCCGGAGCCCACGCCTGCGCCGACCCCGGACACGCCGGCGCCGACCCCCGAGCCCACGCCCGCGCCCGCATTAGGCCCGACCCCAGAGCCCACATCCGCGCCGGCTCCCGAGCTCCCACCGGAGCCGCTCACGCCCGCCGGCGGGCTCACCGGGCCGGTTGCCGACTCCCCAGCCCGGGCCGAGACGCCAGCTGAGGCGGTGTTCCGCGAGGCGCTCAAGCTGATGGACGATCTGGCCGGGGTGAGAGTCGCGATGGCTATGTTGGCGGAGGAAGGTCAGGCGCCGGCTGCGGCCGCGTCGCCCTCGCGGCCGGATTCCGTCCCGGCCCCCGACGATCCGTCACCGGCTCCGTCTCCCGAGCCGCCTCCGATGACCGGGGGTGCGCCGTCCGGAGCAGCGGGAGGCGGCTCCTCCGGCGGCGGATCCGCCGCCCTTTATGCGCTCGTGATTTCCCGTGCCGCGTTCGCCGGTGGACTCTGGGGCCGGTTGGAACTGGTTCCGGTTCTCTGGCGTTCGGTGACGATCGTCTCCCTGAACGAACGGCCCGGCTAAGGCCTCCCAGGCCAGCCCGTCCGACTCGGGTGCCGTGGGCGCCCGGGTGCACCGTTCGATTCAGGAGTAGGACGATGAACAGGAGACATTGCATAGGTGTCACGCGGGCATCGGCGGCGAGCGTTATGGCTTGCCTTGCCGTGCTCTGCGTGCCGGCCGTGAGCATCGCCGCCGATCCCAGCGGCTCCACCGCGGGAGCCGCAGACCGCGCGAGCGCACTGCTCGCTCGCGGAGCGGGCTACGGACAGCCGCAGGGCGAGCCGCGTGTGCGGGCGCTGCAGCGCAGTCTGCGGGCCCGCGGCCAGCGGCCGGGACCGGTTGACGGCCTCTACGGCCCGCTGACGGAGGCGGCGGTCGAGCGCCTCCAGCGCGACAGAGGGCTCGCGGTCGACGGAATCGTCGGACCGCAGACCCGTCGCGTGCTGAACGCCAAGACGCCGCGGCTCGCCCCGGGCGCCGGCTACGGACAACCCGGAGGGTCGCCGCAGGTGCGTGCCATCCAGCGCGGGCTCCGTGCTCTCGGCCAGCGGCCGGGACCGGTTGACGGCCTGTACGGCCCCCGTACGCAGGGTGCCATCGAGCGCTTCCAGCGCACGGCCGGACAACCTGCCAGCGGGGTGTTGTCGCCTGCGACGGCGGCGGCTCTCGCGCGCGCCGACAGCGACCAGCCGGCCCGTCGTGCAAGCGACACGCGTAGCGGCAACGAGCCCCGCCAGCGAGGCCGGCGTCCGGCGATCCGGGCCGAGGCTTCCGGCGCGGATGACCAGTCCGGTCGAGCTGACGGCAGCACACCGGCCGGAGGACAAGAGCAGGGCCGGACCCGAATCCCTACGGCTGCCGACGATCGCACCAAGGGGACGGACGGAGCAGAGTCGACGTCTCCCGTGCCGTTGGCGGTGCTGGCGCTCGCCCTCGCGGCGATTGGCGGCCTGCTTGCGGGCCGGCTCAAGGGAAGGCCTCGCACGCCGGAGGCAAGCGGCGTGTCGGGCGGCCCGGTGAGGCCCGGGCCCATGCCGAATGGCGGCAGGAAGGCGGCGAAGCCCAGCGCTGCGTCAACGGCGCCGTCGAGCACAGGGCCGGGCCGGCGGCGCCGCGGCCCCGCTGCGATCGGCTATGTGAGCGTCCGTGAGCGCGAAGCGGTGGATGGGCAGGAGCTCCGAGACCAGACGGCCGCGATCGATACGGTCTGCCGTCAGCGTGGCCTGGTGCTGGAGGACGTCATCCGGGACCTCGAGCAGGTCAACGACACGGTGCCGGAGCGTCCTGGAATGCAGTACGCGCTCCGGCGACTCGCAACGGGAGAGGCGTCGTGTCTGGTCGTCGCGGAACTGGGGCGGTTGAGCCGCTCGGCCCCGGAGGTCGGCTACATCGTCGGGTGGCTTCGGCGGCGGGAGGCGCGGCTCGTAGCGGTCGACGACGGGCTGGATACGGGCACGAAGAGCGGCGGTGAGGCCGCCGACAAGCTGGTGTCGTTCTGTGCCTCCGACGGGCAACGGCGTCCGCCGGCGGGAACCGGCCACCCTGGCCCCTTGCCCGAGCAACGACCGACCGAGAGGGCGAGTGGCAGCGGCCGCCCGGCGGGAGATGAGGTCCCGGCGTTGAAGGAGCGCATACGGGCAATGCGCGCGAGCGGGATGACCCTCCAGGCGATAGCCGATCGGCTGAACGCGGAGAATGTGCCAACGCTTCGTGGGGGGGCGAAGTGGCGACCCTCGGCGGTGCAGGCGGCGACCGGCTACCGCCGGCCACGCTCCGGCGCAACCGCGTCGGGTAACGGCGGCGAGCGGGTCGGCAACGGCTCGTCCGGGAGGCGCGGGAGGTCTCAGCGACCTGCCTCCAGTCGCAACGGAGGAGGGACCCGATGACAGGGAGAGCCCCAGCGGTCGGGAGGTGCGGGATGAAGCGGGAGACATGGCTGCCGGCCACGCCCGCCAGCGCCCAGGCCGCGCGTTCCATCGTTCGCGAGGCGGCCGCCGAGGCCGGTCTCGAGGGCGACCTTGTGTGGGATCTGATGCTCGCCTCGACCGAGGCGGTCAGCAACGCCATTCAGCACGGCAAGCCCTGGCCGAACGACTGCGTCCTGTTTGCAACCGAGCCGTGCCCGCGCGGTCTGAGGGTGGAAGTCTGCGACCTCGGGAGCTTCGACAGCGCCCTCGAGCCCGCCCCGCTGGAGGCGACGTCCGGCCGCGGCATGCAGATCATCGCGGCGCTCGTCGACCGCTTCGAGGTGAGGAACGGAGACGGGCACACGCTCGTGGGGTTCGAGAAACACAGAGGCCGGGCGTCGCCCGGCAGGCGACCGCGAGCGCGAGCAGGAGACGCGTGTGGGCCGCGTGAACGGTGTCACCGCAGCCCACCCTGCGATCCACGAGCACGCGCCCCGAATCCGACCGGCTGCCGGGATCGCGGCCGACGCGGGGGGTGGTGCCTAGGCCGGAAGCTGGTTCGGGAGTGGTGGAACGGATGTCGATCCGAGCGTCCCGTGCGCCGACCACGCGGTGTCGGCCCAGCGTTCCCTGTCACAGCCCGAAGGAGTGGTACAGTCACCTGCGCTTGGACTCCAGCGTCGCGGTCCTGGCTCCCTCGACCTCAGCGTTCGGTCGAATGCATTCCCGGCTCCAGTCCGTGCGGTCGGCTGTAGACCCGAGCCGCAGGAGGTCAGACATGGCAGCGCGCGTTAGCTCACCCGGTACGGGGGGCTCCTCGAACGGTTCCGCCGGGGCCCAGGCGGCGGCCAGTGCGAACGGTGCGGGGCCGGCCAGTTCGAACGGTCTAGAGGCGACTTGCTCGCCGCGGCATGGGCGGAGCCAGCCGGATGTTCGTCGCCACGAGCGAGCAGCTCGACAACGGAACAGCTGTCGTCCGCGTTATGGGAGAGGTCGACCTCGCGACTGTGCAGGAGCTCAAGCAGGCGCTGCTCGGCGGGGGCGAGGACCTGACGGGCGCGCTGATCGTCGACCTGACGGGCTGCACCTTTCTCGATTCCACGGGGCTCGCGGCCCTGATCGCGACCAGGAAACGCCTCGGGCGCTCGAACCGAAGACTGGCGCTGGTCCTGTCGAACCCCGCCGTGCTGAGAATCTTCCAGATCACGGCACTCGACCAGGTATTCGAGATCTACCCCTCGCTGGGTGCCGCCGTCGACGGCAACGCCAACGGCAACGGCAACGGACGTCTAGAAGCAAGCTCAATCGACCGCGCGCGAGCCCAGAGCACTCGCGGATGACGTCCGCCAAGTTCAGGCCCAGGCGCGATCGCGGCTGGCGGCGGAGTGACCCGGCCGGCGCGATCGAGCTGCTGAACAGGCACTGGCACAACCTTCCCGGTGGCCCCACCCCGCGCTCCTGCCCCAACTGTGCTGCCACGGTCTCCGCCGGTGAATACGCCGTCCACCAGGGCGGCGAGCTGTACCACCCCGACTGCGCTCCGAAGCCCCGCCAGTCTCCGGACGCGCCGTGCGCCTGAACCAACCCAGGGGTGCCGCGAAGCTCTAGGTGACGTACCTCGAGGGGGTCCTCGCCGAGCTGGAGACGGGGGGCGACGTGTGAGTCGCCCTTCATATCCCCGTTATAGAACTAATCCTCTAGAATGCGCCTCTGTGACAAGGCCGATCGAGGTCATCCCCGAAGAGGAATCGGAGCTCTCGATGCAGAACAAGGATGCGGTTGTACTGGCGCTGTTCCGCGCCGTCGAGGAGCGTGACCGAGAGGCGCTCTTGGCGCTCTACCACGACGACCTCGAGTTGCACGACGCGCCCTCGCTTCCCTACGGAGGCACCGTTTGCGGCAAGGCCGCGATGCGGGAGCAAGTGGATGCGCCCTCCGAGACGACGTGGCTTGGGACCTGGGGTCCGTTGCAGCCGACTGAGAAGGAAAGGCGAATGGACCCACGGGTCGTCGCCACAAACGGCGATGAGGTCACCGTGATCTACATGCAGCGCGCCCTGAGCCCGGCCGGCGAGCGTTTTGCGTCGCCCTGTCCTGGCTCTCTACGAGGTCCGCGATGACAAGGTCGCCCGGGCACAGATGTTTCACTACGACACCGCGGCGATCTTGGCGTTCATCGAGCGAGCCGCTGGACCGGCTCATCGATGACCGCGGCTATCGCCCGGCTGAGATCAGCTCGCAGCGCCTTAGGAAGCGGCGCGCCGCTGATGAGGTAGCGCCGCGCGGCGCCGTAGGGGAGATCGAAGACGGCAAGAAGCGTCCGATCGAGCGCGGCCCGGGTCGGTCTGCCGTAGAGCCGGCGCGCCAGCGCCACCACGGCGCGCTCAATGGGCCGGTTCAGCACCGCGAGCTCTTCGGCCAGCGGGCCGTCCGGAATTGTCTTGACGAGGTCCTCGCGCCGAAAGGCCACGAGCAGCTGCGCGTCTGCGGGGTGCTCCTCGCAGAAGTCGATGATCGACATCGCTGCCGCCAGCGCCGCCTCCCTCGGGTCGTCCCGCTCCAGCGCCGCTACGAAGGAGGCTTGTGAGCGGTACACCGCCCGGATCCAGAGCCTGGCGATCAGCTCATCCCTGGACCCAAAGCGGTGGTAGATCGATCCGGTCGGCGCTCCGCTGGCGTCGGCGATCGCTTCCATCGTCGCGCTCCGAGCTCCCTCCCCTAGGAGGAGATCACGGGCAGCATCGAGCATGGTGTCGGTGGGGTGTACTTGAGGTCTCGGCACCCAGGACTCCATATAAATGGAGGAGGCCCTCTATTTGCCTCAATTCAAGCCTACTGCCCGACCCCGCCAAGGGCGCCGACTCGCTCAGGCGTCGAAGCTGCCCAGGCAGGTAAAACCGCCGAGCGTCCCGAAGAATCTTCGGGATGCCCAGCGCGCCGCCGTCGACACGCGAGTTCGCGATCCGCCTGTCCTCCATCGACCAGCTCTTCTGGGAGTTCGACGCGCGGCCGGTCGCCGAGCGGACGCTGGCCGCCGACGTGCGCTGGAGCCTCCTCGATGAGTGGGAGCGCCTCCGAAACGCCGAGCCTTCGCAGCTGACGATCTACGCCCCGGAGTCCGACCGCGCAAGCACCGACGAGGATGCGGTAGGGAACGCGATCCGGACGAGCCTGCGCAAGGCCTCCGGCCCGCTACGTCGAATCGATCCCCTCTCCCGCCAGGAGAAGGTCGCGGCGAGCATCGGGATCGCGGTTCTCCTGATCTGCGTGATGGTCTCCACCGCCATGAGCCAGGCGAGCAACAACGTGGTGGTCGAGGGCCTGTCCCAGGGCATCCTCCTGGTCGGCTGGGTGGCGCTCTGGCAGCCGGCGGCACGCTTCGTGGTCGAGGTGGTTCCGCACGTCTTCAACCGGCGGCGCTTCGCCGAGTTCGCCGACATCGACGTGCGCTTCGTCTGGGTCTGAGCGGCTGGGCCGGCTACCGGCCGCCGCCAGATGCCTGTCCGACGACCTGGACGCGCTCGCCGTGCACGGCGACCAGCTGCGCCCTGCCCTCGACTAGCTCTTCACGATGGGGCTACGCTCATCGCGTGGACGTCGAGGATTACCGCCGCGCCAGTCACGAAATCTGGGATGCGATGGCGCCCGGCTGGGAGCGCTGGCGAGCGGACCTTGCGGACGCCCTGACCCCCGTCCGCGAGTGGCTGATCGCGGCGCTCGGGCCACAGCCCGGCGAGACCGTGCTCGAGCTCGGCGCCGGGACAGGCGAGACCGGGTTCGAGGCGGCTGCGCTACTCGGTGACGACGGCCGGCTGATCTCGACCGACTTCTCGCCGGACATGGTCGACGTTGCCCGCCGCCGCGGCCGCGAGCTCGGACTCGGGAACGTCGAGCACCGGGTGATCGACGCCGAGCGGATCGAGCTCGACACAGGCTCGGTCGACGGCGTGCTCTGTCAGAGCGCCTACATGCTGGTGGCGGACCCGGCCGCGGCGCTCGCCGAGACGCGCCGGGTGCTGCGGCCAGGCGGCCGGCTGGCGCTCTCGGTGTGGGGCGCGCCCGACCGCAACCCGTGGGCCTCGATCGGCGGCATGATCCTGGTCGAGCGCGGACACATGCCATTGCCGGAGCCGGAGGCACCCGGGATCTTCAGCCTGGCAGGCGAGGAGCGCACCAGGATGCTTCTCGACGACGCCGGCTTCGGGTCGGTCCGCACGGAGAACGTGCCGCTGCGGTTCACCTTCCGCGATCTCGACGACTACGAGCAATGGGTCATCGACGTAGCGGGGTCGTTCGCGATCGTGATGCGCGAGTTGCCCGAGGATGAGCGGGCGGTGGTCAGGGGACGGCTGGCGGAGGCGTTTGCGCCCTTCGCCACCGACGGTGGGTACGAGCTTCCGGGCGTCGCGCTCTGCGCGGTCGCGAGCTGAGCTCGCCCCGCCTCACGCCCGGCGCCTAGTGATACCCGCACCATCGGCCGAGGGTTGGCACCAGTGTGTCCCGTCCTGCCCGCTGGGATCTTGGATAGCGCAAGCAGCGCTAGAGCCGAGATAGGAGCGAGGGATGACCGAGAACAACACGCAGACGACCCGGAGACGCAGCACCGCTGGCCGCATCGTCCTCATCGTGACGGGTGCCGTCGCCGGGGTACTCGCCCTGGCTGCACTCGCCTTAGGGGCCGGTGCACTGTGGGCCGACGGGGAGAAGAACGACCAGGGCTACTTGGCGACCGACAGCGAGCGCTTCGCCGCCGGCACCCGTGCGTTGGCCACTGAGAACCTCGACGTCGACCTGGATGGCGTCGACTGGCTCGTCGATTCGGGCGAGCTCGGCAAGGTGCAGCTCGAGGTCGCGTCGC
The DNA here is from genome assembly GCA_963751835.1 of uncultured Thermoleophilaceae bacterium. Lineage (GTDB taxonomy): Bacteria > Actinomycetota > Thermoleophilia > Solirubrobacterales > Thermoleophilaceae > JACVRW01. The sequence continues at coordinate 133,807 of CAVVWD010000009.1, read as the reverse complement.
AGGGCGACGAGCCGGTCTTCGTCGGAATCGCGCGCACGGAGGACGTGACGTCCTATCTGCGCGGTGTGGACCACACGCTGGTGACCGACGTGGACGCCGATCCGTTCGAGGCCTCGTACCAGCGCGAGTCGGGCGACCGCCGGCCGGCGGCCCCCGCTCAGGAGTCGTTCTGGGCGGCCTCGACACAGGGTCGCGGCACCCAGACTCTCGACTGGCGCGTGGACGACGGCGACTGGTCGGTCGTCGTGATGAACGCCGACGGCTCCCGCGGCGTGGCCGCGGACGTCAGCGCGGGCGCGAAGATGCCGTTTCTGGATGAGCTGGGCTGGAGCGCGCTCGGCGGCGGCGGCGCACTGCTGATCGGCGCGCTGGCGCTGATCGTGCTCGGCGCTCGCCCGCCGCGCAACCAGCCTCCGCAGGTCCAGGTGGGCGGCGTGGCACCCGCAGCCGGCTGATCCACATAGAGCACGGCAGACATCAGAGGGCCCGTCTTCGGACGGGCCCTCTGTCTGCGCTCAGTCGCCCGCCGCGCTGATGAACAGCATGAAAGCCGTCACCTGACCGCCAGCCACCCGCGCGCCCAGCACCGCGTAGCACTGCGGCCGCCCCAACGGCAGCACGGTCCACCAGCCGGAACCCCCGCACGGTGCGCTTCGCGCCGGCGCACGGGTCCTGGCGCGAAGGGCTCCTTTGCATGGAACTCGATAGTCCGGCGTCGCTATCGCGTTTGCCTCGATGCGATAGTGCGAGAAACGGGTAGTGGAGCTCCACGCCGCGCTGCTCCGTTTCGGGGCATGAAAATCGGGTCTTGGAGGCTCTGTCCGGCCCCGTGCGTACGGTCGGGTGATCCGGGACAGGGGCCTTCTGGGAGAACGCAGACGGCAGGCCGTTTTGGACGATGGGCTGCGAGCCCGTGCTTTTCGGTGGCCGCCCCTGCGACTTGCCCGGATTGTGCCGCGAGCACGTATCGGTCTGTGTCGTTCGCCCGCTGCTTCTCCCGTTTTGTCGACTCGTGAGGGAGGTGATTGGTCGTGCAGCAGGTGCAGCCGTTGCTTAGGTGGATCGGTCGGGCGATCGGCCTGGATCTGCACCGCGATTTCTGCGAGGTCGCGATCTGCGAGGACGGGGTGGTGCGCTCGGCGGGCCGGGTGACGATGGACGCCGGAGGCGCTTGAGGCGTTGGCCGCGAGCTTGGAGTGCAGCGGACCGGGTGGCGATGGAGGTCTCGGGCGGTGCGTGGGAGGTCGCGCGCATCCTCGAGCCTCATGTCGAGCGGGTGGTGGTGGTCTCGCCGGACGACACCGGGATCGCGCAGGCGCGCACCAAGACCGACAGGCTCGACGCCCGCAAGCTGGCGAGCCTGCTGTGGAAGGGCGAGCTCGAGGCGGTGTGGATGCCCGACGAGCGCGCCCGTGTGCTGCAGGCGGCGGCTGGCGCGCCGCGAGCAGCTGGTGCGCACGCGCACCCGGGTCAAGAACGAGGTGCACGCGGTGTTGATGCGCCGGCTTAAGGGCAAGCCGCCGTGCTCCGATCTGTTCGGGGTCAAGGGCCGCAAGTGGCTTCGCCCGCTGAGCCTGCCGCCCGAGGAGGCGGAGACGGTCCAGGCCGCGCTGCGCCACATCGCGTTCCTGGACCGTGAGATCGAGCAGGTCGAGCGGCTGGTCGCCAAGCAGATGCTGAACTGGCCGGAGGCCAAGCGGCTGATGACCGTCCCGGGCGTGAACCTGATCGGCGCCGCCACGTTCCTGGCCGCGGTCGGCGACATCGCCCGCTTTCGCGACTCGAGGAAGCTGGTCGCCTACCTCGGTCTCGATCCACGGGTCCGGCAGTCCGGCGAGCAGCCCGCCCGCTCGGGCGGCATCTCAAAGCGCGGGTCTGCCTCGGCGCGCTGGGCGCTCGTTGAGGCGACCTGGAGCGTGGTCAACCAGCCCGGGCCGCTGCGCGCGTTCTACCTGCGGGTCAGGGCGCGCCGCGGGCATGGCAAGGCGATCGTCGCCGCCGCGCGCAAGCTCGCGGTGCTGTTCTGGTGCATGCTCACGCGCGGCCACGACTACGCCCACCAGCAGCCGTCGCTGACCGCCCAGAAGCTGCGGCGGCTCGAGCTCGCCGCCGGCGCCCCCGTCCGCAAGGGCAAACCATCCGGCGTCTGGGTCACCCACCAGAAGATGCGCCGGGCCGAGAAGCAGCTCGCCGCCCAGGCGCAGGCCTCCTACGAGCGCACCGTCCGCGACTGGCAGGCGTCGGGACCCAAGAAGAACGGAGCGGGCGCGAGCGTGACAGCGGGGCGCGCATAGTTCAAAGGCCCTCTCAGGGCAAGTCGCGCGGCAGGCCCGCGAGCCCCAGACGCCTGCACTTCGACACGTCATCGGCTCGCGCCCACAACCCAACCTAACGCCGCTCAGCGGCGTCGACAACCACGACGACGACCGCCCCTGCGCAAATACCGGCCACAACAACGCGAGATCGGGCCCGAGCCGGCCGGACCGGGCTCACAGGAGGCGATCTAAGGCCTTCCGACGACCCTCCGCGACCGATCCATCATCCGAGATCGGCCCAAATTCCGCTCAAAACGCGTCGCCGACCCCTTGATTTTCATCGGTCGTCCAACTCAGTAGCGCGCCGCAGTCGGCGCCACGCGCCCGACGCTGCTGCTTCCGCCTCGAGAAGCAGCACTATCGACCTGCTCTACTGGCCGGCGTCCGGGAGCGGGTGCGGCTCGCGGCAGGCGAGACGCCCGTAGGCGTCGCGGATCGGTATCAGACGCGGGAAGCGCCGCGTCGATCGGCCCTACCTCACCGCGTCGGTAATGCAGTGCCTTCAGTGGTTGGATGATCGTTCGTTTGCGGGTGGCCGCGCTCGCAGGCCAGCCGGCGCGGGTCCACCTCCAGCCGCGACGACGCGGCGTTGAGCCTTCGGAAGATGTCGCGCATCTAGGTCTCGCCCGTCCTGATGCTGAGGAGGACTCGGCGGTGGTCTCGGCGTTCATCCCGTTATCGGCGACGGGGCGCGCCACCGGCGTGCGGGTCATCGCCGAAGGCTGCCGCCCTGGTGCTCCAGCGGGCCGCGAGGGCGCCCTGGCCGGCTTGTTCGAGGTGGTGTGATATCAGCGCCGCGAGCTGGTCCCGCTTGTCGGGGTGTTGCTGCTCGAGGGCGCGCGCTACTGCGCCGTGGATGCGTGCGCGCCGCTCGCTGAGCTCCGAGCGGTAGGCGACCTCCTGGGTGAGGTCGTGCTTGAACGCGTAGCCGGCCGCGGTCGTAGTGCTCCGCACAAGCAGATCGGCCCTCACTAGCGCTCGCAGCGCCGTGCGCAACTCCGTGTCGTCGAGTTGCGTCACCTGCTTCAGCAGCGGCTCGGTGAACTGGTGCCCGATCACCGCCGCGGTCTGCAGGACGGTCTTGTCGCGCTCTGCCAGCCGGTCGATGCGCGCCGCCAGCACAGCCTGCACCGTGGCGGGCAGCGCCGCCTCGTCGATCGGAGCGGCGGCCCGAAAGGCGCCACGCTCGCCCTCCAGGCCACCGCGCTCGACCAGGTGGCGGACCAGCTCCTCGAGAAAGAAGGGGTTGCCGCCCACACGCTCTGGGATGCGCTCGGCCAACGGCGCGAGCGAGGGATCGGTGCCGAGCTGATCGTGGAGGAGGGCGGCGAGCGACTGCCGATCGAGAGGTTCGAGCGACAATCGCGTGGAGCAGGGACTGTCCAGCCACGCGGCGCGGTACTCGGGCCGGAAACTCGCGACCAGCAGCGTGGGCGTGGCTGGCAGCGCTTCGACGAGCGCCTTGACGAACGCCTCGCTCGCTGGGTCGATCCAGCGCAGCTCCTCGATCACGACCACGCTCGGGCCGCTGGCAGGGCTGCCGAGCAGCAGCTGCTCGAGCGTGGCGAACACCCGCCCTCGGTCACGGCCCAGCCCGGTGGAGAAACCATCGCCTGGGATTCCGAGCAGCCCCAACACGAGCGACAGCTCGCGCTCGAGCGCCGGGTCGAGCAGCAACGCCCGGCCCGCCACCTTGTCGCGCACGGCCCGCTCCGTGTCCCAGTCGGTCACACCAAAGACGGAGCGCACGAGCTCACGCAGAAGCAGCAGCGGCTGGCGCGCGCCGCGGGCGGTGCACTGCGCCGCCCGGACGTCGATCCCGCTCTCGCGGCAGCGCTCGCAGAACTCGTAACAGAGCCGACTCTTACCGATCCCCGCCTCGCCCACAACACCTACAACCTGGCCGGCGCCCCCGCGGGCGCGGTCGAGCGCTGACTGCAGTGCCGCCATCTCGCGCTCGCGTCCCACAAACCGGGACAGGCCGCGCGCCCGCGACACATCGAGGTGGCTTCGCAGGCGCCCCAACCCGGCCAGCTCGTAGACGCGCAGCGGCTCGCGCACGCCCTTGAGCTCGCGCAAGCCGCGATCGCGCAGCTCGAAGTAGCCGTCCACCAGCGCCGCGGTGTGCTGCGAGATGAACGCGGCGTTCGGGGCCGCCAGCGACTCGACCCGCTGAGCGATCCCCACGGTGTGGCCGGTCGCCGTGTACTGCAGCGTCAGATCGTCCCCGATCGCACCGGTCACGACCTCGCCGGAGTTCAGCCCTATACGGACGGCGAAGTCAAGTCCGCGGCCGCGGCGCAGGTCGGCACCGAAGCCGGCCAGCTGCTCCAACAGCCGCAGGGCGGCGTGGCAGCCGCGCGCGGCGTGATCCTCCTGGGCGAGCGGAGCGCCGAACAGCGCCAGCACGCCATCGCCCGTGAACTGGTCCACCATCCCCTCGAAACGGTGCACCCCCTCGCACAGGATCGCCAAGCAGCGACCCATCACCTGCCGCCAGTCCTCAGGGCCGAGCCGCTCGGCCAGCTCCAGCGACCCCACCACGTCGGCGAACAGCACCGTCACCAGCTTGCGCTCCCCCTCCACCGCGCGGCCCGCCGCCAGCATCCGCTCGGCCAGCCGGTCCGGCGTGTAGGAGCGCCGATCACCTGCCGTCGCGGCACCGGTTGAGCCGCCCGCATTCACTCCCTGCTCGATCTCGCCCGGACTCACGAGATCGATGGTACGAGCGGCGCCAAGCACCCGCCTCTTGAAGCGACGGATGCGGCTGCCACCCAGTCACATCGCCAACTAGCGGCAGCCACTGGCGGCTCACATGGGACGCCCGCCCGCGACCAGCCCTCGCCGCTCCTTATGCCTCGATGCGGCAGTCCTACCCGCCGCGATCCGGCCACGCTCGCGCTAGCACTATTCGTTCGGAGCGAGCGAAACGAGACGCCCGCTCTTCTTTGGGATACGGAAACTGAGCGTTGCCCCTCGGTCCGTTCCCTGGCGATCGCTTGCGATCGAGACTAGTGTGGACCGACTGGCTTGAGCGCGCTGATGCTGCGCGCACTATTCAAAGGAGACCCGCCACCATGAGGGATGCCATCGCGGCCAAGGGGTCAAGGCGACTGATGCTCGTTGCGGTTGGGCTGCTCGCGGCGGCCGCCGTGCTCCCCCTGCTCGTGCCGCCGAGTGCGGTGGCCTGGGAGTTGCTGCCTTTGGAGGCCAGGCTGGCTTTGGAGGCCACGGAGATCAGCTCCGCGAAGGTCTGTGGGGCGAGCGAGTGCAGGGAGGTCTCCGATCCGGAGGCGGCGACGGCGCTCGCGGTCGGCCCCACCCCCCGGGGTACGGACGCCCCCGTGCGCGGGCTGCCCTGGTACAAGAGCACGCTCACGATCCCCGCCGAGGAGCGCGGCGAGGTGGACCGCGTCTCCGTCACCGTGGTGCCCTCCGCCGGGCTGATGCGCGTGGGGGACGGGGACGGGGTCTGGGTGACCCTGCCCAGCGAGAGCAAAGAGGCCTACGCGAAGCTCACAGCCGGGCTTACGCCCCGCCCGGCGAGGACGCTTCCGGGCGTGGGCGTGGACGGCTTGCCGGTCGCCCGCGTCGATGAGGTCGTCGAGGCCCCGAGCGCGGCCACCCCGGCGCGCGAGCGACGGCTCGAACGTTTGGATCGTCGCGCTGGGCGGCGGCGTGCTAGCGGCGCTCATGGCGGGGTTGCTGCTCAGGATCCGCCACCGCCGCGCGTCGACGCCGCCAGCGGCGCCCGAGGCACCGGGGTAGGGACGGTCGGGTCCGCCCCAGACGTCCGGCAGGGGCCAGGACACTCGGGCTAACGGGTGTCCGGGCGGCTGCGTCGGGTGGTTGCGTAGCCGATTCCATGTAGGGATTCCGTCGCACGACCGGCGACAGCCGCACCCTCGACGGCGACGTCACTGGCGGAGATGACGACCTGCTGTACGGCGGTGACGGCAACGATTTCATCCAGGCCGACAGCGAGGCCTTCAATAGCGGGAACGCCAGCGGCGGCGGCAAGGACCCGCATCGACGCCGGACCCGGAGACGACCTCATGACCGGGGACTCGTTCGCGCGTACCGGCAGCGCAACGGGTGCCGGCGACGACCGGATCTCGGCGGGCCTCGGGGCAGACGGCGCCTTCGGCGACAGCAACGGCTGTCGGCTTGTGGCAGCCGGGTGCACCGTGAGCGGAGACGGAGGCGACGACGTCATCGACCTCGGGCCCGATGGAGGGTTGTTCGCTGCCGGCGACCACAACACAGATCAGCCCGGCGTGAGCGTGACCGGCGCCGGCAACGACGAGATCACCGGCGGAACCCGGAGTGAGTTCCTGATCGGCGACAGCTTCGCGGACATTCCTTCGGATGCTGGTGACGACGAGATCGAGGGTGGCGGTGGCGCCGACTCCATCTTCGGCGACAACACCGACTTCTTTGGTACCGGCAGCATTTTCACCGTGGGCGGGGAGGACGAGCTGGACGGAGACGCGGGGAACGACTTCCTGCGCGGCGGCCCGGCTGATGATGAGCTCGACGGCGGGGCTGACATCGACGACTGCGCCGGCGAGAGCGGCAACGACTCCATCGAAGACTGCGAGAGCGGCTAGGGATTCCGGACGCGGCGAGCGCTCAAGGACACCTCGGCCAGCGCTCGCTCGGCCTCGCTCAGCCTTCTGCGCGAGTCCGGGTCGTTGTGTGGCCGCTCTATCTAGACGGAAGCCACTCGCCCCGCAGCCCGGCACGCCCGCGCTGGACGAAGGAGCGAGCGGGCGGAAGACAGACCGGCGCTGCTCTTGCTTTCGCCTGTTTGCAGGCGTGCTGCCAGCACAGCCCTCGCCGCTCCTTATGCCTCAAGGCGACAGCGATGGTGCTCGACCTCCATCCGATCGGCAGCTCACGCGCGCCCTCATTGTGCCTATGCACGGGACGCAACGCGTCCGGCCAAGTGGCGCTTCCGTGGGTCGTCGCCAAGCGAGCACCTCGTCGGCGCCGCCTTAGGACGCCCGCATTCATGAGAGAGCGGGGCGCGGAATGCCGTAAGCGGATCCCTATCCGGACGGATCGTCTGCGGTGAAGAACAGGATCCGGCAGGGACGTCACGATCGCCTCGGAACACAGCGCCACGAGATCCTTGGGTGGCCCGAAGCCCGCGCTGATCCGACGTCGGGCACTCAGCGCCTGGTCTCGTACCTGGTCAGCACCACGCCGTCGGGAAACGTCCGGGTCTCCACCAGGCTCAGGTTCACCCAGTTGTCCAGGGCCGTGAAGAACGGCGTGCCGCCGCCCACCAAGACCGGTGCGGTGGCCAGCACGTACTCGTCGATCAGCCCGGCCCGCATGGCCGCCGCGGCGAGTGTGGCGCCGCCGATGTCCATGGGGCCGCCGTCGTCGGCCTTGAGCCGGGTGATCTCGGTGACCGCGTCGCCGGTGACCAGGCGGGTGTTCCAGTCGACCGTGCTGGTCGTCGAGGAGAACACCACCTTCGGCATGTCCCGCCAGCGGCGGGCGAACTCGATCTCCGCCGGTGTGGCGCCAGGCTGCTGGTCGGCGGTCGGCCAGTGGGAGCTCATCGTCTCCCACAGCTTGCGCCCGTACAGCGCCAGGCCTGTCGCCCCCACCCGGTCGGACCACCACTGGAACAGTTCGTCGCTCGGCACGCTCCAGCCGAGGTCGTCGCCGGGCGCGGCGATGTAGCCGTCCAGGCTCAGGTTCATGGCAAAGGTCAGTTTCCGCATGGCGTCAGCCTCCCGTGAGTTGGTATTCGGCGTACAGACCAGCACGGCGCGCAAAAATCATCGGTCAGGCCCACCGAGGGCCAGTTGACCACGACGCCAAGCAGATGCTCCGTACGGAAAGGAACCGGTGCCGGCACACCGTCGCGTGGAGCCCGTCCCGAGAGCACTGGCCGAGGGCGGTGTGCCGTAACACTGGTTCGGTGATGTGTGCCGGTGAGGGGACGACAACCGGGACCGCGCCACGCCCATGTGCAGGCGTAGGCGAGGGCCTCCCGGCCGGACTCAGGCGCTCCTGCCCGGGACCGATTGCCCAGCGCCACGCAATCCACCGGACCACCACGTGGTGCATAGGCATGACCTAATGCAGAGCAGGGGCGCCGACGGGACGGAGGCCTAAGTCAACTCGCTTGCGCAATCGCCTGCTAGGAGCAGCGAGGGTCGTGCCGCGCCGCTGGCTCCGTCTGCCTCGAAGCGGTAGTCATCCCGCGCCGCATCGCCACGATCGCTGCTCCTCCGGAGCGAGCGCCACGCTAACCGCTCCCGCTTACAGTCGGCGAGCGAGCTGAGCGTCAGCGCCACTCGTGGGCGAGTCCCGCGTCGCGGAGCGCGGGTCGCGCCTATCGGCGACACTGAGACGCTGACCAGGGCTCTCGGGCCCCGGCGCCGGCTTGGTGACTCATCGGCGTGCTTGTCCCCGCCACCTGACCGCGACACCACCGAACTGAGAGGCCCCCATGAGCCAGCCAAGACCCACCGATCCGATCGGATCCATTGGATGGACCGAACGCACCGGGGGAGTGCTGACCGCTCGGGAATGCCTAACACTTGCCCGGCCCCTGCTGCGGGGGGAGCTCAGCATTCTTGCCGGCCGTCTCGCGATGGTGCTCCGAATGCACTCGGGACGCCGGAGTTCCATCGATCCGGCGAGCCTGGTGCCTCCCGACTCCCCTCTCGCAAGAGATGCCGAGGTCGCCGCGCAGGACCTCTTGACACCGGCACTCCTCAACCATTCCAGTCGTGCCTACACGTGGGGCGCGGCCATCGCCGCACTTCACGGGATCACGTTCGACCGTGAGCTCCTGTACCTGGCTGCAATGTTCCACGACACCGGGATCCCGAGCCCGGTGCCCGACGTCGACTTCACGGTTCGCAGCGCCGCGTTGGCACGAGAGTTCACCGACAGCCACCACGTGCCTGCCGATATCCGCGAGCTCGTTGCAAACGCGATCGCCATGCACTACACCCCCGGCGTTGGCCTCGAATCCGGTGCCGAGGCCTACCTCCTATCTGCCGGAGCAGCCGTCGATGTGTTCGGCCTACGCAGCAACGAGATACCCGATGCAGTCCGCCAGAGCGTCATCCAGGAGTACCCGCGGTTGGGCTTCAAGCGGGAGTTCGCCGGGCTTCTCCGAGCCGAGGCCAAGCAAGTCCCTCGTGGCCGCGCCTGGTACCTGCACCGCTTCGCCATGAGCGACCTAAGCATTCGGCTCGCGCCCTTCCGTGGTTGATGTGACGGCAACCGGCAAGGGGTGCTGGCCCGCAGTCCGAAGTCTGTCGTGAACTGAAGACCGCTGGCTTGCTGGCGATCGGGCCTCTGGGTTTGATGGCGGGAGGCCCTGAAGATCACTTCACCGACAGCCGTGAGCTGTATGTGCTGGTCGAAGGCGACGAATGAGCGATCGCGGCCCGCGAGCGATAGGGTGCGAACTCGTGTCGAGTCGCCGTGAGACGAAGCGGAGGCTTGCGAGCGGGACGGCGAAATACGTGTTCAATCCCGTTGTCCGCGGGCTGTTTCGCCTCGGGCTTCCGGCCCCGGGGACTGCGATCCTGGAGACGATCGGCCGCAAGTCTGGGCGGCCGAGACGCAACCCGGTTACCAACGGCCTCGACAACGGCGTCTTCTGGATCGTCGCCGAGCACGGTCGCCGGGCGAGCTACGTCAGGAACATCGAGGCGAACCCTCGTGTTCGCGTTCGCATCGGCCGACAATGGCGCAAGGGCACCGCCCGGCTTATTCCCGACGATGATCCACGAGAACGACTGCGCAACATCGCCTCGAGGCGCCCGATCGCGAGACTGAATACGGCGACGGTACGCGTCATGCAGACGGCTCTACTGACGATCCGGATTGACCTGAATGGTGAGGAGCGCTAGCCCCGAATCGCGCCTGCATGTCGCGTAAGCAGATCCGACGCGATGGGTGGCACTTGGCTCCTGCTGGTCGTCCAACGGAGCAGCCGACCGCTTGACGTGCAGGCCGGCCCGCGCTGCTCCGTTCAGGCGAAAGATGGCATGACCAGGGACCCCCTCAGCTCAGGCGCGGATGATGCGCGCGGATGTCGTCAATCGACGGAGCCTGAGGACTGAGGAGGTCCCCTGTGACGATCGTAATGGGATTTGACCAGCATCGAGAGCAGATCACCTGGGATGCGCTCGACAGCTCGACGGGCGAGCTTCGGCGGGGCCGGATCCGGCCGGCGGAGCGTGAGAGCTTCCGTCACTTCCTGCGTCGGTTCGAGGGCGAGCGGATCGAGGCCGCACTCGAGGCGACGACGGGTTGGCGCTTCGTGGTCGAGGAGCTGCGCGCCGCCGGCGCCGGGGTGCACCTGGCCGAACCGGCGGAGACCAAGATGTTGCGCGGCCCCAAGCGCAGGGCGAAGACCGATCGCGCCGACGCCAGGCATCTGCGTGAGCTACTCCAGCAGGGGCGGGTGCCGGAGTCGTGGATCCCGCCCGAGCAGATCCTCGAGCTGCGTTCGCTGGTGCGCCTGCGTCGCGCGCTGGTCGAGCAGCGCACCGCCTGGCAGCAGCGAATCCACGCGCAGCTGTTCCACCACGGCCACCCGGCCTGCCGCGACCTGCTCGCGCGCGAGCGGCGCGCCTGGCTCGAAGGGCTCGAGCTGCCGCACGCGGGGCGCACCCAGGTCGAGGTCGCGCTTCGGCTGATCGACCAGATCAACGTCCAGCTCGAGCCGCTCGACCGCGAGCTGCGCCAGATCGCGAACGGCTGGCCGGGCACCAAGGCGCTGCAGGCCCATTACGGCATCGGCCCGCTGACGGCGGTCGCGTTCCTGGCAGAACTCGGCGACGCCGGCCGCTTCTCGAGCTCGCGCAAGGCGGTCCGCTACGCCGGACTCGACATCACCGTCTCGCAGTCGGACTCAAAGCGCGCCCCGGGCCGGCTCTCCCGCCAGGGGCCAGCGACACTGCGCTGGGCGGCCTACGAAGCCGCGCAGGCCGCCCGCCACCCGCGCTCCCCCGACCGCGACTACTACCTCCAGGCGAGCGACCGGCTCGGCGGCAATCGCGCCTGCCTCGCGCTCGCACGCAAACTCGTCCAACGCGCCTACCACACCCTGCGCGAGCTCGGCGAGGAGGCGCTCCAGCCCGCATGAGAGCGCCGGCGGACAGCGTGCGCGCAACGCCCCGAGCGCTGACGATGACTTGCGGCCGGCTCCCCGACTGCTCCTGCCGCCACGGCACCACCCTGGACGGCCCAGAAAGACCGAGCGGCCGCACAGCCACCTGCGGGATCACCCCATCAACCATCATGTCGCCGGCCCCGAAGAGGCCGTGGACCGAGATAAGGCTGGGCGCCCGCGCGCACACGACCGCCAACCACCGTTGGCCCTACGCGCACGCCCCACCGAAGCCGAACAGGTCCAACTCACCAACCCGGACGCCGCGCTTGCCAAAAAGAGCAGCGGCGCCTCGTTCCTTTTGCATGGCACGCAGGACCGAGACGTGCGTTTCGCGTGCTCTGGGTGCGACGTATGCAGTGTCGCGGCCTCGCGGATCTGAAGTACGGGCGGCCGTTGGTAGTGGGTCACTTGACCGCAACGCGGCTGCGCGGCTACGTTCAGGCGATGGTCAGGACCGCCTTCACGGTGCTGCTGATGGTCTCTCTCCTCGGCATCGCGGCCTGCGGCGACGACGACGGGGACGAGGGCGGGACGACCGCCGACCCGGACGTCGAAACTACTGCGACGACAGCCGCAGAGAGCGACGAGGCGCAGCCAGCGAAGGTCAACCTCGAGCGGTTCCTGATGCAGGCCGGCGAGGAGCCCGGCTTCGAACCCATCGAAGAGCCCCGGACGGACCACGGCGTGCAGTCGCTTGGCGGGTTCCCTGCCGACGACGTGGAGCGGCTGCGCCGCGCAGGGTTCATCTCGATCACGTTCCAGCCGCTCAGCGGCGACCACGGCAACGCCGGCGTCACCACCGTCCTTTTGTTCAAGACCGCCGAGGGCGCGCGCGACTGGCTGGAGTACGAGACGAGCGACGAGGGGATCGACAGCATGGTCCCCGGGGCGAAACCGAAGCGCTTCACGGTCCCCGGCGTGCCAGGCGCGCGCGGCTGGACCGGCCGGGACAGGCACGACAATCCCATCGGCCACGTCTTCTGGGTGCAGGGCCGCTGCGAGATGGTGCTCGGCAACGAGGGCGAGGGCGACTTCGTCAAGCCGCTCTCGATCGGCGCGAAGGCCATCTACGACCGCACGAAGGGAGTGTGCCCGGCATGACAGGTCGCCTGATGGCCTCGCGCCAGACCTCGCCGGGCGGTCACGTCACCCTTCGCCGTCGGGGGACGCATTCGGTCGAGAACCGAGGCGAAATCCGCCTCACCGGCTGGAGCGGTTTGGAGTTCCCCCGGTTTCTCGGACACCAGAGGGCTGGGTCCGTCGAACTCGATCGGAAGCCATTCCGATCCCACGCGGCGAGCCTAGTCGCAGCCTGTTACGCGACCGGACCAAACGACTGACCAGGAAACAGGACCTCCGCCCGGAGCGTGACTGCTCCTTTGAGGCAGACGGAGCAGCGGCGCGGCACGACCCTCGCCGCTCCTAGCAGGCGAACGCACAAGTGGCTCTAGCGCAGCGCGGCGAGAGCCGGGCCGATAGCGGGGCCGGCGATCAGGTCACAGTCGTGGAGCCGCTCGCCGCCCTCGCCGGGCGGGTTCCCCTCGCTCTGGATCGGACCGCGCTGGCGTAATGGTCATCGTCCCGCCGTTCGACGCGCCATGGTCGACGCCGACCTACACGATCTGGATCGCCGTCCTCGCCGACCCGCAGGGCGCGACGTTCAGCGCGAACAAGTTCGTGGGCCCTGCCGGGCTGATCGGATCGTCGACCGTTCGGTTTCCGCGATGGATGGGGTCTCAACGGGTAAGGCAAGAAGAAGCGAACCTGAAGGAGGAACGGGCCGCAATGCAGCTGCCGCCGATCGTCTCACCGCAGGAGTGGAAGTCCGCCCGCGATGAACTGCTCGTCAAGGAGAAGGAGCTGACCCACGCCCACGACGCGCTCGCCGCGGAGCGGCGGCGGATGCCGCGGATGGCCATCGAGAAGGACTACACGTTCGCTGGCCCGGATGGTCCCGTGAGCTTGCTCGACCTGTTCGAGGGGCGCCGTCAGCTGATCGTCTACCGGTTCTTCTTCGAACCGGGAGTGCACGGCTGGCCGGAGGGTGGCTGCACCGGCTGCTCGCGGCTCGCGGACCAGATGACCCACCAGGCGCACCTGAACGCCCGCGACACCACGCTCGCGCTCGTCTCGCGCGCCCCGCAGCCCGACATCCAGCGCTACAGGGCACGGATGGGCTGGGAAGACCGGCCCTGGTACACGATCACGGACGACTTCGACGCCGACTTCAATGCCGACGAATGGCACGCGACACTCGTCTTCTACCGCGACGACGAGGACCGGATCTTCCTCACGTACCTCCTCGACGGCAGGGGCGACGAGATGGTGGGAGGCATCTACTCCTACCTCGACATCACCCCGCTCGGACGCCAGGAGGAGTGGGAGGACTCGCCCGAGGGCTACCCGCAGGGCGAAGCCCACTCCTGGGTCAAGCTGCACGACGAGTACGACGGCTCGGGCTCGTGATCGCTCACGTCGGCGTCGTGCCGCTGGAGGAGCTCGCGCCGGCGCTGGCCGGCGTTAGTCGTCGTCGCGCTCGTCGTGGTTGCGATCGTCGTCATCTCCCTCGTCATCGTCGCCGTGGCGCGGCGCCGGTCCCCAGCTCGGCCAGTTCTCGAAGACCTCGGGCGTGTTGGTGATGTTCACGAGGTCCGAGCCATCGGCGTCCATGACGCAGAGATCCTCGTTGTAGTCAGGCGGAGGATCGGGGAGCAGCCCCTGGTTCTCGCACATGAGCAGGATGCGGGATCCGTCGGGTGAGAACCATGGCTTGTGGCCGCCGAAGGTCTCTGTCGCCGGCCGAATCGTGTGGCGCGCGGTGCCGTCCGGACGGACCGTCTCGATGCTTCCGTTGGGGCCCACGGCGAAGATGATCCGGCGGCTGTCCGGAGACCATGTCGGGTTTTCGTCGATCTCTCCCCAGGGGGTGAGCTGCTTGACCTTGCCCCCCTTCGCGCGGACGATGAACAACGCCGACTCGTAGCCGTCGCTCATGATGTGCAGGCGCGCGAATACGATCCAGCGGCCGTTTGGTGAGTATCTGGGCGTGCCGTCGAACCCCGGTTGATCCAAGGGCAGGGGCTTGGCGTTGCTGCCGTCCGCTCGCATCGTCCACAGGCGAGTCTCGAACCCGGGAGCGTTCGGGTCGGGCTCCGGCGAGAAGCCGAACACGATGCGGCGCCCATTCGGAGACCACGACGGCACCTCGTGGATGCCCCTGCCTGACGTGATCACGCGCAGGTCACTACCGTCGGCCGCCATGGTGGCGATCTGCTCGTTGCCGTCAGCGTCGAAGAAGTCGAAGGCGATGCGCCGGCCGTCCGCCCGCCAGTCCGAGAAGAAACCCGGGAGATCGGTGAGCTGAGTCACCTGCGTGCCGTCCGGTTGCGCCCGGAACAGCGGGTTCCCGAAACCGGTTTCGAAGTCAACCGTGCGGAAGGCGATCGGGCCGTTGCGTCCGGGGAAGGTCGCCCAGGCCGAAGAGGCGGCGACCCCGGTCGCGGCCAGTGCGAGGGCGGCGTAGAGCAGGACGGCGATGGTGCTTGGCTTCCTCATGACGGTCTCCTTTGGGCTTGGCGCGCAGCATGCGCCCTCCGGCTACCGGTTCGCTACCGAGCGGCCACCGCCCCTTCGGCTAGGGCTCGACAAGCCCGCGCCGCACCGCGTACGCGACGATCTGGGAGCTGAATGAGTGTTCCATGTCGAGAAGCGCTGACCGGCTCCGCTCATTCGGTGAAGGGCCGCGAGCGGCGCGGCCCACGACATCAGGAGACCACGATGCAAGAGATCACCGAAGAGCCGCAGGATCGGACCGGCTCGTGGGTACGCAGGCACGACGAGTACACGCCGCAGGAGCTGGCCGGAGGCCGTTCATGACCGTCCAGCGCCTGGAGCACATCGGCATCGTCGTCGACGACCTCGCGGCGGCGACCGCGTTCTTCGCCGCACTCGGGCTCGAATTGGAGGGCGAGGCGTCCGTCGAGGGCGGCTCGGTGGACCGCATAAACGGGCTCGAGGGCGTGCGGGCGGATGTCGTGATACTGCGGACCCCGGATGGCAACGGCAAGGTCGAGCTGGCCAAGTACCGCTCGCCCTCATACGAGGGCGACGCCGGGTCGGCGCCGGCCAACGCCCCGGGCATCCGCCACATCCTCTTCGTCGTCGACGACATCGAGGCATCCCTCGCCGCTCTGCGAGCGCATGGCGGCGAGCTGGTCGGCGAGCTGGAGAACTACGAGAACATCTACTGGCTCTGCTACGTCCGCGGCCCGGCCGGGATCATCGTCGAGCTGGCGCAGAAGATCGGCTGATGCGTGTCCCGTTGTTCGGTCAGCAGCACGTCGACAGATACCGGGAAACCGGCGGCGAGGAAGGCCACGACTGGCAGGCCGGTCGCCTGGTGGGAGCGCGGTCAGTTTCCTCGTGCGTCTGCACCGAGCTCGCGAAGCCGCGCTGCGCTGAGCTCGTCCATTGGCAGGAAGGTTTCGATCGCGAGGTCTGCCGCCGTCACCTCCAGCGGCGCCCCGAGGGTGGCGATCACAGTGAAGAGACTGACCTCGCCGAGCGGCGTGCGCAGGTCCAGCGAGACCACGGGCTGGGTCGCGGGGCTGGTCGGCGGATCGTTCGGCAGATAGGACTCCACATCCTGGATCAGCCGGCCGAGGGCCGGATCGGCATCTTCGCGGCTCCTTCGCCTCAACTTCGTGATCAGCGGCGCGTTGCAGGCCGCGGTCATCGACGAGATCTTCGGGAGGCCTCCCGGGTGCACCGCGAGGCGAAGCATGTTGATCGGGGGCTTGAGCAACTCGGGGTCGACCCCGGCCCACAGGAGCGACGCGGCCCGATTGGCCTCGATCAGGTTCCAGAGACCGTCGACGATCAACGCCGGGTTGGGTTCGTGTGCCTCCAGCAGCCGGCTGAGCGACTCGCGCAGCGGCCGCATCATCTCGCCGTCGAAAGGCTGCTCCAGGTAGGGCGGAGCGAAGCCGCCGGCGAGAAGCAGGCGGTTACGCTCGGCGATCGGCAGGTCGAGGTGCTGGGTGAGGTGGACGAGGAGCTGGCGGCTCGGGCGCGAGCGGCCCGTCTCGACGAAGCTGAGGTGCTTGGTGGAGAGGTTCGCATCCAGCGCCAGCTCCATCTGCGTCAGTCGCCGCTGAGTGCGCCAGAAGCGGACGAGCTCACCGACGGTCTGCGGGTCCCTTTCGGTCTCGACGGCCACCGGGCAACCGTAGCGCCGGGCCGGATCGGCGCCATTACCTCGGATGTAACGAAGAGCGACCGTTACATCGCAGGTAATCGACGCGCGGCCGGTGCTAGAGGATCGTTCGTCATGAGCAACGCTTCAAAGGAGGCAACCGAGATGAACGAAACAACCGCACCGCCCGATACACGCACACGGCAGCCGCCGCAGGAGATGCGCAAGATCGCCGCGAGCCCCGGGATCGGCCTCTCGGTCCGCACGTCCGGCGGCGTCCTCGCGACGGCGAAGGCGTGATGACGACGGTCCAGGCAAACGGCGTCACGCTCGGGGTCGAGCACTTCGGCGACGCGGCGGCGCCACTCGTACTGCTCGCAGGCGCCACGACCATGCTGTCTTGGCCCGACGCGCTCTGCGCGGCGCTCGCACGCGGCGGGCGCCACGTCGTGCGGTACGACCTGCGCGACAGCGGTACGTCGACAACAGTCAATCCCAAGGCTCCGAAGTACAAGCTGCGTGACCTCGCCGCCGACGCCGCGGCGCTCGCCCGCGAACTCGACGACCGGCCGGCGCACCTGGCGGGCATCGGCGTCGGCGGGATGGTCGCCCAGGTCGCCGCGCTCGACCACCCGGACGCGTTCTCGGCGCTCACCCTCGCCGGAACGCGGCCCGTCGCACCCGGCCGGCTCGACAAAGACCTGCCTGACCACGACGCGGCGACGATGAACCGGCTGTTCTCGCGCTCGATGCCCGACTGGTCCGACCGCGCCGCCGTAGCGGAGTTCGCCGCCACCGGCGCCGAGATCCTCGGCAACGACCCCACCGCTGCACGTTCCACCGCCGAGCGCATCTGGGACCGCACGCCGGGCACTCAGCCCGCGGTCCAGATGGCCAACCAGATGGGCATGGTGTTCGCCAAGCTCGACTGCAAGCCGCGCTGGCGCAAGCGCCTGCCCGAGCTCGCGATCCCTGCGCTCGTGGTGCACGGCCGCCGCGACCCGTTCTTCCCCGTCGGCAACGGCGAAGCGCTCGCGCGCGAGATCCCCGGTGCGCGGCTGCTCGTGCTCGAACAGGCCTCGACCGCGATCCCCGACGCGGCCACCGGTGAGGTCGCGGCGGCGATGCGCACCACCGGGTAAGACAGGAGCGCGGATGTTCTGAGCCGATAGCCTGATCCCATCGGGTCCGAGGAAGCCACATCCGGCGACGAAGCGGCGGTCGAGCGCGCGGCGCGCGACTACATTGAGGGATGGTTCGATGGGGACCGCGCGCGGATGGAGCGAGCGCTTCATCCTGAGCTGGCCAAGCGCTCTCTCGAGCAAGACGCCTCGGGCGCTGAAAGCGTCCGCACGATCACGGCTCGAGAGATGATCGAGATGACCGCGAGCGGTGTGGGGCAGCGAGAGGACGTCGACGATCGCCGGATCGATGTCGTAGTCCACGACGTGTCGGATGGCATCTCGGGCGCCACCGTTAGGTGCGCGCTCTACGTTGATCTTCTCCAGCTCTTGAAGACGCGGGAGGGCTGGAGGATCGTCAACGTGGCGTGGCGCGACCGCTAGCCGCGCAGAGCGTGGTTGGTTGATCGGAGGAAGCTCGCGCGGCGTCGCTGTCGCGTTGAGGCACACGCGAGAGCGCCCCGCCTACCGGGACGAGTGCTCCCTATTCGCGCAGATGTGGGAGCGTCCGTACATCTCGCGGCCCGTCAGCCCTCGATGTACTCGAGCCGACCGTCCAGCGGCATCGTCGCGGACAGCAAGGGCGCAGGAGCGTTGGGGTCGTCCTGGTCGCACACGAACGTAAAGTCGAGGACGCCGGTGTCGATCGCGGCGTGCACGCCCTCGACCTTCCAGCGACGGTCTATCGTGCGCAGGCGCTGCACGCTGCCGTCGAGCCCAAGCGTGCCTACTACGGAGCCACGGATGCGGCCGTCATCCGCCTCGGCGGAGGCCGTGAAGACGAGCAGCTGGTCGGCGATCGGCGTGGCGTCACTGAACGTGAGGTCCACGCCATCGATGTCGCCGAGGTCGTACTGGCGCACGTTTTCGAGCTCCTCGGCGTCGAGGCACAGGTCGTCTCGCAGCGAATGCAGCAGCGGCTCGAGCGACAACTCCACGACGAGGTTGGAGCCTTCCTGCGACGCGCCGCGATGAAGCAGCCAAAGACGCTCGCCCATCGTCGCGGCGCCCTCAACATTCAGCTCGGCAACGTGCTCGCGCAGAAGCCGGTAGAGCGGCGCAAGGGTGAGCTCATCGGGCTCGCCCGCGATCGAGCCGTCCGCGGCGAGCCCGCAGACGAAGCCTCGGTCGCGCTCCGGCGTGGAGCCGGAGCCGAGACCGAGCAGCGCTCCATAGGGGTGGCCCTCGAAGGGCGGCAGCACCGTCAGCGCCTCGAGGTCCGGCTTCCGACTCGAGCGCTCGCCGTGATCGTCGGGCAGCTCGCCGGCGAGCACCCGCCGCAGCCGACCGGGCTCGCTCGACGAGAGCCGGAAGACGCCCACATGCAGCTCGTCGTCCCCGATCACGTAGACGAAGTCGCCCCTGCGAACCACCCCGCTCGCCGCGCTTAGGTGAGCCGGACGGCCGGGCCCGGACGGCTCGTCCACGTCCAGGTCGCGCAGCTTGCGGAGATCAAGTGGCGGAAGCTCCTCCGGGCTCGCGCTCTCCTGGTTCATTAAGGGTCGATGCCCGCTTCGGCGACAAAGCGAACAAGAACATGGCGAGAAACCACACCGCGTTTCGCTGCGCACACGCCCACGTCGAGGACGTCGGACTCGCGCGACGGGATCGTCTCCGTAGTCGTGGTCTCCGGCCGTCGGACGAGCCGCAGCCTCCGGCCAGCAGGCCCAGCAGGAGCGCGATGCACGCCAGCGAGCGCAGCCTGGTCACAGCGGGTAGCGCAAGATCGCCGCGACCGCCCCGCCGCCGGGCACGTCCGGAGCTCGCACCGCGAGCACCCGCCCGCCCGACAGCAGCACGCGCCTGACGATCTCGTCGACGACGCCGTAGCTCGAGGCGTCGTCCTCTGCGAGGGTGAGCGCGCCGGTCTCCTCGTCGACAAGCCCGGGCACCTTCTGGTCGATGTCCACGAACACCGTGTCGACCGCCCCATACGTGGCGGCGCGGGCGATCGTGGCGAGGTCGCTGGAGGCACGTTCGTTGGAGAGCCGGAGCTCGAACTGCTCGCGGATCTCGGCCAGCTCGTTGGCGTAGAGCTCGTCGAGGACCTTCCGGGCGGCGTCGGCGAGCTCGGCGTCGGTGGCGCCCTCGGGGCTGCCGTGGATGCCGGTCGCGACGAGGTACGGATAGCTGTTGAGCGAGCGGTAGATGCCGTCGAGCGGCTCGGTGGCAGCGAGGATCAGCGGCAGCTCGAGCCCGGTGAGGACGCCGCGCAGCGAGTGGTCGACCTTGCGCGCGAACTGGCGCAGCCTGACCTTGTGACCCTCGGACCCCTGGATGCGGCGGCTGGGAGAACGGTCGGCGATCGACGACTTGCCGGCGGCGCTGGCGGCGTCCGTCGGGAGGCCGGGAACGTGCACGGTGAAGGGCGGCCCGTCGCCGGTTACCTCGACCAGACGGACCGAGCCGGCGGCGAGCGCGAGAACGAAGGCCGCCTGCGGGAAGGTGATCGCGCGGAGCAGAGGCTTGACGTAGAAGCGGTCGGCGACCTCGACGCTGGTGGCGAGCCGGTTCGGGAGCCGGTAGGTGCGCCTCAGGTGCGGCGAGGCGAACACAGCGAGGCTGCGGGCCTGCTCGGCCCAGAACTCGTCGTCCTCGACGAGCTCGTCGAGCGGCTCGCGCACCTCCAGGACCGTCCGCCTGCCGGCACCCGCCGCCTCGATCTGCTCGGCCGCCTCGGCGGCAAGGTTCTTGAGCTCGATCCGATCCGCCTGCGCCTCCTGCGGGATCGGGCTTGTGGGCAGATAGATCGAGACGCACGGGTCGTCCCTGGCCGTTAGGAGCCGCTCGACCTGGGAGCGAGTCGGGATGTCGGTGTGGAGCGTCACGGCGCTACATGATGCCGCCCGGAGACTCGAACCTCCGACCCGCTGCTTAGAGCTAGGGGGTACGCCGCTTCTCGCGGTGACCCTACGATCGTGCCCGAGGCTCGCCCTTGGTCAGTAACGCATCACCCGACACGACAAACGCACGGCAAGATCCTCGATGATGGGCATGCACTGAGCTTCGTGCTCGGGGCTCTGGAAGCGAAAAAAGATGTTGTCCTCCCACAGCGTGCAACTGATGCCGGCGTCCGTGGTGAAGTCGAAGCACTTACCGTTCTTCATGTATTCGAGATGGACGTCGATGAGTGCTTGCGGCCACCCCAAGCGTTTGCCGGCAGCGATTACCGACGGAATGCCCGTTTGTTCCTGGACGGCCCCTCGCATCGCTTGGAGCAACACCAGAGCTTCCGCGTAGGGAAACTCTGCGTCATCATCAGAGGGGACGATTCGAGCGGCCGCCAAATCGGCCAGCGTACCCGGGTTCTTTAGTCGTCGTCGTCCTGGTGCCCGTCGTCCCCGTCATGCCCGTCGTCCCCGTCGTCGTGGCCGCGTCGAACGGCGCGAAACGAGGGGCGACGAGTCCAACCTTCGGGCGTCATGACGCTCAATCTTGGGAAGGAGATCCTCATGAGCTCGTCACCCGGCACCGCGCCGTCGTCGGAAGGTCCCGGCTCCGCCTCTGGGGCGCCGAACCGGCCGCCAGGCTCCGCAGACGCGTTCAGCAGCCTGGCAGCAGACGTCCCCATCGAACTTGCGGAGGGCTTCGCCGAGGTCGGCGACGTCAAGTTGCACTACGTCGAGGCCGGGGACGGGCCGCTGCTCGTCCTGCTGCACGGCTTCCCGGAGTTCTGGTACGGCTGGCGGCTGCAGATCGCGCCGCTCGCGGCAGCGGGCTTCCGCGTCGTCGCGCCCGACCTGCGCGGCTACAACCTCTCGTCGCGGCCGGACGGGCGCGCCGCCTACACCGCCGACAAGCTGGCCGCCGATGTCCGCGGCCTCGTCCACGAACGCGGTGCCGAGTCCGCGCTGTTGGTCGGTCACGACTGGGGCGGAACGGCCGCTTGGACCGCCGCGATGAACCACCCGGAGGTGGTCGACCGGCTGGCCATCCTCGACGCGGCCCATCCGCGAAAGCTCAACGAAGGACTGCGCCACCCGCGCCAGCTGCAGAGGTCCTGGTACTTCTTCTACTTCCAGCCCCCGGATCTGCCTGAGCGCCACGTGCGCGCCAAGAACTGGCAGTTCTTCAAACAACTTCCTGCGCGACGCCCGCCCCCCGTACACCGCGCAGGAGATGGATCGGTACGTCGAGGCCTGGTCGCAGCCGGGGGCAGCGACCGCGATGATCAACTACTACCGCGCAGCGGTGCGACCGCCTAAGGGCACCAAGACGGAGCTTCGCCCGATCTCGGCGCCCACCCTGGTCATCTGGGGCCAGCGCGATCGCTACCTCGGCCCGACACTGGCCGAACCCCACCGCGACGACGTGCCCAACCTCGACCGCGTCGAGCGCCTGGACGACGCCTCGCACTGGGTCCACCATGACGAGGCTGAGCGTGTCACCCAGCTGCTCATCGACTTCTTCGCCCCCGCTCGCCCAAGCCAACACAGCCAAACGTCGCCGACCTAGCCACGCGACGGGATCCGACAGCCGCTTGCGCAACCAGGCGGAAGCGGCAGTCGCGCTATCGCATACGGTGCGGCCGTGAGCTACGACCTCTACATGCTCAGCACGCAGCCGGGCGAGGATCCGATGGAAACGCTGGAGCGCCTGGAGGAGCGTGAGGAGACCGCCGCGCCTGACCCGGTGATCGCCGAGCGCAACCGGCGAATCGCGGACGCGCTGATTGCCACGAATTCCAACTACACGGAATCCAAGATCAAGTTCGACGTGATCGCCGAGCAGAATGGCATCAGCGTCGAGGAGGCGCGGGCGAAGCACCGGGACATCGAGCTGATGGAAGAGGGCGGCCTCCAGATCACGCTCTCTGACGAGCAAGCTTCGATCAACTTCCCCTACCGGGAGTCGCTCGACCCGAAGCGTCTTGCGGAGGAGATCGCGAAGGCGTCGAACGTAATCCGCGAGGAAACAGGGTGGCAGTTGTATGACCCCCAGCTTGAGAAGTTCATCGACCCCCTTCGCGACGCCGACGAGTTCGCACGGGCCTTCGGCGTCGGCGTCAGCCTCGTGCAGCAGATCGCGTCGGAGCAGGAGCGCGAAGGGCAGTCCTGACCATCGCGATTCGCTGTGGCGACGAATCTTCCGCCGACGCTGAGCCTGCCGCTTTAAGGGAGGAGGAGCAGCTGGGGCTCCGTGGGCAGGCCCCTCCTGTTGAAGCGAAAGCGGGGCGGGGTCACGGTGCCTACCGAGCGGGCCAAGGCCGAGCCCTTGGCGCATGTTGTCGATGTCTTAGCGGCGTCGCCGGGCCGTGATCAACCAGGAACGCGAATCGAGGATCACGCCGCGCTCGTCGCTGTAGTGCGCCGCGAGCATCTCGCGCAGGCGCTCGACGGTACGAGCCGCCTCGGCGTCGCTCAGGCTCGCGAGGGCCACGCTCGTGTCCTGAAACCCCCGTACGAACGCGAGCGCGGCGTCGAGGTCGTGTCCGTAGAGGACCGGCTCGTGGACGTCCTCGAAGCGCATCCCGTCGAAGCCGGCGCCCTCGAGGATGCCCGCGGTGGCTTCGGCATCGCCGAGCGAGAACGGGTCCGCGCCCGGCTGCGGTGGCTGCGCCGCGTCCCCAAGCGCGGCGTCGATCGCCCGCGCCCATTCGTTGTGCTCGTGTCGCTGCCAGACGAGCATCACCAAGCGCGCCTCGGGTCGAAGGGCGGCGGCGATGTTGGCGAACGCGGCGGGCGGATCGGAGAAAAACATCGTCCCGAAGCGGCTGATCGCCACGTCGAAGCCGGCGGGGTCGAAGCGATGGACCTGGGCGTCGCCTAGCTCGTACCGGATGTTGTCGAGCCGTTCGGCCGCCGTCAGCTGACGGGCGCGCTCGAGCATGCGCTCGGATACGTCGACGCCGACAACGCGGCCCGGCGCCGCGGCGCGCGCCGCCTCGCGCGTCGTCAGCCCGGTTCCGCACCCGATGTCGACTACCTCGTCACCGGGGCTGATCCCGTAGGCCGCGCGAAGGTGCTCGTGGTGAGCGCGCAACTCGCCGTCGTAGAAGTCCAGCCTGTCCGGCGAGGACACCGACGCGATGCTAATCAACCAGGGCAGCGCGACGCGATGCGAAACACTGGGAACGCGGTGTCACACGAGAACGTTGAACTGGCCCGCCGACTCTACGCGGAGCTTGCGAGCGAGGGCTCCACACAAGAGTTCGAGCAGCGCATGTCCGATGACGCTCTCGGCCGTTTCTTGGACCCGGAGATCGAATGGGTCCCGGTGACTGAGTCATTGCTTGCCGTCGACAGTTACCGAGGCTTTGACGGCGTGCGGCGCTTCTGGGGTGAGTTCCTGTCGGCTTGGGAGAGGTACCGGGTTGAGACGC
The DNA here is from genome assembly GCA_963751835.1 of uncultured Thermoleophilaceae bacterium. Taxonomy (GTDB): domain Bacteria; phylum Actinomycetota; class Thermoleophilia; order Solirubrobacterales; family Thermoleophilaceae; genus JACVRW01. Next base: position 109,635 of record CAVVWD010000009.1, on the reverse strand, counting down.
TGAGGTTCGACGACGCCGGTGATCAGGTAGCGGTCGTCGTACACATCGTCGGCCGGACGCACGAGCTCGAAGTCGATGAGACCCGATCCTCGCTCTTGACCGTCCGCGATGGGCGGGTCGTGCGCGTCCAATCCTTTGCCGACCCCGACGGGGCGCGCCAGGCCGCCGGGTTGCCGCCATAGGCGGAATGCCGGCAGTGCCGCTTCGCGCGATTAGCGATGGCCGGCCCGCGGCGCGCGGAACCGCTCGCTCCTGCTTCGAAGCGAAACTGGCCGCGTAGCGGGTCACCCGGTTCGCCGGGGCGAGAGGCCTGCGAGTGGATCCCGCGATCAAGCCAGCTCTGGTTCTGATCTTCAGGCGGGTGTGAGCCGGTCGCCGAGGCGGATCGTGCCGTCGCGGATGACGTCTGCGCGCAGTCCTCCGCGGTGCACGAGCGGTCGGAGAATGCCGCCGCCATTGAGGCGGTCGAGGTGGGCGCATGGTTCGCACAGTCGGCGGCCGCGGCAGCGTGCTTCGCCGAGCGTGAACTCGTGGCCGACGAGTGCGTTGAGGTCGGTTCCTCGGACGACGACGTTGCGGCGGTGGTCGAGGTCGCCGTCGAAGGTGTCCAGGACGGCGGCGTCGATCAGCGTGAGTGCGCTGCCTGACCGGCCGGAGGCGAAGGTCCCGGTCCCGTCGGCATAGCGGTCGCCTTGTAGGCCTCGTCCCACGATTGCGACGGCCTCGTCGACGAGCATCACGGGCGCCTCGGCGGTCGGGGCGAGGACGAGCGCTTCGACGAGGCCGATGCCGGCGTCGGCCGCGGTTTGCGGCGGCCATGCTGCCAGGTCCAGGGCCGCCAGGACGGAGCCGTCGAGGATCTCGTCGGTGGTGTCGGAGGGGTCCCAGATCGCGCCCGACGGCACGCCGAACATGACGACGGCGCGCGGGCCGCTGCCGTCGCGCGCTGGGCGGCGGGCGATCCACGGTCCCGCCCAACTGAACGTTGCCGCGTCCTGCACGGGCACGAGCCCGAGCCCGCGCTCGCCGAGCCACGCGCGCTGCTGCTCGGGGTCGAGCGGGACGTCGCTCGCTGAAGCGCCGGCGACGTGCGCGATGCAGGCGGCGAGCGTGGCGCGCTCGGTGTCGTCGGGACTGGATGGCGGGGTCATGGTGTGAGGGTCTGTTGGAGGTCGCGCCAGAGGTCGTCGGGATGTTCGCAGCCGACGCTGAGCCGTAGAAGTCCGGGCGGCAGGTGGGTCTGGCCGGCGACGGCGGCGCGGCGTTCGAGGGTCGACTCGACGCCACCCAGGCTCGTGGCGTGGCGGATGATCCGCACCGATCGGCAGATGGCGTCGGCGCGTTCGGCGCCGCCTTGCACGTCGAAGGAGACGACGGCGCCGAAGCCGGACATGAAGCTGCGGGCCGTCGCGTGGGTCGGATGGTCGGGCCGGCCGGGGTAGCGCACGACCGTCACCTCGGCGTGCCGGGCGAGGCGCTCGGCGAGCTCGGCGGCCGTTGCGCTCGCGCGTTGGAGCCGCGCCGGGAATCAGCGGCCGTTGCAGTACGAGTGCGACGGAGCGTCGTCAGGTCCCTGCGAGCGCATGGAGCAACGGCGTTCTGACTCCCACCGAGGCTCAGGGATACTTGCGCGAAGTCATGCGGCGGCTCCTCCTCATCGGGCTGCTCGGGCTGCTGGCCTGGCCGGAGGCCTCGGCGGCCGGTCTGAGCGTCACGAACACGGTCGCCTTTACGCGTGCGGACGGCTCCGCCGTGCCGTTTGCGCCGAGCCTGCGCGTGAACTGCGGGCCCTGGGAGCGCGGTGTGCCACGACGGACGCTGCATATCCGCGTCGGAGTTCGCGGGGGTCCGTTCTGGCAGCTCCGCGTCGTGGTCGCCGACGTCAAGCGACGCCCGGTGGTGCGCTTCCCTCACTCGTTCGTCTTCAATCGGCCGACCGGCGCAGAGGTGTTCGCGTTCGACTCCGACAACGAGGCGTCCTCCGCGGAGGAGGAGGCGAGCGGGCAGATCTCCTTCGGCGCTGTCCGCTGCGGCCGCCGGCTCGCGGTCCGGTTCCGGGTGCGCGCGGTGCTCGGCAGCGAGTTCTTCGACGGCGAGCCGTTGACGATGCGCGGCTCGTTCCGCGCCTCGACGTAGCTCCGGTCTCGGCGCCGGCGCGCGGCCCGATCGGCGATTCGGCGCGCGGTCACGCCAACCCAACTGTCCGCCGATGATTCCCGTGTCGCGAGCCGGTCCTTATGGGCAATGGCAATCACCTCAACGGAGATAGATGCAGCAACGCGCTGAGATTTCCGACCGGCGACGCTCGCTGGCCCTGTACGTCCTCTGCGTCGGGATGCTGATGATCGTCCTCGACGCGACGATCGTCAACGTCGCCCTCCCGACGATCCAGGAGGACCTTGGTTTCTCGCAGAACGACCTCGCGTGGGTGGTCAACGCGTACCTGATCGCGTTCGGCGGCCTGCTCCTGCTTTCGGGTCGGATCGGTGACCTGATTGGCCAGCGGCGCATCTTTCTGATCGGCCTCGGAGTGTTCACCGGCGCTTCGCTGCTCTGCGCGCTCGCCCAGAGCCAGGCTGTGCTGATCGGCGCCCGCTTCGTTCAGGGCGTGGGCGGGGCGCTGACCTCCGCGGTGATCCTCGGGATGATCGTGACCATGTTCCCGGAGCCCCGCGAACAGGCGAAGGCGATCGGGGTTTACACGTTCGTAGCGGTTGCGGGCGGCTCGATCGGGCTGCTGCTCGGCGGCGTGCTGACGGAGGCGATCAACTGGCACTGGATCTTCTTCGTGAACATCCCGATCGGCGTTGCGACCGCGCTGGCCGCGATCAGGCTCGTTCCCGACCGCGAGGGCATCGGGCTCACTGCGGGCGCCGACCTCCCAGGGGCGGTTCTGTTGACCGGCGGCCTGATGCTCTTCGTCTACACGATTCTCGGCGTGGCCGAGGAGGGCTGGGGGTCGAGCCAGACGCTCCTCTTCGGAGCGATCTCGATCGGCTTGCTGACCGCCTTCGTCGGCCGCCAGGCGCGGGTGGCGAATCCGTTGATGCCGCTGCGCCTGTTTCGCTCGCGGCAGGTCTCCGGGGCGAACCTGGTCCAGGCCCTGCTGGTGGTAGGGATGTTCGCGATGTTCTTCCTCGGCGCCCTCTACATGCAGCGCATCCTCGGCTACGACGCGCTGCAGGTCGGCCTCGCATACCTGCCGCTGACGATCGTCATGGGCACCATGTCCTTCCGCTTCACCGGCCAGCTCAACCTGAAGTACGGGCCGGAGGCGACGCTCGTCCCCGCAATGTTCTTCATCGTCGCCGGGCTGCTCTGGCTGGCTCGGACGCCCATCGATGCGAACTACGTCTTCGACCTCCTGCCCTCGATGATCCTGATCGGCCTCGGGGCAGGGCTCGGCTTCCCGTCGCTGATGACCCTCGCCATGTCGGGCGTCACCGAGAGCGACTCGGGGCTGGCCTCCGGGCTGGTCAACACCAGCGTCCAGGTGGGTGGCGCGATCGGCCTGGCGGTACTCGCCACGTTCGCGACCAAGCGCACCGAGGGACTGCTCGCCGACGGCGAGCCGGCAGCGGAGGCGCTCAACTCCGGCTATCACCTCGCGTACCTCATCGGCGCCGGGCTGGTGCTCGTCGCGATCGCCGTCGCGTTCACGACCCTGCGGGCGCGGATTCCGCAACTCGCTCCCGAGCCGGTGTCCGAACCTGTCGTCGAACCGGACCTAGCCGGTGTGGGCCAGCCTGCCCCTGCGGTCATGGCCGCGACGGCCGAGCGGCCGGCGTTCACGGCCCGCCCGCTGCCGGCCTCCGTGGCCAACCCGTGCGAAGAGGCCGGCATGCGCGTCACGATCGGCTGTGGCGGGTGCGCCGGCTCGGTGCCCTAGCCTCGACGCGAAGAATGACTGGCGACTACGCCCCGACTCCGGTAGAGGACTTCCTGGATCCCGACGATCCGACGCTCTTCCCCCGCCTGACGCCGGAGCAGGTCGACTACCTCGCCGAGATCGGCACCCAGTTGTCATTCGCGCGCGGGGAGCTCGTTTTCGAGCACGGCCAGCGCGACACCCCCCTGTACGTGATCCTCAGCGGAGCCTTGGACATCATCGACCAAGCGCCGGAGGGTGACCGCTACTTCACCCAATGCAGGGAGGGGACCTTCGCCGCCGATATCTCCATGTTCACGGGCGAGCCGACCCTCGCCGCCGGGTTCGCGGCCGAAGCGACATCGCTCTTGGCGCTCCCACCGGAGGACGTGCGCCGGGTCGTCGCGACCGCTGCCGGGCTCGGCGACCTCCTCCTGCGAACGATGGTCACGCGCCGGGAGTGGCTACAGGGTCGCGGCTTGGGTCAGCAGCGCCTGATCGGCTCACGATGGTCGAGCGAGGCGTTCACGGTACGGGAGCTGCTGGAACGCAACCTCGTTCCCTTCACCTGGCACGACCTCGCCGCTGACGAGGAGAGCAGGGTCTTGCTCGACGGACTCGGCATCGGGGATGCCGACTGCCCGGTCCTGGTCCGTTCCGACAGCGTCATCCGGCAAGCCACGGTGACCTCGGTCGCCGAGGAGCTGGGCCTCCGAGCGCACGTCGACGGCCAGAGCTTCGACGTCGTCGTGCTCGGCGGCGGTCCGGCCGGGCTGGCCGCTGCGGTCTACGCCTCCTCCGAGGGTCTCAGCACGCTTGTGGTCGAACAGTTCGCCCCGGGCGGTCAGGCGGGCACGAGCGCTCGAATCGAGAACTACCTCGGCTTCCCCACCGGCCTTACCGGCTCCGAGCTCACCCGGCGCGCGACGCTCCAGGCGCGCAAGTTCGGCGCCGTGATCTCCAGCGTCCACGAGGCATCTCAGGTCTCGGAGCCAGAGGCCGGAGACCTGCGCGAGATCCGGCTTGCCGACGGTCAGCGCGTGCGGGGCCGATCCGTGGTCCTGGCCCCGGGTGCGGACTATCGTCGACTACCGGCCGACAATGCGGATCGATTCGAGGGGCAGGGCCTGTATTACGCCGCGACCCACATCGAGGCCCAGCAATGCTCGGCGGCGGAGGACGTCGTCGTCGTCGGCGGAGGAAACTCGGCCGGCCAGGCGGTTGTCAAGCTCGCCGACCACGCGGGCCAGGTCCACGTCGTCGCCCGGCGAAGACTCGAGTTGGCGATGTCGCGCTACCTGGTCGATCAAATCGAGGCCAAGTCGAACGTTCGCGTCTGGTCCGGGTGTGAGGTGCGGGCGCTCGAGGGTGAGGAGAAGCTCGAGGCTGTCGTGATCTCGGGTGCGGGGCCCGATCGCCGCGTCCCGACCGCGGCGGTGTTCGCGATGATCGGCGCCTCGCCGAGGTCGGAGGGGCTGGTCGACTACGTCGGCCAGGACGACAAGGGCTTTGTGGTCACCGGCGAGGAGGCGCGGCGCCACGCGGACTTCTCCCGACACTGGGACGGTGCGGAGCGAGGCCCGCTGATGCTCGAGTGCACGCGTTGCGGCGTCTTTGCCATCGGCGACGTCCGCAGAGGCTCGACCAAGCGCGTTGCGGCGGCCGTGGGGGACGGCGCGCTGGTGGTCCGCTCCATTCACGCCTCGCTCGATCCGCGCCAAACGAGACCAACGGGTGTAGTGTGAGCGGATGTCGCATCCCGATCCGGCTGCCCCAGCTGACACCCGTCCGATCGAGCCGGGCGAGGTTTGGGCCAATCCGGTGACGTTGGAGCACGCAGTCATCGTTGAACTGCCGTGGTTGAACGATGAGGGCCGTGCGGTCGCCGACCTGACCGCGTTGCCCGGCGCGCGTGTGGCGGGTGAGCACTTGCATCCCGCGCTGTTTGAGAGCTTCAGCGTCCAGGAGGGCGAGCTGACGGTGCTGCGCGACGGTCGGAAGTCGGTTCTGCGAGCCGGTGAGCGGGCGGAGATCGAGCCGGGCGTCTGGCACGACTGGTGGAACGAGGGAGATGTGGACGCGATCGTGCGCGTGGAGATCACGCCGGGTGAGCGCTTCGTCCACATGATCGAAACGCTGTACGGGCTCGGCCGCGAAGGACACGTGAACAAGCGCGGGATGCCGCATCCACTCCAGCTGGCGCTCTTCGCTACCGAGTTCTCCGACGTGATCGTGTTCCGCAAACCACCGGCTGCTGTCCAGCGCGTTGTGTTCAGCTCGCTCGCGCCGATTGCCCGCCGCCGCGGCTACCGCGCCACCTATCCCATGCTGTCGAGAACGACACTCGCCCCGCGCCAGTCCCGCGACGCTCCCGCACGCTGAACGGCTCGGCCGGGAAGACGACATCTCTTCGCGCGTGCGATGCCCACGGCATTCGTCCAGCCCGCCGTCGGCACCGTCGTCAGCTTCTGAGAAACCCCGACGCACGGGCACGGTGTCTAGCCCAGCGACTCCTTCCCCTCGCCCTCAACCAGCCCTGCCTTGTAGGCCTGCACAACCGGTTGGACGCGGTCGCGCAGATCGAGCTTCTGGAGGACGTGCGTGACGTGTGTCTTTACCGTAGTCTCGCTGATGAAGAGCTCCTGGCCAATCTCGGCCTTCGAGCGGCCGCGGGCTACCGCCAGGAAGACCTCCTGTTCGCGTTCGGTCAGCTCGTCGAACCCCTTGGGAGGCTCGCGGCGCGGGCTGCATGTGAACTGCTGGATCACACGGCGAGTCACCGCGGGCGAGAGGAGCCCCTCGGCAGCGACTGTCCGGATGGCGGCGATCAGCTGTTCCGGCGGATCGTCCTTGAGAACGAAGCCGCTGGCTCCGGCGTTCAGTGCCCCGTAGACGTACTCGTCGAGGCCGAACGTGGTGAGGATCAGGACTCGCGCGGCGGGATCGGCGGTGAGGATGCGCCCGGTGGCCTCGAGGCCGTCGAGCTCGGGCATGCGTATGTCCATGAGGACGACGGTGGGTCGAAGCGCGCGGCCTTGTCCACCGCCTCGAGCCCGGTGCCGGCGTCGGCCACCACCTCGAGGTTCTCCTCTCCGGTGAGCAGCATGCGAAAGCCGGCGCGCACCACCGGTTGGTCGTCTGCAACCAGCACGCGAATCATCCGTTTTGCTCCTGCAGTGGAAGACGTGTGCTGAGGACGAAGCCGCCGCGTACACCGGGGCCGGCGGTCATGTCCCCACCGAAGATCTTCACGCGCTCGCGGATACCGACGAGTCCATGGCCGTGACCGTGCCCTGAAGTCGCGCCGACGCCGTCGTCGCCTATCTCGAGCTCGATTTCGTCAGGGCTGTAGCCGACCACCACGTTCGCCTCGCTGACGTGTCCGTGGTTGAGGACGTTGGTCAGGCCCTCCTGGACGATCCGGTATGCGTTCAGGCTCCCGCGGCAAATTCACGTTCCCGCTTAACCAAAGAAAGGGCTGAGGCTGCCCTTGACAGGCGTCCACCAATCGAAGAGGGTACGTGTAGGACTCGCACTGCAACCCGTCCCGCTCCCCCGGGGGGCAGGAAGCTTTCCTCTGCATAGTGCGTTTACCGACGCGGCTGTGCGTTGTCTCCCTCCCGTCCCGGATCGGTTTCGGGCGGTGGTGTCACCCGACACGGAAGGACTCGCTATGGGCGTCAACACCAAGCCAAACGGCGGAGGACGCACGCGGTCAGAGGGCGTACGAGTCGCGGACCGCCGCATCACGGATCTCGCGTTGTTCGATGCGCATCACACGGACGATCACGCGGTAGCTGCGAAAAAGGGGAGGTGTGGTGTGCGCGCCCTCAAGCGCATGCTCGTCCTGGCCGCCGCCGCTGGGGTCCTCAGCTCAGCGATGGCGGCCAGTGCTCTCGCCACGTCGAGCGCGGTGCTCCCGCCGGCCGCAAAGCCATTCGGCTGGAGCCTCGAACGGATGACCGGCGCGCTCGCGGTGTTTACCGCCAGCGGGAACAACCCCGCCTTCTATCCCGACACCCCGTTCCAGGTGCTCTACGTCAGGGACGGCGCCTTCCAGGCCGAGCCGCTCCCCCCCGATGGCCTGAGGCTGACCGGGTCGAGCACCTTCACGGTGCGGCCGGGTACGAAATTCTTCGTTCCGATGGCCAACGCCAACGACTCCCCGCCGTTTCCCGCGCCGTATCCCGAGAACCGCAGAGAGGCCATACCCTACTTCTTCGGTGACGCCCAGTACGGCGCCCGCGGGTGGCAGATCAGCGTCGACGGCAAGCGCAAGCCGATCGGCAGCGGCTACCTCGCCGGGCCGGTGACCACGCCGCCGCTGCCTGACGGCGGGGGAACGCACATGATCACGCTCGGCGCGTTCCTTCACCCGCTCAGGCCCGGAACGCACACGGTCACGGTCAGCGGAGGGCTTTTCGGCGATGCGCTTCGTGACACCTACGGGTTTGGGTTCTTTGTTTACGAGTTCACCTACACCGTCATCGTGGCGTAACGGAATCCCAAGGCCACGCCTTCAAACGTCCCTCGTCGGAGGATGTGCGAGGTGTGGTTCCCCGGATTAGAAACGTCAGCCTCGATGCGCTCGCCGGGCAAGGCGCCCATGTGGCGCTCGGGGCACGGCGAAGGGACCGGCTGGACGCGTTGCGAGAGCATCCGCCATCCGCGCCGCGATAAGTCGCTGCGCTAGACCCTTTGGCGGTTGACCGCCGGGGGTCAGCGGCCGGAACGATGACGAGCGCGGGTTTGGATGTCCACGCGCGTTCGATCGATGCTGCGGCGATCTGCGTCGCGACTGGTGAGGTGACTCGGAGGCGTTTCGGTGGCGCCTCGGAGCGGGTGATCTGCTGGCTGAATGGTTTGCCTGGGCCGGTGCATTCTTGCAGGGCTGGCCCGCTTCGGACCGCGAGCACTGCGCCGTCGACCGCGTCCGCAACCTGCTCGCCAAGCTGCCCGAACGGGACCGCGAGCGCGTCCCGCCAGGCCTACTGGCAGGCACTCGATGACGCGATCCCCTTACGGGACACCGCTCCCGCTCTGAAGCGCCGGCCGGTGCCCTCTTGCCTGAATGGCGATCCGACACAGGCCGCGACGCCCGCGAGCTCTGTGTGACGCATCGCCCAGTTCGTCGATCTCTCAGATTCCACCCTTCGGCAATCGGCGACCGCCCTCGGAAGATCTACAACCCCGTCCAGCGCGACGCGGCCACCTTCCTCGAGACGAGCGAGGACACCGGCGGCGAGCGGACGCTCGCAGAGCTCGAGGTCGCGCCGGGCGGGAAGGTAACCCCGCACTACCACCTCAGCTACAGCGAGCGCTTCAAGGTGCTCGAAGGACGACTGACCGTCGAGATCGACGGCGTCCGCCACGAGCTCGGGCCGGGCGACGAGGCCGTCGCGGCCCCTCGCAGCCTGCACGCCTGGAGCAACCGGGGCGCAGAGCCCAGCGTCGCCCAGATCGAGCTGCGGCCCGGCAGCCCGGGCTTCGAGAACTCGCTACGCGTCGTGTACGGGCTCGCCGGCGACGGCCTGGTGCTCAAGAACGGCGTGCCCCGCAACCCGCTCCACGCGGCCCTGCTGCTCGAGATGGGTGAGGTGCGCCTGCCCGGCGCGTACGCCGCGCTCGAACGGGTCCTAGGGCTGCTGGTCCGCCTCGCCCGGTGGCGCGGCATCGACCGCGAGCTCGAGCGCCGCTACCTCTGAGCCCGCACGGCGCCGACACACCTCGCCTAGGACGACGGACACGGGCATAGTCAAGCCCCCAAACGGGGGATTGTCGCTCCCGGTGTGCGGCTAGGCTCCACGTCTCATCTGTTACGGGGTCGGCGGCCCCGCCGAGCAGCACGGTCCATTCGGAGTGCACGGTTGCCCTGTCGCCCATCACGTAGGATTCGCAAGCTCTGGCCGCCGCACACCTGAGCCCCGAACGGCCCGTGCCGCTGGGCCGGGCCGCGAAGGCATGAGGAAGGGACGGGACTATGTCTGACGTGGGGAAGACGAACATCGTCGTCATGTGGACGGTCGCTCCGGAGCACGTAGCCGAGGGTGATCGCGTCTTCGAGAGCCACGTCAAGTGGATGACCGGCCATCCCCGCGAGGGGGCCGCGGCCCTCGTGTCCTACAAGATCTCGAAGGGCCCGGAGCTGTCGAATCCGTTGGATCCGAACTCGGAACCGACCGGCAACACAATCTTCGTGCTTGCCGAGGTCTACGAGTCACCGGCGGGTGTAGTCGAGCATTGGAAGCAGGCGGTTGAGACCTGGCAGGACCTGCCCGCCTTCATGGACTGGAGCAGCAAGGGCAAGGTCGGCACGCTGCACAGCGGAACGGTCGTCCAAGGCCTCTGGTAGGCGACAGCCTTCAAAGCCAAAGCCTCTCGGGCTCTGCGGGCTTGGTTGGAGCGTGTCGCTCGTGCTCGACAGCCGCGGCTGAAGGCAGCTGCGGGTGGCCGTTCGCGGCCCCTCTGCGAGCGAAGCGGTGCAGCCCGGCCCTTCGACTGGCGCCCGGCGATCGGTGCGGCGGCTCGAGTTCTTGCTCCACCTCGCCGTGTCGCCGAAGCCGCGCTCGGCGCGAGTACCATCCTTGAAGCTGGCCGCTCGTGGCCAACCAGTCCCGGCCGAAGAAGCCGGCTAGGACTGCCGACGCCTGCCACCAGCGCGATGGGCCAACGTCACTATTGAGGCAAACGGGATCGACTGCGGGGCCAGTTGTCGTGGGCTCACGCGAATAGTGCTGAGGACCACTGTGATCTGCCCGGGAGTTAGTCGAAGCGATACCTTGGGGCGGTGGCGCCCCGCTCGCGCGTCCTGGCATTTGGATCGGCCGCCGCGCTCGTTGTCGCTGGTTTGATCTGCGCCGTCGCGGTCAGTGGGTTGACCGGCGAAGTGCTCGCGATTGTGCTGGTCACCCTCGGTCTGGGCGCAGTTGTGCTCCTGATGTTCCTCGAGGTAGGACTGAGCGAGGAGCGGGAACGGGCGAGAGAAGAGAAGCGGCGACGGCAGCGTGCTACGGATGGAGAGCGGCGGCTTCGGCCTCGCCGATGGCCGCGCCGGCCCGGCTGAGGATCGGCCGCCGGGCGTCTCATGGGGAAGCGGCACGCTCCTACGCGCGATCCCGACGCGAGAGCCAGCCACCCAGCGCACCGACCACCAACCCAACCTCGGGGGCCAGGGGGACGTCGGTGGTCAAGCCGATGACGATGCCGAGGGCCAGTCCGGTCACCGCGCCGACCGCGATCGCGAGTCCGATGCTCATGCGGGCGAGTCTATGTCGGGCAGTGGTTGCCAGCGGGCCGGACTCTGTTGTGTGCGGTGCGCTGGGGTGGGAGTAGGCTGAATGGAACCGAGCCGGTTACGTCAGGCGCTTCATAGCCTCCCCGGATCCAAAAACAAAGCGCCAGCGAAGGGGACGACGCATGTCCCATCAGGGCTCCTGTAGCTCCGAGCCAGCCGGCGACCTCGCAGAGGTCCTCATGCTGGACGGAGCCTTCGACCGATCGAACGCCGCACAGGTCGAGTTGGCGCTGGGTGATGCGATCGATGCCGATAAACCACAGCTGGTCATCGACCTCAGAGGTGTGAGCTTCCTGGACTCGACGATGCTCAGGGTGCTTATTCAGGGTCTGGGTGACACGGCCGCCCGCGGCGGCCAGCTCGCGCTGATCCGCCCCAATGCGACGGTATGGAGAGTGTTCGTGCTCACCGGCCTCAGTCAGAGCTTCCATTCGTTCGGCCGCTTGGATGAGGCCTTGGCCAGCTTCGGGGTGCGAGCTTGACGCCGCCCCGCGCTCCGACTCGATGAAGGTGTCAGCTAGCGGCGGCATCGCGGTTCGTTGATCGAGTTTCCCGCGGATGACCCCGAGCGCGCTCGACGCTTCTGGGCCGCTCGATCGTCGCCCTTCTCGGGCCCTCCCGCGGCCTCGGGCTGCCGGGTCGGGCTCGTACAGCTCGCCGATCTGCTTCTAGACTCAGAGGGGCACGCGCTCGACTGGTTCTACGGCCTCTTCCCCTCGTGCGCCACACAACAGAGAGCCGAGACGACGAGGTAGCTGTGACAGATCCGGTCCAGGACCGCGAGGCCGCCGCCCAGTGGCCCGATTCGGCGGAACAGTGGCGTCACCTCTATTTGCTCCAGTGCGACGCGGCGCTCGCTGAGCGGGCTGGCTACGCTGCGTTGCAGGTGGCCGTGCAGCGAGTCGCCGCCCGCGAAGCCTGGCTCACAGGGGCCGAGAGAGGCGGCTTGTCCCGGTGAGACGCAAGAAGACCAGCGCCGCGAGCGCTCAGAACGCGGACAGAAAGCGCGCACGGCTGTTGGAGCAGGTCCGCAGACGTTTCGACGAGCGCGCGGCTGGAACGCCACGACGCCGCCGACGCGCAGGGCGATGACGGACGAGCAGGCGTGGCGCCTCGACGAGTTGCGCGAAGAGGCCCGTTATCGCCGGGAGCGCCTCGAGCTGTACAGGGCGAGGATGTACGGCGGGCGTGCCCACAGCGAACACCGACTGAGGGAATATGAGCGGGCCTCCGAAGACGCCTCGGCGCGCCTTCGCCGAGCCGAAGAGCAACACTCCGGCAGCTCTGCGGAGCCGCGGGGCGACTCTTAGTTCCTGAACAGCTCGACGATGACCCCGCCCGACACGACTCAGACGACCGGCGGGCGGCGAGATGCCGGTTCGAGGGTTGGCGTCGGCGTAACGCCATTCCAGACCGACGCCGACGCGACGATCCGGCTCGCCGTGGGTGCCGAGGAGCTCGGATACGCCCGTTTCGGCGCGGCCGAGGGCTGGACCCAGGATGCGGTGGTGCTGCTGGCGCAGATCGCCGGAGTCACCTCGCGAATTGGGCTCGCGACGGCGGTGCTTCCGGTCTGGAGTCGCACGCCGGCGGCGATCGCCATGGCTGCGGCCGGCCTTCAGCGGGCGTCCGATGGCCGCTTCGCTCTCGGCCTGGGCGCCAGCAGCCCACCCCTCGTCGAGGGCTTGCACGGACTCACCTGGCACCAGCCGGTCAATCGGCTGCGCACTACGCTCGTCGCTGTTAGGACGCTGCTCGAGGGCGCTCGCCTGCCGCTCGACCGAGAGAACGTCAGGGCGCTTCGGCTGGGGGCACCGCCCGAACGGCGCGTCCCGATCCTCCTCGCGGCGCTGGCCCCGTCCTCGGTCCGCCTGGCCGGTGAACTCGCAGACCAGTGGCTGCCTTTCCTCTGGGCCCGGTCGCGGCTCCCCGACGGCCGGGCCCTGCTTGCCGAGGGTGAGGCGGTTGCCGAGGCTCCGACCGCGACCGACGCTGCTTGCAGCGTTCCGATCGCGATCGCCGAAGACGAGGAGGCGGCCAGGCAGATCGCCGCTGGTTGGCTGCTCGCGTACCTGACGCGCATGGGCCCCCTGTATCCGCGAATGCTCCGAGATCAGTTCGGGTTCGCGCACGAGGTCGATGCCCTACTGGCCGCGAATGGGAGCGGTGGATCGCCGCGGCTTCCCGCGGCGGCGGAGCGGTTGGCTCGAGATGTGACGGTGATGGGCACCTACGACGAGGCGCCGGACGCCGTCCGTCTCTGGCTCGAGGCCGGGGCCGACGCGATCGATCTGGTGTTGCCGCTCGGGGTGCCCGAAGAGCAGCTCCACGAAATGCTTGAGGCCGCCGCGCCCGCAACCGCATCCCCGGGGCGAGAGCCGCGTCCGGCATCGAGCTCACCGCCGCGGACGTAGTCGAACCGGTCTGACATTGGTCGCTGTAACCCATAACCCTTGACAAGCATCCCCCGTATGGGTGTAGGCTGAGCCTTGGAGACTCGCATGCGGTTCGGCGGCCGGACGGAACAGGCATAGCCGCGCCCCAATCCAGGAGGACTCAATGAAAGGACTCATCGGCGATCGCAGTCCGCGCCTGGGCGCGCCAATGATCGCCGCGGCTGTCGCCGCCGCGGTTGCCGGCGCTGCGCCTGCCGCTGAAGCGACGTTCCCCGGGGAGCGCGGGCCGATCGCCTTCCAGCGCATCGTCAACCCCAAGGACGAGGAGAGCTCGCAGATCTTCAGTGTCGCCGGGCCGGGGGCGACGGCGCGCAGGCTGACCTCGTTAGGCAACGTGTTCTCTCCCGACTACTCGCCGGACGGCCGGCAAATCGCGTTCGAGCGTAGAGGGATGGGGCCCGACACGATCTTCACGATGGGCGCCGACGGCTCGACGCCGGTGCGGGTTACGGCGTGCGCAGCGGTCCCTTGCCTTGGGTCCAGCGCTCCCGCCTGGTCACCCGACGGGAATCGGCTTGTATTCGAGCGCGCCTTTGGGCCGATCGTCAAGGACAACGCGGCCGGGCTCGATCTCGTGACGGCCAACGCCGACGGTACCGCCGAGCAGCTGCTGCTCCACTTCCGGTCTCTGGAGGCCGAGGGCCAGGAGCCTCACGACGCACAGTGGTCGCCCGACGGCACCCGCATCGCGGTGACCATCCTCAACATCAAGGCCAAGCCGCGCAACGGCTCGGCCATCCACGTGCTCGACGTGGACGGGTCCAACCTACGCCAGATCACGCCGATGCGACTCAATGCCGGCAACCCGGACTGGTCGCCCGACGGCAGGCGGATCGTGTTCAACTCGTCCTACGAGGGCCAGGCGGCGGTCGAGATCTACACCGTGCGGCCCGACGGGAGCCGGCTGAGGCGCCTGCGCCGCGAGCCGAAGGAGAGCTACTCGGTAGAGCCGGTCTGGTCCCCCGACGGCGGACGCATAGCCCTCGTGCACGGCACCTTCGACACGCTCCCGCACATCTGGACGATGAAACCGAACGGCAAGCGGCTGCGGCAGCTCACGCACGGCCCCAAGCCCGACGTCCGACCCGACTGGGGAGCGCGTGGTAAATAGGCACCGGCGTCATCCATCGAGGAACGGAAAGGCCTGGCTGTCGTTGTGACCGAAACAACCGCTGGAAGCTTGGTCCGGTTGCCCGGCGAAGGCGAAACCACTTCGCTCTTTGGCGACACGTATGTAGTCAAGGCTGCCGGCGAAGAAACCGGTGGCTCGCTCGCGGTGATCGAGGCTCGCCTTGGTCCCCACAGCGGTGGGACGCCTCTACACGTCAACACGCTGGAGGACGAGAACTACTACGTGGTCGAGGGGACCCTCACCTTTCGGCTGGGCGAGCGCACCCTGGAAGCACCGGCGGGAACTTTCGTCCACATTCCCAAAGGCGTCGTACATACCCATTGGAACGCGACCGCCGCGCCAGTACAGCTATTGGGCTTCCCCGCCCCGGCCGGTTTTGAGAAGTTCTTCGCCGATCTCGCCGAGCTAATGGCGGATATGCCGCCTGGCCCGCCGGACATGGCCCGGATGGCGGCCGTTTACGAAAAGTACGGTCTGCGAGTGGTAGGACCGCCTCCGCGCAGCGGATAGTGATCACCCCGACGGGGGCGACGCCGGTCGGGGCAAGGAAGCCTCGCCTCACCGAACAGAGGGGTTCCGAACTTGGGCTCTGGGTAACGTCGCACCTGACTGGCGCGATCGTCAGCGGTAGCACGGGCGACCTTGCAGAAGGCCGCCGTAACCCGGGGGAGGGGATGACCTATGCAGAATCGCAGCCACGCTCCGCGAGCGCTCTTGGTGGTGGTGGCAGCCGTCGTCCTTGCGCTGGGTGTCGGAGGCGCCGTCGTCACGGCCGCGGCCAAGACGGGCGGCCAGCAAGCGAAGGCTGGGCACACCAGCAAGGCCGGCAATCACGACAGCGGTGATCGTGGTAATCGGGGTCAGGGACGTCACAGCATCTCCGACGACGAGATCGGGATCCAGCTGTGGAACTTCGCGGCGTACGTCGGCTTCGGTACCGACGCGGCGACGCAGGCCAGGGCCGAAGAGGTCCTGCGACGGCTCAGCGAGATCGGGTATCGCAACGTGGAGCCGTTCACCTTCAACGGCCGGACCGCCGCACAGTTCAAGGCGCTGCTGGACAAGTACGACCTCAAGGCGCCGTCGCGCCACGGTGACGTGTCCATCACTAACTTCGCGACGACGCTCGCGGACTCGAACACGCTGCGCCAGAAGTACGTGGGCTCCGGCGGATTCCCGACGCCGGGGATCGGCAGCTATGAGAACACGCTGGCGACCGCCATCGTGATGAACGAGCTGGGCCGGCGCTCGGTGCGCAACGGCACGGGGAAGTTCTACGGCCACAACCACCAGCAGGAGTTCCGGACCAAATACGTGGACCCGGCGACCGGTGAGGCCAAGAGCGCGTGGCAGATCCTCGTCGAGAACACCAACCCGCGCTACGTGACCTTCCAACTCGACGTCCTGTGGGCGACCGACGGGGGCGCCGACCCAGTCGCCCTGCTGCGACGCTACGGGAACCGGATCTTCAGCCTGCACGTCAAGGACGGGATCAATGTCGCAGCCCCGGCCAACGCCACGCCCGTCCCCATCGGCCAGGGTGAGATGGTCTTCGAGCCGATCCTGCGCGCGGCCGAAGGCCATGTGAAGTACTACTTCTACGAGCAGGATCCGCCCTTCGGCGATCCCAGCTTCGATCCCTTCGCGTCCGCGGAGGCGGGCTTCAACTACCTCGACCGCGTGAGGTTCTGACCGCAGCTGCGGCGGGGCCGTTCGCGGCCCCGCCGCAATGGATCTAGGCTCAAGCAGCCGCCGGCTGCAACGCCGCCTGCCCTTCGGGCGTCATCGGCGGCTCCGGCAGCTCGATCGGGGCATCGCGCTCGATGTCGCGCTCACGCACCAGCCAGAGCGCCGCGACCGCCGCGATCAGCGACACGATTCCTCCGAGCATGAGGATGTCGTTCAGCCCGGAGATGAAGCCCTGACCGGCCGCGTCCGCCACCGTTTCGCGGGCACCGGCGGGAATCGAGGCCGTGGCCGCGTCGAGGTTGCCCGACGACGCTGCCTCGATGAGCTGCCGGGGGCGCTCTCCGGTCGCCGCGGGCGTTCCCGCCGCGAGCTGCTCGACCTCGGACGCGCCGCGGCTGAGGAAGATGGCGCCCCAGGCCGCGATGCCCACGGCGATTCCGACCTGCCGGAACGTGTCGTTGATCCCGGCGGCCATGCCGCTCTGCTCCTTGGGCACCACGCTAAGGGCCACGTCGGCGATCACCGGGTTGAGCAGCCCGACGCCCGCGCCGGCCACCAGGAAGCCCCCGAGCAGCGCCGTCCACTCGTCGGCCGGATCGATTCCGCCCATCAGCAGGAGGCCCACGCCGGTCAGGCCCAACCCGACGGACATGATCACCCGTGCGGGCATCCGGGCCAGCAGCGCCCCGCCGGCCGCGGCGGCGAAGAAGCTGATCACCGTGAACGGCAGGTAGATCAACCCCGCCTCGAGCGGCGAATGGCCGAGATGGTTCTGCAGGTAGAACGTGATGTACAGGAACAGCGCGAACATCGAGGCGGACACGCCCAGTGCTGCCAGCTGCACGCCGGTGAACGCCGGCTTGCGGAAGAGCCGCAACGGCAGCATCGGCTGCTTCACCCGGCTCTCGATCACCACGAAGGCCACCAGCAGGGCAACGGCGGCGCCGAGCAGCGCGAGGATGAAGGGGCTGCCCCAGCCCTCCTCGTTGCCTCGCAGGAGCCCGAAGACGAGCAGGAAGAGCGCCGAGCTGAAGGTCGCGAGGCCGGCCCAGTCCACACGCGTGGCGTTCGGGTCGCGGCTCTCGCGGAGCTTGGTGTAGGTGACCGCGATCGCAGCGATCCCCACCGGCACGTTGATGAAGAACACCCATGCCCAGCCCAGCGAGTCGACCAGCGCACCGCCCACGAGCGGTCCGACCGCCACCGACACGCCGATGGTGGCACCGTAGATGCCCATCGCCGTGCCGCGCTCGCGGCCGGCCGGGAACTCCTGGGCGACGAGCGCAAGGGACACCGCGAACAGAATTGCTCCGCCGACCCCTTGGATCGCGCGGGCGATGTTGAGGAACGTTGGATCAGGCGCCAGGCCGGCGGCCAGCGATGACACGGAGAAGATCCCGAGGCCGATTGCGAAGAGCCGGCGCCGGCCCAGCCGGTCGGCAAGGGAGCCCGCTGTGAGCACCAGTGCGGCCAGCGCGAGCGTGTAGGCATCGATCACCCACTGCAGTTCGGTGAAGCTGGCGTTCAGATCCTCCTGGATCGCCGGCAGCGCGGTGTTGACCACCGTGATGTCGAGCAGGAGCATGAATGTGGCCACGCTCACCGCGAGCAAGGTCCACCATTTGCGTTGCATGTCGAATCCTCCGGGCGAGACTTAGTCAGGTAAGCTTGTCAGGCGACCGTACCATAATTATCAGGCCCCCTTACCAACTGTGACCATGAACACACAACGCGACCTCCCGCTCATCGCCCTTCTGAGCCAGGTCAGAGACGCCGTGGGAGACGAGCTCTTCACCCGCCTGACTGAGCTCGGCTTCGCGGAGCTGCGGCCGGCGCACGGCTGCGTGTTCGCGAACATCGACGACGGGGGCTCCCGGCTCACCGACCTTGCCGAGCGATCGGGCTTCACCAAGCAATCGGTTGGCGAAGCGGTGGCGGACCTAGAGCGGCTCGGCTTCGTCGAGCGCGTGCGCGACCCGGCGGACGGGCGCGCGAAGATCATCCAACTCACCGCGCACGGCAGGGACGCGCTGACCGCCTCGCAGGAGATCCTCTCCGACATCGAGCGCCGCTTCACCGAAGAGATCGGTCGCGAGCGCTACGCCCAGTTCCGGCAGACCCTCCTGGACCTTCACGGGCTCACGCAGGCATCCGCCGAGCCGGCACGCCGGGCGGCTTGACGCGAGCCGCGAGCAGCCTCAGGCCCAGCCGGCCGACAGCGCGCGCCTGATCGCCGAGCACCACCGCCGTCATCTGGACTCTGGGAGACTGCGCTCGACTCGCCAATGCCACGTGAGGAGGCAGGAATGCCCTTCGTTACGACCTCGGACGGCACGGAGATCTTCTACAAGGACTGGGGCTCGGGCCAACCGGTGGTTTTCAGCCATGGCTGGCCGCTTTCGGCCGACGACTGGGACACCCAAATGCTGTTCTTCCTACAGCAGGGCTACCGCGTGATCGCCCATGACCGGCGTGGGCACGGACGCTCCACGCAGACCGGCGACGGTCACGACATGGACCACTACGCCGACGACCTGGCTGCGCTGACTTCCGATCTCGATCTCCAGGACGCCGTCCACGCGGGGCACTCCACCGGTGGCGGCGAAGTCGTGCACTACATCGCCCGACACGGTGAGAGCCGCGTGGCGAAAGCGGTATTGATCAGTGCGGTGCCGCCGCTCATGGTGCAGACCGACGCCAACCCTGGCGGCCTGCCGAAGAGCGTGTTCGACGGCTTCCAAGCACAGGTTGCGGCCAACCGGTCCGAGTTCTACCGGGGCCTGGCGTCGGGCCCCTTCTACGGCTTCAACCGGCCCGGCGTGGAACCCTCGGAAGCAATCATCGACAACTGGTGGCGCCAGGGAATGATGGGCGGGGCGAAGGCACACTACGACGGCATCGTCGCCTTCTCCCAGACCGATTTCACCGAGGACCTCAAGAAGATCACGGTGCCGGTCCTGGTGATGCACGGCGACGACGACCAGATCGTTCCCTATGCCGACTCCGGACCGCTGTCCGCGGAGCTCGTGCAAAACGGGACGCTGAAGACATACAAGGGATTCCCGCACGGCATGCCGACCACCGAGGCCGACACGATCAACGCTGACCTGCTGGCGTTCGTGCAGTCCTGACCGACTCAGGTCGAGCGCTGGAGCTGGCCGGCAATCAGGCAGAGCGCGCTTTCCTGGCGCGGCGCTCGGCCGCGTGCGAGCAGTGATCGCGCTCAAGCGGCGCTGAGCACGACCTTGAGCGCGTGGTGCTCACCGGCGGCGGCGAAGACGTCGTAGGCCTCCATGATGTCGTCGAGCGCGAACTTGTGGGTCCCCAGCTTCTCCGTCTCGATGCGCCCGTCGCGTACGAGCTGGAGCAGGCTGGGGATTGTCGTGCCGTTGACGAGTCCCAGGTCGGCGTCGAAGACGCCCTCGATGAACTTGACATTGACGAACGGCATATTGCCTCCTTCCGTGCCTCACGGCACGTTGTTGGTTCCGTTGTGCCTAGCTGAGCTCTGCGGCGCCGCCGCAGTCTCAATTCGTGATCCGAGCCCCTATCTCACGGCTCGAACGCTGCCGGCCACCGTTCACGGCTGGACGTCGGTTGTCGGCCATAGAGTTTCGCCCCAGAAACGCCGCAATCCCCCGAGCCACTGGCTCGGGACGTTGGATCTGTAGGAGATGGCCGACGCCGTCGACCGTTAGCTCCTCGACGTGTGGGAGTGAGGAGCGGAGGAACGCGGCGATCTCCAGCCAGAGCGGCTGGGTCTCGGCGCCGATCACGGATAGGACGGGTCTGCGGATGGCGGCGGCCTGCTCGGGTCCGAAGGTCCACTCGGTGAGGGCGGGCAGTTCGATTCCGAAGAAGGTGTCGGCGTCCTTGATCGACTGCGTAACCACACCCGGGATCCGCTCCTCGAGCAACGCTCGACACGTTTCCCAATCGAGGCCGCTTGCGGCGGCTACGAACATGGCAAATGCGCCCGAGTGGTCGCCGCTTCGGTATGCCTCGAACACCGGGCCGGCGTCTTTCAAGAATGCACCGCCAAGAGGCAACGACACCAGCGTCGGCTCCAGCAGAGTGAGCGTGTGCACCTTCTCGGGGTGGTCGAGGGCCAGTTGGGCTCCGATCGACGCGCCGGTGGAATGGCCTGCGATGTGAGCGCGCCGCACGCCGAGGTGGTCGAGCAACGCCGCGGCGTCGGCGGCGTGCTCTCCTATGCTCACCGGCGGTGGAGTGTGCGTGCTCCCAACCCAACCCCGCTTGTGGTAGCGGATCAGCTGGTAATCGTGTGCGAGCGCCGGCTCTGGAAGGAGCGGCACGAAGCAGTCGGCGATGAGCATGTCGATCAGCAGCACGGGCTCCCCTGCGCCGCGCACCTCGTATTCCAGTTCTACGCCGTTGACCGTTGCACGGTCCATGATTTCTCCTGACTTGGATTGGTGGTCCTCAACCCAGATGCGTGAGCAAGTCGGATACGGCGGTAACCGTCACGGTTACGGCGGCGCGCGATGAGCGTCCAGCGCGCGGGCGAGGCGGCGGCGCGCGGAGATTGGGAGGAGGCCTACGACGTCCTGATGAAGGCCGACGCGGACGGCCTCGCAGGTCCGGCCGATCTGTCGTTGCTCGGCGAGGTGGCCTACGCGGCGGGCCATCTCGATGTGACCATCGAGGCGTGGGAGCGCGCTTACGCGCTGTGCTTGGAGGCTGGCGACAAGGACGCGGCAGCAGGGGCGGCAGTTCGCGTCGCGATGCACCTGCTCTTCGATACCGCGCTCATGGCACCGGTGCGCGGCTGGTTGGCACGAGCCGAGCGGCTCCTTGACGGTCAGCGTGAGACGTCGGCGAGCGCTTGGCTTGCGGTGGTTCGCACGTACGAGCGCATGCTGACCGGCGACCTACCCAGCGCTCGACCGTGGGCGCGGCGGGCCATCGAGCTGGGTTCGAAGCATGACCCGGCGGCGTGCGCCCTCGGACAGGTGGCAGAAGCACGGCTGCTGATCCTGGGCGGTGATGTCGAGCAAGGCCTGGCGCTGCTCGACGAGGTCGGGGTGGCGACGGTCTCCGGGGACCTCGATCCGCTCTCGACCGGGGTCGTCTACTGCGAGCTCGTGTGCGCCCTCCAGGGACTCGCGCAGTACGACGTGGCCGAGGAATGGACCGAGGCGATGGAGCGCTGGTGCAAGACGAATGCCATCGGGAGCCTCCACGGCCGCTGCCGGGTCCACCGCGCGGAGATCCTCAGGCTGCGGGGGGCGTGCAACGAGGCAGAGAGAGTGGCGCTCGGGGCTTGCGACGAACTACGCCCTTACCTGCGCCGCGAGATGGGCTGGCCGCTGACCGAGCTCGGCCGGATCCGACTTCGCACGGGGGACATCGAGGGCGCGGAGGAAGCCCTGTTGGCGGCTGATCGCGTCGGGTGGGATCCCCAGCCCGGGCTCGCGCTGGTGCGATTGGCCCAGGGAGACGTAGCCACGGCGGCCGCCTCCATCCGAGACGCGCTCGAGCGGCCAATGCGGGTGCCCTCGAAGGAGCGGCCACCGGACACCGATCTGCAGCGGGCGCCGCTACTCGAGGCGCAGGTAGAGATCGAGGTCGCGGCCGACGACATCGACCGAGCCCGCTCGGCCGCCGAGGAATTGAAGCTCGTGGCCGCCCGATTCCACAGCAAGGCGCTGGTCGCCAGCGCCACTCTTGCCGAAGGAAGGGTGCGACTTGCCGAGGGCAATGCCGCGGACGGGGAGCGGCTCTGCTCCGAAGCGGGGCGACTCTGGAACGAGGTCGGCGCGCCCTATGAAGCGGCGATCGCACGCATGGGTCTCGCCGAGGCCCTCCGCGCCGGTGGCCGGCAGGACCAGGCCGACTTGGAGCTCGAAGCGGCCCGCGCGGTGCTCCACCGGATCGAAGCCGCGCAGACGAGCGGACCCGGCAGCGCGCGTCGAGGGCCGCGACGCACCGGACGACCAGCCGGCCGCAGACCTAAATATGTTCCGCCGTGAGGGCGACTACTGGTCGGTGGTGTTTGAGGGGCGCACCGTGCGCGTGCGAGACCTCAAGGGCATGCGGTACCTCGCGCGGCTTCTCGCCGACCCCGGCCGGGATCTCCACGTGCTGGAGCTCGTCGCCGCCGAGACGGGCAGGGTTTCGCATGCGGCACTCGGGGATGCCGGCGAGATGCTCGACGCGCGAGCCAAGAACGCCTACCGCCGACGCCTGGCCGAGATCGAAGACGACATGGAGCAGGCGCGCGCCATCGGCGACACTGAGCGGGCCGCGCAAGCCGACGCCGAACGCGACTTCCTCGTCCGAGAGCTCTCCCGCGCAGTTGGCTTGGGTGGTCGCGATCGACGAGCCTCATCCGCGTCCGAGCGTGCCCGGGTCGGAGTGACCCGCGCGGTCCGCCAGGCGATCGGCCGGATCGGTGAGCATCATCCCCAGCTCGGCGAGCATCTCAACCGCGCTGTCCGCACCGGCACACATTGCGCCTACCTCCCCGACCCTCGCGCCCCCGCCGCGTGGAGGTTCTAGATCGTTAGAACGATCTTGCCGCGGGTGTGTCCGGACTCGCTGAGTTCGTGTGCTTGCTGGATCTCGGTGAGCGGGAGCACCTGGCTGATCTCCACGCGGACCTCGCCGCCCGCCACCAGCTCGGCGATCCGAGCCAGCTGCTCCGAGCTCGGGCTCATCACGAGCAGCTCCGCGCGCACGCCGCGCGCCCGCGCCGCCTCTTCGGGTGGCGCGTTCGCGATTGTGACGAGGATGCCTCCGTCGCGCAGGGTCGGCACCAGCGCCTGCGTCGTGTCCCCGCCGACCGTGTCGAACGCTACGTCGACGGCGCTCACGGCTTCGCCGACGTCCTGCTCGGTGTAGTCGACGTATTCGTCGGCGCCGAGACCGAGCACGAAGTCGCGATTGCGGGAGGACCCGGTGCCGATCACCCGCGCGCCGGCGAGCTTCGCGAACTGCACGGCAAGGTGCCCAACGCCGCCCGCGGCCCCGGCGATCAGGGCGGTCTGTCCGCGTTCGAGCCCGCCGCGGTCGAACAGTGCCTGCCACGCGGTCATGCCGGCCACCGGGATCGCGGCGGCCTGCTCGTGGCTGAGACCGGCCGGCTTCCTCGCGATGGTGTCGGCGGAGGCGATCGCGAACTCGGCGTATCCCCCGCCCGCCACGTATCCGAACACCTCGTCGCCGTCGGCGAAGCCGTCGGCACGCGAGAGCTCGACCGTGCCCGAGGCGTCTCTGCCGAGCACCGCTGGCAGCCGCGTTTCGGACAACCCGCGCCGGGCCTTCCAGTCCGCCGGGTTGACGGACGCAGCGCGCACCCTGATCAACACCTGGTCGTCGCCGGGCTCGGGCCGGTCGGTCTCCTCGTAGTGCAGGACGTCCGGGCTGCCGGTCTCGTGGATCAACACGGCTCGCATGGCGACTCCTTCGAGAGGGCGGTCGAGTCCAAGCAGTCTAACTTACGCTTCGTAAGCTTGGATCCGGAGGCCGCCTCCTTGCGGCGTCTGCGCGCGGCGACCGGTTCTGCGACGCTTGCCTTCGCCTATGCACGACCACCTCATTCGCTACGGCGGCGACTTCGTCGAGGACGTCATCGTGGAGGCCGAGGGCTCGTGGGTGACCACGGCCGATGGTCGACGCATCCTCGACTTCACCGCCGGCCAGATCTGCGCCACGATCGGCCACAACCACCCGCGCGTCGGCGAGGCGATCCGGGGCTCGCTGGACAGCGCCATCCACCTGAACTCGTGGATGCTGTCCCCGCCGGTGCTCGACTTGGCCGAAGCGCTTGTGGCCACGCTGCCCGCCGGGCTCGACCGCACGATGCTGCTCTCTACCGGCGGCGAGTCGATCGAAGCGGCCGTGCGCATGGCCAAGCTGCACACTGGCCGCTTCGAGGTGGCGTCGTTGACGCGCTCCTGGCACGGCCTGACAGGCGGTGCCGCAGCGCTCACGCTGGCGGCCGGTCGCCGCGGCTATGGCCCCACCGTCCCCGGCAGTTTCGCGCTGCCGGCGCCGTACGCGTACCGCTGCCCAATCCGCCGCTGCCGCGACGCCTGCGACCTGTCCTGCCTGGAGGCGGGCTTCGACCTCTTTGACCAGGCGTCGGTCGGGTCGCCCGCGGCCGTCGTCGCGGAGCCGGTGCTGTCGGCCGGCGGCGTGATCGTCCCCCCGCCGGGCTACTTCGCGCGCATGCTCGAACTGTGTCGCGAGCGCGACATGCTGCTGGTCTTCGACGAGTGCCAGACCGGCCTCGGTCGCCTGGGCGCGATGTACGGATTCGAGGCCTTCGAGGTGGTGCCCGACTTCCTGGTGCTCTCCAAGACGCTGGGCGGCGGCGTCCCCATCGGGGCGGTGGTGACGAGCGCCGAGATCGAGGAGTCCTGCTTTGAGCGTGGCTTCCTGCACGTGACCTCACACGTCAGCGACCCACTCCCGGCGGCGGCGGCCCTGGCGGTGCTCGACGTCGTGCGCGAGGAGCGGCTGCCACAACGTGCCGCGGCGGCCGGCGAGCGGTTGCGCGGGCACCTCCACGCGCTACAGCAACGCCACGAGTGCGTCGGCGACGTACGCGGCTGCGGGCTGCTTTGCGGCGTCGAGCTCGTGCGTGACCGCGACACCCGTGAGCCCGCCGAGGCGCTCGGGCTCGCTGTGACCGAGGAAACCCAGCGCCGTGGCCTGTCGATGAACCTCGTGCGTGGCGGCACCGGCGGCGCCGCGAACTGCCTGCGCATGGCCCCACCCCTGACGATCACCGATGACGAGATCGACCTCGCCGCTGACATCCTCGACGCCTCGCTCGCAAGCATCGCCGTGCAGACATCCGGCACTTTCGTCAGGGATTGACCTCCGATCTCCGTTGATCGGCGTTGGTACGTTGGTGAGGTGGCGGAGGCCCCGGATCGCCAGGAGCTCTTGACCGCTCTGACCACCGAGCACTTCACGCTCCAGGGCGCCCGCTCGCAGACGGCGAGCGAGAGCGCCTCCCGCGCCTCGCTCTACATCCTCTCGGTCTCCAGCGCCCTGGTCGCGCTGGGGTTCATCGGCCAGGCATCGCAGATCGGCACCACCTTCGATGTCTTCGCCCTCACCGTACTCCCGACGCTCTATGTCCTCGGCGTCTTCACCTTCGTCCGAGTGGTCGAGTGCGGTGCCGAGGACTTCCGCTACGGCGTCGCAATCAACCGGATCCGCAACTACTACAAGCAGATCGCCGGCGACCAAGCGAAGCTCTTCCTGCTCTCCGGGCACGACGACGGACGAGGGGTGTTCGAGAACGCTGCGGTGCCGCCCGAGGGGCGCAAGCAGTTTTTCACCTTCGCAACGGTCGTCGCCGTGATCAGCAGCGTGGTCGGTGGCAGCGCGATCGCGATCGCGCTCGGTGCGATCGCCGATGCCTCGCTTGGCGTAGCCGCGGGCGTGGGCGGCGTCGCGGCGCTCGTTTCCCTTGTTGCTCTGCTCCGTTACGCCGACCGGCTGCTCGAGGAGCGCGCGGGCCGCACCGAGTCGATCTTCCCTTCGCCGCAGTAGCGCCCGACAACTGCAGCGCCGATCGAACCCGCCAGCAGCAGTCGATTGCGCTCGGTGATCGGCAGATCGAGGTGCTGGGCCAGGTGGACGAGGAGCTGGCGACTCGGGCTGGACCGGCCGGTCTCGACGAAGCTCAGGTGCTTGGTCGAGACGTTCGCGTCCAGGGACAGCTCGAGCTGGCTGAGGCCGCGTCGCGTGCGCCAGAAGCGGATCAGCTCGCCCGCGGTCTGGGGCTCCTGCTCGGTCTCGACGACCACCCGATTGAAGTTACCGGGGCGTCCGATCCCGTTCCATTACCCGGCGTGTAACGCCGGTCGGCGTTACACGGGAGGTAATCGACGCGCGGCCTTTCCTCCGGGACCGTTGAAGGCGAAGCAACCAGACGATCAACGGAGGTGACCGATGACCGAGACACAGGCTTTCGTCGAAATCTCATCCCGGAGCGCGGCCGAGTTGGCCGAGAAGTACGTCGCGCTCTGGAACGAGCCCGATGCCGACCGGCGCCGGCGGACGATCGCCGAGCTCTGGACGGAGGACGGGAGGCATATCCTCCAGCCGCCGCAGGAGATCCGCGCGATCGCGGCGCGACCCGGGCTCGCCATCACGGCGATCCTCGAGGCACGGGGATACGAGGAGATAGAGGCTCGCGCGGCGAGCGCGTACGAGCACTGGGTCGGCTCCGAGGGGCTCAGCTTCCGGCGGCGCGACGACGCCGAGCGACTCGGCGACGTCGTCAAGTTCCACTGGGAGGCGGTCGCCAAGGACGGCGAGGTGTTCGCAGTCGGGCTCAACTTCCTCGTCATCGCCGCGGACGGCCGGATCGAGCGCGACTACACGTTCGTCGTCGCATAGGCGTGATGCGCGCTGGAGATGACTTGACTCACGAAGACTTCGGAAGAGGAGCACCCATGGTCATCGTCGCAGGACACATCACGGTCGACCCTGAGCAGCGCGAGTCCTACCTCGCGGGCTGCATGAGCGTTGTCGAAAAGGCTCGCCGGGCAGATGGCTGCCTCGACTTTGCCATCACAGCCGACTTGCTCGACCCCGGCCGCGTCAACCTCTTTGAGCGCTGGGAGACGCAAGCGGCCGTCGAAACCTTCCGCGGCAGCGGCCCCAGCAACAAGCAAGGCGCGGCAATGCTCTCGGTGTCGGTAGCCGAGTACGACATCGCCGACGTGCGGCCCTTGTTCGGAAAGGGCAGAGCGTGAACCCAAGTACGTGGCATCGACCACACGGAGGCGTGAAACTTCACCAGCTCGAGCTCTCTCGGTTGCCGATCGGACGCTCAGCGAGACGGCTGTTCCTACATGGTTCGGCGGCCCGTGCGCGGGCGGCCTGGCGGACCAGGTGGTCGCGCTCGGCGACGTTCGTGGCTCGGCGGGCGGCCTCGGCGTAGGCCGTGGCGGCGGCGGGCAGATCGCCGCCCAGCTCGTGCAGGTGGCCGCGGACGGCGTGCCAGCGGTGCCGCTCGCCGATCACCTCGCGCAGCCGGTCCGTCTCGCGCAGCCCGGCGGCGGCACCGAGGACATGGCCTACCGCGACCGCGCGGCCGAGCACCGCGGCGGGGTCTTGGTTCACCGCGTCGCCGGTGAGGGCGACGAGGTCGTCGTACCAGGCGAGGATCTGCTCCCAGTCGGTCTCCTCGGCGCTTGCCGCGTCGTCGTGCAGGGCGGCGATCGCGGCCTCGACCTGGTAGCGGCCCGGGCGCCGTTCCTCCGTCCGCATGGCGAGCGCCGACTGCAGGACGCGCACGCCCTCGGCGATCTCGCGGGTGTCCCACAGGCCGCGGTCCTGCCGGTCGAGGGTGACGATCCGGCCCTCGGGGTCGATCCGGGCCGGGAGCCGCGCGTGGTTGAGGAGCATCAGCGCGAGCAGCCCGCGCGCCTCGGGCTCTTCTGTGGCCAGGGTCAGCTGACGGGCGAGCCGGATCGCCTCGCCGGCCAGGTCCACCCCCCGGCGCGCGTGGCCGGCCGTGTAGACGAGGTAGAGCACGCGCAGCACGACGGCGAGGTCGCCGGGCTGGTCCAGGCGGCGCCCCTGCAGGGTGCTCTTGGCGCGGCTGATCCGCTGCGCCATCGTCGCCTCGGGGACGTAGAAGGCGTCGGCGATCTCGCGGGTGGTGAGGCCGCCGACGGCGCGCAGGGTCAGCGCCACCTGGGAAGCGGGCGTGAGGTCGGGGTGGCAGCAGCAGAAGAGCACGAACAGGGTGTCGTCGCCCTCCTCCGTGGGGCCCGGCGACGGCTCCGCGTGGATCGTCTCCTCGCGGCGGTTCCGGGCGACCTCGCTGCGCGAGGCGTCGACGAGCCGCCGGCTCGCAACCGTGGTCAGCCACGCGCGCGGGTCGTCCGGCGGGTGCTCGGGCCAGACCCGCAACGCCTCGATCAGCGCCTCCTGGAGCGCGTCCTCGGCGGCGTCGAAGTCCTCGCCCCGGCGGACCAGCCCCGCGAGCACGCGCGGGACGAGGGCGCGCAGGGCCCCCTCGTCCAGCCGCTGTGCCGTGTCGTCGGGCACGCCGGTCAGTCCTCCGACGGCGCCCCGGACATGATCTCCCGGACGTCGATCCACTCGTGCAGGGGCTCGCCGCCGGGGCCGGGCTCGGAGGAGATGTACGCCGCGATCTCGATCGCGCGCTCGCGCGACTCGACGTCGACCATGTACCAGCCCGCGACCAGATCGCTGGTCTCGGGCAGCGGGCCGTCGGTGGTGACGGGCGCCGCGTCCTGGCCGCCGTAGCGCACCCAGGTCTGCGCCGGCGTGAGCGCCTGCGAGCCTACGTACTCGCCGCTGGCCTCGAGCTGCTCGCTGACGTTCCTCAGGAAGGCGAAGTGCGCCTCCACGTCCTCGGGCGCCCACTGGTCCATCGGCGGGAAGGGGTGGTGCGGCTCCGGGCCGCCGCTGTAGTGCTTGAGAAGCAGGTACTTCGGCATGGTGGTCTCCTGGTCTCGTGGGCCGCGCCTGTCGTGGCCCTTCACCTGGTGAGCGGAGCCGGTCAGGGTTTCTCGACATGGAATCACTCATCTAGCGCCGAGACCGTCGCGTGGACGGCTGGGATGGTTTTGCCCGCGCAGGCCGGAGGGGGATACTGCGGGCGATGTCGCAGGAGCACTACCTACTTGCCAACCAACCCTCGGAGTTGGAGCGTCTGCGGTTGCAGTCGCTTGTGTGGGAGCCAACCGGGCGGCAGCTCGTCTCGAAGGTTGGCGGCGGAGCCGGCGGACGCGCCCTCGACGTCGGCTGCGGAGCCATGGGCTGGCTTCGGCTCCTCAGCGAGTGGGTCGGCCCGTCTGGCCAGATCGTGGGCACCGACATCGACGAGAGCATGCTCAACGCCGCTCGTTCATTCCTCCAGGAAGAAGAAATTGCCAACGTGGAACTGGTCGTCGATGATCTGTTCGACAGCAAGCTGGAGCCGCACTCGTTCGATCTCGTCCATGCCCGCTACCAGATCGCTCCGCTCGGACGCGGCCGCGAGCAGGTGGCCTCGCACCGGCAGTTGGTCAAGCCCGGTGGCTTACTGGTCCTGGAGGAGTGGGACCTGGCCTCGTGGCACTTCAATCCCGCTGCCCCCGCGGCGGAGCGACTGATCCGATTGCTCGCCGAGATCTTTGCCGGCTTGGGCGGCGAAGCCGGTCGCGGACTTCCCGAACTGCTCCGCGAGATCGGCATTGAGGAGCCGGGGATCGACGCACATGTGATCGCGCTCAGACCAGGCCATCCATATTTGCGTCTGCCGCTTCAGTTCAGCGTCGCGCTCGAATCACGCTTGCTTGAGACACTGAGCGCGGACGAGCTCGGCTCGCTACGCCGCGAGGCCGAGGCCGAGTTGACCGAGCCGGCCAGGTGGGGCACGACCTTCACCCTGATCCAGACTTGGGGCAGGCTCGAAGGCTGAGACGTAGCCGCGCCTGGGGCAGCGTGATCGAGGAGATGGTGCCGGGACAAGCGGACAGCCGCCGCCCGCGCGCGGGCTGGTCAGCGCATTTGGTCCAAGCGACCGGCGACTTTCTGCGGCGATGCGGTCGCCGCCACCGAGCTCATCCACTCGGGCGAGGACACACCCACGCTGCTGAACGGCTGGGACACCCTCACCTTCGCGGCCCTCGCCGCGGGCGTGCGTGCCGTTGTCTGGGGCGCTGCGTCGATCCTCCCGGAGCAGTGCGTAGCGCTGCACCGGTTGCTCATCGACGACATCGACCTCCCCGCGGCTCGCGAGCTCTGGGCCCGACTATGGCCCCTGTGCAACTTTCTCGAGCAACACAGCTACCCAGCCGCAGTCAAGGCCGCCTGTGGCGTGCTTGGCGACACCACCGGCCCGGTGCTCGCCCCGCTCCTGCCACTCGAGGACGCGGACACGGCCGAGCTACGCCGGCTGCTCGAGCACGCCACCCTGAGCGAGCCTCGAACCAACGCCGGCCATCTGAACGGCCGCGGTACTTGACAGCCCGCGCCCGGTTAGTGTCGGCCCATGGGCGAGCGGCTGAAGGGCATCCCGGGGTTCTCGATCGACAAGGTTGCGGCGGCGGCCGGCAGCGATCCCGAGATGCTGCGCATGGAGAACCTGGACACTGACATCCCGCCGCCGGCCGCGGCGGTCGAGGCCACACGGGCGGCGGTGGGCAGCGACGAGGCGAACTCGTGGCTGCCGTTCACCGGCATGAGCGAGCTCAAGCAGGAGGTCGCGCGGATGATCGTCCGGCGCGGCGGGCCACAGTATGACCCCGAGGGCGAGGTGGTGATCACCTCGGGCGAGGGCGACAACATGCTCGACGCGCTGCTCGCACTGACCGATCCGGGCGATGAGGTGATCGTCCCCGATCCGACGTATGCGGGGATGCTCCAGCGCGTGCGGCTGGCCGGGGACGTTCCGCGGTTGGTCCCGCTGCGCCCCTCGGGGCAGGGTTGGCGCTGGGACCTCGACGCGCTGGAGGGGGCCGTCTCAGATCGCACGCGGGCGATCTTCTTCGGCAACCCGTCGTTCCCGTCTGGATGGGTCCTCAACGACGAGGAATGGGCGGCGGTTCAGCGCATCTGCACCGAGCGGCAGATCCGGCTCCTCTACTGGAGCGCGATGGAGGCGATCGTGTTCGGCGGCAGGAAGGTCGTCGTGCCCGCAGCGCTCGAGGGGATGCGCGATCTCACTGTCACGTTGGGCGGCGTCGCCTGCGAACAGCGGATGATCGGATGGCGGATCGGCTGGATCGTCGCGTCCGAGGCGGTCACGCCCCAGCTCGGAATGGTCCACATCTACAACGGGCTCGTCGCAAGCGGCTTCAACCAGCTCGGTGCGATTGCGGCGCTGCGTGCCGATGACCACGCGACCGGCGTCGCCGAGTGGGAGCGCCGCCACGACGTGACGATGGAGCAACTCGCCGGGCTCCCGGCGATCCCCGCGCATGGGGGCTGGTCGCTGCTGCTCGACGCCGAGGCTGCCGGCACGACCGCGCCTGACCTCTCCGCGGCGTTGCTCGAGCACAAGGTCGCCGCCACGCCAATGACCGCCTGGGGAGAGACCGTCGCCCCACGCCACGTGCGCTTTGTCTACTCCAACGAGCCCGTCGAGAGGCTCGCAGCGCTCGGCGAGCGCGTGCGCGCCGCGCTGAGGTGATCCACACGTACCGAGAATCCGCCGATGTGTGCGGCTCGGACGTCGAGTAGAAATCGACGGATATGAGTTCGTTAGGACGGAATCTCGCCCGTCCGTGCGCCCGCGATGGTCTACGGATGGTCTACGAGGTTCCCGCTCCGCCTCGTCCTAGTCCGCGAGCGTGGCACCTGAGGCGCCGGAGTTGTCCGCGCAGCCCATGTCGACCAGGTTCAAGATGATGTTATTGGCTGTCCTAATGTCTCCCCTGTCGTAGTAGCCGTTCGCGAGGGAGATTCCCATCTTGCACACGCCGGGGTCTACCGCGGCCTGGGCGTCGGCCGGTGCGGTGGCCGCGGCCCCAGCGGCCAGCAGGGCGCCGGCGAACAAGGCCGCCACCGCCTTTCGCAGTCGCTGTCGTGGAACGGTCATCGTGGAACTCCTATCGGCCTGGGTGAAGCGAAGAGACATTGGGCCTCCTATCAGGGGATGGAATACGGCTCGCAGCCTGACCGTGTGTGCGCGCCCGTCCTCGAGTCGGCTCATCCCCGCGCGCAACGTGGCGCTTCTGGACCGGCCCGACGCGCTCGCCGTGCTCCTCCCACTCGTCCAACTCAGGCGCGCGACGGGCAGCGAGCGGCGCGCTCGCATTGTGTCCTAAGCGGTGTCAGTCCGAGTCATCGCGAATGCGCCGGTAGCGCTCGTAGATCACGCGCGAGCCGAACGTCCTGGTCTCGATCAGGTCGAGCGGGACGTTTTCGGTGACCGGCGGCAGGAACGGCGTGCCGCCACCGATGACGACCGGATAGCGGAACATGCGCAGCTCGTCGACGAGGCCGAGCTCGATAGCCGCCGCGGCCAGGCCGGCGCCGCCGATCGAGACGTCCTTGTCGGTCGCGTCGAGCGCCGCGGCGGCCTCCTCGGCCACTGAGGCCTCGGCGAGCCGGGCATTTCCCTGGACGCTGTCGAGCGTACGGCTGAAGACGATCTTCGGGATCGCGCACCAGACATCGGCGAACGCGGCCCCGGGCTCGTCGTCGCGCAGCGACGGATCCGTCTCCCACACCTGCATCGTCTCGTAGAGCCTGCGGCCGAGGAGATACCCGCCGAGCTCGCGTACCAGCGCAGTGTGAAAGCGAAACAGGTCGTCGCTAGGGACCGTCCACCCGAACGCGCCCTCGCGGTCGGCTATGAAGCCGTCCACCGAAACGCTCATCGAGTAGATCAGCATGACTTCAGACCGTCGGGCCGGAGCGACCCACGATGATCGGTGATGAGGTCCACCCTTAGGCTCGACATCGGGCTCTCCTTCCTTCTGCCGTGTGCTTCGCCGTTAGTGACCGATCGCGAGACGAGAACTCATCGTCGTGCTCCAAGCGATCGTACGGCCATTGCCGGCGCCGCACCGACATCTCGGAAGCGGAACCTCCTGCGGGCACGCTGCCTAGGGGGCCGTGCTCGCTGCTCGTCGTCAGGCTGCCCCCGGCTCCGGGACCTCGTCCGCCATCGGCGCGGGTTGCGCCTGCGACGCCTTGGATTCGAGCAACAGTGCTGTCACGACCGCGGCGATCGCCGTCACCGCGGCGAACACGTAGTAGGCCACCTCGTAGCCGTGGGTCAGCGCCGCTTTGCTAAGTGCGGTCGTGCCCGGATTGCCCTCGGCGTAGCTCTCGGTCGCGGTTGCCGCGATGGTGGTCCCGACGGCGACCGCGATCGCCCCGCCAACCTGCTGGCTGGTGTTTATCAGTCCGGAGGCGATTCCGGCATCGGCCGGCTCAACACCGAGCTGCGCCCCGATCTGCTGACCGACGAAGGCGAACGACATCCCCAGTCCGAAGACGACGAAGGCCGGGAACAGGTCGACGAAGTAGTCACCATCGACGGGCGCCTGCGCGAGGAGGACGAGCCCGACAGTGGCGAGCGCAAAGCCGGTCGGAACCACCGGCCGCACTCCGACCCTGCCGATGAGCCACTGCGCGATGCCCGATCCCAAAACGATCGACAGCGATGCGGCGAGGAAAGCGGCGCCGGTCTCGATCGCCGAGTATCCGAGCACCAGCTGGGCATACAGCGAGCCCAGGAAGAAGACCACGAAGCTGACGCCGGAGAACACGCCGCTCAGGTTCGATGCGGTCAGCGAGCGCAGGCGAAAGATCCGCAGGGGCAGAAGCGGTGCCGCCGCGCGCGCCTCGATGAACACGAAGGCCACGATCAGCCCGACCGATGCTGCCAGGAGGACGATCGTCTCGGTCGCGGTCCAGCTGGTCTCGGCGGCCCGGGTCAGCGCATAGACGAGCAGCATGAGCCCTCCGGTGATCGACGCCGCGCCCGTGAAGTCGAGCCGGCGCTCGGCCAAGTCCGCGCGACTCTCGGACAGGAACAAGGGCGTGAGCCCGATCACGAGCGCGCCGATCGGGATGTTGATGAAGAAGATCCACTCCCAGCTGAGCGCGTCGGTCAGCACGCCACCGAGCAGCAGTCCGAACGAGCCGCCTCCGGCTGTCGCTGCGGCCCAGATGCCAAGGGCCCGGTTGCGCTCGCGGCCCTCCGGAAAGATGGTCACGAGTACCGAGAGCGCCGCCGGCACGAGCAGCGCCGCGCCCAGACCCTGGATCGCCCGGCCGACGATGAGCGCGGTGTCGTTCCACGCCAGGCCGTTGAACAGCGAAGCGACGGTGAACACCGCCATGCCGGCGACGAATAGGCGCCGCCGACCGAGGAGATCGGCCAGCCGCCCGCCGAGCAGAAGCGCGCCACCGAAGAGGATCGTGTACGCCGTCACCACCCATTGCAGGTCCTCCTGCGAGAAGCCGAGATCCGCCTGGATCGACGGCAGCGCGACGTTGACGATCGCAGCGTCCAGGATCGTCACGAACTGGGCCATCACCAGCACCGCGAGCGCCCACCAGCGGCGGGAGTCGGGGGCGTTTGCTGCTTCTTGGGAGATGGTGGTTGTCATAGCTACGCAGCGAATCACTGAACAGCCGGGGAGAGTTAGAACAGAAGCACCGCGTAATTGCACGATCCTGCTCGACATAGGGCTGCATGCCTCGGTGGAGCCCCCGCTCGTGCGCAACCGGGTGTACATTCCTGCCGATGGCTCAGCTCGAGGAGCTGCAGAGGCTGATCACCCGTCACGTGGCGTCCGGTGAGGCGACGGCCGCCGACGGAATCGTGCAGACAGCGATCGAGGGCGTATTGGTCTCGTCCGTGACCCAGAATGTCGAGGCGGTGGCCCCGACCTCTGGGACGGTTTTCGCCGTCATAGCCCAGGGCGGCAAGCGGCTCGCGTTGGGCGAGCGCGTCTACGAGTACCGCGCCGGCCAGTACCTCGTGGCATCGCTCGACCTGCCGATCACCGGCAGCTACTGGTGCGCCAGCAAAGCCGAGCCGGCGCTCGGATTCGGCCTAGTCCTCGAGCCCTCGACGGTCGCTTCAGTGCTCCTTGACGCGGCGGACCACGGCGCCCCGCTGCCGCCACGTGGATCGCCAGGCGGAGCTGCGCCATCCGCCCTCGGCGTTGGCGACGCCTCGAGCGAGCTGCTCGATGCCGTTGTCCGCCTTCTGCGTCTCCTCGATAGCCCACGTGACCGGGGCGTCCTTGCGCCGATGATCAAGCACGAGATCCTGTGGCGGCTTATCACCGGACCGGTTGGCGAGACCGTGCGCCAGCTCGGCTTGGCCGACAGCGGCCTCACTCTCGTCAGCCGGGCGGTTCGTCGGATCACCGCGCGCTACAGCGAGCCCTTCCGCGTCGACGACCTGGCCCGATCGTGCGGGATGAGCACATCCGCGTTCCATCGCAACTTCCAGGCCGTGACCGGCTTCAGCCCGATCCAGTTCCAAAAGCAGATCCGGCTCCAGCGCTCGCGCCTCATGCTGATGACCGGCGTCGACGACGTCGCGACGATCGGCTACCGCGTGGGATACGACAGCGCTTCGCAGTTCAATCGCGAATACCGTCGCAAGTTCGGCCTTCCACCGGGCCGCGACGCGGCGCGTCTGCGCGCAGAGGCGACCGCCGCCTAAGCGACCCTTCTTCATAGAGACGACACGCAAGCGGTGCGGCGCGCCCGGATGAACCACGTCCTCAGGGTCTCCATCTAGGCGACCGCCGCGTGGTGCGTCTTGCGGCAGAAGCATGACGACTTGATT
Organism: uncultured Thermoleophilaceae bacterium; assembly: GCA_963751835.1. Lineage (GTDB taxonomy): Bacteria > Actinomycetota > Thermoleophilia > Solirubrobacterales > Thermoleophilaceae > JACVRW01. The sequence goes on along the minus strand of CAVVWD010000009.1, from coordinate 73,926 downwards.
GGGACGTCGGCGCGGGCGAGGGCGATGTCGAGCTGCCGTTTGACGATCCGTGCCGGCTCGGGCTTCCCCAGCCGAACGAGGCACTCGTGGTAGCCGTGCAGGCTCCACACGTTCCCGGGGTGCCAAGACGAGCGCGGGATCGATGGGTCGTAGCCCAGGTCTTCGGCGTAGACGGTCTCGGCCTCCTCGACCCGACCCTGCTCGAGCAGCAGCGCACCGCAGGCGTGGCGTGTGGGCTGCATCCAGCCCCACGGTTCGTCGTACGGGAGCGCGTCGTCGAGCGCGATCGCCCGGCGCAGGTGCTCGAACGCCGCGTCGAACTCGCCGCGCCGGTACTCGAGCTCGCCGTCGAGCATCGCCCCGGCGACGGCGAGGATGTCCTGGCACGTGTTGTTGAACAGGTAGCGCGAGTCGGGAACGCGCGCGACGGCGGCGAGGAACGCGTCGCGCGTCGCCTCGGCCTCCTCCATCCGCCCGGTCGCAGCGTACGCGACGCCCTGCGCGTAATGCGTCATCGCCGTCGTGGTGCAGTAGAGCCCGGGGTCGTCCGGCAGCGGCAGCGCGAGGATGTCCTCCCACATCCCGAAGCGGATGAGCACGTGCAGGCGCATGGGGATGAACGCCTCGAGGTAGTCGGCCATCGGCGGCTGCTCGATCCGCAGCAGCTCCTCGGGCAGCGAGGCCTCGAGGCCGGCGGCGACGCCAAGCGCGACCTGCGACCGGCCGAGGAACATCGCCCCGTAGATCGCGAAGTGGCGGTCGTGCGCGTGGTAAAGCGCATAGAACCCGACCCGGCCCTCGCGCGCGACGTACTTCTCGTTGACCTCGATTGCGCGCAGGTTCCACTCGAGCGTGCTCTTGTAGTCGCCGCACAGCACGTCGATGTGCGTCGGCATGTGCACGAGGTGGCCGGCGTCCGGGACGAGCGAGCGCAGCTCGTCGGCGACCGGCAGCGCCTGCTCGGGGAACGGCGACATCTCCATCAGATGCACGTAGAGATGCGGGAGTCCGGGGTGCGAGCGGCCCCCGGGCTGCTCCAGGGCACGCTCGAGCACCTCCTTGGCCTCGAGCGTCGCCGCGCCCTCGGACGGCAGGCCTGTGTAACGATCCCACAGCTCCCACGGCGTGAGGTTCATCAGCGCGTCGGCGAAGAGCGCCGCGACGTCGAGCTCGTCGGGATACGCGCGATACACGTGACGCATCGCCTCGGCGTAGTCGCCGTTCCATGCGACGAGGTCGGCTGAGGGGTCGTTTGCCTGGTAGCGGCTCGCGAGCGCCTCGACGAGCGCCCGCTCGACCGGCGCGGCCCGGTCTGCGCACGCACGCGCCGCAGCGACCTCGTCGCACGCCTTCTCGAGCGACGCCGCGAGGTCGACCGGGTCGAACGCCTCCCACTGCTTGTTGTAGTTCGGCCCGATCGCGTAGGCGATACCCCAGTGGGCCAGCGCGAAGCCAGGGTCGTGCTCGAGCGCGCGCTCGAAACACCGGATCGCCTCCTCGTGGTGGAACGCGTAGGACCACACCAGCCCGCGGTCGAACCACGTCTGGGCGCTCGTCGAGGCCGTCGACGTCCCGCGCGTGTAGGTGCCGAGATCGAAGTAGGGCTCCATCGCTGCCGCTCCCGTCCGACTCTCCTACGTTTCTACAGCTTTCTGGCGCCCAGTTGCAATGAGCCGGTGGCCACGAGCGGCGTTATCGTCCGGGCGGTGCCCGGCTCCCCGCTCTCACTGATCGAGTTTCCCGCCGACGATCCCGCGCGCGCCCGACGCTTCTGGGCGGAGCTCCTCGGCCTTAGCCTCGAGGCTCGCCGAGCTGGAGAGGGAGATGGCTGGCAAACGCACACGGGAGCCCCCGCCGTCGGCGTCCACGCCCGTGGGCGCGGCCCCGGCGATTCCTTCTCCCTGCCGTACTTCGCGGTCAGCGACGTCCCCAAAGCGCTGGAGCGGGTCGAGGCACTCGGTGGAAGCGTGGTCCACCCGGGAGAGGCATGGGCGATCTGCAAGGACTCCGAGGGAAGCCCCTTCGGACTGGCGCAGGAGTCTCTCGGAGCTTAGGTCGGAGCCGCCTTCCCCACCCAGTCGCTGCTGCTCTCGACGCGGATGCGCCGGCCTGTCGAAGTCGCGGTCAGCCGGCCGCTTCCCGCACGAGCGCGCTCGCCAGCCTGACCGCCTGCGCCCGTGAGACGGGTGGCTCGGTAGCGACCGAGCCACCCACACACCGGAGCTCGAGGAATCGGCGCGCCGCATCGCGCAGGCGCCGCCGCGCGGACGTTCTCGTGTACTTCAACAACGACAGGGAGGGCGTGGCCGTCGACAATGCGCGCTCGCTCAGGCGGCGTTTCCGGAACGAGTTGGGGATGATGGACGCGGCAACCAAAGGAGATGCGACCAGATGGCCGGCACAATCGAGGAGATCATGACCCGCGACCCGCGCACGATCGAGATCGGCGACAGCCTCGTCGACGCCGCGCGCGAGATGCGCGACGGCGACATCGGCAACGTGATCGTGACCGATGCCGGGCGGGTGGCCGGCATCGTCACGGACCGTGACATCGTCGTCCGGGCGATCGCCGAGGGCCGCGACCCTCAGTCGACGACGGTTGGCGACGTCTGCAGCTCGGGTCCGCGAACGCTCGAGCCGGGAGACAGCGTGGAGGTGGCAGCTCAGGCGATGGGCGAGAACGGCATCCGTCGACTGCCCGTGGTCAGGGACGGAGAGCTCGTCGGTGTTCTGTCTCTTGGAGACCTGGCCCAGGACCGTGATGCCGGACCGCCGCTCGCCGATATCTCGGCCGCGTCGCCAAATCACTAGGGCGTTCAGCAGTAGAAGCTGCGGGCCCAGCGAGCGCGGCCACCGCCCACGGTCGCGCGAACCACAATGCGGGCACGCCATGGCCGACGCCACCGGCGATCCCTTCCGGCGCTCTGCTCGGCTAGTGCTCGGCGAGCGGGATCAGCATGTCCGCGAGCTCGAAGCGTTCCCCGCGCGCGGGCAGCGGAGGGGTCCAAGCGGGTTGACGCGAGCGGTATGAGGCGGGGTCGGCATCTATGATCCCGATCAATACCTCGGCCACGATCCGGCCGCCGACGGGTCCGAGCCGCTCGCCGTCGCCTCTGTGCTTGGCCTCGCTCAGGACGTAGAGCCAGAGCGGTGTGTCGCCGCTCCACCCAGCGCGGCCGAGCGCCGTCTCGTCAGGGCTGAGCGGCGTCTCGCCCATCGCACGCGCGACGCTCTCCCCGGAGGGAAGGCCGTACGCGTGTCCGCGCTGGAGGTCGCGGCCGGCGAGCGAGCGATAAGCCTCGACTTCGACCTCGCCCGTGATCGCATGCGGGAGCGCGATCAGGGAGGGGACCAGCGTGCCGTCGATCAGCTTCGCGCGCTGCGCCGGTGGTCGGCCGGGAACGTCGAAGAGCCGGTCCCACTCGATGGCGCGCTCGGCGGCGACCGGCCGGAAGCCGAGCAGGTCCGGGAACAGGCGCAGCCGTCCCGACCGCGAGTTGAGCTCGAACTCCTCGCGGACCTGGCTGTGGCCGTAGCGGAAGGCAGCGTCCGCGAATTCGAGCGGGATCCGCGGTGCGGGGCCTGGCCGGTAGTGGCGTGGGCCCTCGGTTTCGATCTCGCCGACCAGCTCGGGCCCCACGAGGCGCGGCAGGTAGTCGTTGATGATCACCCACTGGTGGAGCCAGGAGACGGTGCGCCGCGCCTCGTCGAAGATCGCCGACTCCGGCACCGCGGCAGACCGGCGGAGGTGGTCGACCACGCAGTTGTGCAAGCGGAGCCCCGCCAGGTGGAGCTGCGAGACAAAGATGTGAACGTCATTGCGCGGATCGCCGATCACCGCGATGCCCTCACGATTGCGCGGAAGGTCGGCCTCTTCGCCCGCGTCGTTCACGCCGAGCAGCAGCTTGGCGGGGTCGTCGCGCTGGTAGAGGAATGGGTTGCCGACCGGACCGTCGCCGTAGATGCATTCGAGGTCCGCGCGTGGCGAGCGGAAGTTCTCGGTGCGCTCACCGGCCGCTCGGCGTGCCAACGGGCTGCGGTCGGCCGTGATGTCGTGGGCGATCAGCTGGCCGAAGAGGGGCCAGCCGGCCTCGACGTCGACGGCGTCGGGGCAGCCGTCACCCCCGTCGCAGATGCTGCCCCGACCCGCCAGCCCCAGCAGCCGCTCCTCATCTTCGCTGATGGGCGGCAGATCCGGGAAGAGACGCTCGTACCTGTCCGACGCGCCATCGAGGGGCGCGTCGGTCGAGCGAGACGGCGCGAGGCAACTGCCGCGGCCGGACTCGATCGGCTGCTGTGGCGTCTGGGTAGCCATGACCTCAGGGTACGGAGCCGCGCAGGTCGTCCCGACGACCGTCGTGGGCTCCACGGAGCAGTAGCCTGATCGACTGATGAAGCCGCGAATCTTCCTCGGGTCGTCCGGACAGCAGGAGAAGCTGCTGCAGGCGCTCACCCGGGGGCTCCAGGACATCGCCGACGTCGACCCGTGGACGACGGTCTTCAACCCGGGTGTCTCGACCCTCGACCGGCTCGTCGAGCTCACCCGCGAGGTCGATTTCGCCGCGTTCGTCTTCGCCCAGGACGACTGGACGACGAAGGGAGCGTCGCCTGACGCAGCCTCAGGAGAGGCCTCACCGCGCGACAACGTCGTCTTCGAAGCGGGCCTGTTCGGGGGTGCGCTCGGCATCCGCCGCACGTTCATCCTCCACGCGAACGGCGCCAAGCTCCCCACCGACCTGCTCGGCCTGACCTCGATCCGGTACGACCCCGACACCACGCCGGCCATCGTGCGCCAGATCAACCACACGCTGCGGAAAGCGATCGAGACGGAAGGCCGGATCAGCCGCATGGAGGGTGACTGGTGGCAACTGTCCCTCACTGCCAGAACGGAGTTCGAGCCGTCTTCGGTCTCGCTCCTGACAATCAGCCGTGATCGCGCCGGCGCGCTCGAGGTCGCGGGACGGTCATGGCAGGCCGACGGCACGCTGTCCGCGCGCTACTGGAGTGAGGCGACGAAGGAACGGGTCGATCCCCCCGGCATCTTCTACTTCTGGAACGGCGAACGTCCCCGTGATCCGAACGCTCCCCAACTCGAGGGGACGGGTGAGATCAAGCTCGAGAGCGTCGATCGGGCAGGCGGCTACTGGACGACGCGCTCCGACGGCGCCGACGCCTTATACGCGCGCACGTCCGGGATCTACCTCCGTGCCGACCCAGGTGACAAGGCCGTCCTGGACAGCACCGACGCCGCCGAGCGGGCGGCACTCATCGAGCGGCGCCTCGAGGAGTGGAAGTCGTTGGCGAACTCCTGACCTCTCGCGTTACCCCCTGGTGGTTGCGCGGGGGAGCTCGTCGGGGTCAGTCGAGCGCAGGTCCTACGAGCTCGATCCCGTGCTCGCGGGCGGCCGCGGCGAGCGCGTCGGCTTGTTCGGCCGTCGGCGGCCCTTGGGGCGTGGGCAGCTCGGGCCGCTCGGCCGGGCGGCTGAGCGCGCGCACGAAGCGCTCGAAGTCGCCGCGCCTGGTGATCACGAGCCAGCGCGCTCCCGCGGGCGACTCGACGCGGTAGGTGTGCGGCACGCGCTTGGGGGCGAGCAGCGTTTCGCCGGCAGCGATCGTCACGTCAGCGTCGCCGGCGCGCACGCGGAGCTCGCCTTCGAGCACGTGAAAGGTCTCGTCCTCAGTCAGGTGGACGTGGAGCGGGGGCGAGTCTCCGTGCGGAGCGAGCGACTCCATGACCGAGATTCCATCCTCGCCTTCGTCGTGGCGGACGCGAACGGTGTGGAGGGTGTTCAGGAACCACAGCTGCTCGGTGGATGTCGCTGCGAGCGTCATGACGACCATTCCTCAGGATAAACTCGGGTTCGGAGTTTCTATCTCCGTTTCGGAGCTTTGTCAAACCAGTCGCTGACACCCTTCTCGTACGTCGTTCTGACCCTCGTCGGGCAGGGCGGGGCGGGCCCGCACGACCTCGTCCGGATGGCGCGGTCGGGCCGGATCTACTGGGACGCCGCGGACAGCCAGTGGTATGCCGAGCCCAAGCGCCTCGAGACGCTCGGCCACCTGAGCTCGCGCAAGGAGCCGGGCCGCACGCGTCCGCGCACCCACTACACGCTCACCGACAAGGGCCGCGATGCGCTCGCCGAATGGATGCAGGAGCCGGCCGGCTTCCCGCGCATCCAGCACGAGCCGATCGTCAGGCTGCTCGCCGCCGACCTCGTCGGCGAGCAGGCAGTGCTCGACAGCCTCCGGGCGCTGCGCGAGGAGATCGCCGACATCTCCGCCCGACTCGACGCCGCCGAGGCCATCGCCACCACGATCCCCAGCCGCGAGCACTACCTCCTCCTCAACCACCGCCTCGCCCGTCGCATCGTCAAGGCCCACACCGACTGGCTCGACGAGGTCGAGCGGGAGCTGAGGTGACGTAGGTCGTGCCCGACCGCCGCGGTCGGGGCATCGCGCCCGGGCAGGCGGATGCCCACGTCCCGCGCTCAGTGATAGGTGCGCCTGCTGCCGCGGCCGCGCTCGGGCCGCGGCTGCGGTGGGTGCTCGGCACGCTCCAGCACGGTCATTCTCCTGACCGTCAGCGTCCCGGCCTCGATCTGTTCCCGCACGGCCGCCAGCTTCTCCTGACGGCGTTCCTCGGCTCGTTCCCGCGTGGTCTTCATCCGATCACCGGCCCCTCTGGTGGCGGTTTCGGCGGGCCGAACCGCCACGGCCGCGACGGCGCGGAGCCTGCGCTTCTCGCGCGTTCGGTGAGAGACCGGTCTTCGCGAACTCGTCGTTGAGCGACAGGCCGCTGGCGATCCCGTGTACGTCCTCGGCCTGCTCCGGGGCGACGAAGGTGACCCCCACGCCGCGTCGGCCCGCGCGGCCGGTACGGCCGACGCGGTGCACGTAGCCGTCGCGGTCTTCGGGGGCGTCGAAGTTGATCACGTGCGTGATGTCATCGACATCGAGCCCGCGGGCGGCCACGTCGGTGGCCACGAGGATGTCGACGCGGCCCGACCCGAACCGCGCCAGCGCCTTCTCTCGCTGCGGCTGGGACTTGTTGCCGTGCATCGCGAGCGCCTCGATGTCGCGCGCGCGCAGCCGCTTCACAAGGCGGTCGGCACCGCGCTTGGTGCGGACGAAGACGAGGGTCAGCCCGCGCGCCTCGTCGTGCAACTCGCTCACAAGAGCATTGAGCTTCGAGTCGGAGGTGACAGGGACAAAGCGGTGGTGCACCTCGCCCCGCTGCTCTTGGGAATGCGTGTGTTCGTGGCGGCAGGGATCGACGGTGTACTCCCGCGCGATCCGGTTGACGTCGCCGTCGAGCGTCGCAGAGAAGAACAGGGTCTGGCGCTTGCGCGGCATGAGACCGACGATGCGCTCGACCGCGGGTCGGAAGCCCATATCGAGCATGCGGTCCGCCTCGTCGAGGACGAGGATCGTCACCCGGTCGAGCTTGACTGCCCCGCGCTCGATCAGGTCCTCGAGCCGGCCCGGCGTGGCGACCAGGATGTGGGCTCGGCGGGCCAGCTTGCTCTGGCGCTCGATGCCCGCGCCTCCGTAGACGGCCGCGACCGAGAGCGCCCGAGCGTGGGCGAGCGGCCGGACCGCGTCGACGATCTGGCAGGCGAGCTCGCGCGTCGGCGCTAGGACGAGGGCGCTCGGCCGTGGATCCGTGGCCTCGAGTCGCTCGACGAGCGGCACCCCGAACGCGATGGTCTTGCCTGATCCGGTGGGCGACTTGACGAGCAAGTCGCGCCCTGCCAGCGCGTCTGGCAGCACCAGGCTCTGCACCGGGAAGGCGGCCGTGATGCCGCCCTCTGAGAGGGCGTCGACCACAGCGCGCGATGCGCCCAGGTCGGCGAAGGACTGCGTTGACATCTGATTGCTCCTTTGCCGGCGGTCGGGAGACCACCGTGCGAGTTCGGGAGATTCAACTGACCCGAATCGCCGGAGCGCGCGGAAGAGGAACCTCGCGCGCAGCATCAACACTGCCCGCCCCACCAACGCTAGCAGGCGGCCCGAGGTGTGCCGCTCGTCCACTGGGACCATGGCACTATCCCGCGGTCGGGACGGGGCTCCTCCTCCAGCATCGCCAGGTACTCGAGCAGGTGGCCGTCGGGGTCGCGGAAGTACACCGCGGCCGCCGGCATCCAGCCGATCACGCTCGGCTCCGTGGTTTCGGTCCCGAAGAAAGAGAGCGGCGTGACGCCGCGTGAGCGCAGGCGGTCGCAGGCGTCCCGGACGTCATCCAGCGAAGCCCTAAACGCCACGTGCAGCGAGAGTTTCACCGGGGCCGACCCAAGCGAGATGGTCTCGAACAGACCGTGGACCGGAACGTGATCGGGCATCGCTCCAGCCATGGTTGCAGGCAACTCTGGAGCTCTCCGCCGGGCCGGACGAGCACCGGCTCAGTCGTCGATGGACTCCTGGCCGGCATCTTCGTTGCATTCGATGCTCGGCGGCTCTTCTCCGGGGAAGGCGAGGAAGTGGTACTGGGGGGTGCCGAACCCGCGCATGTCGATCGCGAGCGCCGGCCGGCGCGTGGTCCCGCCCGGGCCGAAGAGGAACCCGGTGTCTCCGCCCCAGGTGCCGTACTGGGTCACGCCGATCGTGTACGCGCACTGGTCGAAGAGGTCGAACTCCTCCACCGGTTCGCGCAGGTCCTCGATGTCCTCTGTGAGCGACTCCACCTGCTGCTGGAGGTCGTCGACCCTGTCACGCAGCGACGGCGCGCGGTCGCGAGGGCCTTCCCCCGCCAGTGCCGACGGCGCGCAGGCGGTCGCGGCGGCGCACAGCGCTATGAGGATCAGAGCGCGGCGCATCTCAATCAACCGCCTCTCCCGGTTCGTCCTGACAGGTTCGGCCCGGCCGGTCGCCGCCGACGAGCGCGAGCAACATGTAGTCCGGGTCGTCCCAGTCGCTGCGGTCGACATGCAGCGCCGGCCTGTAGCCGGCAGGACCCCCCTTGGGCCCGAACAGGTAGCCGAACTTCTGGTCGGGGTCGCCCATCTCGGTCACCGGGACCCAGGAGACGCAGGACTCCCACTCGTCGAAGCGCTCCGAGATCGTCTCCAGTCGCTGGGACCTCTGAGACAGGCGGTCCGCCTTGCGCTCGAGCATCTTCACCTGTCCCTTGAGGCCAGGCTGGCGGCGCGAGCGCGCGCTCGCTGCGCGCACGGACGCGGGCTCGGCGGTGCCGCCGGGCTGGGGGCTGTCGCTCTGGCACCCATCACCGCGGAAGTGGATGAACAGGTAGTCCTCCCTGCCGCGGCGGCGTCGCCTGTCGACGGCGATCCCGTCCATGAATCCGGTGCCGGTCCCGTCGCGGTCGTCGTAGAGGTAGCCGGACTGCCGATCGCGGTCGCCCTGCTCGTTGACGGGCACGTATGTGAGACACGTCTGCCAATCCTCGTATCCCTCCACGGACTGCTCCATCAGCGCCACCTGCTCGGCAAGGTCGTCGAGCTGACGTCGCACAGCGCCGACGTTCGGCCGCAGCGCTTTCGTGCGCGGCCACGGCGAGTCCTGGCCTGCGGCGCCCGCCTCTGGCCGCGCGGCATCGGAGACGGCCGATCCTCCGAAAGCAAGCACCGCGGCAGCGCCGCAGCCGCACAGGACGGCGAGGGCGAGAAGTCGGCTGGGCTTCGATCCGAAACGGATGGTCACCTCGCCACCTCCACCGCACCGATGTCGCAGGCGGGGCCCTGCGGCCGGCGGACGCCGCGCTGGTCCATGGCGGCGAGCGCGAGGCGGTCCGCGATGAGGCCCTCCACGTGCTCGTCGCCCTCGTGCGCATCGCCCAATGGGGCGAAGCTGCAGTCGGTCGGCGGGATGCGGTCCAGCGCTGGGCTGCCCGCCTGGGGCAGACGCGTCTCGCCGAGGGCACCGTTTGGGGCCAGCTCTGCGAGCATCGGGTCCTTGGCTCCCACGATGTCGGTGACCGCGTTCAGACCGCAGGACGCGTCGGTTACGAGGTTGTAACCGAACGATCGCGAGGTCGGCACCTGGCAGTTCCGGCCGGTCGGCTGGACCTGGCCGCCGGTGAAGTCGGTGTCTGGCGGGCCGATGATCGAGCCGAAGGCGTCGAGCCGCTCGCCGGCACCGACGTTCGCCGCGACCGGCCCGATGTTGTCGATGATCGTCGACTTGACGAGGCGACCGTTCCCGCTGCGAACACGCCGCCGCCGAGGCCCTCGGCGTAGTTGTTGCTGACCGTGGAGTTCGCGATGTACACGCTGCCGCGGGCCCAGACGCCGCCGCCCACGTGTGCGACCGCTGCGTTGCGGGCGATCGTGGAGTTGATGATGGTCACGTCGGCCTCGCCCGAGATCGCCCCGCCGCGGTCGTCGGCGCGGTTGCCGTTCACCGTCGAGTTGACGACCGTCACGTCGCCGTCGAGCGTGAAGATCGCGCCGCCGGGGCCGTCCGCCGTGCTGCCGTCCACGGTCGAGTCGATCACCGTGATGTCACCGTCCTCGTCCGCGTAGAGCGCGCCGCCGTCGCCGTCGGTCGTGTTGCCGTCGACGTGCGAGCGGACCACCAGGATGTCCCCGGTCGAGCCGATCGCGCCGCCCGAGCCGTCGACAAGGTTGGCGTTGACGATCGAGTCGAACACCTGCACGCCGCCGCGGCGCGCGTACACGCCGCCGCCGTCGTCGTTCGCGAGGTTGCCCGTGATGACCGAGCGCACGATCGTTGCTCGGCGCTGCGACATGATCCCGCCGCCCGGTTCCTCGGCGAGGTTCTGGTGCACCTTGGAGTCGACCACCATGATCTCGCCCCGGGTGGTCACGGCGGCACCCGGGCCGTCGCTACCCCCGCGCGTGAGCGTCACGTTCCTGAGCTCCACGAAGCCCGTGCCGTCCTGGCGCAGCAGCCGCTTCTCGAAGCACACCTGCCGCAGCGTGTGGCCATGCCCGTCCAGCAGCACCGGGCGCGCCGACTCGCGCATCGGGTCGCCCAGCTCACACGCCCGCAGGGAGATGTCCGCGGTGACGTCGATCGCGGTCACGCGCGGGTTGCCCCACGCCGCCCGCAGCTCCGACTCCGTGTCAACCGCGATGGGCTTCTCGGTGTGCAGCGTGTAGCGGTGACTGATCCGCCGGCGGCCGTTGCTGCACATGACGCGCGCCTCGTAGATGCCCTCGACCTCATACAGGCGCCGCTCGGTGCAGCTGTAGCCCATCACTCGCCGCTGGAAGAAGCGGTCGCGAAGCCAGCAGCGCCCGAGGAACACCGGCCGCACGCACCGCGTGTCGACGCGCCGGTAGCAGCGGCCCTTGCGCCCGCTTTCGCTGTTCAGGCAGCTCTGATAGCGCCGCACCACGCGCGTGGCGACGCGGCAGCGAGTGCGCACCACCCAGACGCCGAGCACGGAGCCTGGGCCGGCGCCGCGCGTCCCGCCCAGCCGGCAGCTGTTGGCGTCCGTCGGCCTATACGGCAGGTCCTCGCCCTCGCCCACCTCGCCGTCGCTCCAGGGACCCGGCGGGCCCGCGCTCGGCGGCACGTGCTTTTCATCGCCGCCCGCGAGCGCGGTGGCCGGAGCGCCGACCAGAAACGCAAGGACGAGAAGTGGTGCCGCGAAGAGCTTCCTTGTCGCGCTTGAGATGGCGATCGAGCGCATTCTGCGGTCGAGCGAGGCGATTGCAAGCGCGCGTGCAACTCGTGTGATAGGCGTGCAGGATCGCCCGGCCGCGCGAGCCGTCTGCCCCTCAGGTGCCGAACCAGCGCGCCCGCCGGCTGGAGCCGAAGTGCTCCTTCTCGGCGACCAGCGCCGCGGACGGCGCGTTGAAGCTCCCAGTCTTGGTGGGACCGGAGAGGAAGTCGATGTCCACCCGCCCGACACGTCCGCTGCCGAACTCGATGTAGCAGGAGCCGCGCCCGTCGTAGGGGCCTGGGGGCTCGCTTTCACGAAGCTCAGCGATCAGCTGCCGCGCGACGACGCGGGCGGCGCCCTCGGCGAACACCCCCGCCTTCGGCACACCGGCCGTGGCGACGTCACCGATCGCATACACACCGGGGTAGCGGGTCCGCAGGGTGGCCGAGTCGACCGGCACGTACCCGTCCTCCGTCATGCCGCCGGCGATCACCACGTCGGGCGCACGGTGCTTGGGCACGCCGAGGAAGAGCTCAAACGGCAGCTCGGAGCCGTCGTCGAGCGCCGCGACCCTGCCCGCGGGATCGACCGAGCTGATGCCGCGGCCGGGGATGAAGGTGATGCCCCGCGTGGCGAACTCCGTCTCGAGCGCGGCGGATGTGTCGGGCGACGGCGGCACCGGCCGTCCGAACGGGATGACGAACGAGATCTCGCAGTTGTCTCTGACTCCGCGCGCGTTCAGCGCGTCGTCGAGTAGCAGCGCACACTCGCTCGGCGCCGGAGGGCACTTGAACGGCGCGCCGCACACGCCGACGACTACGCGGCCCTCCGAGAACGTCGAGACGATCTCGGCCAGCCGCTCCGCGCCGGCCTCTGTGTAGAACTCGTTTCCACCGTCCGCGAGGCCGGGGGTGGCGTCGAAGTCGTAGTCGGCGCCGAGCGCGACGACGAGCACGTCGGCCTCATGGACCCCGGCGTCGGTGGTCACCTGCCGCGTCTCGGGATCGATCGCAGTGATCGTCTCCTGCAAGAACTGCACGCCCGGCTTCGCGATGTCGCGGTAGGGCAGCCGCACTGCGTCGGGCGTCGTGCGACCGAACATCACGTCGAGCTTCGAAAACCCGAACACGAACGCGTCGCTCTTGTCGATCAGCGTCACCTCGAGGTCACCGCCGAACGCCTCCGCAAGCGATGTGCTCAGCTCCAGTCCGCCGAACCCCGCCCCGAGAATGAGTACGCGTGTGTTCACCGAGCGACCATATCCGGTCTCGCGCGAGCCCGGTTGGACTTCGCACGCGCGGCTTCTGTTACGAAAACTGGACATCACACACCAAGGAGGCTTCGATGGGATTGAGCGACTGCCGCGTCCAGGCGGTGCTGGCGGTATCCGACCTCGACAGGGCAAAGCGCTTCTACGGGCACCAGCTGGGGCTCGTGCTCGGGGAGGAGGAGGAACAGGGCGTTACCTATCCGTGCGCGGATGGGACCGCGATCTTCGTCTATCTCTCGCCGGAGAACGCGGGTAAGTCCCCGGCCACGGTGGCGGGCTGGTTCGTCGATGACCTCGACCAGCTGATGGACGAGCTCGCGTCGCGCGGCGTGGCCTTCGAGCGGTACGACCAGCCCGGGATCAAGACCGACGAGCGCGGCGTCTTCGATTCCGGCCGCTTCAGGGCCGCCTGGGTCAAGGACCCCGACGGCAACACGATGGCGCTCACCGAAGCCGCGGCCTAGTGGTGCGTACCCTCTCGCTTCCCGTTGGGTCGTGGCGCCGGGTTGGTCTCGCGTATGGGCTGGGTAAGGGGTGGTGCTCCCTCGGCCGCGGCGGACCCGCCACTTACCGAAGATCGTTCGGGCGCCGGATTCCGACTTCATGGCCGAGGAGCAGTCAGGACTGGCGGTGCCGATGCACATTCGGGAACGCACTGGATCTGCCGAAGATTGTTTGCCGACCCGCAGCGGCCGATGTTCCAGACCCCTTCCCCAGCCCTGACCCGGCCGGCGGAGACCAACCGCGTGCCAGAGCCAACGGGAAGCGAGACGGGGGTGGTGCGTAGGGTGTGGACGGCATGTCGTTCCGCTTCGTAACCGCCGGTGAATCCCACGGCCCGGGTCTCACCGCGGTCGTCGAGGGCCTGCCGGCGGGCCTCGAGCTCAGGCCCGAGGACATCGACCGCGACCTCGCGCGCAGGCAGCTCGGCCACGGTCGCGGCGGCCGGATGAAGATCGAGAAGGACCGCGCCGAGGTCACGTCCGGCGTTCGCCATGGCCGGACCCTCGGCAGCCCCGTCGCGCTCCGGATCGTTAACCGCGACTACCAGAACTGGGAGGAGCGGATGAACCCGTGGCCGGTGGAAGCGGAGGTCGAGGAAGTGCACCTGCCGCGGCCCGGGCACGCCGACCTCGCGGGGATCCAGAAGTTCGGATTCAGCGACGTGCGCAACGTGCTCGAGCGCGCGTCGGCGCGCGAGACAGCCGCGCGGGTGGGCGCCGGCGCGCTGGCCAAGGCCTTCCTGAGAGCGCTCGGCGTGGAGGTTCGCTCGCACGTCACGCGTATTGGCAGCGTCGAGGCGCCGGAGCGCGACGGGCTCAGCCCAGAGGACTTCGACGGCGTGGACGAATCGCCCGTCCGCTGCCTCGACCCGGCGGCGAGCGAGGAAATGGTGGCCGAGATCGACGCCGCGCGGAAGGCGAACGAGTCGCTCGGCGGGGTGTTCGGTGTGATCGCCTTCGGGCTGGTGCCGGGAATCGGCTCGCACATCTCCTGGGAGGAGCGGCTCGACGGCCGCCTGGCGGGCGCGATCATGTCGATCCAGGCGATGAAGGGCGTGGGGATCGGGGACGGCTTTGGACTGGCCGAGCGCGTGGGCTCGCTCGCCCACGACGAGATCTTCTTCTCCGAGCAGCGCGGCTATTACCGCGAGACCAACCGCGCCGGCGGGCTCGAGGGGGGCATGACGACCGGCGACCCGCTGGTGGTGGTCGGCGCCATGAAGCCGCTGCCGACGCTCACCAAGCCGCTGCGCTCCGTCGACATCGAGACCAAGGAGCCGGCGCAGGCGCTCCGCGAGCGCACGGACTCCTGCACCGTGCCGGCCGCCGGGGTGGTCGGTGAGGCGATGGTGGCGCTGGTGCTCGCTTCCGCGTACCGCGACAAGTTCGGCGGCGACCATCTGGACGACGTGCGCGCGGCGCTGCGCGCCTACGAGGAGCGCATCGGTTGGAGGCGCGGATAGCCGGCGGGGCCCTCGTCCTCGTTGGGTTCATGGGGGCGGGCAAGTCGACCAGCGCGCGGGCGCTGGCGGCCGGCCTGGGTCACGAGGCACTCGATTCGGACCGCGTGCTGGAGCAGCGGCTGGGAGAGCCAATCGAGTCGTTCTTCGACCGCGAGGGGGAGCCCGCCTTTCGCGCGCGCGAGGAAGAGGTGGTGCTTGAGCTGCTCGAGCGGCCGGATGCCCGGGTGGTCGCCCTCGGCGGTGGAGCCCTCGCATCCGAGCGCGTGCGCGAGGCGCTCGCCGCGCACACCGTCGTGCACCTGGAGGTCGAGCCCGAGGAGGCGTGGCGCCGAGCGTCGAACCACGGCCGCCCGCTCGCCCGCGATCCCGCCCGCTTCGCCCGGCTGCACTCCGACCGCGCGGCGCTCTACGAGTCGGTCGCCGACGTGATCATGCCGCCGGGCCAGCGCGAGGGCATCCGGCGCGCGCTGCCGGCGCTCGAAGCGCTCGCGGAGGCGCCGGCCGGCACCCGGCTCGTGTGGGCGTACGCCGCCTCGGGCGAGTACCCGGTCTTCCTGGGGGAGGGCCTCGTAGCCTCCGGCTTCTTCTACCCGCGCGCGAGGCGGCGCTTCGTGGTGACCGACGAGAACGTGGCGCGTGCCGTTCCCTTCGACGGTGACGAGCGGATCGTCATTCGCCCCGGGGAGGAGGAGAAGACGCTGACAGGAGCCGAGTCGGTGCTGCGCCGGCTGGCCACGGCGGGTGCCGAGCGCGGCGATCTCGTGGTCGCGGTGGGCGGCGGCGTGGTCGGCGACCTTGCCGGCTTCTGCGCCGCCGTGTACCAGCGCGGGATGGGCCACGTTCAGGTGCCGACGACGCTCGTGGCCCAGGTCGACTCGGCCTACGGCGGGAAGACGGGGGTCGACCTGCCGGAGGGCAAGAACTACGCGGGCGCGTTCCACCAACCGGCCGCCGTCCTCTGCGATCCGGCGCTGCTGGCCACGCTCCCGCCCGAGGAGCTCGGCGCCGGCTACGTGGAGGTCGTGAAGACGGCGCTGATCGCCGGCGGCACGCTGTGGTCGCGCGTACGCAGAGGGGAGGAGGTCGATGCCCAGGTGATCCTGGGTTGCCTGCGCACGAAGCTCGCCGTGGTCGCCGCCGACGAGCGTGACGCGGGGCGACGCCAGGTGCTGAACCTCGGCCATACGGTCGGCCACGCGATCGAGGCCGCCACCTCTTATGGGCGCTACCGCCACGGCGAGGCGGTCGGCATCGGGCTGCTCGTCGCGCTGCGTCTCTCCGGCCGCGAGCCCCTGCGCGCCGAGGTCGCCGATCTGCTGGCGGCGCGCGGCCTGCCGCTCGCCTTCGCCGGGGCCTCGGTGGACGAGGTGCTCGAGCTCGTCGAACGCGACAAGAAGCGCACGGGCGGACGGGTGCCGTTCGTGCTCGTGGAGGCGCCCGGCGAGGTCACCCCGGGGCACGAGCCGGACCCGAAGATGCTGCGCATCGCGGTCGAGGAGGTGCACGCCGGGTGAAGACGCGCGTCGAGGTGCTCCACGGCGTCAACTTCGACGTGCTCGGCCGCCGCCCCGCGGCCCACTACGGCGGGCTCAAGCTCATGGAGCTCGAGGTCAAGGTCCAGGGCTTCGCGCGCGAGCTCGGGCTCGAGGCGAGCTTCTACCAGACGAACCACGAGGGCGAGTACTGCGAGTTCCTGCATCGCGCGGGGGAGAGCTCGGACGGCGTCCTGCTCAACCCGGGCGCCTGGACGCACTACTCCTGGGCGATCCGCGACGCGCTCGAGTTGGCGGCGCTGCCCGCCGTCGAGGTGCACCTCTCGGCCGTCGACGAGCGCGAGGAATGGCGGCGCGTGTCGGTGATCCGCGACCTCTGCGTCGGTTGCGTGCAGGGCAAGGGCGTGGATGGGTACCGTGAAGCGCTCGCGATGCTCAAGGAGGCGATGCAGGGATGAACGTGCAGGCGGCGGGGCTCGTAGAGGCGAGGACCGACCGGCTCATCGGCCTGATCGAGGAGCGCGGGCTCGACTGCCTGCTCGTAACGAACCTCGTGAACGTGCGCTACCTCACCGGCTTCACCGGGACGAACGGCGCCTGCGTCGTCACGCCGGACGAGAGGCTCTTCCTAACCGACTTCCGCTACGTCGAGCAGGCCGCTGAGCAGGTGCAGGGGTTCGAATCGCAGGAGATCGGGCGGGACATGCTCGCCGGATTCGCCGAGCGGCTGCGCGGCCGCGCCGGCTTTGACGACGGGCACATGAGCGTCTCCTCGCACGCCAAGCTCGGGGAGAAGCTCCCCGACGGCGTGGAGCTGGTGGCGGCCGGTGGGCTCGTCGAGGACCTGCGCGCCGTCAAGGACGCCTCCGAGGTGGCCGCCATGCGAGCGGCCGCGGAGCTGGCGACCGAGGCCTACGAGTCGCTCCGCGACGACGGGCTCTCCGGGCGCACCGAGCGCGAGGTGGCGATCGCGCTCGCCAGGTTCATGGAGGATCGCGGCGCCGACGGTCCCTCGTTCCCGCCGATCGTGGCCGGAGGAGCGCACGGCGCCCTCCCGCACGCCGAGCCCCGGGACGTCGAGATCCCGCGCGGGACGCTCGTCGTAATCGACATGGGCGCCAAGGTGGACGGCTACTGCTCGGACTGCACGCGCACGTTCGCCACTGGCCCGATCGACGACTCCGCGCTCGAGATCTACGAGCTCGTGCGGCGGGCGCAAGAGGAGGCGCTCGCGGCCGTGCGCGCCGGCGCGTCCTGCGCGCGGGTCGACGCGGTGGCGCGCGACCTGATCGACGCGGCCGGCCACGCGGAGCACTTCGGCCACGGGCTCGGTCACGGCGTGGGGCTCGAGGTCCACGAGGCCCCGAGGCTGGGCAAGACGGCGGAGGGGGAGCTCCAGAGCGGCACCGCCGTGACCGTCGAGCCCGGCGTTTACGTGCCCGGCGAGGTGGGCGTGCGGATCGAGGACCTCGTGATCGTCGGCGACGGCGAGCCCGACATCCTGACCGGCTTCCCGAAGGACCTGGTGACAATCGAGTAATGGGGCTGGCGGCGATCGCCGCCCTGGTCGGCGCCTTCATCCAGTCCGCGACCGGCTTCGGCTTCGCGCTCGTGCTCTCGCCGGCGCTGTTCGCCGTGCTCGAGCCGGAGGAGGCGGTCGGCACGCTGCTCGTGCTCGGGCTGGCGCTCAACCTGCTCGTCCTGGTCGAGGGCGGCTGGCACGCCGACTGGCGACGCGTCGCGCCGATGCTCGTCGCCGCCCTGCCGGGGCTGGTGGTGGGGGTTGTGCTGCTCTCCGCGCTTTCGAAGGAGGCGCTTCAGGTGATCGTCGGCCTCGCGGTGATCGCGGCCGGTGCGTGGCAGCTCGTCGCGCGGCGAGCGGCGAGCGGCGAGCGCCGCCGGGCGGAGCTGCCGGCGGCGGCCGGCTGGGCGGTCGGGTTCCTGAGCGGGACGCTCACGACCTCGATCAGCGTAAGCGGACCACCGATCGTTCTGTGGCTGGAGGCCCACGGGGTCCGGCCGGCGGAGTTCCGCGCCACGCTCGCCGCGAGCTTCCTCGCGCTCAACCTCGCCGGCTGGGTCGTGCTGGTCGCCGCCGAGGGGAGCGGCTCGCTCGACGCCGGTGTCGTGGCGCCGCTCCTCGGCCTCGTGCTCGCCGGACACGTGCTCGGAGCGCTCGCCTTCCGGCGGCTCGACCCGGAGCGCTTCTTCGGGATCGCGCTCGCGCTCGTGCTTTGCACGGGGGCGGCGAGCCTGGTGGCCGGGCTCGTCTGAGCCCTCCGTGAGGGTCTGATCACTCGGCGAAGCTGTCGGTGGCCGCCATCAGCGCCGTCGTCATGGCGGGGCCGCGAGCATGGCCGACGTCATCGACCACCACGAGCTCGCCGGCGCCCCACAGTTCTGCGAGCGTCCACGGCACGTCCAACGGCGAGCTCAGGTCGAGGCGCCCGTGGATCAGGACGGCCGGGATGTCGGCCAACTTCTCGATGTCTCGGAGCAGAGCGCCATCTGGCAGCCATGCGGCGTTGCGCCAGTAGTGCGTCACCAGCCGCGCGAAGCCCAGCCGAAAGACCGGGTCGTCGTAGCGTGAGTCGGGCGGGTCGTCGGGTCGCGTCCTGACGTGCGCGTCCTCCCACGCGCACCAGTCCCGTGCCGCCTGGTCGTGCACCGCGGGGTCCGGGTCGAGCAGCAGCCGGTTGTAGGCCTCGACGAGGCTGCCGTCGCGCTCCGGACCCGGGACGCCGTCCCGAAACCGCCTCCACTCCGCCGGGAAGAAGCGGCCGGCGTCCCGCGTGACCCACTCGACCTCGCGGCGCGTCGTCGTGGTCACCGAGAACAGCAGCATCTCGGTGACGCGGTCGGGATGGCGCTCGCCGTACGCCAGGGCCAGGGTCGAGCCCCACGAGCCACCGAGCACGAGCCAGCGCTCGATCGACAGATGGCGCCGCAGCCGCTCGATGTCCGCGATGAGGTGGTGCGTCGTGTTCGTCGCCAGGTCGACATCCGGCTCGCTCGCGTGCGGAATGCTCCTGCCGCAACCGCGTTGGTCGAACAGAACCACGCGATAGGCCCGCGGGTCGAACAGCCGGCGCCACGAGGGCCCGCAGCCCGAGCCCGGGCCGCCGTGCAGGACCACCGCCGGCTTGCCGCCACGCGCGCCGCAGGCCTCCCAGTAGACCCGGTGACCATCGCCGACATCAAGCAGCCCGGTCTCGTCGGGCTCGATCTCCGGCCACGGCCGCCTCATGTCGCTTCCTTCGCGCAACGACGCCATGGAAGCACTCTCACGCGCCCAACGCCCGGCGAGGGGAGTGGCGCGACTTCACGCGCGGCGCTCGAGAAGCGGGCCCTCTATCTGGAGCAGGAGGCGCCACCAAATGATGACGCGGTTACACCTTGCTCCCGGGCGGTGCTGGGCTGGCGCAGCTCCTCCAGCTGCCCGACCCCCCGTCGGCCGTCTTCGCCGCCGGGGAGGTGCTCGCGCTCGGCGTCTTCGCCGAAGCGAGGTCGCGGGGGATGGAGGTGCCGGGAGACGTCGCGATCGTCGGCTTCACCGATTCGCCCACAGCAGCACTCGTCGATCCCCCGCTGACGATCGTCTCCGTGCCCGCTCGCGAGATTGGCCTGCGAGCCATGCGAACGCTCGACCGTCTGATCCGCGATGGCGAGCCTCGTGCTAGCCGGACCGTTCTGGACGTCGAGCTTGTCGTGCGCGCCAGCTGCGGTCCGCACTAGCGAAGAAGGGGGCGTGCCCTGGCGCTGTTTCGATCGCTGGGCGGCAGCTCGTACAGCTAGCTTCGGTGCTCCAGCGCTTGCACCCGCTGGACCAGTCCCAGGATGAGTTCGAGCAGGACGTCGGTGGTCGCGACCATGCGGCGCGGGCACAGCACGACCTCGAGCTCTCCCTTCTGCCAATCGACCGTCGCGATCGGCACGCACTGCTCCGTCGGATCGCAAGCCTCGCCGACGCCCGCTTCGCACAGCGCCATGGCTACTTCAGCTGACGACCCGGCGAGAACTGCTTCGGTAACGGGGCTCCGCGGAGGAGGTTCGGCGCGCCCCGGATGGACTTCGAGCGTGTACGTCTCGCGCACGAAGCGCGAGAGATCACCCTCGTCCTCGGGGCGTTCGGCGTACGCCAGGCAGATCGTGGTCATGTCGGTGTCGACCGGGTCGCCGCATGGGTCGCCGCGGTCATCGATCGGCTGGCGCGGATCGGGCATCTCGCGCCTCTCCGGCACGACGATCTCCCGGCCCAGCCCGTCGATCGCGAGTCCTGGCTCGATGACTACTCCGCCGCTGCCGGATGGCGTCACGCCGAGACCGCAGACGATCCCCCAGCCGTGCAGCCGGCGACTGTCGGAACGGCGCCCGCCCAAGAAATAGGACTGTTCCGCCTCAAGGACCTCCGGGGTCAGCAACTGGCCGCTGAAGTACGTCGGCCGTCGCGGCGCCGTGGGCATGGGAAGTGATTTGGCCTACCTGGCGCAGTTCCTGCTCGGGCTGGGAGCTCCGCGCCTCGCGTCAACGCGGAGGCCGTCGTAGATTCGGTGACTTGGTTTCGGCCGCTTGCCTGCCGACCATTCGCCGGTTAGGGTCGAGCTGCTTTGAGTGTCGCGCCGTGCGAGACCCTCCTCGTCGGCGTGGTCATCGCTGCCAGGGGAGGACTCCATGCCCACGTACGTCGCGCTGATCGACTGGACCGACCAGGGCGTCAGCAACTTCAAGGACACCGTCGACCGCTACGAAGCCGCGGAGAGCGCGTTCGAGAGCCTCGGCGTCCGCTTCACCGGCGTCCTATGGACGCTCGGTACGCACGACATGGTCGCGACAGTCGAGGCGCCTGACGACGAGACGCTCGCCGCCGCGCTGCTGTCGGTCGCGGCGCAAGGCAACGTCCGCACAACGACCCTCCGCGCTTTCAGCAGGGAGGAGATGCGGACTCTCATCGGCAAGGTGGCCTGAGCCCGCAGCAGGGGACCGGCCGCCTTCTCTCGAGCCGGATCACCCGCCGACGGTCCCGGCCCGGAGCGCCTCGACCGCGCGACTCCGGCGAGCACGCCCGCGGCGAGAGCACGCGCCGAAACGAAAGTTGCCTACCCGTCTTGCGTCCCGCCGCCCCGGATGCGAACATGTGTTCGCATGATCGTCTGCGTCCTCTATCCCCGCTTCGAGCTCCTCGCGGCGCTCGGGGATCGCCGGGCGCTCATCTCCGAGCCGGCCGCGCTGGCGCCCGAGGCCGGGCGCGAGCAGCTGGTGGGAGAGGTGTCCGCGCCTGCGGAGGCGTACGGGATCGTGCGCGGGATGAGGCTGGGAGAGGCGATGTCGCGCTGCCCCGCCCTGCGGCTCGTTCCGCCCGACCCCGAGGGGGTGCGCTCGCTCTGGAACAGCGTGCTCGACAGGGTGGAAGGGATCGGCGCTGCGGTGGAGTCGGATCAGGCCGGCGCCGCCTTCTTCGAGACCGCGGGCCTCGAGGGCATCCATGGCGGCGACCTGGCCGGGGTGCTGGCCGCCGCCCGGCGCAGCCTCGGAACCGGCGCTCGCTTCGGAGCGGCGCCGAGCCGCTTCGCCGCATACGCGGCCGCGCTGCAGGCGCGCCCGCGCCGGCACGGCCGCAGCTCCGGGGCGGCCGTTCACGGAACCGGGCCGGTCTTCGTGTCTGGCGCGGTGGTCGTCGAGGAGGCGGCGCTGCGCGACTTCCTCGCCCCGCTCCCCGTGGGGATCCTGCGCTCCAGGCCGGAGCTGCAGGCGCTGCCCGAGGTGCTCGAGCAGCTCGGGCTGCGGACGCTCGGTGACGTCGCCGGCCTGCCCGCCCGCGCCGTCTCCGAGCGCTTCGGGCACCCCGGCCTGCTGGCGCTCGACCTCGCCCGTGGGCGCGACCTGCCGCTCGAGCCGCGCCGCCCGCCCGAGCCGGTGAGCGAGCGGCTCGAGCTGCCCGAGGCGGCTTCGGGCCAGCAGCTGGAGCGGGCGCTCGAGCTGCTGATCGCGCGCGTACTGGCCCGGCGCGAGCGACGCGGGCGCTCGCTGCGGGCGCTTGCCGTGTCGGCGCGCTTCGTGGCCGGCGGCACCTGGCGGACGGCGGTCACGCTGCGCCACGCGAGCGCCGACCCCGCCCGCATCCTGCTTGCGCTGGCGCCCAAGCTTGCGGAGCTGCCGGCCCCGTCCGAGTCGCTGGCGCTCGAGGTGGAGGCCTTCGGCCCTCCGGCCCAGGACCAGGGCCGGTTACTCGACGAGGCCGCGGCGGTTCGCCGCGGCCGCCTCGGCGAGGCGGTTCGCCAGGCCCGCCAGGCGGCCGGCGGGGAGGCCGCCCTGCGCGTGCTCGACCTCGACCCCGACTCTCGGATCCCGGAGCGCCGCGCGGTGCTGGCGCCGTTCCCGGACGCCCCGGCGTCATGAGCGCCTCGCCGCGGTGACGCCCGGCAGGTCGCGCCGGCTCGGGTCTCCCAAGCCAACCGCCGTCATTCCCCGCGACGGAGGGCTGCCGCGCACTGTGGCCGGTGCGGAGGTCGACACCGTGCGCGAGGAGTGGGTGGTGGAGGATCGATGGTGGACCACACGCCCGCTGCGGCGGCGCTACTTCGAGGTCGTCCTCACCGATGGGCGTAATCTGGTGGTATTCCGCGACCTGGTCGGCGGAGGCTGGTTCCTACAGCGCTCTTAGCTACGGTCCGTGACCGGTCAAGCTGTGCTCGCAAACACCCGGGGGGGACTCGAATGAAGCCGCGCATGATGCTCGTGGCACTGGTGACGCTCGTCTGCACGGTCGCCGTAGCAATCGTGGGGACAACAGGCGCGAGATCCGGCGAGGGAGGCGAGAGCAGCTCGTACGAGGTCTGGCTGATCGACCAGGAGGACAGGTTCGGGACGGGCGTAGGAACGCTGTACATCTTCGACGGCGACGAGCTAACCGACGACGCCCGCTCGGCGGCGGCCGAGCCGATCGACCTCGGCAGCAGGGTGGGGGGCTTCTGCGAGAAGCGAACCGGGACCACGCCGCTACGCCCGCACATGCTCGTCTTCAATGGAGGCGACGACGACCGGCCCTCAGGCAACACCCACGCCGTGATCGCGTACCTCGCGACCGGGCACGTGGTCTTCCTGGACGCGGAGAAGCGCGAGCCACTCGAGTGCATCGACGTCGGCACCCAGGCGCACGCCGCCTGGCCGACGCCGGACCAGCGCCACCTGATCGTCGCGAACCAGAACGGCAAGAAGCTCCAGCGGATCGCGACCGACTACGTGAACGAGGACTTCAGGCTCGAGGACGGCGCCGAGATCGACCTCGCCGCCTGCAAAACCCCGAGCGGCGAGGACTGCCAGGACCCGAAGCTGCGTCCCGACAACGCCCCGGTCTGCCCGCGCGTCACGAGAGACGGCGGGTTCACCTTCGTGACGCTGCGCGGCGGGGGCATGTTCGTGGTTGACCACAACCAGACCCCGATGCGGATCGTCGCCGAGTACGACCGCAGAGTCGTGGACGACAACGGCTGCGGCGAGATGGAGGCCGGCGGCAGGATGTATGTGAACAGCGGCGCAGGGCTGACTGTGCCTTCCGTTCCCGGCGATGAGCCCTATGGGCACGACGTCTACTCATTCGAGCTCGACCAGTTCCGAGCGACGCCGAGCACGATCCCGAACCGGCCGCGCGCGCACCACGTGTACAGCCGCGACGCGCCGGACGCAACGGTCGACGCGCACGCTGTCGGGCTCACCAGCTTCGGCTTCCTGTGGTGGGGGGACCGGATCGAGAACGACGTGACCGTTGTCGACCCGCGCGCGAACAGGGTCGTTGAAAGCTTCGAGCTAGAGGGCGAGCTGAGCGACGATCCTGCTCCCGACCTCTTCGACATCTCGCCCGACGGCGACTTCATGTTCGCCTCGCTGCGCGGGCCGAAACCGTCGACGGGTCACGAGGCGTTCGGATCCACCCCCGGTGTGGGAGTCATTCTGGTCAGGTTCCGCGGGCTACGCGGGCGGCTGACCGGGGTGGCGCGGGTCGGGAGTATGAACGGCAAAACCCCGGACCCGCACGCGATCCGGGTGCGCGAACTGCGCTGACCATCACTAAAGGATTTCCCGACGGAGCCGATACTGATAGGTGGTGTCCCGCCTACGTAGCCTCCGGGTTCAGGTGACCATCGCGCTGGCCGTGGCCGCTGCTTTGTGCGCCTACGTCGCCAGCAAGAGCTCGAGCGATGAGCTGCACGGGGCCTACAGGGACTCGGCGCAAACCCTCCTCAAGGACTCCACGAAGAGGTTCGAGACCGGCGTCTCGACCGCGGATCTACAGCGGCCGGAGACCCTGCAGCGGGAGCTCGATCGCCTTTGGGTCGCCCATCCCGAGCTCGCCTCGGCCGCGATCTA
Organism: uncultured Thermoleophilaceae bacterium; assembly: GCA_963751835.1. Taxonomy (GTDB): domain Bacteria; phylum Actinomycetota; class Thermoleophilia; order Solirubrobacterales; family Thermoleophilaceae; genus JACVRW01. The sequence goes on along the minus strand of CAVVWD010000009.1, from coordinate 49,246 downwards.
CCGTCCCGGCTCCTCCACACCGGTGGCCTCGGTCGGACAGTCGGCGCGCGGCTCGACCGAGCTGGGGCTCGTGACGACGGCCCTCAGCACCGGCGACCAAGCATCCGGCGAGTCCCGGGACGGCGGCCGCCACGACGAGCTGCTCGCGACGCCCCTCCGCGAGGATGGCAAGGTCGAGGCCGCGCTCGTGGCGGGTTACGACATGGCCCCGTTCGACGCCGAGCTCGCCGACCGCAACAGGCGTGTGGCGATCGTCCTCGGCATCCTGCTGCTCTCCTTCACGATCTTCACCGCGCTGGTGCTGGGGCGCGGGATCTTCCGGCCGCTCGACCGCCTGCGACTGGCCACGCGGGCGGTCGGCGGCGGAGATCTCGCCACCCGCCTCGGGTGGCGCCGGCGCGACGAGCTCGGGATGCTCTCGCGCGACTTCGACGCGATGGCATCCGACCTCGAGGAGAACCACCGGCGCCTCGAGGAGCTCGCCCACCGTGATCCGCTCACCGGTCTCGCCAACCATCGCCATTTCCAGGAGCTGCTCGGCAAGGAGCTCGAGCTCGCCGGCCGGGAGGGGCACTCGGTGGCCGTGGTGCTGATCGACATCGACGACTTCAAGCGCCTCAACGAGTCTCGCGGACACCCGTTCGGCGACGAGGTGCTGAGCGCTGCCGCCGGCGGCCTGCGCACGGCGATGCGCGATCTCGGGATAGTGGCCCGGGTGGGCGGGGACGAGTTCGGGGTCATCCTCCCCGACTCCGAGGGGTCGCGCGCCTTTGCCCTGGCGGAGGGGGCCCGCGTGGCCGTCGAGGCCGCCGGTCCGGTGCCCGGCTCCCTGCGCTGCTCCGCCGGACTCGCCTCCTTTCCGCATGACGCGCGCACCGCCGCCGCGCTGCTGCAGCTGGCCGGCGGCTCGCTCGATTGGGCCAAGGCCTCCGGCGGCGCGCGTACGCGCGCGTACGACCAGGAGCATGTGTTCGTAGTCACCGACGAGCAGCGCGAGCAGTTCGCGCGGCTGTTGGCCGAGAAGGACGCCGTACGCCCGGTGTTCCAACCGATCGTTTCGCTCGCGAGCGGCGAGCCGGTCGGCTACGAGGCGCTCGCCCGCTTCGCCGGGAAGCCCGGCCTGCCGCCGTCGTGGTGGTTCTCCCAGGCCCACCGGTTCGGGCTCGGCGCGCCGCTCGAGGCGGACACCGTGCGGCTCGCGCTGGCCGCGCCGGGTCGGCCCGAGGGGTCCTACATCTCGGTCAACCTGAGCCCGTCGGGGCTCGCCTCTCCCGAGGTGGGCGAGCAGCTCCCCGCGGATCTGAGCGGGGTCGTCATCGAGATCACCGAGGAGGAGCGGGTCCGCGACGCGGAGGCGCTCCAGGACCAGCTCGATTCGCTCCGGTCGCGCGGAGCGCGCATCGCGGTCGACGACGCGGGCGAGGGCTACGCCGGGCTTCAGCAGGTGATGAGCATGCGGCCCGACATGATCAAGCTCGACCGCGCGCTGGTGGCGGACGTTCACAACGACGCTGCCAAGATCGCGCTGATCGGCTCGCTCGTCCACTTCGCACGCAGCACCGGCTCGTCGATCTGCGCCGAGGGCATCGAGACGCTCGACGAGCTGCGCGTGTTGATCCACCTCGGCGTCGCCACCGGCCAGGGCTGGGCGCTCGCCCGGCCCGGGGACCCCTGGCCACGCGTCAACACCGAGGCCGCGCGCCTGTGCCGCGAGCTGCGCAAGGAGCAGTCGAAGCTCGTCCCGCTCGGATCGAAGTGGAGCGCCTAGCGATGACGGCCGACAACCTGAAAACGCTCGCCCGGCTGGGTGCGATCTTCGAGCGGACTGCGTCGGTACGCGACGAGCATGACCTCCAGGTCGTGCTCGAGGACCTGTGCGAGGCGATCTCTGAGCTGCTGGGCTACCGCGCCGTCGTGGTGAACGTCTACCGGCCGGCGTACGACGACATGCTCGCCGCCGCCGCCGTCGGGTCGGAGGAGGGGGTGAAAGCACTCGTCGGCCGCGCGTCGCCTGCGGAGACGTGGCACCCCCTGCTCGCGGAGCGCTTTGAGCGCGGCGGCGCCTACTTCGTGCCCGGGGACGAGTTCGACTGGGAGGCCCTGGGCGCCGACTCGTTCGTGCCGGACATCGAGCCGAGTGACCATCCCGACGCCTGGACGGCTGAGGACGCCCTGTTCGTGCCCCTCCACGACGCCAAGGGTGGCCTCATCGGAGTGATCTCGGTCGACGAGCCGGAGACAGGCCGGCGCCCGAGCGAGGGCGAGCTCGAGGCCCTGGTGGCGATCGCCCGCCACGCCGCGCTCGCGCTCCGGATCGCGCAGGAGACCGCCAACACCGCTCAGCACCAGCGCATGCTGGAGGGCGTTCTCGCTGTGTCCGCCCGGCTCGCGGAGGCAGACGAGACCGAGGACGTCCTGCAGGCGGTCTGCGACGGGATCCACGATGCCCTCGGCTTCGACAGGGTCGTGATCGAGCTGGCCGATGGTCCCGGAGAGCCGCTCAGGCCGGCGGCCGCGACCGGGTGGGAGAACCCGGCCGCGGGGATGACCGGCGGAAGGCCCATCGAGTCGCTGGCGCCCCTGTTCACAGAGGAGTTCGATATCGCCGGCTGCTTCCTGATCCCCACCGAGGTGGCCGAGGAGCGGCTGGGCGGCCATCCGTCCGGCCACCGGTCGGAGATGAACGGCCACGGCCCCTACGCCTGGGCGCGCCACTGGCTGCTCGTGCCGCTCGAGGACCAGGAGGGGGGCCACCTGGGCGTGATCTCGGTGGACGACCCGCGGGACCGGCTGCTCCCGACGCGCGCGAGGCTGCAGGCGCTGCGCCTGTTCGCCAACCAGGCGGTGGCGGCGCTCCAGACCGCGGACCGGGCGGTGCGGTTGCGTCACGAGGCCACCCACGACCCGTTGACCAGCCTCCCGAACAGGCGCGCCTTCCTGGCCCGGCTGAATCGCGAGGCGGCCTCCTCGGACGGGCAGCTCGCCGTGATCCTCTGCGACATGGACAACCTCAAGCTCGTCAACGACCGTTACGGCCATCAGGCGGGTGACCGCGCGCTGGTGGCCCTGGCCGAGGCGCTGCGTAACGGGCTGCGGCGCAGCGATGACGCCTTCAGGCTCGGCGGCGACGAGTTCGCCGTCGTCCTTGGCGGCGCCTCGCGGCTGGACGCCAAACGGGTAGTCCGCCGGCTCCAGAGGGAGCTGTCCACGAAGCGCGCGGAGGGGCAGGACATCGAGGCGAGCTTCGGAATCGCGGCGCGCGAGCCCGGGGAGACCCCGGAACAGCTCGTCACGCGCGCCGACGAGCTGCTCTACCGCGCCAAGCGCCGCCGCCGCTCGGTCGCCTGATTCCGTTCGCCGGCCGATGCCGGCGGTCGTGACAGCCGCCACAAGTCCGTCGCTACCCTCGATAGGTCGTGACCAGCGTTGAGACCGTCGACCTCGGTTGGCTTCTCTTCTGCTCTGCGCTGGTGCTGCTGGCGATCGATGCCGGCTGCGACGATTTCGTGGCGAAGCCGATCGACGACGAGCGGCTCGTCGAGCTCGTGAGCCGGCATCTCGGGACGCGATGACTGGGCAGACCGATCCGCAGCCGGATCGACAGGCCCGCATCCTGATCGTCGACGACGAGCCCCTCAACGTCGACTACCTCGAGCAGGAGCTCGAGAGTCGCGGGTTTGCCACGGAGACCGCGGCGGACGGGCTCGAGGCGCTCGAGCGGGTGGCCGCGACGCCACCCGACCTCGTCCTGCTCGACGTGGTGATGCCCGGCATGGACGGGATCAGCGCCCTCCGGATTCTTAAGGGCGATCCGGAGACCAGGCTGATCCCGGTCGTGCTGATGACGGCGCTGAACGCGGTCGAGGATCGCGTGCCGGGCATTGAGGCCGGCGCCGACGACTTCCTCTCGAAGCCCGTGGACGAGCGCGAGCTCCTGGCGAGGATCAGGACGGCGCTCAGCCTCAAACGCTCGATCGACGAGACGGTAGGCGAGCTTCGGAACACGAGCGCCCACCTGGAGCGCTACGGGAGGCAGGTGCGGGAGGTGGCGATCCTCGCGGTCGAGTGGCGGCTTCCCGACACGGACCTGCCCGAGGAGGCGGTGGGCTTTGTCGGGCGCCGCGAGCGCGAGCTGGCGGAGGAGCGGATCAGGGCGCTCGGGGGCGCGCCCAGCGAGACCGACGGTAGCCTGCTCGTCGCGGTCTTCGAGGGCCCGGACCTGCGCACGCGGTCGGTCGCGGCCGTCGAGGCCGGGCTCGCGGTGGCCGCTGACGGCGAGGCCGGCGGACGGCCGCGCGTAGTCGCGAGCGTCGCGGTGAGCGCCGGGGAGGCGCGGGTCGGCGCCACCCGTCTGGAGCAGGCCGGCGAGGCCCGCTGGGTGTACGGCGCCGAGGGCGAGCCGGTCGAGCGGGCATCGAAGCTTGCCCGGGGAGCGAGCGGCGCCGGCGTGTGGATCGACCCCGACGCCGCCGTGGTCGTGAGCGACCGCTTCAGGCTCGAGCCGGCGGGTGAGTCGGCTTACCGGGTGCTCGCGCCGACGCCGGGGAAGACGAGCCGACGCGGACCGCGCGGCCCCGAAGCTTCGCATCGCGACCATCCTCGTCACGGACATCGTCGGCTCGACGCGCACGGCCGAGCGCCTCGGCGACAGCGCTTGGAGCGAGCTCCTCGCGGCGCACGACAGCGCGACGAGGGGCGAGCTCGTTGTCTTCGGCGGCCAGGAGATCGAGACCACGGGGGACGGGTTCCTCGCGTCATTCGAGAGCCCCGCGCGCGCCATTCGGTGTGCGCTCGCGGTGATGGACCGCCTCGTCGCGCTCGACTTGAGGATCCGTGCGGGCGTTCACACCGGCGAGGTCGAGCATGCCGAGGGCCGCACCCGCGGGATCGCGCTGAACATCGCCACCCGGATCTCCGAGCGAGCGAGCCCGGCGGAGGTCTTGGTCAGCACGACCACGCGCGAGCTCGCCGCCGGCTCGGGACTGGTCTTCACGGATCGAGGGACGCACACGCTCAGGGGTGTGTCCGATCCGAGGCGGCTCTACGCCGCAGTGGAGGCGCACGTCCCCCAGCTGGGCCAGGCGTCCGAGGCCGACGAGGTGGACGAGTATCCCGTCGGACTGACGGCGCGCGAGGTAGAGGTGCTCAGGCTCGTCGCGGCCGGGCTCTCCGATGCCGAGGCAGCCGAGCAGCTCTTCCTCAGCGTGCGCACGGTCAACGCGCACCTGCGCTCGATCTACCGCAAGGCGGGTGTTCGCTCGCGCGCCGCCGCCGGCCGCTTCGCCGAGGAGAACGGGCTGCTCTAGCTCGATCGTTAGGCAACCCGGATAAGCAGGACTGCCGATGGCGCCTGTCCGCGACCGCCGTAGCTTCGTTGGCGTGACGCGTGACCCGATCACCAACGGAAGGCCCGAGATGACTGATCGGCCCTTGACGATCCGAAGCGCCGAAGCGGTCCGGCTACTGATGCTTCGCCGCTACTGGGGCGCAGCATGGGCTTCGCCGTTCACGAGGTCGTGTCGGTCCCATCGGGGTTCAGCATTCTCGATTGCAGCCCTCAGGTCGCGAGTGACCCGTCCCTGAGCCGTTCGGCCAGCAGGTCGGCGGCCTCGTCGGGGTTCTTGGAGCCGACGTCGACCGCGTTGGGCTCCATCGGGCCCAGGTCCGCGAAGTCACGCCACAGGCGCTCGATGACCTCGGGCTCGGCGAGCGGCGTGCGGGGACGGCCGCGTGCTCTTGACTCGCAGACGGCCAGCGGGGCTCTCAGCACGGCGTAGGCCACGCGGTGCCCGGTGTCGCGAAGCCGGTCGCGCAGGGGCTCGAGAAAGAAGCGGGGGAGGATGATCCCGTCGACGATCGTGAAGTAGCCGGCCGCCGCGTAGGCGCCGGCCGTGTCCGCGACGATCCGCATCACGGTCTCGTTCTGCTGTCTTGACTCGGGCCTCCACGGCTCGACGAAGCCCGACCGGATGAAGTGGAAGAAGTGGTCTGCCTCGACGTGGACCGCGCGCTCCTCACGGTCGGCGAGTACCCGGGCGGTGGTCGTCTTCCCGACGCCGGGAGGGCCTGTCAGGAGAAGGACGACGGAGTCGCTCGCAGAGGGCACAGGCTGCGAGGCTAGGGGACGCCAGGACTGTCGAAGTGATCCGGCGCCGGCCTCTCTCGACGGCCGAACCTTCGACCTGTACTCGAGGTGTTTCCGCGGAAGCAGAACCACTTCTATGCCGAACCACCCCACGGACGGCGCTACGGCTCGGCGCCCTCGCTTGGGACCCTGCAACCGTGCCGCTCTGGGGGCCTTGACGAGTTGGTCGCGGATAGCGCGACTAACTCGTCGCGCACCCCGTCGGGTCGCCGCGATCGCCTACTCGTTCTTGCGCTCGGGCTGATTTCATCTCCATCCTAAGCGAGTGCGAACATGTGTTCGTGCCCTATGTCGAGCTCCACTGCCACTCGGCCTACTCGTTCCTGGACGGCGCCTCGCATCCGGTCGAGCTGGCGGGGGCCGCCGCCGAGCAGGGCCATTCCGCGCTCGCGCTCACCGATCACGACGGCCTGCACGGAGCAATGGAGATGGCCCAGGCGCTGGCGCCGCTCGGGGTCCGCCACATCACGGGCGCCGAGATCACGCTCGCCGACGGCTCGCACCTCACGCTCCTGTGCGAGTCGCGTGAGGGCTATACGAACCTGTGTCGGCTGTTGACGGCCTCGCACTGGCACACGCGCAGGTGGGCGCGCGAGGGTTGGGAGGACCCCACGGGCCAGGTGATCGACGGCCGCCGGCCCGGCCAGGACCCGCTCGACGAGGAGCCGAGCGTCACGCTCGAGGACGTGGAGCGCAACGCGGCGGGGCTCGTTTGCCTGTCGGGGTGCGCGCGCGACGGAGCGCTCGCCGCGCGGATCGAGGCCGGCGATCATCCCGGGGCGGCGGCGGTCGGCAGGCGGCTCCTGCGGGCATTCGGGCCCGAGCGCTTCCGCGTCGAGCTGCAGCGCCCGTACTGGCGCAACGACCGGCGCCGCAACCGCCTGCTCGGCGAGCTCGCAGAGCGGCTGGGGGTGCCCTGCGTGGCCACCGGCAACGTTCACGCCCATACCCGCGACCGCATCCCGCTGCAGGACGCGATGGTGGCGGTACGCCTGGGGGCGACTCTCGACGAGACCGAGCCGCGCCGGCGCGGCAACTCCTCGCACGTGCTCGCTCCACCTGAGCGGATGGCCGAGCGCTTCCGCGAGCACCGTGAGGCCGTGGAGGAGAGCGGGCGGCTCGCGGAGCGCCTGACGTTCGACCTCACCGAGGACCTCGGCTACCGCTACCCGGGCTCGGAGGACCCGGACGCCGACCACAAGCTGGCCGAGCTGTGCGGGACGGTGTTCGACGACCGCTACTCCGGACGCAGGCGCAGGGAGGAGGCGGCCGCGCGACTTGACGAGGAGCTGCGCGTGATCCGCCACCTCGGCCTGTCCGGCTTCTTCCTGCTGCACCGCGACATGCTCGACCTGGCGCGCGAGGTGGCGCTCGAGGTGCGTGGGCCGGAGTCGGCGCGGCGGCTGCTCCCGCCGGGGCGCGGGCGCGGCTCGAGCGTGTCCTCGATCGTCTGCTACCTCACCGGCCTCTCGCACGTCGACCCGATCGAGAACGAGCTGCTGCTCGGCCGCTTCCTGAACGAGGAGCTGACCGCGCTGCCGGACATCGATCTCGACTTCCCGCGCGACATCCGCGACGTGCTGATCCCGCGCGTCCACGACCGCTACGGGCGCGACCGCTGCGCGCTCGTGGCCGCTTTCTCGACCTTCCAGGTGCGCTCGGCGGTGCGCGATTTCGCCAAGGCGCTCGGGCTGCCGCCCGGCGAGATCGAGCGCCTCGCGCGGGCGGTCGACCCCTGGAAGGACCGCAACGACATCGAGGGCGACGTGCCCGCCGGCGGCTCGCCCCGCTGGCGGGCGCTCGTGCGGCTCGCCCGGGACGCCTGGGGATTGCCTCGCCACCAGTCGCAGCACCCGGGGGGCATGGTGATCTCGACTCAGCCGCTGATCGACCTCTGCCCGGTCCAGCCCGCGTCGATGGAGGGCAGGCAGATGGTCCAGTGGGACAAGGACTCCTGCGGCGACGCCGGCTTCCTCAAGATCGACCTGCTCGGCCTCGGAATGCTCTCGGCGGTCGAACGCTGCATCGACGAGATCGCGCGCGTGCGCGGGGAGCGCATCGACCTCTCACGCATCCCGTACGACGATGGCGAGGTCTACGCGCGCATCCAGGAGGCGGAGACGATGGGGGTGTTCCAGATCGAGTCGCGCGCGCAGATGCAGATGCTCAAGCGCACGCGCCCCCAGAACCTCGACGACCTCACTGTGCAGGTGGCGCTCGTGCGACCCGGGCCGATCATCGGCGGAGCCGTGCACCCGTACATCGAGCACCGCAAGGCGCTGCGCGAGGACCCGGGTTACGAGGTGCCCTACCTGCACCCCTCTTTGGAGCCGGTCTTGCGGGACACGCTCGGGACGATCGTCTTCCAGGACCAAGTGCTCGAGGTGGCGATGGCGTTCGCCGGCTTCAGCGCGGGCGAGGCCGAGGGGCTGCGGCGGGCGATGAGCCGCAAGCGCTCGGAGGCGGCGATCCGGGTCTACGAGGAGAAGTTCATCGTGGGCGGTGTAGCCCGCGGGGCGACGCGCGAGGTCGCCGAGCAGGTCTGGATCCAGATCGTCGGCTTCTCCGGCTTCGGGTTCCCGAAGGCGCATTCGGCGGCCTTCGGCCTGCTCGCCTACCAATCGACCTGGCTCCGGGTGCACTACCAGCCGGAGTTCTTGTGTGGGTTGCTGAACGAGCAGCCGATGGGGTTTTATCCGCCGGATTCGTTGGTGCATGAGGCGCAACGGCGGGGGGTGGAGGTGCTGCCTCCGTGTGTGGTTCGGAGCGGAGCGGAGTGCCGGGTCGAGGCCCACCGGCCTCCGTCCTCTTTGCTTGCCGTTCGGTTGGGGCTCGGGTACGTCGGCGGAGTCAAGGAGGCTGAGGTGCGGGCTTTGGTCGCTGAGCGGGAGACGGGTTCGTGGCGGTCGTTGGGGGATCTCGCGGGCCGCTCCGGTGCGTCCGCCGAGACGCTCGGGAGGCTTGCGTGGGCTGGGGCCTGTGATTCGCTTGTCGAGGGGCCGGAGCAGGGGAGGCGGCGGCGGGCTTTGTGGACGCTTGGGGTTGCCGTTCCTGGTATTTCCGTGCCCGAGGGGACTCAGCTGTCGTTGCCGCTCGAGCCGCATGAGGGGCCGGAGTTGCGGGCGTTGTCGGCGTGGGAGCGGATGCTTGCCGACTACGGCTCGACCGGGGTCACCCTTAGGGAGCACCCGCTCGAGCTGATGCGGCCGGATCTCCCCGGGGATCTGCGCACGAGCGAGCAGCTCGAGCGCCACCAGCATGGGCGGCGGGTGCGGGTGGCCGGGCTCGTTGTGGCGCGTCAGCGGCCGGCCACCGCGAAGGGCGTGACCTTCATGCTGCTCGAGGACGAGCACGGCACGATCAACCTGATTGTGCCGCCGCCGGTGCACGACCGCTTCCGCCTCGCGGTCCGCACGGAGCCGCTCGTGCTCGCCACGGGCCGCCTGGAGCGAAGGGATGGAACGACCAACGTCCTGGTCGACAGGATCGAGCGCCTCGAGCGCCCCGATCTGCCGAGGGCGGAGATCAGGCACATCGAGCCCCGCCGGGTCTGGAGCAGCGAGGCGGGGGAGGGGGTCATCCGCTCGGGCGCGAACGAGGCCACCGGAGCGAACGACGAGGCCGACCTGCGGGCAGTGGCGCCCGCGGGCCACAGCTTCGGCCGGAGGGGGCACTGATTGGACCCCACCGAACCCTTTGGACCAGACGCGCGTATGCCTCCGGAGGATCGCCAGCCAAGCCCATAGGAGGTCGCCCCATGCGCAAGCTGCTCGTGCTAGGTCTGCTCGCCGCCGTGCTGGCCGCCATGCTCGCTGCCGGACCGGCGCTGTCGGCGCGTAAGAACGTCGAGGTCGACGACAACTACTTCGTCCGTCAAGGCTCTCCACCGACCGTAACCGTGAAGCGGAATGACAGGGTCGTGTGGGAGTGGGAGGGCAGCAACCCCCACGACGTGACGGTCACCAAGGGTCCGGTGAGCTTCAACTCGCGCACGAAGACGTCGGGCACCTATGCGAAGAAGGTCACGCGTCGCGGGACCTACAAGATCGTCTGCACGATCCACCGGCTGGCAGGCATGAAGATGACCCTGAAGGTGCGCTGAACCGGCCGAGGGCCGGCCCGGCGCCCTAGCTCGCGTCGCCGCTCTCGCCGCCGCTGCCGTCCCCGCCGTCGCCGCGTTCGCGCGTGCGCTTCAGCCAATCGCCGAGCTGCTGGCCGACGTCCGCTATCGAGGAGCCCGCCTGCGCGAACGCGCCGCTGATTCGGTCGGAGTAGTAGACGCCGGCGGAGTCGGCCTCCTCGCGCGGGCCCGGCTCCTCGCCGATCCGAAGGTAGTCGCCGCGCACCATGCGGTCGTACTCCCCCTCGTGAACCCAATCGAGCAGCATCTTCACGCGCCGCACGGGCATCGGGTGGGTCACTTGCAGGTCCTGGAGCAGCTTCGTCATCCGCTCGAGCCCGCGGCCGCCCTCGGTGTAGTCCATCGCCTGTGCGATGAACGCGTCGAGGCTGAGCGCCTCCGCCTCCTCGCCGGCGGCGATCGTCATCATCGCCCGGCAGACCGCCTGCGGGTCGCGCGTGACAAGCGCCGCCGCACGGTCGCAGGACAGCTCGGCCGCGCGCCACCACTCGAGCAGGGCGAGCTGAATGGCCAGCAACGGCAGTCCGGCGAGGATCGGCAGCCGCACGGCCGAGCCGATTCGCAGCAGGATCAGGAGCGCCGTCTGGTAGAGGACATGGTCGGAATGGACGTGCGCGGCCTCGTGGGCGAGGACCACCCGGCGGCCGTCGTCTTCGAGGATCCGCACCAGCTCCGAGTTGAGCACCACGATCGGCTTGTCGGTCCCGATCGCGTAGGCGTTCGCGAGCGGGAACTGCGTCAGGTAGAGGTCCGGGACGCGCTCCATGTCGAGCGTGTTGAACACCTGACGGTGGAGAACCCAGATGCGCGGCAGCTGGTTCTCGCCGAGCTGGACCGCCGACCCCAGCGAAGCCGCCCGCAGCGCCCGCTCGTAGCCCAGCGCGACGAGCCGCCGCACGACCTCATCCAGATAGGGCACCTTGGCCAGCGCCGCGGTGGCCGCCCGGTCGCCCGGGTGCTGGTACGCCTTTGGAGAGATCCCGTCGAGCTTCCAGGTGGCTTCGATCTGCTCGGCCATACGGGCTAAGTATCCACCCGTCAGCATGTGGAGGCATGCCAGGTCGCATCCTCGTGGGCACGTCGAGCTGGGCGGACCCGGGCTTCGTCAAGGAGTGGTACCCGCCGAGGATGCCCGCGAGGGAGCGACTGCCGTGGTACGCCCAGCGGTTCGAGGCCGTCGAGCTCAACTCGAGCTTCTATGCGATCCCCGACCGCAACACCGTGCACGGTTGGGTCGAGACGACCCCGGAGAGCTTCGTTTTCGACGTCAAGGTGCATCGCGCCCTGTCGCGCCACGCCGCGCCGGTTGACTCGCTGCCGCCGGACATGCGCGACGAGGTCGCGTCGGCGCCCCGCGGCCGCGTGCTGCTCACCCCCGAGCTCGAGACCGAGCTGGCGCGGCGCCTAGTCGAGGAGACCGGGCCGCTCGCCGAGGCGGGCAAGCTCGGCGCCTATCTCCTCCAGCTGACACCGGCGTTCGCCCCGGGGCGGCACAAGCTCGACGAGCTCGATCGCCTCGTCGAGACCTTCGCGCCGCACCGGCTCGCGATCGAGCTGCGCCACCGCGGATGGGTCCGCGAGAAGCGCCGCGACGCCACGCTCGGCTGGTTCTCGGAGCACGGCGTCGCGTTCGTGTGCGTCGACGCCCCACCTGGCGACCACGTCCCGATCATGCCCTCCGAGCTCGACGCCGTCACGCGCGACGACCTCGCCTACCTGCGACTTCACGGCCGCAACACCGACGGCTACATGAGCGGCCGCTCGGTGGCGGAGCGATTCGGCTGGCGCTACTCGGACGATGAGCTCGAGGAGGTCGAGGAGCGTGTGCTCGGGATGGCCGAGCAGGCCGGCGAGGTGCACGTGGCGTTCAACAACAACCGGGGCGACGACGCTCCAACCGCGGCGCAGCGCTTCCGCGCGCTGCTCGGCCAGGCCCCGCCCGCGGAGGACCAGCTGACTCTTTAGACGGCTGCCCCCTCCCGCTTTTTCGTTGAGGGTGGCGCCGGGTCGGTCTCGCGTATGGGGCTGGGGAAGGGGAGTTGTGCTCGTTGGCCGCGGCGCGCTGGACGTGATCGAAGATCGTTCGGCCGCGTCGTTCGAGAAAGCGCGATGTGTCCTGGATTGGTGGTCCAGGAGACCACCAGGGCAGGACGGATAGCCGCCAACCAGCCCGGTGCCAAATGCCCCCAACAGGACCCGACGGGGGGACGGCGCTAGACCGGTCGGCCCCGGTGCAGCTCGAACCAGACCCTCGTCGCGTGCCCGGCGCGCGAGACGCCCCAGCGGTCCGCGAGCCGCTCGACCAGGAATAGCCCCCAGTGGTCGTCGCGCGGGGAGCAGGCGACGGCGGGATCGAAGCCGGGGCCACCGTCGGTGACCTCGGCGAGGACGGAGGAGCGTCCCACCACGATCCTGAGCATGATCGCGTCGGCCCGGGCGTGCCGGACGCTGTTCACGACCAGCTCGGTCACGAGCAGCCGCAGGGTGTCGAGCAAGGTCGGGTCGAGGTCGGCGCGAAGGCTCGAGATCGCCCCGCGGGCTCGCACCGCGGCTTCGGCCCCGCCGGTGAGCGGCACGGTCAACCCGTCGTCCAGGTCGGTGCGCTGCCAGGGGAGGGCACCGATGACGTCCCAGCCGCGAGAGGGCTGAGCGCCGGTTCGTGCCGGCCTGCGGGACTGGATTGCGATGCCGGGACTCCTCTCGGAACGCGTGAGGCGGAACGGGTTGGTTGTACCCAAAGAGGTCCTGCCCCAACCGCCGATACTCGCGCGACCCCGAAACGGGGATCAGGCCGCCACTCGGAGTACCAGCACCGCGATGTCGTCCCGGGGGCGCCCTCCGTGTGATGCGACCGCCGCCCGCTCGACCTCAGCGGCGATGGCGTCGGCGCTGCGGCCGGCGCAGGCGCCCACCAGGTCGGCGAGGCCCGCCTCGTCGAGCGGCTCTCCGCTCGCGCGCGGCTCGATCACACCGTCGGTGTAGAAGACAAGCGCGTCGCCGCGGGAGAGCGAGACGGCGCGGTCCTCGATGCTCGGGTCTGGAACCACGCCGAGCAGCGTGCCCGGCTCGCCGACCGCCTCCACCGTACCGTCGGGGTGGAGGAGGAGCGGCAGCGGGTGGCCGGCGCTCGCGAACCCCACCCGGGCCCCGCCGTCCAGCGTCTCGAGATAGGCATAGGCGACAGTGCAGAAGCGCCGGTCACTGCGCTGGCGCAGCAGGGCCTCGTTCAGGAGCCAGAGGCTGCGGCTCGGCAGCCGGTCGCGCATCGCGGCCGCGCGCAGGGTGTAGCGCGCCAGGGCCGTGACCGCAGCGGCGTCGGGGCCCTTGCCGCAGACGTCGCCCATGACCACCGTCCAGCCGCGCGGGCCGGTGGCGAACAGGTCGTAGAAGTCGCCGCCCACCTTGGCGCCCTCGCCGGCATGCCGGAAGCGGGCCGCGGCCTCGATGCCGGGGATGTCCGGCAGCTCCCCTGGGAGCAGGCTCTCCTGGAGCGTGCGGGCGACGTACGAGCGCTCGGCGTAGAGGCGGTTGTTGTCGAGCGCGGTTGCGCAGCGGCGCGCCAGCTCGTGGGCAAGCTCGAGGTCGCGCTCGTCGAAGCGGCGCCCCGAAGAGCCGGTCCCAAAGGTCAGGATGCCGAGCGTCCGATCGCGCGCCCGCATCGGCACGATCATCGCCGAGCGCACCCCGAGCCGGCTCAGCAGCTCGTAGTGCTCCCCGTCCCGCGAGGAGCCGCGCAACAGCTCGTCGGTCACCTCCGGGAAGAGCCGCGGCTCGCCGCTTCGCATCACGTCATAAGCCCCGTTCGGCGTTGCCGGGTCGGGCGGGTAGCGGCGGCTGAGCTCCACCGCGGGTTCACGCAGCGCCGGGTCGGCGTGCGTCAGCGCCACACGCTCGAGCGCAGCGCCGTTAGTGACGAGGTCGACCGCGCACCAGTCGGCAATCTCGGGAACGGCGAGCCGGGCCACCCGGGTGAGCAGCTCGTCCGAGTCGAGCCAGCCGGCCACCACGGTGCTGCTGCGCGCGAGGAAGCGCTGGGCCAGCTCGGAGCGCTTGTGTGCCGTGATGTCCTCGATCACGTTGATGGCCATCGACACGCCGGCGGCGCCGTTCTTGACGGGCGTCGCCTTGACGGCCGACCAGCGCTCCTCGCCTGTCGCCCGGATGCGGAAGCGCATGATCGCCTCGGCACCCTCCTCGCCCTCGAGCGCCCGCCGGCCCGGAAGGTCCTCGACCGGATAGGGGCGCCCGGACTCGTCGAAGATCTCGAAGCGGGACATGATGTCGCCGGGAGGGGCGGCGAGGAGCGCCTCGCTCGACTCGAAGCCCAGCAGCTCGACCGCCGCGTCGTTCGCGAACAGCAGCCGCCCGTCGGGCGCCTGTGCCGTGACGGCGTCAGCCACGCCGCGCAGCATCGCCTCGAGCTGGTCGCGCGCCTTACGGGCGCTGCGCTCTGCCTCCCGCCTGGCCTCCGTCAGCTCCGCCTCCCGCTTGCGCGCAGCGCGCAGGTGGAAGATCACGACCGCAAGCGCGCCGGCGACGGCCACCGCGGCGATGTGCCCGTCGCGGCCATCGAGAAGCGCGGCGACGGCAGCAACCACCAGCAGCGCCCCCAGTGCGACGGCGACGGTCACCCGCTCAGACAGAATTCCCCCCCTTTTATGGTCGCGAGCCCAACTCAAGCGAGCATACTCCGGTACAAAGCGGGCGATGGAGGCCGACGATCGAGACCCCCCTGGCATCGTCCGCGTGCGGGCGTCAAACGCGTCCCCACTCACGCTTGACGGCACCAACAGCTACGTCGTCGGGACCTGGGTGGTGGACCCCGGGCCCGCCGACCCGGAGCACCTGGAGGCGCTCCGAATGGCAGCGGGTGGGCCGCTCGACGGCATCGTCCTGACTCATTCCCACTCCGACCACTCGGAGGGCGCCGAGGAACTCGACGCGCCGGTCACGCTGCCCGGCGACGGTGACGAGGTGGGGCCGTTCCGGGCCGTCGCGACGCCCGGTCACTCAGCCGACAGCGTCTGCCTGCTGATGGGACGGGCCTGCTTCACCGGTGACACCGTGCTGGGTGCCGGCAGCGTCTTCATCGCGCCCGGCGAGGGCTCCCTGGCCGCGTACCTCGACTCGCTGCGCCGGCTGCAGGGGCTCGATCTCGAGGTGCTCTGCCCGGGCCACGGCCCCTACGTCCGCGACCCTGCCGCCAAGCTCGACGAGTACATCTCGCATCGGCTCGACCGCGAGCGCCGGCTGCTCGAAGCGCTCGAATCCGGGCTGCGCAACCGCGACGAGCTACTTGACGCCGTCTGGTCAGACGCCCCACCGGAGCTGCGCCCGGCCGCCGCCCTGACGCTCGCCGCCCACCTGGAGAAGCTCGTCGACGAGGGCCGCGTCCCCGGCGACGTGCGGTGATACAAACCCCTGCATGATCGAGCCGATTCCAGACATGCCGCCCGGAACGCTCGGCTTTCGCGCCTCGGGAAAGGTCACCCGCGACGACTACACGGGCGTCTTCCTGGGCCCGATCAAGCAGAAGGTCGAGAGCGGCGAGGGGATCCGGCTGCTCTTCCAGGTGGGTCCCGGGTTCGACAAGTTCGCAACGGGCGCGTTGGTCGAGGACACGAAGACGGGCTGGAATCTCGGCGTCCGCCACCCCGACGCCTGGAAGCGCGTCGCCTTCGTCACCGACGTGCACTGGATGACCCAGGCCACGCACGCCTTCGCCTGGATGATGCCCGGCGAGCTCAAGACCTTCTCGATCGACGAGGTCGACGAGGCCAAGACCTGGATAGCCGCCTGAGCGCGTGGCGGACGAGTTCGGCGCCTTCGAGAAGACCGGCTGGAGCTCCGGTCGGGCCGAGCCCTATCACCACGGCCTGAGCGCCATCACCACCCGCTCGATCGACCCGCTGCTCGACGCCGGAGGGGTCGCGGCGGGCTCGAGGGTTCTCGACCTGGCAACGGGGCCGGGTTATGCCGCCGCTCGGGCGGCCGCGCGCGGAGCCGAGGCGGTGGGCGTCGACTTCTCCGGGGAGATGCTCGAGCTCGCGGCTCGGCTCCATCCGGACGTCGAGTTCCGCGAGGCGGACGTGAACTCGCTCCCGTTTCCGGATGACAGCTTCGACGTGGTGGTCAGCAACTTCCTCATGCCGCACCTGTCGGACCTGCCCGCCGCCGTGGCCGAGGCCGCGCGTGTGACGTGCCCCGGAGGCAGGGTCGCGATGACCACCTGGGACTCGCCCGCCCGGACCCGCTTCGTCGGCGCCGTCATCGACGCGGTTTCGGGTGCCGGCGCGGAGCCCCCGCCCGAGCTGCCCGCGGGTCCCTCGATCTTCCAGTACTCGGCCGACCCGGACTTCGCGGGGCTGCTGCTCGGCGCCGGGCTGGTCGAGCCGATCATCGAGACGATCTCGTTTCGGCACCGCATCGAGGACCTCGACGAATTCTGGGCGGACGTGCTCGGCGGAACCGTGAGAACCACGGTGCTGGTTACGAGCCAGAGCCCGGAGACCCAGGACGAGATCCGCGCGAGATACGGACAGCTCCTCGAGCGCCACCGGTCCGGGACCGGATTCGACGTCCCCTGCTCGGTCAAGCTGGGCTCGGCCCGGAAGCCGAACTCCGGCTGAGCCGCTCGCGGGCTCGTCGAAGTCGGGCTGACGCTCATCCGGATCGCGCATCGCGCCGACGCGAGCCGAATCGAGCGCCCAGCAGGCCGGCGGTCACGAACAGCAGCCCGAGCGCCGCGGAGCGAGCGACGCCGCCGTCGTGCCGGCCAAGCTCGATGCCGCCTTCACCGGCGAGGGCCACGACTGTCACACCCGTGAACAGGGCCGAGATGACGTACATGATCACCGCCTCGTCGCGGCGTGAGGCGGTCACGGCGAACCACAACGCCACGAGGGTGGCGCCGACGAGTGTGCTTGAAGGCGTGAGTGCGGCATCGACGAGAGAACCGGCCAAGAACAGCGTGACCGGCGGCCACCACGGTCGTTCCCGCCCCCCGACCCGGCGCGCGGGTCGACCTGCCAGCGTCAAGCAGAACAAGAGGGCGGCGGCGACGAGCAGACCGGCGCGCGCATCATCGATCGCCCCGGCATTAACGATCGTCCCAGAGGCGTAGGTGCCGCCACTGGCCATGAGGAAGTACGCGTCGGTCTGGCGATGCATGATCGTCCGCCACCCGTCCTGGGATTCGCTCGGCCGGCTCCAGGCCGCGAGAGTCATGGCTCGCCTCAGGCTCAGCGATGCCGAAGCAGGGATCCTCACCGCCTGCCCGGTCCCCTCGAATCGCAAGGCGCTACCGAACCGGCCCTGGGTCGTCCAGGTGGCTCCGATGATCTCCCCGGTGTTGCCCTTGCCAGAGAGGTCAGTCGCCACGGTCCCGGAGCCGGTGTCGAAGGCATAAGCCCCAACCAGACCAGCGGCTGGCGAGGCCTGATCTCTGCGGATCGGCGTCGACATCTCGGCTCGAACCTCGGAAGGACTCAAGGCACGGTCGTAGACACGCACCTCGTCGATTACGCCCTGGAAGTACTCCCCGTAGGGCCGGTTGCCACCGATCCACAGGGGATCGGCGGTCCCGAGGATCGTGCCGGTGATCGCTCGGCTCGACACCTGGCTGCCGTTCACATACAGCCGGAGCGTCGCTCCGTCGTAGGTCATCGCCAAGTGCGACCAGCGGTCCGCGGGATCCGCCCGTCGCCCGTCGGTGTGCTGGGGGGTCCTGCCGTCGAAGGTCCCGCCTCCGGCGGGTAACAGCGGCTCGCCGTCGGACCTTTCGGAGAAGGCGGCACCGAGCAGGAGCAGCGCCCCCAGCAGTACGGCGGACCCGGGGAGCGCCCAGCGACCGGCCGGCCCCCTCTCGCGGCGTCTGCCGTCTTGGGCCCAGCCATGTCCGACCGCAACTGCGAGCGCGAGCAACGGGAGCGCCGGGAGGTCTCCCGCGTCGATGCCGTGGCCTTCAGAAAGCGACAGGATGATCGGCCCGTGCCATGGCTCCCACAGGAAGACCGCGGAGGCAGCCCCGAGCAAGAGCGCGGCGACGATCGCAGCACCGATCCTTCCTGTGCGAGCCACAAGACCTTTCCTCGCGAGAGCCAGGGCGGGGAGCCTAGCTGCACGGTGGGGCCGGGCTCACCGGGGCCGACGAGGTAGCCGGGCGATAGCGGAGCTTGACACCGGCGCCCTGACGGGGAAGACTGCGCCGCGCACAACCAGCGAGACCCGCCGGGCTCGCATGGTCATGAAGGCAGGATTCGGCGGGTTCGGCGGTCTCGAGAGACTGTGGAGGGCCTTTGCGGTTAGGTTCGGGGACCCTCTCTCCGCACCGCGCCCTCCCCACCCGGGAGGTAGTTATGCGCGCATTGCGCCGCACAGTAGTGGTCGCACTCCTTGCGATCGGGATCCTCGCCGTTCCACAGCTCGCGTCCGCGGGGTTCCAGTCGGGGCCGAGCAAGGTGGATAGGGCGACGGCCACGTTCGACTTCACGGACAACATGGACCCGATCGGGTTCTCGGCGCGCAAGGTGCCGCTCGACAACTTCAGGCCGAGGCAGGGCAACTTCAACTCGGACCTCGCGTTCTGGGGCGAAACGGCGGTCCAGGGCACCTACGGCGGATTCCGGCTGATCGACATCGACGATCCGGACGAGGCCGAGGGAGATCGTCGACTGGGAGGACTGCGCCAGTCCGACCAACACCGTCGGCAACCAGGGCGACGTGATCGCCTGGGGCCGCCGCGGCCGCGACCGGCCGGAGCTGATCTTCCGCTCGTGGAACTCGCCGACTCCCGCACCGAGGGAGAACTTCAACAACCCCGCCTCCCCCGAGATTCCCGAGGGCGACCCGCTACGGCTCACGCAGCCGGGCGCGTTCTGCGGCGACTGGCCGATGTTCCGCGTGGCCGGGACGCCGACGCACCCGGTCCGACCCCGCCGGCCAGCCCGACCGCGGCCAGGAGGGCGTGCACATCATCGACGTCAGCGACCCGGAGGAGCCCGAGGTCGTGGCGTTCGTCGACACGCCGTGCGGGTCGCACACCGAGACGCTGGTGCCCGACCTCAGGAACGACCGCCTGCTGATCTACAGCAACCCGTCGGCGAACACGACCTTCGGGTCACCGGCGCCCGGCTCGGAGCCCGTCCACTGCCGCGGGTTCGACGTCATCGAGGTGCCGCTGGACGACCCGTCCGAGGCGTCGTACCTGCGCTTCGAGCAGACGGGCCACGAGGACGATCCGCCCGAGACGCTGCACCCGTGCCATGACACCGGCGTGATCCTCGGCGACGTGAACCAGGTCGCCTGCGCCGGCGGCAGCGGGCCGTCGGTGTGGACGATCGATCCGGACGAGGGCGGGTCGAAGGAGAACCCGGAGTTCCTGTATCCACCGCGACCTCGGCA
Organism: uncultured Thermoleophilaceae bacterium; assembly: GCA_963751835.1. Lineage (GTDB taxonomy): Bacteria > Actinomycetota > Thermoleophilia > Solirubrobacterales > Thermoleophilaceae > JACVRW01. The sequence continues at coordinate 29,558 of CAVVWD010000009.1, read as the reverse complement.
CGCAGATCGGCCACACGGCCTCGTTCAGCTGGGACGGCGAGGTGCTGATCTTCGGCCACGAGCCGGGCGGCGGCTCCCAGGCGCAGTGCCAGGCGACGAGCAGCGTCCTCGACCGCACGCTGTTCTTCATCGACGCGGACACCGGCGACACGCTCGGCCGAGTTCGTGCACCCGAGGCCGCAGACGGCCCTCGAGAACTGCACCTGGCACAACCTCAACGTCGTGCCCTTGAGGGACAGCGACGACAAGGTGCTGGTCGCGGGCAACTACCAGTCGGGCATCTCGGTCGTCGACTTCAGCGACCCGGACGAACGCGGAGGAGATCGCCTACGCCGACCCGGCCCCGCTGGTCGACCCGAACCCGCCCGTCGGCATCGAGCTGGGCGGCGACTGGTCGACGTACTGGTACGACGGCGAGATCTACGAGAGCGACATCTCGCGCGGCCTGATCATCTGGAAGCTCAACGATCGGGCAGTCAGGGGCGCCATCAGGCTCGGCCACCTGAACCCGCAGACCCAGGAGTTCTCGATCGGCACGAGGAGGAACAACCGCAACAACTAAGAGCGCCTGACGCGCGGGCGGACGATCACCGAGAGGGCGGCCCACGGGCCGCCCTCTCCGCTCGCGGGACCACTACCCTTGCCGGGCCGTGGTCAGCACCAACCAGTTCAAGAACGGGATGCACGTCGAGGTCGACGACAAGATCTTCAGGATCGTCGAGTTCCAGCACGTGAAGCCGGGCAAGGGCGGCGCCTTCGTCCGCACGAAGCTCAAGCGCGTCGACGACGGCGCGGTCATCGACCGGACCTTCCGCGCCGGGGAGAAGTTCCGGCCGGTGCGAACCGAGTCGCGCAAGATGACCTTCCTCTACGCGGACGGGACGGATGCGCACTTCATGGACGTCCAGACCTACGAGCAGATGGCCGTGCCCGAGGACTCGGTCAAGCAGTCGCTTCGCTGGGTGGTCCCGAACGAGGAGGTCGACGTCCTGTACGTCGACGACTCGCCGTCGGATGTCCAGGTCCCGAGCGCCGTGGAGCTGGCCGTGGCCGAGACCGACCCCGGGGTACGCGGCGACACCGCCTCGGGCGGCGGCGACAAGCCGGCCACGCTCGAGTCCGGCGTGGTCGTCCGGGTGCCGCTCTTCGTGAACGTCGGCGACCGGGTCCGTGTGGACACGCGCTCGGGCGAGTACGTCTCGCGCGCGTGAGGCGTGGCGCGGCGCACTGAGCAGCGGAGAGCCGCGCTTGTCGCGCTCTACCAGGCCGACGTGACCGGCCGGCCCCCCACCGGGCTGCTCGGGCGCGACGCCACCCCTTTCACGCGCGAGCTCGTCGAGGGAGTGGTCGCCGAGCAGGCGGTGCTCGACGCGCTGATCGCGGACCACGCGAAGGGCTGGTCGCTCGACCGGATCGCCCCCGTCGAGAGGAACATACTGCGGGTGGCGCTCCACGAGCTGCGCAGCCGGCCCGACGTCCCGGCCGAGGTCGCGATCGACGAGGCCGTCGAGGCCGCCAAGGAGCTGTGCTCCGCCGATGCTCCGGGATTCGTCAACGGGATCCTCGGCGCGGTCGCACGCCAGGAGGCCACACCCTGATGGGCCGGCCCGACTCGGTCACCGCCCTCGCCGAGGAGCTCGAGGCCGTAGCCGACAAGCTCCGCTCGGGCGCGGTCGACCCGGACGAGGCGGCGGACCTAGTCGAGCGCTGCGCGGAGCTCGCCGCCCGGCTCGGCGCCGAGATCGACACGCGCGCGCGGGCCGCGGGCGAATCGGAGGGCCAGGAGCGCCTTCTTTGAGCTCCGTCGAGGCGCCGGCTTATCCGGTCGACCTGCAGGAGAGGGTGGACGGCTATCTCGAGAGCCTGCGCTTCGCAGAGGAGCCCGGCACGACCCGCCTCGAGGAGGCGATGCGCTACTCGCTGCTGGCGGGGGGCAAGCGGATCCGGCCCGTCCTGGCGCTGGCGACCGCCGAGGCGCTCGGTCGCGACCCCGGCGACGTGCTGCCGCTCGCCGCGTCGATCGAGATGATCCACACCTACTCGCTCATCCACGACGACCTCCCCGCGATGGACGACGACGGGTTGCGCCGCGGCAAGCCGACCTGCCACGTGGCGTTCGGGCAAGACGTGGCGATCCTTGCAGGCGACGGCCTCTTCGCCGAGGCGCTGCGCATCGCCCTCGGCGAGCAGGCAGGCGAGCCTGCGCACGTGCTCGCGGCGGTGCGCGAGCTGGTGGGCGCGGCCGGCGTGGGCGGGATGGTCGGAGGCCAGTACCTGGACGTGTCCGGCAGCGAGGGCCTGGACCTCCGCCACCTCCACGAGCTCAAGACGGGCGCCCTGATTACGGCGTCGGTGTGCTCGGTACTGGCCCTCGAGGGCATGGATGGACCTGCCACAATCCCCTACCGGCGCTTTGCGGCAGAGCTCGGCGTCGTCTTCCAGATCGTCGACGACATCCTCGACGTGACCGGGGACGAGGCCGAGATCGGGAAGCCGCAGGGCTCCGACCAGCGCCATGGGAAGGCGACCTACGTGAGCGTCCACGGATTGGAGCGGGCTCAGGAGCTCGCTCGAGAGTCGCATGCGAAGGCGCGGGCGGCACTCGCGGACGCTCCGGGCCAGACCGGGCGCCTCGGCAGCATCGCCGACTACATCCTCACCCGCACGACATGACCACGTTCCTCGACAAGATCGACGGCCCGGCCGACCTGAAGAAACTCACGGACGACCAGCTCCAGCAGGTCGCCCAGGAGGTCCGGGAGCTGATCATCGACACGATCGGCGAGATCGGCGGCCACTTCGGGGCCAACCTCGGCGCCTGCGAGATCGCCGTGGCGCTCCATTCGCTGCTCGACTCCCCGCGCGACAAGATCCTGTGGGACGTCGGGCACCAGGCCTATCCGCACAAGGTGCTCACCGGCCGCCGCGACCGCCTCGGGACGATCCGCAAGTACCGGGGGCTCGCGCCCTTCTGCGCCATCCAGGAGTCCGAGCACGACATCATGGGTGCCGGCCACGCCTCGACCTCGGTGTCCTACGCCGTGGGGATCAAGGAGGCGATGCGCCGCGGCATCGGGCCCGACGGCAAGGTCGTGGCGGTGATCGGGGACGGCGCGCTCACGGGCGGCGTCTCCTTCGAGGCGCTCCTGAACGCCGGCGGGATGGACGTGCCGATCGTGATCGTGGTCAACGACAACGGCATGTCGATCGCCCCGAACGTCGGCGCGCTGTCGCGGCTCTTCAACCGCATGCGCCTCAACCCGAAGCTGTACCACGCGCGCGAGGACGCCGAGGAGACGCTCACCAAGCTGCCGGCCGGCATCGGCACCAAGATCGAGCGGCTCGGGCCGATCCTGAAGGAGTCGCTCAAGGCCTACTGGGCACCGGGCCTCTTCTTCGAGGAGCTCGACCTCGCCTACGTCGGCGTGATCGACGGACATGACGTTAAGGCACTCCGGCAGGCGATCGGCGGGGCGCTCGAGGCCGACCGGCCCGTGGTCGTCCACTGCAAGACGGTGAAGGGCAAGGGCTTCGTGCCGGCCGAGGAGGGCGGGCTCGAGGGCATGGAGAAGTGGCACGCGGCCAAGCCCGGGTCGATCGTCAACGGCGCCGCTGCCCCGAAGAAGGCGAACGGCAAGTCCGCGGCTCCTGCTCCGCCGCCCCAGTACACGAAGGTGTTCGGCGAGGCGCTCGTGGCGGAGGCCCGCCGCGACGAGCGGGTGCTCGGCATCACCGCCGCAATGAACTCCGGCACCGGGCTCAACCTGCTCCAGGCCGCACTTCCCGAGCGCTACTACGACGTGGGCATCGCGGAGCAGCACGCGGTGCTGTTCGCGGCCGGGCTCGCGCTCGAGGGCGCCAAGCCGGTGGCGGCGATCTACTCGACATTCCTGCAGCGCGGCTACGACCAGATCGTCCACGACGTCTGCCTGCAGAAGCTGAACGTGGTGTTCGCGATGGACCGCGCAGGGCTGGTGGGCGACGACGGGCCGACCCACCACGGCGCGTTCGACATCTCCTACATGCGCTGCCTCCCGAACCTGATCCTGATGGCCCCGCGCGACGAGGCGATGCTCGTCCACATGCTGCACACGGCGCTGCTGCACGACGACGGCCCGGTCGCGCTGCGCTACCCCCGCGGAGAGGCCGAGGGAGTGCCGCTGCCGCGCCGACCCGAGCCGATCGAGATCGGGCGCGGCGAGATCCTGCATGAGGGCGAACGCGTGGCCTTCCTCGGCTATGGCTACGGCGTGAGCGTCGCACTGGGCGCGGCCGGCCTGCTGGGCGAGGAGCATGGGATCGAAGCGACCGTGGCCGACGGCCGCTTCGCGAAGCCGCTCGACCGCGAGCTGGCTGAGCGGCTGGCAGCCGAGCACGACCTGCTCGTGACCGTCGAGGAGAACGTGCTCGCCGGCGGCTTCGGCTCGGCCGTCGTCGAGCACCTCGCCGACCACGACCTGCTCGCCGGTGCCCGTGTGCTGCGCGTCGGCCTACCCGACGAGTACGTGACCCACGGAAAGCCGGCGCTCCTGCGCGAGCAGGTCGGCCTGACCCCCGAGGCCGTCGCCGACCGGGTCGCCCAGGCCGTGCTCGAGCCGAGCCTCCTGGCCTGAGTGTTCGGGCCTACCAGCGCGCGAGGCTCGTGTCGGCCTCGAGCCGCAGTGCGAATGCCGCGATCACTGCGATCGCGGCCTCGACGTCGGCGAGCTCGACCACCTCGACGGGCGAGTGCATGTAGCGCAGGGGGATCGAGAGGACCGCGGTCGGCACGCCCATGCGGCTCAGGTGGATCGAGTCGGCGTCGGTGTGGGTCGCGCGCCCTGCGACCTCGGTCCTCATGGTGATCCCCTCGGCCTCCGCCGCGTCGTCGAGCAGCTCGTTCACGCGCGCGCTCACGATCGCCCCGCGCGTCAGCACCGGGCCCTCCCCGAGGCCGTGCTCGCCGACCTGTCCGGCGTCGACGCCCGGCGCGTCGGAGGCGTGGGTCACGTCGACGACGATCGCCACGTCGGGCCGGAGGCCGTAGGCCATGGCGGCGGCGCCAAGGGTGCCGATCTCCTCCTGGACCGCGGCGACGGCCGCGACGGGGCCGGCGCCGCCGCCGGCGTCCGCCACCCGGCGCGCCGCCTCGAGCGCGACGTACACACCGAGGCGGTTGTCGAACGCGCGCGACGCGGCCCTGCCGTTCGGCAGCTCGACGGGGTCAGCGGCGATCACGACCGGGTCGCCCTCGCGCACCAGGCCGAGCGCCTCGTCTCGGTCCTTCGCGCCGATGTCCACGTGCAGGCCCTTCAGCTCCACTGCCTTCTTGCGCTCCTCGCTCTCGAGCAGGTGGATCGGCTTGCGGCCGCAGACACCCGGGATGGGGCCGTTCCGGGTCAGGACCTCCACACGCTGGCCCACGAGGATCTGCGGGTCCCAGCCGCCCGACGACACGACCTTGAGCTGGCCCTCCTTCGTCACGTAGCTGACCAGGACGGCGATCTCGTCGATATGGCCCACCACGGCGAGGAGCGGATGCTCGCCGCGCCCGTCGATGCGCGCGACCGGCGTGCCCATCGGGTCGACGCTCACGGATGACGCGAACTCCTCGGCGGCCTCGCGCCACACTGCGACCGGCGCCGCCTCCTGCCCCGGCGCGCCCGGGGTGGTGAGGAGCCGCCGAAGCAGCTCCGGGACCGCGCTCACAGTTGCGCCTGTCCGATCTCGATGCGCGGCTCGATCGCCACCTCGCTCTTGAGGCTGTTCGCGATGTAGCAGTACTCGTGGGCGGTCTGCACGAGCTTGCGGACGCGCTCTTCGCTCGCCTCGCCGGCGATCACGATGCGCGGCCGCAGCGTGATCTCGGTGATCCACGCGGGTTGCTCGTCAAGCGGCATCAGGCCGCTTGCCTCGTCCTCGTACTCGACGACGTCGATGCGCGCCTTGGCCGCGGCATGGAGGAAGGACAGCATCTGGCAGGACGACGCGGCCATCACGAGCAGCTGCTCGGGATTGAGCACGGCCGGATCGCCCTGAGACTCGCCCGTCGTAAGCCGCAGCTCCGGCTCGGCGGGCGGCGCCGTGATCGTGTGCTCGCGGTCGTAGTTCTCCCAGCCGAGGCCGGTGGAACCGCTCCAGCGCAGTTGGGTCTCGTAACGGTGCTCGGCCATCCGGCCGCTGAGTCTACGGAGCGGGCTAGGAGCCGAGTCGTCTACCGCGAGCGGAGCACGGCGAGCCCTTGCTCGCGAGTGGCGTACTCCTCCATTCCGACCGCCGTTCCGCCGCGCAGGGTCCACACCTGACAGAAGCGCGTGGCGAGCTCCACCCCGCTCGCCCGGCCGCGGCCGTGGCCGTGCACCGTTACGACCACCCGATCGGCCACCTCCACCGGATCCTCGAGATCGAGCCGCACGCTCTCAAAGGTGCTAAGCCAGTCCTCGACATAGCGCCGTACGTCCTCGTGCCCGCGGTAGACCCGCGCGACGGGGCTTGCCTCGAGCGGCCTCCACTCGAAGTCGGGGTGCATTTGCGTCAGCATCCCATCGACGTCACTCCGGTTCAGTGCCTCGATGATTCCCCGCACTAGTTCCACGTCGGCGTGCACGACGGCGGCAAGTATCCCGCGCTGCCGGCACTGGCTCGGCTGCTCGCTGCGTTCGTTCGTCGTGCATTCACTGATCGACGCCTCCGGCAGCGTCAGCTGGGGATGACATACCAGCCGAATCCCCGCACATCACCCCAAAGAAACGACCCCGCCGAAGCGAGGCCGTTCCTGAGGGAGGAAAAGTCGATGGTTCCCCGGGCCGGGGGACGGCCCACCAAAGCCACGCGCAGAATCGCCTAGATCGGGCTCTGCAAAACCAAATCTGCAGCCATGCACGCCTAAGCCGCGCACACCGCGATTTAGCCCGTGCAACGCCCTCATGTGTCATGGATGTGTCACGAATCCTGTGGCCGCGAGCGCATTCAGGCCGCAGGCATGGCTGTCCCACCGCTCGTGATCCCGCTCGCCTAGTTTGCGGCGCTCCGGCTGGCGGTCTCGCCGCGCCGCTCGTAGGGGTGAGCAACGTCACACCCAAGCGCTGGTGTTCAGCCAGCATCGGGACAGACCCGTGAGACACAGAAAGCGGGAAGCCAACCCGAGGAGGCCCTCGGATGCCCTACATCAACCGTCGTGAAGGAGAAGGCGGGACCTCCGATGACCAGACGTGGTCCTATGTGGTCGGCAGCTTTTACAGTAGCCCCACCCCCAAGGTGGTCCACGCAACCTTTCGCACCGGATCGTTCGCAACCACTCAGTGGCACGAGAACCGACACGCGATAACGATCGAGGCTAAGGAAGTCCTCGCCGGGGCACCGGCGAGTGCCTGAGGACCGACCAGGCGGCGATCCGCTCCGGGTCGCCGCCTGAGTTTGGTCTAGGCTACGTGGCCGGTCGGCTTGGGCACACGACCGCGATCCTGTGGGAGCACTACGAGCACCTGATCAAGGAACTCGGCCCGGATGTGATCGACCCCGAGGCGGCGATCAGGCAGGCGCGTGGGGAGCGTGCCCGTAAGCTCGGTACTTAGATCCAGGTCTGGATCTATCCGGCTCGCAGCGGCCCCCTTCGGTGGGCCGTTTCGCGTTCTGATGTGTCATCGATGTGTCATGAGGAGCAGGTCTCCCGCACCGGACTCCCAGCAAACCCGCATGGTTGAGCCAAAAGAAACGACCCCCGTTTCCGAGGGCCGTTCCTGAGGGAGGAGTGATGCGATATGTGTGATGCGTCTTTGAGGGGAAGTTTTCCTAGGCCGGGGTCGCGCTGTAGCGCGTAATCGAGGTCACGACGAGGGCCAGGACGCCGGCCAACGCGAACACGAGCAGCGCCTCCATCTCGTCGGCGAGCCCGAAGATGAGCGCGACGAGCAGGAGTCCGAGCGCGAGCCCTCGGTCGTAGACCGCCTGAGCGGAGACCGGGAGCGTTCCGCGGCCCTCCGTCTCGGTGCCGGCGAGCCCGAGCTCGATCGCGAGCGCGCCGATGACGATCCCGGTGATGATCGGGGCGGGGCCGATCTGCCACAGCAGCGGTGCCACGATCAACCCGATACCGGCGGCGATGAGCAGGCCCGCCCGTGCCGCAGGTGAGATGAGCCTCAAAACGGTCATCGAGTTCGAGGTTACGCTCGGTAGGTCAGCGCTGTGTGATGTCGGTCACACAGGCTTGCGGGGGTACTCTGCGCCCGTGACGAAGCGCCGGCTCGACAACCTGCTGGCCGATCGCGGGCTGTACGAGTCACGCTCGCGCGCGGCGGCCGCGGTGATCGCCGGGGATGTGCAGGTGAGCGGGCGGCCGGCGCGCAAACCTGGAGAGCTGGTGGCCGAGGACGCCGACGTCGCCGTGGCCGAGGCGCCGCCGTTCGTGTCCCGCGGCGGCATCAAGCTCGCGAACGCGCTCGACGCCTTCCGGGTCGATCCCGCCGGCCGCCTCGCCCTCGACGTCGGGGCGTCGACCGGCGGTTTCACGGATTGCCTCCTCCAGCGTGGCGCGGCCGCAGTTGTGGCGCTCGACGTGGCCTACGGAGAGCTCCACTGGCGGCTGAGGAACGACGAGCGCGTCACCGTGATCGAGCGCCGCAATGCCCGCTGGCTCGTTCCGGACGAGCTTCCGTTCGCGCCCGATCTGATCGCTGTGGACGTCTCGTTCATCTCGCTCACCAAGGTCCTGCCGGCCGTGCTCGCCTGCGCGGCCCCGGCCTTCGACTGCCTCGCGATGGTCAAGCCCCAGTTCGAGGTGGGTCGCGAGCGGGTCGGGAAGGGCGGCGTGGTGCGCTTGGCGGCCGACCGCCGTGCCGCGCTGGTCGCGGTGGGCGAGCGGGCGCGCTCCGAGCTGGGGGTGGCGGTCCTCGGCTACGCGGGGTCGGGGCTCCCGGGGCCGGCCGGCAACCGCGAGAGCTTCGTGTGGCTTGCCGAAGCGGGCCGGCCCGGCGCGCTGGAGGATCTCGAAGTCGCGGCTCGAATGGCGGAGCCGTGAGCGGCCGGCCCAAGGCGATCACGATCTTCAGCCATACCCGGACCCACGACACGGGCGGCGCGCTCGCGCGGGTGCTCGAGCTGGCCCGGGAGGCCGGGGTGGGGGTGCACGTCTCCCCCGACGAGGCGCGCAAGCACAACCTCGCCGCGGGTGAGGGACTCAAGCTCGACGACGACCCGGACGGGCTCGCCGAGCTCGCGCTCGTGCTGGGCGGCGACGGCACCATCCTCTCGACCCTGCGCCGCTACGCGGGAACCCGGGTCCCGGTGTTCGCGGTCAACTACGGGGCAATCGGCTTCCTCGCCACGATCGAGCCGTGGGAGCTCGAGGAGGGCCTCCGCCACGCGCTGGCCGGCGAGTTCGATGTGATGGAGCTTCCCGCGCTCGTGGCAGAGACCGGGGGCGGTGAGCAGCTGGCGCTCAACGACATGTCCTTTCACCGGCGCCAGAACGGGCGGGTTGCCGAGCTGGCGTACTCGGTCACTGGCGAGGAGCTCGGCGAGGTCCGCTGCGACGGCCTCGTGGTGTCGACGCCGGCGGGCTCCACGGGCTACAACCTCGCCAACGGAGGCCCGGTCCTGGCCTGGGGCGTGGAGGGCTTCGTGGTCTCGTTCATCGCCCCGCACACGCTCACCGCGCGGGTCCTTGTGGTCGCGCCCGGCGACCTCCTCGAGGTGCAGAACCGCTCGCGCGAGGAGGACGTGGACGTGATCACGGACGGCCGGGTTGCCGGGCTGCTCGAGCCGGAGGGGAGCGTGGCGATCCGCTTCGAGGAGGACCGGGCGCTGCTCGCACAGGCCCCGGGCGCCACCTTCTACCACCGGCTCCGCGACAAGTTCGGACGTCTCTCCTACTGAAGTCGCGCAGTTTGCGCACGGGCGCGTAACAGGCGGGCGGCTCCGTCGGGTGGCGCTGGTAGACCTGCCTGCGTGCTGCTCGAGCTGCGGATAGAGAACCTGCTCTTGATCGAGAGGGCCGAGCTGCGCCCGGGCGCGGACCTCACCGCGATCACCGGGGAGACGGGCGCAGGTAAGACGGTCCTCGCGCACGCTCTCGATCTGCTGCTGGGTGGCAGGCCGCGCCCGGGCATCGTGCGGCCCGGCGCTCGGGAGGCCTACGTCGAGGGGGTCTTCGAGCTGCCCCGGGCCCTGCTGGACGAGCCGGAGCTCGCCGAGCTGCGCGTGCGAATCGAGGAGCTCGACGGCGGGGTGCCCGCCGAGGTCGTGCTGGCGCGGCGGGTCAGCTCGGAGGGGCGTACGCGCGCGTTCGTCCAGGGTCGCTCGGCCACGGCGGGCGATCTCCAGGCGCTCGGCGGCCGCCTGGTGGCGTTCTTCGGCCAGCACGAGCACCGCAAGCTGACGCTCGCGTCGGCGCAGCTGGACCTGCTCGACGGCTTCTGCGGGCGAGAGCAGCTCGCGCTGCGGGCGCGGCTCGCGGATGCGCATCGCCGCGTCCGCGGGCTCGGGCGTGAGCTTGCCGAGCTGCGCGGGCTCGCCGGCACCCGCGACCGTGATCTCGACCTGCTCGCGTTCGAGATCGAGGAGATCGAGACGCTCGGGCCGAGCGAGACCGATAAGGGCGCGCTCGTCGCCGAGCGCGGGCGCCTGCGCGCGCTGGACGGCCTGCTCGCGGCTGCGGCGGGCGGTGCAGAGGCAATCGCTCCCGCCGCGGGGGAGGGGGGCGCCGCCGCGCTGCTGGCGGAGGCCGAGCGGCTCGCCCAGCCGGTCGGGGGCGTCGATCCCGAGCTCGACCGGCTGGCCGAGCGCCTCGCCGCGCTTCGGCTCGAGGCCGAGGACCTCGGTCTGGAGCTGCGCCGCTACGCCGACTCGCTCGAAGGCGAGCCGGGGCGGCTGAACGAGGTCGAGGAGCGGCTCGAGCTCTACGACCGGCTCGAGCGCAAGCACGGCGGGAGCGTCCGCGCGGTCCTCGACCACGCCGAGCGCTGCCGCGCCGAACGCGACCGGCTCGCGCGCGCGGAGGTCGAGACCGAGCGGGCCGAGGCGGCGCTGGCGGAGGCCACCCGGGAGCGGGACGCACTCGCCGCGAAACTGGGGAAGGCCCGCCGCAAGGCGGCGCCCCGGCTCGCCAAGCGCGTGCGGGAGGAGCTCGCCGCACTCGCCATGGAGGGCGCCGGCTTCGAGGTCGCCGTCGAGGCGCGCGGCGGCGGTCCTGGCTCGGACAGGGACGCCGGCGCGGCGGACGGCGATGTCGGCGCGTCGGGCGGCGACACCGGGCCCTCCGGCGCCGACCACGTCGAGTTCCTGCTCGGTCCCAACCCGGGCGTGGCGCCGGCGCCGATCCGTGAGGCCGCGTCCGGTGGCGAGCTCTCCCGCGTGATGCTCGCGCTCATGACCGTGGCGGGCCTGGGCGAGTCACGCACGCTCGTGTTCGACGAGGTTGACGCCGGTGTCGGCGGTCAGACCGCTCGAGCGGTAGGAGAGCGCCTGCGGCTGCTCGCCGAAGCCCGCCAGGTGCTCTGCATCACCCACCTGCCGCAGATCGCGTCGCTGGCTGGGAGCCACTTCCGGATCGAGAAGTCGGCGGCCGGGAAGACCGCCCTCACGACGGTCGAGGCTCTCGAAGGGGAGGGTGTCGTCGAGGAGCTGGTGCGGATGCTCGGCGCCGATGCCGGCGACGGCGCGGCGCGCCGGCACGCGGAAGAACTGTTGGCGGCGGCATGAGCGTGAGCGGCTCGAGCGCCGAGCCTGGCAAGGACGCAGGGAGCGGACAAGGCTCAGCCTGTCCGCGACCGAGGACGCCGCCAGGCGACGGCGATCGTGCCGCTCACCCGCCGAAGCGGCGAGTAGACTCGAACTCCCAGAGGTTGATGCCCGACTCGCGCCCTGCCACCCGCTTCATCTTCGTCACAGGCGGCGTGGTCTCCGCACTCGGCAAGGGCATCGCCGCCGCGTCCCTGGGCCGGCTGCTGGTGGCTCGCGGGCTGTCCGTGACGATCCAGAAGTTCGACCCCTACATCAACGTCGACCCGGGCACGATGAGCCCGTTCCAGCACGGCGAGGTGTTCGTGACCGAGGACGGGGCGGAGACCGACCTCGACCTCGGCCATTACGAGCGCTTCACCGACGTGAACACGAGCCGCGCGTCGAACGCCACCGCGGGCGCGATCTACAACTCGGTGATCCGGCGCGAGCGCCGCGGCGACTACCTCGGCGGCACGGTGCAGGTGATCCCGCACATCACCGACGAGATCAAGAACCGCATCAGGCTCGTCGCGGAGTCGACGGACGTCGACATCGTGATCACAGAGATCGGCGGCACGGTCGGGGACATCGAGTCGCTGCCGTTCCTCGAGGCCCTGCGCCAGTTCCACTCGGACCTCGGGCGCGACCGCTGCATGTTCGTCCACCTCACGCTCGTGCCGTTCCTCGGCCACGCCGGAGAGCTCAAGACCAAGCCCACCCAGCACTCGGTGCAGGAGCTGCGGCGCATCGGTATCCAGCCCGACATGGTCATGTGCCGCTCCGAGGAGACGCTCGGCCGCGACATTCGCGAGAAGATCGCGCTGTTCGCGAACCTGCCGGTCAGCTCAGTGGTGTCGGCTCGCGACGTCGACTCGATCTACAAGGTGCCGCTCGAGTTCGCGGCGGAGGGCGTGGACGACGAGGTGCTGTCGCACTTCCGCCTCGAGGCGCCGCCGCCCGACCTGGGCGACTGGAAGCGGCTCGTCGAGCGCATCGAATCGGCCACGCAGCCCGTGCGGATCGCGCTCGTCGGCAAGTACAACCAGCTGGCCGACGCCTACCTGTCGGTGATCGAGGCCCTCAACCACGCGGGCACGCATCACGGCGGGCACGTCGAGGTGCACTGGGTCGACAGCGAGCGGCTGACCGACGGCGAGGTCGAGCGCGAGCTCGCCACCTGCGACGGCATCCTGGTCCCCGGCGGCTTCGGCGTACGCGGCATCGAGGGCAAGATCCAGGCCGCCCGCTACGCGCGCGAGCACGGGGTCCCGTACCTCGGGATCTGCCTCGGGATGCAGATCGCCGTGTCCGAGTTCGCCCGCCACGCCGCCGGCATGGAGGGGGCCAACTCCACGGAGTTCGACCCGGAGACGCCCTATCCCGTGATCGATCTCCTGCCGGAGCAGAAGGAGGTCCGCGACATGGGCGGCACGATGCGCCTCGGCGCCGACCCGGTCAAGCTGCACGAGGGCACACGGGCGCGGGAGATCTACGACGAGGCCGTCATCTACGAGCGCCACCGGCACCGCTACGAGGTCAACAACCACCTGCGCAAGCGGCTCGAGCAGGCCGGCATGATCTGCAGCGGCACGTCGCCCGACGACCGCTTGGTCGAGGTGATCGAGCTGAGCGAGCATCCCTTCTTCGTCGCGTCGCAGTACCACCCGGAGTTCAAGTCGCGGCCGCTGCGCCCGCAGCCGCTGTTCCGCGACTTCGTCGGCGCCGCGCTCGAGCGGGCGCACGCCCAGGCACCCGACGTGGAGCCGACGGTCCGCGCCGAGTCGCGCGCCTGAGCCTGGCGGCTACCCGGCGAGGCCCGCCGCCGCGAGCGCCTCGTCTCGGTCGAGAAACACCTCGAGCCGCTGCACCTTCCCGTCGCGCAGGGTGAAGACGTGGGCCACGTGGGCGCTGGCCGGCGCTCGGCTCTGCTTCGCGATGCCCGACAGCGTGACCCATACGAGAACCACGTGACCGGACTCGATGAACTGCTCGGGCTCCCAGCGCAGGTCCTCCCAGATCTCCTCCATGCGCATGCGCTGCCGGCGCAGGCCCTCTATCCCGACGTACACGTCCTCCATGTCGGGGTAGATCTGCGGAACGATGAACTCGGCGTCCGCGTGGAAGAGCTCGGCGTAGAAGTCATCGTGGTCGCCGCGCAGGATTCCCGGCCCGTCGTTGTAGATCGGGTAGCAGCGGCGTACCTGGTCGAGCAAAGCCGACGGCACGAGGCGAGTATTCCGCTCAGGTCGCCCACGTGAGGTCGAGGTCCCCGCCCAGGTGCCGTGCGAGCCGGCCTGCCTCGGCGGTCGCCTGCTTGCGTGCCCACGCGGGCAGCTCGCCGAACGGCTCGACCTCGACCAGGATCCTCCCGGCCTTGCGCTCGTGCTTCCAGACTCCTTCCATGCGGCCGTTCACCAAGAGGACGGGGGAGACCCAGCCCTGCGGACGGTAGACGCGCGCCTTGTGAGCGGGGTCGAGCAGCGCAGGTGCGGTGCGGGACGCGCCGATCACCCACTGGTCGAACCCGGGCAGGAGGCGGGCGACGTTCGCTGGCTTGGCGAGCCGGGCGGCCTCGGCAACGTGCTCGGCCAGCATCCAGCAGGAGTCCCCGTCCACGTCGACCTGGACCACCTCGTCGCCCAGGACACCGAGCATGCGCCCGGCCTGGGCCGGGCTCACAGCCCACCAACGGCCGAAGTCATCGCGCGTGGCGGGCGCGAATGCGCCCAGGTAGCGCCGCGTGACCTCGCGCAGGGCGCCGTCCGGGTCGACCTCGGGGACGCCGCCGGGAACCCAGCTCGCGGGCGCCGTGAAGCGCACGCGCTGGCCCTCACCCGGCCCGAAGCACAGCAGGCCCTGGAACGAGGCCGGCTTCAGGTAGGGACCCCAGCTGCCCTGGATACGCTCGGCCATGGCCTTCGAGCGGGTCAGGCGGACCACCTCGTCGCGCAGCTCCTCGCGGGTCAGAAGCTCGCCGTCGAGGGCGTCGCCAATCGCCCCGACCAGCTGCTCGAGCTCCTCCTGCGTGATCTTGAAGCCGCGCAGCCAGACGGGCTTCAGGTAGTGCTCGTAGGTGCCGAGTGCCGCGAGCCAGGTGCCGAGCTCCGCGGCGGGGAGCAGATGGAGCGTGCCGCGCATCGCCCAGAGCTTCACCAGCGACCGGTCCTTCCACAGGGCCTGTTCGACCGCATCCCCGCCGAGATCCTCGACGCGCGCCCACAGAGTCAGCTCGGCCGAGGACATCACCTGCGCGTGGAGGCCGCAGATCCCGCCGGCCACATCGTGCATCTCCCCCGCTGGTGCGCGCTCGACGAGCCGGTGACGTCCCATGCGCCAGGCGAGCGCCTGCTGCCAGCTGATGGCCGCCCCCGTCTGCGACTTTGTGCCGGCCACGACGGCGAGGCTAGCGGCCACGCCCGGCGGCCTACCGGCCACCCCCGACGGCCCACCGGCCACCCCGGCGACCCGGGCGGGTAGCTTTCGCCCGGTGGTCGTCGAGGCATCGAGCGAGGAACGCGAGCGGCTCGTCGCCGAGTTTGTGCGGCTCTGCGAGATCGAGAGCCCGTCCGGCCGCGAGCGCGCCATAGCCGACGCGGTCACCGAGGAGCTGCGCGGCTTGGGCCTCGAGGTCGAGGAGGACGACACCGCCGAGGAGACGGGCGCCGGCGCGGGCAACCTGCTCGCGCGGATACCGGGGCCGGAGGGTGCCCGGACGATCCTCCTCTGCGCGCACATCGACACGGTCCCGCTCGACGGTCCGGTACACGTCCTCCGCCAGGACGGAGTTCTCACCAATCGCCACGAGGCGATCCTGGGCGCCGACAACAAGGCCGCTATCGCAACCGTGCTCGGCGCCGCCCGGCGACTCGTCCGGGACGAGGCACCTGTCGAGGTCGAGCTCCTCTTCACGACCTCGGAGGAGCGCGCCCTGCGCGGAGCGAAGGCCCTCGATCGCAGCCGCCTGCGGGCCGACTTCGGTTTCGCGTTCGACCACGCGTCGCCGATCGGGGAGATCGTGGTCGCGTCGCCCACCTACTACCGGCTCGCGGCGAGCTTCCGCGGGCAGGCGGCGCACGCTGGGATCCGCCCCGAGGCCGGAGCCAACGCGATCGCGGCGGCCGCCCAGGCCATCGCGAAGATGCGCATCGGCCGCCTCGATGCCGAGACCACGGCGAATGTCGGAAGGATCGAGGGCGGGACCGCGGCGAACGTGGTAGCCGAGCGCTGCACCGTGGAGCTCGAGGCGCGCAGCCTCGACGACGCGCGCGCGGGCGACGTGGTCAGGGAGATGGTCGACGCCTGCGGCGAGGCCGCGAGCGACGGCCACTGCGACGTCGAGACCTCGCTCGAGCGGCTGTTCCAGGGTTACCGGCTCACGCGCACGTCCGCGCAGGTCGAGACCGCGGCCGCGGCGCTCGCGGCCTGTGGGATCGAGCCCGTCTACATCTCGACCGGCGGCGGAAGCGACGCCAACGCGCTGATCGCGGCCGGGCTGCCGATGGTCAACGTGGCCAATGGGACCGAGAGCAACCACCAGCCGGACGAGTCGGTCACCGAGGACGCGCTCGAGACGATGCTCGATGTGACGCTCGCGATCGTGGCCGAGGCCGCGCGTTGACGCTCGAGCGCATCGAGTCCCGGACCGCTTGGGAAGGCCGCATCGCCAAGGTCCGGGTCGACCGCTTCCGCTACGACGACGGCAAGGAGGCGGAGCGTGAGATCGTCGAGCATCCAGGATCGGTGGCGGTCGTGGCGCACGACGGCGAGCGCCTCTTCCTGGTCCGCCAGCCGCGCGAGGCGGTGGGCGAGGAGGCGCTGCTGGAGCTACCCGCCGGCAAGCTCGACGAGGAGGGCGAGAGCCCGCTCGACACCGCCAAACGCGAGCTCGCCGAGGAGATCGGCAAGGGCGCTCGGAGCTGGGAGCGGCTGACGAGCTTCTATACCTCACCCGGCTTCGTGGACGAGGAATGTCACGTCTTCCTCGCCACGGACCTCTACGAGGAGCAGGCCGAGCCGCCCGAGGACGAGCGGATCGAGGTGGTCGAGGTGCCGCTCACCGAGCTCGACAGCGTGATCCGCGACTGCCGCGACGCCAAGTCGCTCGCCGGCCTGCTCTGGTTCCGCGCCTACGTGCGCTGACGCTCCCGTTGCAGCGCCAAGGGATGGCGGCCTCGTACCCGAACCCGTCTAGCGATGGCCACCATCGAGCAACCCTCGGCCTCGCGCCGTTTCGAGCACCTGCTGCTCGACTTCCTCGCCTATCTCGAGTTCGAGCGAGGGCTGTCGCGCAACACGCTCGAGGCCTACCGCACAGACCTCCTGCAGTTCGGGCGTTTCCTGGACGCGCGCGGGGTCTCGGCGCTGGATGCCGGCCCGGGCGACGTGGCGGACTTCCTCGAGCACCTGGCTCGGGGGAGCTCCGAGCGCCCGCCGGCATCGCCGGCCACGGTGCATCGCAAGTCCGCCTGCCTGCGCTCCTTCTACCGCCACCTGCGCCGCGATGGCCTGCGTGACTCCGACCCCACGGCCACGCTCAGCGCGCCGCGCCGCTCGCGCAAGCTCCCGCAGGTGCTCACGCGCGGGGAGGTCGAGCGACTTCTGTCACAGCCGCGCGGGACCGAGCCGTCCGCGTTGCGCGACCGTGCGCTGCTCGAGCTGATGTACGCGTGCGGCCTGCGCGCGTCGGAGGCGATCGGGCTCGAGCTGGGTGACGTCGACATGGAGGATTCCGTGCTGCGTGCGCGTGGCAAGGGCTCCAAGGAGCGGCTCGTCCCTATCGGCCAGGCCGCCCTGCGAGCGCTCCGCGTGTACCTCGAGCGCGGGCGGCCCGCACTCGTCAAGGGTCTGCCGGAGGCGCACCTGTTCGTGAACTTCCGCGGCCGCGCGCTGACGCGCCAGGGCCTCTACAAGATCGTGCGCCGCCACGCCGTCACGGCCGGGCTCGCGGACCGCATGAGCCCGCACACTTTGCGTCACACGTTCGCGACCCACCTGCTGGCGGGCGGCTGCGACCTGCGCTCGGTGCAGGAGATGCTCGGCCACGCGGATGTCTCGACGACCCAGCTCTACACCCACCTGTCGAGCGAGCGCCTGAAGGACGTGTACTTCCGGGCCCATCCGCGCGCGACGCTCTGACCCCCTGCCAAGATCGAGGGGTGCCTGAGCTCCCCGAGGTCGAGATCATCCGCCGCCAGCTTGCCCCGGCCCTGGAGGGCCGGCGGCTCGAGCGGGTTCATGTGCTGGACCCGCGCTGGTCCGAGCCCGCCCCGCCCGAGGCGATCGACGATGCGCTCGGCGGGCGGCGGGTCGAACGGCTGTGGCGGCGGGGCAAGTACCTGATCGTCTCCACCGAGGGCGACATCCACCTGGCGATGCACCTGCGGATGACGGGCAACCTGCTGCTCGTCCCTTCGCGCGAGGACGAGCACGGCCGGCCGCATCTGCGGGTGCGCTTCGAGCTCGGCCGCAAGCGCGGCCGGCCGGCCGAGCGGCTGCTGTTCGTGGACGTGCGCCGCTTCGGCACCGGTGATGTGCTGCTCGGAAGCGACGCGCTATCCGAGTTCTTCGCGTCGCGGCTGGGGGTGGAGCCGCTCAGCCCCGACTTCACCGCCGAGGCACTGCGGGCCCAGGCGCGCGGGCGCCGGCAGCCGGTCAAGGCGTTCCTGCTGAATCAGGAGCGGGTGGCGGGCGTGGGCAACATCTACGCCGACGAGGCCCTCTTCCGGGCGCGCATCCACCCGCTGCGTCCAGTGGGGACGCTCAAGCGCCCCCAGATCGAGGCGCTGCGCGAAGCGGTGGTCGAAACGCTCGAGCTCGGCATCGATGCGAAGGGCGCGTCCATCGACGACTACCGCCATGTGGACGGCGCCCGCGGCAGTTTCCAGGACCGCTTCCTTGTTCACACTCGCGAAGGCGAACCCTGCCCCCGCTGCGGGACGCCGATCCGGAAGATGAGGGCGGCGGGCCGGGGAACCTACATCTGCCCACGCTGCCAGCCCCGCCCGCGGACGCGGGTCCGCCCTAGCGGCGCTTGACTAGCGCAGCCGGCGGAAGAACTGCCGGATGTCGCCCACGAGCAGATCGGGCGCGTCGTGCGCTGCCCAGTGGCTGCCGCGGTCGTAGTCGTTCCAGGAGATGATGTTCGTGTGGTCGCGTTCGGCGAGCCGCCGTAGGGGCTTGAAGTCGAACGCGAAGCTGGCCAGCCCGGTGGGGGCGGTGGTCGGTCCGGCCGGATGCTCGGCGTGGGCGTCCTCGTAGTAGAAGCGCGCCGACGACGCCCCGGTGTTGGTGAACCAGTAAAGGGCGGCGTTCGTGACGACGACGTCCGGGCTGACCGCCTCGCCGAGGAGCTGGCCGATCCAGGCGAGCTGGCCTGCAGGGGAGTCCGCCAGCGCATGGGCCAGGTTCTGCGGCTTCGTGGCCTGGAGCTGGGCGTAGGCCGACATCTCGTCAACGAACTTCTGCAGGAACTGCAGGTGCTCGAGCTCGTCAGCGGTCAGGCCCTCGAATTCGGAGGGGTCGCCGGAGGGGAACGAGAAGAGCTGGTTGACATGCACCCCGACGACCGCGTCGGGTGCTCCGCGGGCCACCTCGGGCGCCACGTACGACCCAGCGTCGTTGCCGTGTGTGCCATAGCGGTCGTAGCCGAGCCGCCTCATCAGCTCCACCCACGCCCGGGCGGTGCGGTATCGGTTCCAGCCCGGCTCGCGCGTGGGGCCGGAGAACGTGAAGCCGGGTATCGACGGGATCACGACGTGGAAGGCGTCGGCCGCATCCTCCGCCGTGCGCGCGTGGATCCGTGAGCGGGCCGATCAGCTCCAGGTACTCCACGAACGAGTTGGGCCAGCCGTGAGTGAGGATCAGCGGGAGCGCGTCCGGCTCCGGCGAGCGCACGTGCAGGAAGTGAATGCTCTGCCCGTCGATCGTGGTCGTGAACTGTGGATAGTCGTTGAGCTTCGCCTCCCAGCCGCGCCAGTCGTACCCGTCGCGCCAATACTCGATCAGCCGCTTGACGTATGCGAGCGGAACGCCGTACTCCCAGCCGGGCGTCACGGGGCCGGTTTGAACCTCGGCCCTGAACGTCTCTGCCGGCAGCTCGTTGGCCCACCGCGTGCGCGCCAGCCGATCCTGCAGATCGTCCAGATCCGACTGCGGGATATCGATCCGGAACGACCGGATTTCTGCGTGGGACGGGTCGGCGGCCCTGGTTACGTCAGTCACGCGGACTCCTTGGTAGTGGAACGAACCAGCTTCAGTCGCCGGCCAGCCTGGCGTAATCCTCGTCCGACAGGTCGAGATCGAGCGCGGCCAGGTTCAGCTTCAAATGCTCGAGCGAGAGGGTTCCCGGGATCGGGACGATGCTGGGTGACCGCTTGAGCAGCCATGCAAGGGTGATCTGCTGCGGAGTTGCGTCGTACCGGCTCGCGATCTCGTCGAGCGGAGCAGGGGCCGCTCCGCGCAGGGGGAAGAACGGGACGAACGCGATGTTCTCCCTTTCGCAGAAGTCCACGACGCCGTCGGACTTGCGTTCGGAGAGGTTGTACTCGTTCTGCACCGCCGCGATCGGGACGACGGTCCGTGCGCGCTCGATCTGGTCCACGCTCACCTCCGAGACGCCGACGTGCCGGATGCGCCCCCCGTCGTGGTACTCCCTGAGGACGCTCAGCGACTTCTCGAGGGGCACCCCGGGGTCGACCCTATGCAGGTAGTAGAGGGTGATGGTCTCGGTCCGAAGTCGGTCGAAGCTCTCCTCAACCTCAGCCCGCAGTCGCTCCGGCCGGCCGCTGCCCGGGTGGTAGCCGGCCTTGCTGGCGACCATCAGGTCGTCCGGGAACGGCGCCAGCGCGGCCCCGATGGTTTGCTCGCTGGCACCGCCGGTGTAGAGGTGGGCCGTGTCGATGAAGTTCACGCCGGCCTCGACAGCTCGCGTGACGAAGTTGCGGTTCTCGGACGTGTCCGTGAGCCGGTTGGTGCCGAGACCGATCCGGTTGATCTGGTGATCGCCGATGGTCGTTGTCCGAGGTGTCGACATGCGCGAATCAGGCCGCCAGCAGCTCGTCCAGCCCGCCCGCTCGGTCCGCCTCGAGCAGCTCTCGGAAGCCTCCGATGGCGCGCTTGCCCACCACGATCTGGGGGAAGGTCATCTGACCCGTCAGCGCGACGAGCTCGGCCCGGCCGTCGGGATCCTTGGCGAGGTTGATCTCGCTGTAGACGACGCCGCGCGCCTGCAGCAGCGCCTTGGCCTGGCGGCAGAAACCGCAGGGCTCGGTCGTGTAGAGCACAACCCCGTTCTCGTCCGGCATTGCGTTCAGAGTCTATGAAGGTGCCCGGTTCGTTCAAGACCGAAGCGGTAGTTCTGCGCTCCATCCGCTACGGCGAGGCCGACCGGGTGCTGCATCTCTACACGGCCGGCCACGGGCGGGTCGGCGCCGTGGCCAAGGGGGTGCGGCGCGTGAAGTCGCGGCTCGGCGGGCGCCTCGAGCCGCTCAGCAGGGTGGAGCTCGTCCTGCACAGGGGCCGCGGCGAGCTCTGCACGATCAGCCAGGCGGACACGGTGCACGCCCACCCGGCGCTCCGCGAGCGACGGGAGTCACTCGAGCGCGCCTCGCAGGCGTGTGAGGCGGTGCTGCGGTTGCTCGATTCGAGCGAGCCCAACCCGCCCGCCTACAACCTGCTCTGCAACGAGCTCGCGCTCCTCGACGCCGATCCGGCGCGCGCCTGCCGGTCGCAGGCGCTCGCCTTCCGGCTCAAGCTGCTGCTGGCCGCGGGCTTCGCGCCCGAGCTGGCATCCTGCGTCTCGTGTGGGGAGGCCGAGAATCTCGGCGGCTTCTCGCCGAGCGCCGGCGGGGTGGTCTGCGCGGGCTGCGAGGCGGGCTCGTTCCCGCTGGACGAGGACGCTCACCGCTTCCTCGTCGAGGCGCTGGCGCGACCGCTGTCGGAGGCACCCGCCGCCCCCGAGCGAGCGCTCGCGCAGGCCGACCGGGCGGTGGCGGAGACGCTCGAGCACCACGCGCACGTGCGATTGAGGCGCGTCGCGTAGGGGCATAAGGTCCACCCTGTGAAAGTTGCGGCGGGCACACAGCTGGTCTACGACTTCGCCGAGGGCTCGAAGGACATGCGCGAGCTGCTGGGCGGCAAGGGCGCCAACGTCGCGGAGATGACGCGCGTGCTCGGCGCCGAGCGGGTGCCGGCCGGGTTCACGATCACGACCGAGGCGTGCGTCGCCTACATGGAGGCGGGCGGCGAGCTGCCGGAGGGCCTCGAGGAGCAGACGGACGCCGCGCTCGAGCGGCTCGAGGAGCACACCGGCAAGCGGCTCGGCGACGCGGATGACCCGCTGCTCGTGTCGGTGCGCTCGGGCGGTCGCGAGTCGATGCCGGGGATGCTCGACACCGTGCTCAACCTCGGCCTCAACGACGAGTCGGTGGAGGGCCTCGGCGGCGACCGCTTCGCGTGGGACTCCTACCGGCGCTTCGTGCAGATGTTCGGGAACGTGTGCCGCGGCATACCGGGCGAGCGTTTCGAGGAGCTGATCGAGAAGCGCAAGCGCGAGGCCGGCGTGGAGGAGGACACGGAGCTCTCGGTGGACGACCTGAAGGCGCTGACCGAGGAGTTCAAGGAGGCCTACGACGACGAGTTCCCGCAGGAGCCGCGCGACCAGCTCCTCGAGGCGATCAGCGCGGTCTTCGACTCCTGGACGGGTTCGCGGGCGGTCGAGTACCGGCGCATCAACCGCATTCCGGACACGTGGGGGACGGCGGTCAACATCCAGCAGATGGTGTTCGGCAACCGCGGCGAGCGCTCGTGCTCGGGGGTCGCCTTCTCGCGGGACGAGATCACCGGGGCGCCGGAGCCGTCGGGCGACTTCCTGGTGAACGCCCAGGGCGAGGACGTCGTGTCGGGCGTCCGCACCCCGCTCGACATCGCCGAGATGGAGCGGCTGATGCCCGAGGCGCACGCCGAGCTGATGGAGATCCTGCGCACGCTCGAGCGTCGCTACAAGGACATGCAGGACACGGAGTTCACCGTGGAGGAGGGCCGCCTCTACATGCTTCAGACGCGCAACGCGAAGCGGCCTGCCCAGGCGGCCGTGCGTTTCGCGGTGGACGCGGTCGAGGAGGGGCTCCTCGACAAGACCGAGGCGATGATGACGATCGAGGCGGCGCGCCTCGACGCCCTGCTGCACCCGGCGTTCGCCCGTGACGCGGAGTTCACGATCCTCACCAAGGGCGTGGCCGCCTCGCCCGGGGCGGCGGCCGGCGAGGTCGTGTTCACGGCCGACGACGCCGTCGCCGCGGCGGCCGACAAGCGCAAGGTGATCCTGGTGCGGCCGTTCACCGAGGCGGACGACGTCCATGGATTCAACGCTGCTGAAGGGATCCTCACGAGCAAGGGAGGCAAGGCGAGCCACGCGGCGCTCGTCGCGCGCGGGATGGGCAAGCCCTGCGTGGCGGGCGCGGGCGAGCTCGAGGTCGACCTGAAGGCGAAGACCCTGCGGGTGGGCGACACAGAGCTCTCGGAGGGGGACCGGATCGCCATCAACGGCAGCACCGGCGTCGTTACGGCGGACGACGTGCCGCTCGAGGAGCCCGAGGTGAGCGGCGAGTTCCAGACCGTCCTGGGCTGGGCGGACGAGCTCCGCAGCCTGGGCGTGCGCGCCAACGCCGACACGGCCGTGGACGCTGCCAAGGCGCGCGAATTCGGAGCGGAGGGGATCGGCCTCTGCCGCTCGGAGCACATCTTCCTCGGCACCGAGCATCAGGGGACGATGCAGGCGATGATCATGGCCGAGGGCGACGAGGCCCGGGACAAAGAGCTCGAGCGGCTCCTCGAGCTCCAGACCGACCACTTCAAGGATCTCTTCGCCGCGATGCGCGGCCTGCCCGTCACGATCCGGCTGCTCGACCCGCCGCTGCACGAGTTCATCCCGAACGCGGAGGAGCTCGCGCAGGAGGTCGAGCGTGCGCGGATCGAGGAGAGCGACGACCTGGAGGAGCTCGAGCACACGCTCGATCGGGTGCATGAGCTCGCGGAAACGAACCCGATGCTTGGGACGCGCGGCGTGCGGCTCGCGGTGCTCCACCCCGAGATCTACGAGATGCAGGTGCGCGCGGTCGTGCGCGCCGCGCTCGCCCTCGAAGAGCGGCCTGAGGTCGAGGTGATGGTGCCGCTCGTGGCCTATGAGCAGGAACTCGAGCTCATGCGCGCGCTCGTGGACCGCGTGATCGAAGAAGAGGGCGGCTTGGGCCTCCACCTGGCAATCGGAACGATGATCGAGCTTCCCCGTGCGTGCTTCGTGGCTGACCGGATCGCCAAGCGCGCCGACTTCTTCTCTTTCGGCACAAACGACCTGACCCAGACGGCGCTCGGCTTCTCTCGCGACGACGTCGGCGGCGCGATGCTCGCGCGCTACATGGAGGAGAAGATCGTCGAGCGCAGCCCGTTCGAGACGATCGACGCGCCCGGCGTCGGCTGGCTCGTGCGGCTCGCCGCCTGGGTGGGTCGCGAGGCCAACCCCGACCTGAAGCTCGGCATCTGCGGCGAGCACGGAGGCGACCCGGACTCGATCGCCTTCTTCCAGCTGGCCGGCCTCGACTACGTGAGCTGCTCGCCCTACCGCGTGCCGGTCGCGCGCGTCGCCGCCGCCCAGAGCGCAATCAGCGCATCCTCGAATCCCTGATCGTCGCCACCGGCGATCCGGTGCAGGCTGTAGCCGTCGAACAGGGCGACGAACGCCCGCCCGTAGGAGGCCGGATCGGGGGCGCCCGAGGCCCGCAGGGCGGACTCGGCGACCGCCGTGTAGAGCTCTAGGCAGCGCCTCGCGACCTCCCTCAGCCGCGGCCTGCGGGAGGCCTCGAGGTAGAGCTCGAACTGCGCGACGTTCGTCTCGAGCTCGGCGCGAAAGAGCCTCGCGGTCTCGAGTGGAGGGAGGTCGAGGCCCTCGAGCCGCTCGGCGAGGAGACCTAGCCGCTCCGCCTCCCGGTTCACGAACAGCAGGAGCGCCTCCTCGAGCAGCTCGTCGAGCGACTCGAAGTAGTAGGTGGTGGAGGACAGCGGAACCGCCGCCTCCGCGGCGACCGCCCTGTGTGTGACGGCCGAGACGCCCCGCTCCGCGATCACACGCAGCGCGGCCTCGAGGATCGCGTCGTGGCGGCGCTCGCCGCGAGCCTGACGAGTGCGTTCGCCCGCGCCCACGCGGCCGATGTTAATCGCCGAGGGGAAAACATGCACACTTGTACTAATTTTCAGCTAGATTGCCCCGCCTATGAACGCCTCCCGTCTGTTCAAGCCGCGCGTCTTCAAGAACCCGAACCTGCCCGACGACCGGATCCTGACCGGCACCGTTCGCAACGACTCGCTAGAGGCCGCGACCGTGATCGCTCGCGACCTCGGGGTGCGCACCGACGCAGGCGACGAGATGGAGAGCGCGGCGATATTCGCCCCGACGTTGGTCCGCGGCGTGTTCCCGCAGAACCGCGGCGACGAGATCCCGGAGAGCGAGCAGATCGGCCTGCGGGCGCGGCTCGAGCCGGGCAAGACCGCGCCGCTCACGGTGTCGTGGCGCCGGCAGGGGAAGCGCGCGGTGCTCGTGGACTACGGCACCGGCGCGCTGCCCGTGCCGGCCGGCTGAGCCGGGATGCGGGCAAGGCGCCTGACAGAATCGGGCGGGCATGCCTTCGCAGCTCGCTCGGACCTCCTTCGCGGAGCGGGTGGAGCGGCTCGAGCGCGAGTCGCTGACGCCGCTCGCCGCGCGCTCCTACCCGGCCCGGCGGGCGGTCGCAGAACCCGATTCGGATCACCGGACGCCGTTCCAGCGCGACCGCGACAGGATCGTCCACTCCAAGGCCTTCCGGCGCCTCAAGCGCAAGACCCAGGTCTTCATCGCGCCCGAGGGAGACCACTACCGCACGCGCCTGACCCACACGCTCGAGGCCACCGGAATTGCGCGCAACGTCGCTCGTGCGCTCTCCCTGAACGAGGACCTGACCGAGGCGATCTCGCTCGGGCACGACCTCGGCCACCCTCCCTTCGGGCACATAGGCGAGGAGGTGCTCGACGCGTGTGTCCGGGAACGCTGGGGGAGCGGGTTCCGCCACAACGAGCATTCACTCCGTGTGGTGGAACGGATCGAGGCGCTCAACCTGACCGACCAGGTCCGCGACGGGATCAGGCATCACACCGGCCCCGATGCGCCCGCGACGCTCGAGGGACGGATCGTCAAGGTCGTCGACCGCATCGCGTACATCAACCACGACATCGACGACGCGCTGCGTGCGGGGATCCTCAACTTCGAGGACCTGCCGCGCGAGGAGATCGAGCTGCTCGGCTCGACGGGATCGGAGCGCATCGAGACGCTGGTGGTCGACCTGCTCGACCGCTCCGAGGCCGCGGGCGACATTGTCCAGGGCGAGGAGGTGGGCGGCGCAATGCTGCGCCTGCGCTCGTTCATGTTCGAACGCGTCTACCTCGGGCCGGACTCCCAGCGCGAACGGCCGCGGATCGAGCGCATGCTGAGGACGCTCTTCGACCACTACGCCGAGGTGCCGCCCCCGGCGGTGGTAGAGGGCGCGTCAGATCAGGAGCGGGTGGTCGACTGGCTTGCCGGGATGACCGATCGCTTCGCCATCCGCGCTTTCGCCGACCTCTCGCTGCCCCAGGGCTTCTGATGTCGCTCTACACGCGCGAGTCGATCGAGCATCTTCGCGACGCGGTCGACATGGCCGACCTCGTCGGGTCGAAGACCGACCTTCGGCGGGTGGGCTCGCGCCTCACGGGGCTCTGCCCGTTCCACGACGAGCGCACACCCTCGTTCTCGGTCAACGTCGAGGACAAGCTCTTCTACTGCTTCGGCTGCCACGCCAAGGGCGATGCGATCGGATTCGTCGAGCAGACCGAGGGGCTCGACTTCCGCGAGGCCGTCGAGTTCCTGGCCGAGCGTTATGTAGTCCGGCTCGAGCTCGAGAACGAGGACCCCCAGGCCGAGGCGCGGCGGCGCCGCAGGGAGCGGCTGCTCGCGCTGCTCGACCGGGCGGCGCGCTTCTACGACACCTACCTCTGGGACTCCGGCGAGGCCGCCCGGGCGCGCGACTACCTGACCGGCCGCGGCCTGTCCGAGGAGATCCTGCGCGAGTTCAGGGTGGGCTACTCGCCGAGCGCATGGGACCGGATGCTGCTGGGAGCGCGGGAGAGCGGCTTCAGCGAGGAGGAGCTGATGGCTGCCGGGCTCGCCCAGAGAGGGCGCGGCGGCGGTGTGTTCGACCGCTTTCGCGGGCGAATCATGTTCCCGCTGGCGGACGGGCGCGGCCGCGTCCTCGGCTTCGGAGCGCGCCAGATGGGGGAGGGGCGCGGGCCGAAGTACCTGAACACGAGCGAGAACGAGCTGTACCACAAGGGCCGCCAGCTGTTCGGCCTCGATATCGCCCGGAGGGAGGCCGCAAAGACCGGTCGGATCGTGCTCGTCGAGGGTTACACCGACGTGCTCGCGCTGCACCAGGCCGGAATTCGGGAGGCCGTAGCCATCATGGGGACGGCCCTCACCCAGGAGCAGCTCGCCGAGGTCGGCAGGGCCGCTTCACGGCTCATTCTTGCCCTGGACGCGGATCGGTCCGGCCAGGAGGCCATGCTGCGCGCATCCCGGCTCGCGGAGGAGCGAGGGCTCGAGCTGCGGGTCGTGGAACTGCCCGAAGGGATGGATCCCGCAGAGCTCGTGACTTCGGCCGGTCCCGAAGAGTTCGCGGGGAGGATGGAGCGTGCGGTTGGCATGATCGAATTTCAGGTTCGCCGGGTACTTGCCGATGCAGACCTAGAGACGCCTTCAGGCAGGGACCTTGCATTGGGGGAGGCGCGGAAATTGATATCAGCGGTGCCGGAACGGACAGCAACCAGGGACGCCCTCGTCCGCGAAGTCGCGGACCGGTTGGACGTGCCCGCGGACTATGTGTCCGCGTCGGCGGCTCGAGTCGCCCCGCGCGGCGAGGAAGTGCGCTCGCTGCTCGCGTCGGGAGAGGCCGCGCTTGCGGCGGAGCGCGCCTACCTGTCGCGGTGCCTGGCGAGCGGGGCGCTCGGGCGCGAATACCTGGAGCGCCTGTCCGACGAGCACCTCTCCACGCCTGCGCTGCGCAACGCGCGGGCGCATCTGCTCTCTTCGTTCGACGACCCGCTCGTCGGCCTCTCCGAGGACGACCCGGCGACGGCGGCAGTAGTGAACGGCGTGGTGATGGCGGCCCAGGAGCAGGGCGAGGCGACCGAGCCGGCCCTGCGCATCGATTTCCTCCATCTCGAGCAGCGCAGGATCGAGCGCGAGCTGCGGCGTGCGGACGATGACACGCGCCGAATGGAGCTCGCCGGCGCCCGCCAGCAGGTGAGGCGGGACCTCGATCAGGTCATGGGGCAGACGGCATGAAGCGAGTAGCCTTGCAGCGCCGCGGCGGCGTCCTGGGCTCGCAGATGCTGGGCCCGCCGGTCAGGTGGTGCTCATGACCGACCCCGCCTTCTCGCTGCAGGACGACTCCGAGCCGGAAGAGCTCGACGCGACCGATCCGGCCGCGAGCGACGCCGAGCCCGACGAGCCCGCGCCCGAGCCCGCAGACCTTTTCGACGAGGGCGGCGTTGTCACGGCCGGTCTGGCGGTGGCGCCTCCGGAGCAGGGGGTGGAGGACACGGTGCGGCTTTATCTGCGCACGATCGGCCGGGTGCAGCTGCTGACGCGCGAGGATGAGGTGCGGTTGGCGAAGCGGATCGAGCAGAATGACATGCGCGCCAAGAACGCGCTGATCGAGGCCAATCTCCGGCTTGTGGTCTCGATCGCTAAGCGCTACAGCGGCCGGGGGCTGACGCTGCTCGACCTGATTCAGGAGGGCAACCTGGGGTTGATCCGGGCGGTCGAGAAGTTCGATTGGCGCCGCGGTTTCAAGTTCTCGACCTATGCGACTTGGTGGATCCGGCAGGCGATCACGCGCGCGCTGGCCGACCAGTCGCGGACGATCCGGATCCCGGTGCACATGGTGGAGCGGATGAACCGGGTGGCGAAGGCCAAGCGGATGTTGCTCCAGCAGCACAACCGCGAGCCTACGTGCGAGGAGATCGGCGAGCTGGTGGAGATGCCGGCCAGGAAGGTGGAGGAGATCCTGAAGCTCGGGCAGGAGCCGGTCTCGCTGGAGGCGCCGGTGGGCGGCGAGGACGGCGACGCCTCGCTGGGCGATTTCATCGAGGACTCGGCTACCGACCGGCCGCTGGAGATCGTCTCGAAACGGATGCGCGACGACGATATCCAGAAGGTGCTCGAGTCGCTTTCCTTGCGTGAGCGTAGGGTGATCGAGCTGCGCTACGGCCTTGGCGACAAGGGCCCGATGACGCTCGAGGACATCGGCCACGAGGTGGGCGTGACCCGCGAGCGCGTGCGCCAGATCGAGTCGAAGACGCTGGCAATGCTGAAGAGCTCCGGCGGAGCAGACCGCCTGGCAGGGACCGCGGACGAGGCCTGACGGCGGCTCCGGTTCCGTCCGGCACCCGAACTAGTGTTCGGGTCGTGGAGGCGGAACTTCCGAAATTCACCCTCAAGGTCTGTGCGACTCATGGAGAGACCGAGTTCGTCCTGGAGGGTCGTGGCTACTACCGCTGCAAGGAATGCAGGAAGCAGCGAGTTCTCGATTGGCGCAGACGCGCGCGGCTGAAGCTAATCGCTGAGGCGGGAGGGAGTTGTCGGCTCTGCGGTTACGACAACTACGTGGGAGCGCTTCACTTTCACCACGTCGATCCTGTCACCAAGCAGTTTGGCATCTCCGGCCGTGGGTTCACGCGGTCTATCCGAGCGATGAGGGAGGAGGCGGCGAAGTGCGTGCTGCTCTGTTCCAACTGTCATG
>CAVVWD010000008.1:0-100258 GCA_963751835.1 uncultured Thermoleophilaceae bacterium | reverse complement strand
TTTCACCTGCAAGGGCGAGGCCTGGATCGAGATCCTCGGCTCGGGGATGGTCGACCCGAACGTGCTCGACTACGTGCGGGACAACGGCTACGACAACGAGCGCGTACAGGGCTTCGCGTTCGGGATGGGGATCGAGCGCATCGCGAGCATCGTCCACGAGGTGCCCGACCTGCGCATGCTCTACGAGAACGACCTGCGGCTGCTGGAGCAGTTCGGATGAGGATCCCGGTCTCCTGGCTGCGCTCCTATTGCGATCCCGGGCTCCCGGCCGAGGAGATCGCCGACGCGCTGACGCTGGCGGGCGACAAGCTCGAGCGGCTGCACCGCACCGGCGTGGGGGACACGTCGGCGTTCCTCACGGGCCGTGTCCTCGCATCCGGGCAGCACCCGAACGCCGACCGGCTCAACGTCAACGCAGTGGACATCGGGCGCGGCGAGCCGCAGACGATCGTGACCGGCGCGCCCAACGTGGCGGCGGGTCAGACCGTGGCCGTGGCGCTGCCGGGTGCGGTGATGCCCGACGGCAGCACGCTCGGCGAGGCCAAGCTGCGCGGGGTGGCGTCGGCCGGGATGATCCTCGCCGAGGACGAGGTCGGCATCGGCGAGGACCATGACGGGATCATGGTGCTCGCGGAGGGCCTCCCGATCGGCGCGCCGCTCGCCGATCACCTGCCGATAGCCGACGAGGTGCTGGAGCTCGAGATAACGCCCAACCGGCCGGACATCATGGGCGTCTACGGGGTCGCGCGAGATCTGCATGCGGTGACCGGCGCACCGCTGGCCGAGGACCCGACCGAGGCCGACGCCGAGCCCTGCGGAAGCGACTCGGTCGACGACCACGCCGCGGTCGAGATCGACCCGGAGATCTGCCTGCGCTTCACCGCGCGCGTCTTCGAGGATGTGAAGATCGGTCCCTCGCCCCTGTGGCTGAAGCAGCGGCTGATGGCGGCCGGCCAGCGCCCGATCTCGAACGTCGTCGACATCACCAACTACGTGATGCTCGCGACCACTCAGCCGCTCCACGCGTTCGACCTCGACGAGGTGCGCGGCTCGCGGATCATCGTGCGGCGTGCGGGGAGGGGGAGACGATGACGACGCTCGACGAGGTCGAGCGTCGCTTCAGCTCGGAGACGGCGCTCGTCTGCGACGCCGAGGGGCCCAGTGGCATCGCGGGGATCATGGGCGGCCAGATCTCCGAGGTGTCAGAGCGCACGACGCGCGTGCTGATGGAGGCCGCAACCTGGGTCGGGCCCAACATCATGCGCACGTCGAAGGCTCTCGGCCTGCGCACCGAGGCGTCGGCGCGGTTCGAGAAGCAGCTCCACCCCGAGCAGGCGATCGCGGCGCAGCGGCTGGCGGCGCGGCTCATGGTCGAGCTCTGCGGCGCGCGGCTGGTGCCGGGCACGATCGACGTGTACCCGAACCCCGCCGAGCCGCGGGTCGTCGGGCTCCGCGAGGAACGCATGGAGCGGCTACTGGGGGAGAGCATCCCGTCGGCGCGCGTGACCGAGATCCTGGAACGGCTCGGGTTCAAGCAGAAGATGGAATCGCTCGCCTCCGGCCAGCCGGAGGCTCGCGCCAGGCATTCCGGATGGACCGTCCCGCCATGGCGCGACGCGGACGTCCAGCGCGAGGCCGACCTCATCGAGGAGGTGGCCCGCATCCACGGCCTCGACAAGCTCCCCACCACCCTGCCCGCGCGCGAGGGCGCGGTCGGGCGCCTCTCGCACGGCCAGCGCCTGCGCCGCCGGATCGAGGATCTCCTCCGCGACCGCGGCCTGCACGAGTGCATCGCCTACAGCTTCACCTCCCCCGAGGCGCTCCGCAGGCTCCGCCTCCCCGACGAGCCCGTGCTGAGGCTCGAAAACCCGCTCGGCGAGGACCACAGCGTGATGCGGCCACTGCTCCTGCCCGGGCTGCTCGACGCCGCGCGTTACAACGCAGCCCACGGCCGCGCGGGCGTCGCGCTGTTCGAGTCCGCACACGTCTACCGGCCCACAGGCTCGCTCGAGCAGCCGTCCGAGGGATCGCCGCGGGGAGCGCTCCCCGCAGACGAGCCCCACCACCTGTCGGTGCTGATGACCGAGCTGGCCCCCGGCGGCTGGCGCACGGAGGCGCGCCCTGCGGACTTCTTCGCGGCCAAGGGGCTCCTCGAAGCGCTGCTCGGCGTCGCGAGGATCGAATGGCACGCCGAGCCGCAGGCGCGCCCCTTCCTGCACCCCGGGCGTGCGGCGCTGGTGCGCACCGACGCCGGCCGCGAGCTCGGCTGGATCGGCGAGCTCCATCCGCTCGTGACGCGCGCGTGGGACCTCGAGGGCCCGGTCGCGGCGTTCGATCTCGACGTGGACGCCCTGGAGGAGCTGACCGATGGGGAGGTCCAGGTGTACCGCGACGTCACGAGCTTCCCGGCGGTGCTCCAGGACATCGCGGTGGTGGTGGCCGAGGACGTGCCGGCGAGTCACGTCGAGGAGGCTGTGCGCGCCGGTGGCGGTGAGCTGCTCGGGCGGGTCGAGGTCTTCGACGTCTACCACGGCGAACAGGTGGGGGAGGGCAACAAGTCGCTCGCGCTGCGGCTCGAGTTCCGTGCACCCGACCGCACACTGACCGACGAGGAGGTGGCGCAGCGCCGGACGGCCATCGAGCGCGAGCTGGAGCAGGTCGGAGGGCGGCTGCGTGCATAGCGCCGCCGTCCTCGGCGCCACGGGTTTCGGCGGAGCGGTCGCGGCCTCGATCCTGCACCGCCATCCCGACGTCGAGCTCACGGCGCTGACCGCTCGCAGCGAGGCGGGGCGCCGCCACGACGAGCTCTACCCCGCCTACCGCGTGCCGCTCACGATGGAGGAGTTCGACCCCGACACGATTGCGGAGCGGGCCGGCGCCGCGCTCGTCGCTTACCCGCACAAGGCAGCGGCCGGCGCTGTCAAGGCGCTGCGCTCGCGCGGGCTCAAGGTGGTGGACCTGTCGGCCGACTTCCGCCTCGACAGGGCCGCCTATGAGCGCTGGTACCAGCCCCACGAGGCGCCCGAGCTGCTCGCCGAGTCCGTCTACGGGCTGCCCGAGGCGCACCGCGAGGAGATCCGCGAGGCGAGCCTCGTGGCGGGGCCCGGCTGCAACTCCACTGTGGCGCTGCTCGCCCTGCTTCCGTTGCAGGGGCGGATCCGCGACGCGGTCGTCGACATCAAGGCCGGCGTCTCCGGCGCGGGCCGCGAGGCCACCGAGGAGACCCACTATGTCTCCGCGGTCGACAACGTCAACGCCTACAAGATCGACGGCCACCGCCACAGCGCGGAGATGGAGCAGGAGCTGCCGGGCGCCGGCTTCTCGTTCCTCACCCATTTGCTGCCCGTCGACCAGGGCATCTTCGCCTCCTGCTACGTGAGCCTGGACGAGCCGCTCTCGAAGGACGAGGTGCGCTCGCTCTACGAGGGGCGCTACGCGAACGAGCCGTTCATCGACGTGATCGCCGGCTCGCCACGCACCCAGAACGTCCGCAACACCAACCGCGCGCAGGTGCATGTGACCGTCGTGGGGGAGCGGGTGATCGCGCTGGCCGCGATCGACAACCTCTGGAAGGGCGCGGCCGGCCAGGCGGTGCAGGACCTGAACCTCATGCTCGGGCTACCGGAGACGGCGGGGCTCGAATGACCTTCTTCGGCTCTCGCTGGGTCGAGGCGCCCGTCCACGCCGGCGAGGCGCACGACACCGAGCTGCCGACCGGATTCCGCGCCGCCGGAGTGGCGGCGGGCATCAAGCCGAGCGGGCTCGACGTGGGAGTGCTCGTATCGGACGCGCCGGGCACGGTTTCCGCCGCCCGCTTCACGACGAACGCCCGCGTGGGCGCGCCGGTGATCGTGTCGAGGCAGGCCGACCTCGCCGGCCTGCGGGCCGTGGTGGCCAACTCCGGCTGCTCCAACGTGGGCGACGGCCGGCGCGGTCTCGAGACCGCCGCCGCGATGCAGGCCGCCGCTGCCCGCAAGCTCGGCCTCGAACCCGGGCAGGTCGGCGTCGCGTCCACGGGCGTGATCGGGCACGAGCTCCCGCGCGACAAGGTTGTCAGGGGTGTCGAGGCCGCCTGCGACGGCCTCGGGCTCGACGCTGAGAGCTTCTCGGAGGCGATCCTGACGAGCGACAGCGGCCCCAAGCGCGCGTGCCTCGACGTCAACCTGCCCTCGGGGCGGGTCAAGCTCGCGGCCCAGGCCAAGGGTGCGGGGATGATCGCGCCGCGCCACGCGACGATGTTCTGCTTCATCGAGACCGGCGCCCGGATGGAGCAGGAGACGCTCGACCTGCTGACCGGCGTCTGCGTCAAGCGCTCCTTCGACCGCATAAGCGTGGACGGCCAGCTCTCGACGAGCGACACGGTGTTCGCGCTGGCGAGCGGGAACGCGGGCGTGACGATCGAGCCCGAGAGCGAAGACGAGATCCGCTTCGGCGAGGCGCTCGACGCGCTGCTCCGCCAGCTGGCGCTGATGATCGTCGCCGACGGCGAGGGCGCGCGGCGCGTGGGGAGGATCGTGGTGCACGGCCGCTCCGATGCAGTGGAGCCGGTGGCTCGCCAGATCGCCAACTCGCCGCTTGTGAAGACGGCGCTCCACGGCGGCGACCCGAACTTCGGGCGCCTCCTCCAGGCCGCCGGGCAGGCCTGGCCGGCGGGCGAACCCTTCGTGGCCGACCTCTCGATCGAAGGCCGCCAGGTCGTGTCGGCCGGCGACGCGCTCGATCTCGACGCCAACGCGCTGGGCGAGCTCGAAGAGCTCGTCCAGGGCGACGAGATCGAGTTCGAGCTCACGCTACCCGGCGAGGGCGGCGAGACGGAGGTCTTCTTCAGCGACCTCAGCCCCGAGTACGTGACCTTCAACGCCGAGTACACGTCATGAGGGACGTCGCCACCCTCCTCGAGGCGCTTCCCTACATCCGCGAGTTTCACGGCAAGACCGTGGTGATCAAGTACGGCGGTGCCGCGATGACCGACCCGGAGCTCAAGGAGGATTTCGCCCGCGACGTCGTCCTCCTCAAGTACGTGGGCATGAACCCGGTCGTGGTGCACGGCGGCGGGCCGGATATCACCGACTACATGGAGCGGCTCGGCATGGAGGTCAAGTTCGTCGACGGCCTGCGCGTGTCCGACGCGGCGACGGTCGAGGTGGCGAAGATGGTGCTGGTCGGCAAGCAGAACAAGGACATCGTGCTGCTGCTGGGCCGCCACGGGCAGCCGGCGGTGGGGCTGTGCGGCGACGACGGCCTCCTGTTCACCGTCAGGAAGCGGCTCGCGGGCGAGACCGACGTCGGCTTCGTCGGGGATATCGAGCGCGTGGACGCAGACGTCCTCAATCACATCGCGGCCGACTACATCCCGGTGATCGCCTCGGTCGGCGCCGACCCCGCGGGCAACTCCTACAACGTGAATGCCGACGCCGCCGCCGCCGCCGTGGCCGAGGCGCTCGGCGCCTTCAAGGTGGTGTTCCTCACCGATGTGAACGGTTGGCGCGCCGATCCCTCGGACGCCGCGAGCAAGATCTCGGAGGCCAGCGCGGAGGAGCTGCGCGCACGGCTGCCCGAGGTGAGCGGCGGGATGCGCCCCAAGCTCGAGGCCTGCCTGAACGCGCTCGACGCCGGCGTCGGCAATGCGCACATAATCGACGGCCGCCAGCCCCACTCGCTGCTCCTCGAGCTCTTCACGAACGAGGGAACCGGCACGAAGCTGTGGCCCTAGCGTGACCCTCGCCGAGCTTCAGTCACTCGAGCGCGACTGCGTGATGGCGACCTACGCCCGCCACCCGGTCGAGTTCGTGCGTGGCAAGGGCACGCGGCTCTGGGACGACGAGGGGAATGAGTATCTCGACTTCCTGACCGGCATCTCGGTCGTGCAGCTCGGGCACTGCCACCCTGGGCTCGTGGAGGCGGTCCGCGAGCAGGCGGGGCGCCTGATGCACGTCGGGAACCTCTACTACACGGAGCCCGGCACTCGGCTCGCGAAGCACCTCGCGGACTGCTCGCTCGGCGGGCGTGTCTTTCTCTGCAACTCGGGAACCGAGGCGATCGAGTGCGCGCTCAAGCTGGCGCGCCGGCGCCGCCGGGGCGGCGACTTCGTCGTGCTGCAGGGCGGCTTCCACGGCCGCACGATGGGGGCGCTGTCTGCGACACCCGACGCGGCCAAGCAGGCCCCCTTCGCGCCGCTCGTGCCGGGCTTCAAGGTGGTGCGCCGCGACGACGCCGGACGCGCTCGCCGAGGCCGTCGACGGAAACACTGCGGCGGTGCTGATCGAGCCGATCCAGGGCGAGTCCGGCATCCACCCGATTGATCCCGAGGTGCTGCGCGCCGCGCGCGAGGCCTGCGACACCCATCGCGCGCTGCTCGTCTTCGACGAGATCCAGTGCGGCATGGGCCGCACCGGGAGCCTGTGGGCGTACCAGCAGCTCGGCGTGACCCCCGACGTGATGACCGTCGCCAAGGGCCTCGGCGGAGGGCTGCCCGTGGGCGCCTGCGTCACGAACAAGGACAACGTGGGAGTGTTCGAGCTCGGCGACCACGGCTCGACCTTCGCGGGCGGCCCGCTGATCGCGGCGGCCGCGAACCTCGTGCTCGACACGATCGACGACGAGACGTTCCTGGCCGGAGTCCGGGAACGAGGCGCGCAGCTGGCCGCGGCCCTGCAGGCGGCCCGGCTCGAGCCGCGAGGGCTCGGGCTCATGGTCGGCTTCCACGTGGCGCACGCGCCCGAGGTTGCGCGCCGCCTCCTCCTCGAGCAGCGGCTCGTGGTTAACGCCACCGGCCCCGACACGATTCGCCTGCTGCCGCCGCTCACCGTGTCGAGCGAGGAGGTCGACGAGGCCGTGCGCCGGATCGAGGCGGCGCTCTGAAGCCGGGGGAGCCGGCGCCCCTTGCGAGGCGCCGGCTCCGCTCGGCTCAGTCGTCGTCGTCGCCGCGGCCGCGGTCCTCGTCCGGCGCCTTGATGCGGACCACCGCACCATCATCCGGGTCGAGCTCGTCGGGCAACGTGCCGGTCGTGACGTAGAGTTTCTCGTCGTCGACCGCCACTCCGCCCGGAGCCATCAGCTCATCGCTCGCGAGCTCCTTCTTCTTGCCGTCGTCGACTCTCCACAGGCCCCCGATCGGCGGGGCGTTGAAGAACTCGACCGCGAGCAGGCCCGCCTTGGCGATCTCGAGCACGTACAGCTCGCCGTCGTCCCCGAAGGCGAGGTCGATCACTGATGTAAAGCCGGTCGCGACGGTGCGACAGGCCCTGTTGGGCTGCTGCGGATCACACGTCGCGTCCTCGGCACCGCGCTTGATCCGCCAGATCCGTGAGCTCCCCGGATGGAAGGGGAAGCCCTTGAGCTCCGAGACGTACCAGTTGCCGTCGGGTCCGACCGCCACCGCGGTGGGCACGGCCTCCGCCGGCACCGGAGTGCCGACCGGCGGCTGGTCGGGGAACGGGAGCCCGGCCGGCCAAGGAACCTCCTCGCGCAGGAAGCGGGCCACCGTGGTGATCTCGCCGCGGTCGATCAGCAGCAGGTCGTTGTTGGCCGCATCCGTAACCAGGAAGCGCCCGCCGCCGAGCACTGCCAGCCCGTTCGCGTTCGATTCCTCCGGGAAATCGTCCTGGTCATCGGGATCGGGGTCGCCCTCCTGGTAGGCGGCGATGTCGGCCAACACGGTCGGCTCGCCGCCTCGGCGAACCTGAAGCAGCTGGCCGAACGTACCGCCGCCGGCCTCAGGCGCTCCACCGGCCACGGCGAAGGCCCTGGCGAACCCAGAGGCGGCCACGTCGACGAGACCACTCCCCGGCAGCTCGGCAAACGGCGAAATTCTGGGATTGCGACCGTCGGCGTCGCGGATCAGGCTGATCTCACCCGACCCGGTCTGGGCAACGAGCAAGCGGTCGCCAGGCGCGTCGGCGATTCCGCGCGGGTCGAATAACCCGTCCGCTATGACCTTCACCTTCGGCGCCGCGCCAGCCGAGGGGGCCACAACAAAAAGCGCCACGAGCATGGCGCCGACCAGCGTGAAGCCAGCCTTTCGCATGGCTTCTCCTTCCGTCGAGTCCAGGAGCTACCCGACCACAAACGGGACCCTGGTGTCAACCCCGGGCGCCCGAGCCGGGCGCTCTCGCCGGCGCACGGCGCCTGTTAGCTTCCAGCGCCCCGTGGCCGTCGAACGCCGGACCCTGAGCAAGACAGCCTCGTACGAGGCCGAGCCCGGCGAGGTCGGGCGCGTGCTGCTGCTCTACTCGGGCGGGCTCGACACGAGCGTGATGCTCAAGTGGATCCAGGACGAGTACGAGGCCGAGGTCGTGGCGCTGACCGTCAACCTGGGCCAGCCGGGTGAGGACTACGACGTCGTCAAGGGCAAGGCGCTCCGGCTCGGCGCGCTCGATTGCCACGTGGTCGACGCCCGCGAGGAGTTCGCGCACGGCTACGTCGCGCCCGCGATCAAGGCCAACGCGCTCTATGGCGGGGGCTACCCGCTCTTCACCGCACTGGGGCGTCCCCTGATAGCGAAGCTGGCGGTGGAGTACGCGCGCCGGACCGGCTGCGACACGATCGCGCACGGCTGCACCGGCAAGGGGAACGATCAGGTGCGCATCGAATCGACAGTGATCGCGCTCGATCCCGAGATGAAGATCATCGCGCCGGTGCGCGGGTGGCAGATGGGCCGCGAGGAGGAGATCGCCTACGCGCGCGAGCACGGCATCCCCGTCAAGGGCGGCACCGAGACCCCGCCGTACTCGATCGACGACAACCTCTGGGGCCGCTCCTCCGAGGGCGGGCCGATCGAGGACATCGAGGAGCCCCCGCGTGACGACGTCTTCCAGCTCGTGACCCGCCCCGAGGAAGCGCCCGACGAGCACGAGGACGTCGTCGTCGGCTTCGAGCGGGGCGTGCCGGTGGCGCTGAACGGCGAGCGGCTCGAGCTCGTCGACCTGCTCGAGCGCGCCGGCGAGATCGGCTCGCGGCACGGCATCGGGATCGTCGACCACATCGAGGACCGGATCGTGGGACTCAAGGTGCGCGACCTGTACGAGGTGCCCGCGGCGGCGCTGATCCTGCCCGCCCACAAGGAGCTCGAGAAGCTCGTCGGGACGATCCACCAGAACACCTTCAAGCCGCAGCTCGACAACCACTGGGCCTACCTCGTCTACGCGGGGCTCTGGTACGAGCCGCTGGTGCAGGACCTGAATGCGTTCATGGACTCGGTGAACGAGCAGGTGACCGGGGAGATCACGGTACGCCTCTACAAGGGCAGCGCGCGGCCGGTCGCGCGGAGGTCGCCGAACGCGCTGTACGACCCGGCGCTGGCCGGCTTCGGTGAGTCCGGCGGGCTCTTCTCGCAACAGGCCAGCCCGGGGTTCATCGAGCTCTGGTCGCTCCAATCGCGCATGGCGTACAACGTGCGCAACCGGGAAAGGAAGGACAGATGAAGACGAAGGTCTACACGATGCTCGGCTGGATGGCGTGGCAGGGGATCGTGATCGTCGTCGGGCGCAAGATGTCGGAGAACAAGGTCAAGATCGGCGCGGCCGCGACTGTGCTCGGTGTCCTGGCGGCGGGGCTCCTCGCCGCCAAGGCCACCAGTAGCGGCGACGAGTAGGGCCGACCCGCTCGGGCAACCCGCAACATGCGGGCTCGCGTGAGCGGGCCGGTGGAGCCGTCGGATCCCGACCGTATATTCGGGTGCCCCGATGAGCTTCGCCCATCTCCACGTGCATTCCGAGTACTCGGTGCTCGACGGCGCCTGCCGGATAGATGCCCTCGCCGAGCGTGCCGCTGCGTACGGTCAGCCGGCTCTCGGGCTCACCGACCACGGAGTCATGAACGGGGCGGTCGACCACTTCAAGGCGTGCCGGAAGCAGGGGATCAAGCCGATCCTGGGCCTCGAGGCCTACTTCGTCGACGACTGCCGCTCGGACGCGGTCCGCTACGAGCGCAACCACCTGACGCTGCTCGCGGCGAGCGACGACGGCTTCCGCAACCTCGTCAAGCTGAGCTCCGCCGGGTACCTCGAGGGCTACCGCCGCGGCAAGGCCAACGTCGACCTCGAGCTTCTTTCCCGTCACGCGGGCGGCATCATCGCCCTGACGGGCTGCCTGCAGTCGCGCTTCTGCCGCCGGCTGGTCGACGGCTCACCTCACGAGGCGCGTGCCCACGCCGACGCCCTCGTGCAGGTGTTCGGCGCCGACAACGTTTATTTCGAGGTCCAGAAGAACGGGATCGACGAGCAGGAGCGGGCGAACGCCGGCATCGTCCAGATCGCCCGCGAGCTGGGCCGCCCGCTCGTCGCGACCGGTGACGTGCACTACCTGCGCCGCGAGGACTACGACAACCACAAGGCCCTCCTCTGCGTGCAGACCAAGAGCACGCTGGCACAGCCGAAGCTCTCGTTCGACACCAACGAGTTCTTCCTGAAGAGCTCGGATGAGATGGCGAGCGACTTCGCGGAGTGGCCGGAGGCACTCGCGGCCACGCACGAGATCGCCGAGCGCTGCTCCGTCGAGATCGAGCTCGGGAAGATGCTGATCCCCCGTTTCCCGACGCCTGACGGGACGGCCGAGTCCGAGTACCTGCGCGGCCTCGCGCACGCCGGGTTGCGGCGCCGCTACGGCGACCCGCCGCCCGCCGAAGCGGTCGAGCGCCTCGAGATGGAGCTAGGCGTGATCGAGAAGATGGGCTTCTCCAGCTACTTCCTGATCGTCTGGGACTTCGTCAAGTACGCGAAGGACTCCGGCATAGCGGTCGGCCCGGGGCGCGGCTCGGCCGCCGGCTCGCTCGTCTCCTACAGCCTGAACATCACCGAGGTCGACCCGCTCGCCTACGGGCTCCTGTTCGAGCGCTTCCTCAACCCCGAGCGCGTCTCGATGCCTGACATCGACATCGACTTCTCGGTCAAGGGCCGCGCGATGGTCATGCGCTACGTGGAGGACAAGTACGGCAAGGACTCGGTGGCGCAGATCGTGACCTTCGGCAAGATGCTCCCGCGCAACGCCACCCGGGACGCCGCCCGCGTGCTCGGTCTCGACTACGGCGCCGGCGACCGGCTCGCCAAGCTCATCCCCGAGCCGGTGATGGGACGCTCGAAGTCCTTCGAGGAGTACCTCACCGAGGAGCCCGACCTGCGCCGCGCCTACGACTCGGAGCCCGAGGCGCGCCAGATCATCGACACCGCGCGCGGCCTGGAGGGCATCGTGCGCAACACGGGCATCCACGCCGCCGCGGTGGTGATCGCGGACCGGCCGCTCACCGACATCGTGCCGGTGCAGCTGATGGAGGACCGCGGCGTCCCGTCGTTGAGCGAGCGCGCGGCGCGCGCGAGCTCTGGTTCTCCAGGCGGTGAGCGCTCCTACAAGGTCGTCACGCAGTACTCGATGAAGCCGATCGAGGAGATCGGGCTGCTCAAGATGGACTTCCTGGGGCTGCGCAACCTCGACGTGATCGAGGACTGCCTGTCGATCATCGAGGAGTCCACCGGCGAGCGGCCGGACGTGGCGAACCTGCCGCTCGACGACGTGCGCACCTACGAGATGATGGCCCGCGGGGACTCGATCGGCGTGTTCCAGTTCGAGTCGGACGGCATGCGCGACGCCCTGCGCAAGGTGCGGCCGACCGAGTTCGAGGACCTCGTGGCGCTGAACGCGCTCTACCGCCCTGGCGCGATGCGCCACATCGACACCTACGCGCGCAACAAGCACAACCGGGAGCTCATCTCATACGTCGACGAGCGCCTGCGCCCGATCACCGAGGCCACCTATTCGGTGATCCTCTATCAGGAGCAGTCGATGCAGATCGCCAAGGCGATCGCCGGCTTCTCCGGCGCCGAGGCGGACGACCTGCGCAAGGCGATCGGCAAGAAGAACCGCGCCGCCATGGCGGCCCTCAGGGAGCGCTTCTTCGAGGGCGCCCGCGCGAGCGGTACCCAGGAGAACGTGATCCAGGAGCTGTGGGCGGTCAACGAGGCGGCGGCTGACTACTCCTTCAACCGCTGCGCCTCCTCCCAGACACGCGTGATCCTCCCGGACGGCAAGCGCATCCGGCTGTCGGAGGCCTACCGGCTGAACCAACCGGAGATCATGTCGATGTGGGCAGACGGGACGATCCGCCCACACAAGGTCGAGCGGATCGTGCGCACCGGGCGGAAGCTCGTCTATCGGGTCCGTTGCGAGAGCGGACGCCAGATCAAGGCCACCGCCGACCATCGCCTGCTCACCACGGAGGGCTATCTGGAGATTGGCGCGATGAAGGTCGGGGAGAACGAGCTGATCACCATGCCGATCATCAGCGAGAAGCAGCGTGAGGCGCGGCGCGAGACGATGACGCGGCTCGCCCACAGTGCCGAGAGAGCCGAATGGGACCGTCAGGCCTCTATCCGAATGAAGGCGTATCAGGACTCGCGGCCCTACGAGGAGAAGGCGGCGCACATGCGTCGCATGCATGACCTGTATCCGGACATGAAGCGCAAGGGCATCGCAGCGATGCAGGAGCGCAATCGTTGGCTGTGGGCGAACGATCCGGAGTGGCGCCGGAGCAAGATGGAGAAGTCGCTTCGCAAGGTCCGAGCTGCCTACGACAGCGGTCCCGGCTATGGGCATTGCTCGGTGGCTTCAAACGGAATGTGGTGCGCGAGTTGGCCTGAGCGCGAGATGGCCGAGTTCCTGATCGATCGCGGCATCGAGTTCGAGATGCACAGGCCGTTGGTCAACGGTCGGATGTGTGACTTCTATTTCGACGGCGTCTACTGGGAGATGGACGGGCTCGACCGCGCGCCCGAGTTCTTCGAGGCCAAGTACGGGGACTTGCCGTACGTCG
The DNA here is from genome assembly GCA_963751835.1 of uncultured Thermoleophilaceae bacterium. Taxonomy (GTDB): domain Bacteria; phylum Actinomycetota; class Thermoleophilia; order Solirubrobacterales; family Thermoleophilaceae; genus JACVRW01. The sequence goes on along the minus strand of CAVVWD010000008.1, from coordinate 87,457 downwards.
TGGTCACGCCGGAGGACTTTCGGTTCCGCGTTGACCGCCACCTGGCCACCGCGCACGCCGAGAACGGCGACCGCATCGTCTCCATCGAGCCGGTCGGCGAGGAGATGACCTACGACGTGGAGATGGCCCCCGACGGCCCGCTCAACTTCATGGCCAACGGGATCGTCTCGCACAACTCGCATGCGGCCTGCTACGCGCTCATCTCCTACCGGACGGCCTGGCTGCGCGCCAACTACCCGGCCGAATACATGGCCGCGCTCATCTCGTCGGTCATGTCGACGAAGGACAAGGTGCCGTTCTTCGTCGCCCAGTGCGAGGACATGGGGATCGAGGTGCTGCCGCCCGACGTGAACCTGTCGGGTCACGACTTCAAGGTCGTCGAGGGCAACATCCGCTTCGGGCTCGACGCCGTCAAGGGGCTGGGCTACCAGGCGGTCGAGGCGATCATCCGGGCGCGCGAGGAGGCTGGACCGTTCGGCTCGGTGTGGGACTTCTGCCGCCGAGTCGACTGCCAGGCCGTGAACAAGAAGGCGAGCGAGTCGCTCGTCAAGTGCGGGGCGATGGACTCGCTGCCTGGCACGCGCACCGGCATGATGCAGGTGCTGCCGACCGCCCAGGGGGCCGGCGCGCAGGCGCAGCAGGACGCCCAGCGCGGCCAGGGCTCGTTCTTCGACATGGACGATGGCCCGGGCGGGGTCGCGGAGCCCGACCTGCCGGTGCCAGAGCTGCCGGACGAGCGCGAGCAGCTGAACGAGTGGGAGAAGGAGACACTCGGGCTGTTCCTGTCGAGCCACCCGCTCAAGGAGGTCAGGCCGGCGCTGCGCGCGCGGGTCGACTGCTCGATCTCCGAGCTCGCGTCCAAGAAGGACGGCGAGTGGGTCACCGTCGGCGGCATGATCGCGGAGTGCAAGCGGATCCGTACCAAGAACGGCGATCCGATGATGTTCGCCACCCTCGACGACCTCGAGGGCCAGGTTGAGATGCTCGTGTTCAACTCCGCCTACGCGGCCAACGCCGACAAGGTCGACCTCGACAAGATCGTGATCGTGCGGGGGCGCGTGGACCACAAGGAGGCGGGGGAGACCAAGCTGATCGCGCAGGAGGTCGAGCCCTTCGAGCCTTCGCCGGAGGAGGTGCTGCGCGCCGCCGAGGCGGCTGCCGCCGAGCCTGTCGTCAGGCGGCTCACCCTGCACGTGTCGCCCGGGGTGCCGGACAGCTTCCTCGAGGAGCTCAAGGAGGTCGTGGGACACCACCGCGGCGAGCACGAGGTCCTGCTTGCAGTCGGCGAGCGGCGCCTGCTGCTCGGGACCGACTGGCGCGTGTCGGCCGACAGTGCCTGCCGAGCAGAGCTCTCCGGGCTCGCGGGAGCGGCGCGGATCGTCGTCTGACCCGCTCGTCCCCACTCGGGGTCCGACACGAGTAGCGGGGGACAACTCGCGACGATGTTGGTGCACCGTGCTACGGTCGCACCACTCGGCAGATTGGCCCCGTATGGACTGCCGGTTGCTTGGCCCACTGGACGTTTCCGATAACCGGCGCTCGCCCGTATTCGGCGCGGTGAGCGCGTGATCACGGCGATCGAGCCCGGGGCCACCTTCGCCGGCTACCGGATCGAGTCGCTCATCGGGAGGGGCGGCATGGGGGTGGTCTACCGGGCGTGGGACCTGTCACTGGAGCGACCGGTGGCACTCAAGCTGATCGCACCGGAGCTGGCCGAGGACGAGCGCTTCCGGGCGCGTTTCCTACGCGAGCCGCGGCTGGCAGCCTCGCTCGACCACCCGGGAGTCGTGCCGATCTACGAAGCCGGGGAGTGGGAGCGACAGCTTTACCTGGCGATGCGCTTCGTGGAGGGCAGCGACCTGAAGAGCGTGCTTGAGCGCGAGGGCAAACTGGCGCCCGAGCGGGCGCTTGTAGTTCTGGCCCAGGTCGCCGACGCCCTCGACGCCGCGCACCGGCGTGAGCTGGTGCATCGCGACGTCAAGCCGGCGAACGTGCTCCTGGATGAGGACGGCCACGCCTATCTGACCGACTTCGGCATCACCAAGCAGCTGGGCGCCGTCTCGACTGACACCGGGCGCATGCTGGGCACGCTCGACTACCTCTCGCCCGAGCAGATCCGCGGGGAGGAGGTTGACGGCAGGACGGACGGCTACGCGCTCGGCTGCGTCCTGTACGAATGCCTGGCGGGAACGCCCCCATTCCGGCGATCCACAGAGGCGGAGACGCTGTGGGCGCACATGAACGATGAACCGCCGGCGCTGCCTGGCGAGCCGAGGCTCGCTCCGGTGCTTCGTAGGGGGCTCGCCAAGGACCGCGAGGATCGCTACGGGACCTGCGCAGAGCTCGTGGACGAAGCCGCGGGTCAGCTCGGCCTCGCCGCGCCCCGCGCCGGCGGGCGGCTCTCCCGGGCCGCCCTGCTGCTGGCCGTCGGGGGAGTACTGCTCGGCGCTGCAGCGGTATTCGCCCTGACCCGCAGCCTCGGCGACGACGGCTCGGAGCCCGGGGCACCTCTCCTCGACGTGGCCACCAACTCGGTTGGCGCAGTAGACGCGAGGGCGGGCGAACTCGCGCTCGCCGCCCCACTACCGGGACGCCCAACCGACGTCGCCGCCGCTGGCGAGACAGCGTGGGTCGCGTCCGTCGACTCCACCGCGGTCACCGGCATCAGTGCTCGGACCCAGTCGATCTCGCGCACCGTCCCGCTGCCTGGAAGGGCGGACGCCATCGCGGTCGGCGAAGGCTCGGTTTGGGTGGCGGACGGCGGGCGCGGGGTCGTATCGCGTATCGAGGTCGGCTACGAGCGAGTATCTGAACGGTTCCCTGTTCCGGCGTCCCGCGAAGGGGCGCAGCCGTCCGGTCGCCTGCAGGCCTCACGGGCGTCACTTGCTGTGGCCGCCGGCGCCGTATGGCTCACGAACGGATCGGAGCGCCTTGTTCGGATCGAAGCCGGCACGGGCGAAACGGCCGCTCCGCCGGTTGGCCGGCGGCTCAACGCGGTGGCGGCCGGAGGCGGCGCGGTGTGGGCTCTCAGCTCGCGCTCAGCGAGCGTGTTGCGCGTGGACCCGCAGGACGGCGACGTGACCGACACGATCTCGATTGCCGGGCGCTCCGGGGCCGACGCACCGTACCCGGTCGCGATCGCCGCCTCCTCGCGCGCCGTCTGGGTCCTGAACGGCAACACCGCGACCGTCACGCAGATCGACCCGCGCACCCTGGGCGTGGTCACAACGGTCGAGATCGGTGTCGACCGCGTGCCCACGGACATCGCGGCGAGCGGGAACACGGCCTGGGTGAGCAACGGGGACGGGTCGATTGCGCGGATCGACGCGGGGGCGCGGGGCGCAAAGGAGATACGGGTCGGTGAGTCGCTCGAGCGCGTTGCCGCAGCCGGATCCACGGTGTGGGTCACGACGACCGCTTTCGACCAGAAGCTTCCTGGGGGCGCTGGCTGATGCGAGCGCGCCATGCTCGGAGCCGTTGTCGCCGGCACGGCCGTTGCGGTGGCGGCCTTCGGCCAGGGCGGCGAGCACGCGCGCCTCCCCCCGGCCCGTCAGGTCGAGCTTCCTCACTGCTCGTCGTTGACGTACGGCGGAGAGGGTCGGCCGGACGTTCTCATCGCCGCGAGTACATCGCTACAGGGACGTGCGGCGGAGTACGGCGTGCAGGGCGTCCAGGCGATGAAGCTCGCTCTCGGGGAGCGTCGCTGGCGGGCCGGGACTACACGGGTGGGCCTGCAGACCTGCGACGAAATGTCGGCGTCGCGCGGTCTTTCGAGCCCGGCCAAGTGCCGGAGCAGTGCGCGGCGTTCGCCCGCAACCGGAGCGTGTTGGGGGTGGTCGGCCCCATGCTCTCCCACTGTGCCGCGCATATGCTCCTCCGAGCCTTAACCGGGCTCCGGGCGGGCCGCTCGTGCTGGTCAGCCCATCCGCCACCTACGTGGGGCTGACCCGGACCGGGCCTGGGGCCGAGGGAGCCGATCCCGAGGGCTACCTCCCGACCGGGCGTCGCAGCTTCGTGCGCCTGCTGCCGGCTGACGACGTGAAGGTGCCGCGGGTGCCGTGCTCGCGAAGCGGACCGGCGCCGAGAGCGTCTACGTCCTGAACAGCTGCGACTGCGTCTACGGGGCCGGCGTTGCGAGCGCCTTTCAGCGCGCCGCCGCGCGCATTGGCCTCCGCGTGGTCGGCTCAGGGCAGTGGAGTACAGATGCGAGCGGCTATCTGGCGCTCGCCCACCGGATCCGGCGCACCGGGGCCGACTCCGTGTACCTGGGCGGATATCTGGAGAGCAACGGCGCGCGGTTAATCAGCGACCTTCGGGCGGTCCTCGGACCGAGGATCGCCCTGCTCGCGCCGGACGGCTTCGCGTCGCCCGCGCCGATCGTCGAGGGCGCCGGCACCGCGGCGGAGGGTCTCACGGTGACCATCGCCGGGCTGCCGAGCAACGAGCTGCCTGCGGCGGGACGCAGGTTCGCAACCAAGTTCGAGGAGCGCTATCTGTCGCGTCCGCGCTCTTTCTCGATGCACACGGCGCAGGCGGTGCATGTCCTCCTCGACGCCATCGCCGACTCCGACGGGAGCCGCCCGGACGTGACCAAGCGGGTTTTCCGAACGCGTGTGGAGGACGGCTGCTCGGCGACTTCGAGTTCGATCGTTACGGAGACACGACGCTCAATGCGGTCGGCGTCTACCGGATCGAGGACGGTCGCTTGCGCTTCAAGACGATGATCTCGACCCCCGCGGATATGATCGCGCGGCGATGACGGCACCCGACCTGGTTCGCCTCGCACTCGTCGCCGTGCTTGCCGCCGGCGCTATCGCGGGCGCGGCCTGCGGCGAGGACGGGGACCCTTCCGGGAACATCCCGCCGGCGGTCCCGCTGGAGTCTTCTGGCTGCTCGCCGGTGAGCTATGGGGGAGAGGGGCGGCCGGACTTCCTGATCGCAACCAGCACGGTCTTGCAGGGGCAGTTCACCGATCACGGCGTGCAGGTCTCGCAGGCCCTGAAGATGGTGCTGGACGAGCGGGACTGGCGCGCCGGCGACTACACGGTTGGGCTTCAGATCTGCGGTGAGACCACCGCGTCGGGCGACGCATTCGAGCCCCACAGGTGCCGACACAACGCCAAGGCGTTCGCCGCCAATCGCAGCGTGATTGTCGTACATGGACCGCTGTTCTCGACCTGCTCGCGTACGCGACTCCGATCCTGAACCAGGCGCCCGGTGGGCCTCTGGCCCAGACCCTCGCAGGGCCGACCTACCTCGGGCTGACACGCGAAGGACCGGGCGTCGCGCGCGGCGAGCCCGAGCGCTACGCCACGACCGGCCAGCGTAGCCTCGTGCGCCTCCTACCGCCCGACGACACGATGGGGCCGCGGGCGCGATCTTCGCCGAGCGCCAAGGCGCCGGGAGCGTGTTCGTACTCGACGACAACGACCCTTACGGATTCGCCGTCGCCGAGTCGTTCCGGCTAGCGGCGGATCGGCTGGGACTCCGCGTCGTTGGGCGCGCCCAGTGGGATCCCGAGGCGAGCGACTACCGCCAGCTGGCGAGCCGAGTCGAGGCCTGCGGGGGCGGATGCCGTCTACCTGGGCGGATACGTGTTCAGCAACGGACCCCAGCTGATCAAGGATCTGCGCGAGACGCTCGGTCCGGGTGCGGAGCTCATCGGTCCCGACGGTTTCAACCAGCTCGCTCCGATCATCGAGGGCGCCGGGGCGGCGGCTGAGGGCTTTGCCCCGATGATCGCTGTGCTTCCGTCCACGCGAGCTCCCACCGGACGGACAGGATTTCGTGGCGCGCTTCGAAGAGCGTTTCGGCGCGCGCCCGTGCTGCTTCTCGGTACATACCGCGCAGGCCACGCACATGATGCTTGATGCGATCGCGGACTCAGACGGCACCCGCCGCCAGGTCCTGGACAACCTCTTCGAGGCCCAGGTGGAGGGCGGCTACATCGGTGACTTCCAGATCGACCGCTATGGCGACACGACGCTGAACACGGTCGCGGTCTACCGCATCGAGGACGGCAAGCTTCGATTTGAGACGGCGATCACGCCCGCCGGCCGATTTGCTTGCCCGAAGATGAGGTCGAACGCCGGCGGGCCGGCGGCGGCTCACTGAGCTCCGCGTCGGCTTTACACTTGCCGGGTGCAACCCCTTCCGGCGCAGACCGCGACCGAGCTCCATGAGTGCAGGCGCTGCTGCTCGTTCTGCGACCGGGTGGTGCATCCCTCCGGCTGCATCGCCTCCGGCTGCCAGTTTCTCTACCTGTATGACGACGAGCGGACCGGGCGCCGCTTCATGGGCTGCATGAACAAGGTCTTCCGCGGCGAGATCGACGTCGAGCTCTTCGAGCAGGCCGAGCGCACCCGGCACGGCTTCGGCGGGGTGAAGATGAGCGGGATGCCGCTGCCGCAGTGCCGCAGCAGCGTGGAGCGCGCCTACGACGGCTACAACGACGCCTTCCGGTGCGTCAACCCGCGCTTCTTCACCAAGCCGTCGCTCGAGGACCCGGACGCGGCCTTCGACCTGCGCGACGAGCTGTAGCTCTCAGCGAAGCGAGATCGCGACCTCCTCGAGGAGGTCCATCCCCTCCTGCATGCCGCCCTCCATCCCGGAGTCGATGATCGCGTCGCGGACCTCCTTGCTGCCAGTGTCTGTCAGAAGCGTGAGGGTCGTGCGGCCGTCCGCTTCGGTGAAGGTGACGGTGTTCACCGGCGCGTCCGCCTCGGACAGCCCTTCCGCCTCCGGCCCCTCGTACATCTCGGTCGACACGATCCGCTCGTTGGGGACGATCTCGCGGAACTCGCCGTGGAAGCCCACTTCGAAGCCCTCGCTCGCGACCATCACGTACCGCCACTTGCCGCCGACCCGCAGGTCGATCTCACAGGTCGTGACCTCGCCGCGCTTTCCGGCCCACCAGCGCCTGACGAGCTCGGGCGTCGTGTAGGCCTTGTAGACGAGGTGCTTGGGCGCGTCGAACTCCCGCGTGATGAGGATCTGCTCATCCGTGGGAAGTGTCACCATCGCTGTCCCGGTAGGCGTCATTGCCACCATCTCCTTTCTCCGTCTCCTTGAGGTCGTCCAGCACGACGTCGAGCTGGTCGAACCGCTCCGTCCACGTGCGCTCGTAGTCCTTCACCCAGTCATGGATGGGCTTGAGCGCCCGGCCGTTCAGCCGGTACAGCCGCTGCCGTCCTTCGTCGCGCACGTCGACCGCTCCCACTTCGCGTAGCACCCGGAGGTGCTTTGACACCTGCGGCTGAGCCAGCCCGAGCGAGCGCACCAGGTCGTTGACCGGGCGCTCGCCGCCGGCGAGGGCGTCCAGGATCTGGCGCCGCCGGGGCTCGGCCACCGCGTTGAACGCGTCGGCGGTGGTCGCTGCTCGTGCCATGCGGAAGATCGTATACCCATATAGGAATATGTCAAGCCGAAGGAAACGGCGCGACCGACTCGGCCGGCGGCGGCCGATGCCTCAGACGAGCAGAGCGGTGCAGCCCGCGAGCATCAGAACGGCCCACACAGTGGCGACTATGCCGGTGACCTCGCCGCCGCGCGCCACTCCACGCACGCGCCGTGGCCCAGACCGGCGAGCGTCGCGCCCGAGCGCCCAGGCCGTGATGCCTAGCGGTAACACGAGCGGAAACGCGAGCCCGAGCGTGAACACCATGAGGCACAGCGACATCAGGCCGATCACGAGTGCCGAGACGGCCGAGCCGCCACCGCCCTGTTCGCGGACCACAGGTCTCTCCACCGGTAGGAACCGCAGCGCCTGCCAGAGGTCCTGGGCCGAGCGGGCGCGCCATGCCTCGCCGACCCGCTCCTCGAACTCCTCGGCGGTCAGCCGGCCGCTGAGCATGTGCCCGCGCAGCAGCCCCACGGTGTATTCGCGCTCGTGATCGGAGACGAGGAGCGTCGCCACGCCGGGACATGCTAGCCAGCGCCTGTAACCGGCTGTTACCGAAGCCCGCTGCGAGTCGCAAGCGTCGCGCGTGACCCTGACCAGCAAATCCGGCTGCGTTCGGCGGCCGGTCGAAAAGGAGGCAGGAATGCGTCAACCCGATCACATCGTCACTCGCGCCGCGCTGGACCTTTGGGTGGGAGGTGAGCAGCCATGCGTCGGATAATCATCGCCGGACTCTTGGCCGCCGGCGCGGCCCTGGCTGGGGCCGCTTCCGCTGAGGCGCAGCCTTTGGCCGGCGGCAACTACCTCGGTGGCTACGAGCGCGGCACGGTCAAGCTGGAGGTGTCCGACGATGGGACGTGGCTGGAGCGGTTCCAGGTGATCGGGCCGCAGGGCGAAATGTGTGCCTCGTGGGCTCCGGGGCGCTTTACTCGCCCGATTCCGATAGAGAGCGACCGATTTAGCGCGTCGCGATCTCCGAACCTGTCAATCGCCGGCTCCTTCGCTGCCCCCAACACGGCGCAGGGGACCTTCGATCTGGGGCCGTTCACCGGGCGCACCCGCGGCCAGCCGAGCACGTGCCCTCGCGGGCTCGTCGCATGGACCGCAGTCGGCGACGCGGACCCGCCGGCACTGGTGCTGAACACGCCCGGAAGCCAGTCGAGGCAGAAGGCCATTGCGGTCGAAGTATCTTGCCCGGGCGAGCCCTGTGACGTTACGGTCCAGGGCGTCGTGTCCCTCAAGGCGCGGGGTTCGACCAATCGCTATCGGCTGCTGAGCGGCGGGGCCGGAGATCTCCAGGGAACGGCTACCGTAACGGTGGCAATTCCCCTTCGCGCTCACAAGGCGATCAGGGCGCTCGGCACACAGGGACGGCTCACCGCGAAGATCAAGGCGACCGCCGTCGACCACTTCGGCAACGCCGCTTCGAGCGAGCGAACAATACGACTCGTTCCCTAAGGGGGACGCATTCCATCCGTGTGGCCCCACGCGGACGAAGCAACGGAAGCCCGCTCTCGCAGCGGGCTTCCGTGCGTGAGCACCTGAAGTCAGTCCCCACCCCCTTAGGGCCGGGTGGCCCATCTGGTGCATGGTACGGTCGGTCGACCCGGCAGTTGGACGCAAATGGACTTCCGGCTTCTCGGCCCACTGGAAGTTGCCGAGCCCGACCGCAGGATGGCCCTGGGAGGGGTTAGGCAGCGCTCAGTCCTGGCCATTCTGCTGTTGCATGTCAACGAGGTTGTCTCAACCGATCGTCTGATCGACGAACTATGGGGTGCTTCGGCGCCAGATACCGCCTCCAAGGCCCTCCAGGTGAACGTATCCCGGATCCGGAGGGCGATCGGCCCCGGGAAACTCATGACTCAGGCGCCCGGCTACGTCCTCCAGCTCGATCGCTCGGAATACGACCTCGGCCGCTTCGAGCAGCTGGTCGCTGAGGCGGGCCGGTCAGCGCCCGAAACAGGAGCCGCGAAGCTGCGCGAGGCACTCGCGCTCTGGCGTGGGCCGGCTCTCGCGGACCTGGCGTACGAGTCATTTGCGCAGCCGGAAATCGCTCGCCTCGAGGAGCTGCGCGTGTCGGTCCTTGGGCAACGGATCGATGCCGATCTCGACGCCGGCCGCCACGCCCAACTCGTGGGGGAACTCGAGGCGCTCGTGGCCCGTCACCCGCTGCGGGAGCGCTTTCGATACCAGCTGATGCTCGCTCTGTATCGCTCGGCCCGCCAGGCCGAGGCGCTCGACGTCTACCGGACGGCGCGGCGCGAGCTGGCTGAGGAGGTCGGCCTGGAGCCGAGCGACGAGTTGAAACGGTTGGAGCAGGCCATTCTGCGGCAGGACCCGGCGCTGGAGCTGACCCAGCAGCCGAAGCAGGCGCGGACATTGCCATCACCCGAGCGCGCATTGCTGATCATGACCCGGGGTTTGGACCGTCTCGATGACCTGCTCAACCTCGCACGACCACTTGCATCGTCGCAGCCGCCACGGGAGCTGATCGTCGCCGCCGTCGTGCGCCCGGCCGAACTCCGGGCCACCACCGCCGCGCTCGGCGATCGTCGCCAGCAGCTGCTGGCCGAGGGCCTGGCGACCAGGACTGCCGCGTTCTCCTCCCCGACCCCTGGCGAGGACATCATTCGGCTCGCCTCGCAGGAAAGCATCGACCTACTGCTTATGGATGCTGCTGTGCCGCCACTGGTCGGCGAGGTGGAGGTCGTTCTCGACCACGCTCCGTGTGACGTCGCGCTCCTCGTCGAGTCCGGCGGTTCGCTGCGCGGCGGATCGATCGTGGTGCCGTTCGGCGCGGCCAATCACGACTGGGCCGCGCTCGAACTCGGCGCCTGGGTAGCGCGAGCGACAGGTTCTCCGCTCCAGCTGATCGGCGCAGCTTCCGACCAAGGGAAGGACGTCCGCGATGCGAGCAGGCTCCTGGCGGACGCATCTTTGGTGGTCCAACGCACCGCTGGAGTCGTGGCCGAGCCTCTGCTCGCGAGCCCCGGCCGACGGGGAATCTTGGAGCTCGCCAAGGGAGCCGGCCTGCTGGTGGTTGGGTTGTCGGAGCGCTGGCGGCAGGAGGGGCTTGGCCCTGTTCGTGCGGAGCTCGCGAACGCTCCTCCGGCGCCAACGGTCTTCGCGCGAAAAGGGCCACGGCCGGGCGGGTTGGCTCCGGTGGAGACCCGCACTCGCTTCAGCTGGTCGCTTACGTGGGACCAAGAATGATCGGGGCACTCGCGCCGGGCGGCACCTTCGCGGGTTATCGGATAGAGGCGCTGGTCGGGCGCGGCGGGATGGGGGTGGTGTATCGGGCGACTGACTTGTCGCTCGAGCGTCCGGTCGCGCTGAAGTTGATCACGCCGGAGCTGGCGCGCGACGCGCACTTCCGGGCTCGCTTTCTGAGGGAGCCGCGGCTCGCCGCAGCGCTTGATCACCCCAATGTGGTGCCGATCTATGAGGCGGGCGAGCGCGAGGGGCAGCTGTACCTGGCGATGCGCTATGTCTCCGGGAGCGATCTCAAAACCACGCTCGAGCGGGAGGGGAGTCTCACGCCGCAGCGCGCGCTTCCCATCCTCGAGCAGATCGCCGGAGCTCTGGACGCGGCCCACCGGCGCGGCTTGGTGCACCGCGACGTCAAGCCCGCCAACATGCTGCTGGACGAGGACGGGCACGCCTACCTGACCGACTTCGGCGTCACCAAACAGGTCGGTGGCGCCTCGACAGACGCGGGGACGGTGGTTGGGACGCTCGACTATTTGGCGCCTGAACAGATCCGTGGCGGCGCAGTCGATGGGCGCGCGGACTGCTACGCACTCGGGTGTGTCCTCTACGAGTGCCTCGCGGGCAAGCCGCCGTTCCGGCGCGAGACCGAGGGTCGCACGCTCTGGGCGCACATGCAGGAGGAGCCGCCGCCGCTTCCAACCCTGCCCGCGCTTGACCCGGTGCTGGGCAAAGCGCTGGCGAAGGAGCCCGACGAGCGTTATGGGAGCTGCCTCGAGCTGATCGAGGCGGCGCGCCAGCCCACCCGGGAAGCCTCCACCGGCCTCCCGCGCAAGCGTCGGGCCATGAGCCTGCTGCAGCGGTCCGCAAGCGGGCAACCCGGGTGGCTGGTGCGCCGATCCATGACCCTGGCCATAGTCCTCCTGGTCGGGGGTGCGGCTCTGGCGGTGGGGCTGATCCTGCTTGTCGGAGGAGGGAGTTCTCCCACGGAGCTTCGTATTCCAGCCAACTCTGTGGCGAGGATCGATTCTGAAGCCAATCGTGTCTCGGGCGCGACTCAGGTTGGCAGCGGGCCCACGCTGATCGATGTCGGTGCGGGTGGTGTCTGGGTCGCGAACTTCGACGACCGGACGCTCTCCAGACTCGATCCTGAGAGCGGCGAGGAAGTGAGGACGATCTCGACCGGGGGCGCTCCGACTGGCCTCGCGGTAGGAGGGGGCGCCGTCTGGGTTGCGCACGAGTTCGACGGTACGTTGTCACGGGTCGATCCGGGGCAGAACGAGATCACCGCGAACCTTTCGCTTGGTAACGGCGTGACCGATGTTGCTTTTGGAGCGGGCGCGGTCTGGGTTGTCAACGGTCTCGACGGTACGGTGAGCCGGATCGAGCCGGCGACGAACGACATCGTCGAGACGTTCGAGATCGGCGGCAGTCCGGAAGGCGTGGCGGTAGGAGCCGGGGCGGTGTGGGTCGCGAGCGGCCAAGCGATCGTGAGGGTCGATCCGGCGAGCGGAGCAATGACCAGGATTGCTCTCCGATCTGGCGCCACACAGGTCGCGGTCGGAGAGGGAGCTGTATGGGTATCGAACAGGCCGAGTGACTCCGTCACGAGGATCGAGCTCGATGCTGGTACGGCCTCGCGGGCAATCGAGGTTGGAGACGATCCAATGGGAATCGCGACAGGCGCGGGAGGTGTGTGGGTCGCGAACCGCCTTGATGGCACGGTATCCCGGATCGATCCATCGACGAGCGCGCTCGTCGAGACGATCGAGATCGGCGACGCCGTGGAGGACGTAACGGTCGACCGAGCAACCGTTTGGGTGACCGTTCCCTCGGACTGACCCCGCTGTCCGGAGGGACTCAATCGCTCGCTGAGGCGAGCGCGACCTGATCGAGGGACGCCTGGGCCGTGAACTGGTCGATCGAGAAGTGCTCGATACGTTCGGATAGGACGTACGTGTGGGCATGGAGGGCATACGGGACCCAGGGAACGACCTTCTCCATCAAGTACTGATCGACCTGCGCCCAGCACTCGACCTGCGCTCGGCCGACCAGGGGTAGGCAGCGCTCGATCCTGACGTCGATGTTCGGGACCGACCGCACGGCATAGCCCCACCGCTCGAGTTGCGCTTTCGTGGCCCCGACCAGGGAGACGTTCGAGCCTTTCAACTCAGGACCGGCAAACCGGGGGACGAAGTAGCTGGAGCCGTTTGGATACCCCCCTCCCCAGAGATCCCCTATGGTCGCCGCTGTTCGTGTGGCAGGAGCCGTTGCCTTGAGTAGGCGTCGTAATCGGCCTCCACGCGCACATCGAGTGTGATCCCGATCTGCTCGAGGTCGTCCCGAACGCGGGCGGCCATCTCGGGTAACGCGACCTCCCTCCACGTGACGAGGCGAAGGTCTTTGCAAGCCGGGTCGTCGCATACGCCGTCGCCGTCTTGGTCGTAGTCCGAGCGGGCCATCTCCGCTCTGGCCCGGGCCACAGATCCCTTTTCGGCAGGCGTCCGGTAGGGGTCGTAGTCGACGAGCAGGTTCTCCGTTATCGCGTCTATCGCGATGTGACCTGTGGGAGCGCCCCACGCGTACCCCCACCAGAAGGGCCGGGAATTCAGCAATCGGCGGAGCCCGGCCTTGTTGATCGCCAAGCTCACCGCCCTGCGGACGTGAATGTCGTCGAAAGGCCTGATCGCGAGGTTCATCGGGATGGCGAACACCCAATCGCAGGGCACCGTGCGCGTGCGCCCCCTCAGCTCCGGGTCCCTCTGGTAGCGCGCGACCTGGTCCACTGGAGCGTTGGCGTCGAAGACGAGGTCGAGCTCGCCTCTATCCACCTTCCGAGAGTCCTCCTCCGCTGTCCCGGTCATCGGGAGCTCGATCCGGTCGGGGTAGGCCGGCCGAAGATCGTCGGTCGCCGCATCCCAGGACGGGTTGCGGACGAGCGTCAGGGACTTGCCCCTCACGTAGCCGGATGCCTGCTGCCGTTCGGCGGGCGGCGCGGCGAAGTCGAGCTTCTCCGAGCCCTCGACCATGTACGGCCCGGTCGACACGAGCACGCGGCCGTAGCCGTCGTCATGGCCCTCGGCCGCGCCGAGACGGGCAGCCGGGTCTCTCGGATTAGGCGGGATCGGCGCAGTCGCCCCAAGGGTGAAGCGGTAGCCGAGGTCGCCGGTCGGCCGAGTCACGTGGACGACCAGGGTGTGATCATCAGGCGCCTCGAGCCCGGAGATCGTGTCCGTCTCTCCGTCGGCAAACTCCTGAGCACCGGCGATCACACCGAGGTAGTAGCGACTGTCGACCCCGAGCTGGGGCCCGATGGTGTCCGCCACCGACTTGGGCGAGGGGGTGAGTGTGCGCTCGAGCGCCCGGATGAAGTCGGCGGCCTTGACCTCCGTCGCGGCGAACGGAGGCGCATAGCGGATCCCCTCCTTGAGGCGAAAGGTCCACGTAAGCCCATCGGACGACACTTCCGGCATCTCGGCCGCGAGGTCAGGACGGGGCTCGATGCCCCCCTCCGACACGGTGCGGCCGTTGTAGGAGAGCAGAGTCCGCAAGAGACAGCAGCGGAAGAGCTCCCAGCTGCTCGCGTCGTTCAGACGTTGCGGATCGAGAAAGTAATCGAAGGACGCCGGGAGCTTCTTGACGGGGTAGACGTAGAGGTCGATATCAGGAATAGCGGCCCGGAGGGTGCCGCCACGCTCGAACTCAAGCGTGGCCTGTTCCTGCCTCTGCTTCGGCTCGACCGGCTCTTCGCTCTCTCCTGGGCAGCCAGCCACGATGGCGACCAGCCCGAGCAGAGCAGCCGCTCGGCCCATCGGGACCACGCCTCGCATTATCCGCCTATGCCGCCGGGATTGCCAGGCGTGCCGCGCAGGCTGTTACCGGCTATTACCGAGGGTCGTACCGCCCCCTTACCGCGCCGCGGAACGCTGATGCGAACCAGGCCGCATAGGGCGGCCGGAAGGAGGCAACATGCTTGGACGTAGCGGCATCATTACCACCGCGGTGCTCCTGGCCGGCTGCGCCGTGACCGCAACCGCGGCCGACGGGCACCAGGACCTGCGCTCGCCGCATGCCCGCGACGACGCGCAGCGTGGCAACGCAGTCGGGATCGACGGCGCGCGCCGCCCGCTCAGTAACTATCACCCCCCCGGCGTCTCCAGCGGAGCACGCGACCAGCCGCCCGCTCGCGCTGCAGCGCCGATCGAGTTCCGCGTGTCCACCGGGTTCGATTGGCGCGACGCCGGCATTGGCGCGGCCGGAATGCTGGCACTGCTCAGCATCATCGCCGGCTCGACGCTGCTCGTCATCAGCCGGAGGCGACGGCGGGCCTCAGCGGTCCTCACCCGCTGAACGCCTTCCGAGGCTCCTCAGGCGCGGCGCCGTCGCCGCGAGCGCAGGCCGTTGCGGCGTAGCTGCTTCATTCGGTCGACGTCGACCTTGGCTACGGCCTTGCCCTCCACGCCCGGGCCCTCGAACAGCACCGGCAGCTTCTCGAAGCGCGGCTCGGAGAGGAACGCCGCGCAGCCGCGCGCGCCGATCTCGCCGTCGCCAGGCGGCGCGTGGCGGTCGCGGTTCGAGCCGAGCGGGGTCTGGGAGTCGTTCATGTGCAGGCAGCGCAGGCGGCGTTTTCCGAGCAGCTTCAGTCCTCGGTCGAGCACGTCTGTGAGCTTGTCGGCGGTGGTGATGTCGAAGCCGCTCGCGAACATGTGACACGAGTCGAGGCAGATGCCGATTCGCTTGTCGCCGCCCGAGAGATCGAGGAGCGCCCGCAACTCCTCGAACGAGCGGCCGATCGTGTTACCTGCGCCGGCCGTGTTCTCAAGAAGCAGCCGGCAGCGGTCCGACTCGCCGAGCGCGTGCCGCACCATCTCGCCCACGCGTGGCAACGCCTCCTCCTTCGGCTCGCCGACCGTCGACCCGGGGTGCACGACCACGCCGTCGGCCCTGATCTCGTCGCCCATCCGCAGGGCGTGGATGAGCGACGCGGCCGACTTCTTGCGCATCTCGCGGTCCTTCGTCGCAGGGTTGATGAGGTAGACCGCATGGATCGTGGCCGACTTGATCGGGCCCCCCTTCATCAGCGATAGGAACTCGGCGACGTCGTCATCCTTCCAGCGCGTCGGGTGCCACTGGCGCGGCGACTGGTTGAAGACCTGGATCGCGTCGCAGCCGCGCTCCACGCCGCGCTGATGCGCCTGCACCAGCCCGCCTGCCGTGGAAACATGGGCGCCGATGAGCATGAGAGTGAGGTTCGCACCCAGCCCGACGGGCGTGCTCCACATCGGCGGCGCGAGGACGGCACTGTACAACTGGCTTCTGGCACGCGGATCGGGCGGGACGTTCGTGCTGCGCATCGAGGACACCGACCGCGAGCGCTCCACCCCGGAGAACGTGGAGCAGATCCTCGACGCGCTGCGCTGGCTCGAGCTCGACTGGGACGAGGGGCCGATCTCGCAGGCAGAGCGCCGGCCCGAGCACACCGCCGCCATCCAGCACCTGCTCGACTCCGGGGCCGCCTACGAGGACGAGGGGGCGGTTCGGCTGCGGGTGCCGGACGAGGGCGAGACCGTCGTTCACGACGTGATCCGAGGCGACATCACGTTCCCGCACTCGGCGATCGACGACTTCGTGATCCGCCGCTCGGACGGCAGCCCGCTCTACAACCTCGCGGTGGCGGTCGACGACCGCGACATGGAGATCACGCACGTGGTGCGCGGCGACGACCACATCTCGAACACGCCCCGCCAGGTGATGATCCTGCGCGCGCTCGGCGCGGAGCCGCCGCAGTACGCGCACCTGCCGCTCCTCCATGGACCGGACGGCAAGAAGCTCTCCAAGCGGCACGGCGCGGCCTCGGTGCAGGAGCTCCGCGACACGGGCTACCTGCCGGAGGCGGTGCGCAACTACGTCTCGCTGCTCGGCTGGGGCTACGACGAGTCGACCACGTTCATGACCACCGACGAGCTGGTCGAGCGCTTCGACCTCGCGCGGGTGTCGAGGAATCCGGCCGTGTTCGACGAACAGAAGCTGCGCTGGATGAACGGCCGCTACCTGCGCGAGCTGGATCCCGAGGACCTGCGCGCGCGCCTCGAGGCGCTGAGCGGCCGCGCGGTCCCGCCCGAGGCCGTGGCAATCAGCCAGGAGAAGATGCAGACGCTTTCCGACTTCTGGCCGCTGGCCGGCTTTCTCGTGGAGCGCCCGGCGGGCTACGACGAGAAAGCCTGGACCAAGGTGATGTCGGACGGCGCTCCCGAGCGTCTGCGGGCCGCCCGGGCTGCGCTCGAGGAGGCCGGTGAGCCGTTCGACACCGATGAGGTCGAGCGCGCGCTGCGCGGTGTGGTGGAGCGTCTCGAGGTCAAGCCCAAGGACGTCTTCCAGCCGATCCGGGTGGCGATCACGGGCACGACGGTGTCGCCGGGGATCTTCGAATCCGTCGCGGCCCTGGGCCGGGAGGAGACGCTCGCACGCATCGACGCCGCGCTCAGCCACGCAGACGTCGCGGCGAGTTAGCGATTCACTCTCAATGTTTGGGCCAGCCGTGCCGATAGCGGTGTTGACGCAGTCCGAATCCCATGGAAGCAGCTCTCTCACAGCCCGCCGGCCGCGAACAGGCCGCGCCGCGCCACAACGAAGGCCACGGTCGCCGCCTTACCGCGGCGTTCGAGGCCCTCGAGGTGTTCCCGGCGCTGGCGGAGTCCCGCAACCGCGTCCTGCGCGTGGTGCGTGAGGACCGGGCGTCCGTTGGCGAGGTGGTGGCGGCTGTCGAGTCCGATGTAGCGCTCGTCATCACCGTGCTGCGGATCGCCAACCGGAACGGGCAGCGCAAGAAGGGCAAGATCGCGAGCATCCCGTCGGCCGTCGAGATCCTCTCGCCGGAGGGCGTCGAGACGCTCGCCGCGCGCACGACCACCTTCGACTTCTTCGAGCGGACCCCCGGTTGGGACCTGATGCCGGAGCGCTTCCGGCTCCACGCCGTGGCCACGCAGGCAGCCGCCGACCGCCTGGCGCGCGAGCTCGAGTGCGAGGACCGCGACGAGCTGCTCTGCTCGGCGCTCCTCCATGACATCGGCAAGCTCGTGCTGACCCACGCCTATCCGAGCTATCCCGGCGGGGTGCACCTGAATGCGCGCACCCCTGAGGAGCGGATCCACCGCGAGCGCCTCGAGCTCGGCGTGGACCACGCGCTTGTGGGCGGCGTGCTGGCGCGACGCTGGGCGCTGCCGGACCGGCTCGCCACGACGATCGAGCGCCACCATGCCGACGACGCAGTAGGCGAGGCCGCGATCGTGCGCCTCGCGGACATGCTGGCCCACTACGGCCACGGGCAACCCGTGAACCCCAAGCAGCTGCTGCAGGCGGCGCGCGCCGTCGGCCTGTCGATCGAACAGCTCCGCGCAGTGATGTACGAGCTGCCGCAGGGCAACGGTGCGGTCAAGCGCAACGTCGATCCCTGTCCGCTCTCGCCCCGTGAGGTCGAGGTGCTGAGGTGCCTGGCGGAGGGCAAGGTCTACAAGCAGATCGCTCACGAGCTCGAGCTCTCCACGAGCACGGTGCGCACGCACCTGCACAACACTTACGCGAAGCTCGGCGCCGTCGACCGCGCCCAGGCGGTCCTGATCGCCACCGAGCGCGGCTGGATCTAGAAGATCCGGACGCGGCGCTGCTCGGACGTGCTGTTGCCGGCTGCGTCGGCGGCGGTGATCGTCAGCGCGGCCCGCGCGTGCCGACCGCGCCGCTTCTGGCGCCCGAGGGCGGCGCGCAGCCTCCGGCCGAAGCGCAGTGTGAGCCGTTCGGTCGTCCCCGCCGCCAGGTTGCGCGGGCGCGAGCTCACCCGGTAGGTGCGCGCCGCTCCGGGCAGCGATATGCGTGCTTCGGCCGAGGCGGCGCAGGTCTCGGCCGGGCATGTCACGGCGATCGACACGCCGCGCAGGCGCGCGAGCACGCGCGCGCGGTCAAGCCTCGCGGTGGGCGCGATCAGATCCGGCGGCGGGATCGGCGCTGGGATCGGAGGCGGCGCCGCGCCATCCGGAATGCAGCCCGGGCCGATCAGGGCACGGGCCTCGTCGAGCCGCAGCTGATAGCGGTCCCGAAACTGCTGGGCGGGCCGCAGGATGTCCGCCGCCCACTCTCCGTATCGCTGCTCGCTTGCGCCATAGCCGGGGTCGGTGGGGCGCCTCGCTGCGAGTAGCGCGAGCGCCTGGTCGAGAAACCAGTCGAGCTGGAGCGGAGGGTTGGTCGGATACCCCGCGTACTCGCCCTGATTCCAGATGCCCATCCGCATCGCGAAGAAGCCGACGCTGTCCTGGTCGCCGTACGTGAGATTCTTCAGCCCGGACTCGACGAGCGCCCCCATCACGGGCAGCTCGCCCGGCACCCCGCGGAGCTCCGCCCCATAGGCCATCCAAGCCGCGAGCGCCTGCGCCGAAGCGTCGTCGCCGGGGTAGGTGACGCAGTCGGCCGCGCCGGCCGGGGCCGGAGCGGCCAGCGTCGCGGCAGCGATTGCGACCAGGAGTGCGCGCCGCACGGTCGTCCGACTATCTCACGTCGGCGGGCGGACGGCGAAGTGGCACCCTCACGAGCACCCTGGTTCCGCGGTCCGAGCTCGCGACGTCGAGAAGCCCGTCCAGCAGCTCGGCGCGCTCGCGCATGCTCGCGAGCCCGAGGTGGCCGGGCTCGGTCGAGTTGAGCGGGTCGCTCGTCCCAAAGCCGCGGCCGTTGTCGGTCACCCGCAGCTCGACGTGCTTGTCCGTCCGGCGCAGGTTGATCGATACGGCATCGGCGTGGGCATGCCGGCCGGCGTTGACCACGGCCTCCTGCACGATCCGGAAGAGGTCGCCCGCCATCTCGGAGGGCAGCTCGAGGCGCTCGATCGTCGCCATCACCTCGAAGTCGTAGCGCCGGCGCCACACCGGTATGCAGTTCTCGACGGCCTGGTCGAAGCTGAGCTCCTGAAACGCATACGGGCCCAGGTCCACGATCTCGTCCCGCAGCGCGGTGATGTTGCGAGTCGCGAGTTCGCGCGCCTCCTGGATAAGCGCGGAGGTTTCTTCGCTGCGCCCGCGGCCGGCGGCCTGCCCGGCTGCCGACAGGATCATGTCGAGCCCGATCAGCTCCTGCACCGGGCCGTCGTGGATCGCCTCCGCCACGCGGCGACGCACCTGGCTCTCGGCCTGGATCGTCCGGCGGGAGAGGCCGCGGGCCCTCAGCCGCGATGCGGACTCCGCGGTGCGGAGCGACCCGACGACGACGGCGGTTGCGAGCGCCGTTATCACGAACACGGTTTCGTAGAAGCCGAACACGGCGCTGTCCATGGGCTCGTCCCCGCGGATCTGGGTGGCAGCTACGAGCGCGACCGAGCCCAGCGCCGCGACCGCCATGCCGCGACGCTCCCCCTGAAAATGCGCGTGCGAGGCCACGAGGAAGAGTGCGGCGACCCGCACGGCCCCAACCGTGGCCGGCGCCACGACCTCGAGCAGCACCAACAGGGTGAAGTCCACCAGCGGAATGAGCGGACTGAGCGCGGCCTCGGGGTTCCGGCGCGCCAGGAGCAGCACGAGCAGCGTCCATGGCACCGCCACGCAGCCGACGACGAGCGCGGCGTTCGTGCTGTCGGGAATCCCGAACACAAGGATCGCCCCGAACGCCAGCACGGTCCCCACCGCACGCGTTACCGCGAAGACGAGGACCGGCATGGCCGACCCGATCGGCAGCCGGCGCAGCATCAGGCGGCCGCCCCGCGGCGCAGCCCGGAGCGCACGACGAGCGCCATGAGCCCGGCGCCGGCGGTGTCGATGAGCCAGTCGACCGGCGTTCCGTGACGGCCCTCGATGAAGGACTGATGGAGCTCGTCCGTCGCCGCATAGGCGGTCGTGATGGCGAACGCGAGCAGGGCGGCGCGCCGCGGGCCGAGCCCCGGCTCGAAGGCGCGCCACCAGAGCAGGCACAGCAGCGCGTACTCGGCGAAGTGGACGAGCTTGCGACCGACGAGCTCGAGCGGGCCGAGCCCGAGCTCGAGGCTCGGCTGAGCCGAGAAGTAGAAGATCGCCGCCATCAGTGCGAGTGGCGGGAGCCAGAGGTCGAGGCGCCGGAACGGCGGCATATGCATACCGTAAAGTCACACGCCTTGCTGGTGATAACCACCAAATCGCCCTATGCCGTGCGCGCGCTCACCGAGCTGGCCCGGCGCGGCGGCTCCGCGCCCGTGCCCATCGGCGAGATAGCGCGGGCGCGCGACATACCGGTCCAGTTCCTCGAGGGCCTGTTCGCGACGCTGCGCCGCTCGGGAATCCTGCAGTCCCAGCGCGGCGTCAAGGGCGGCTACTTCTTCGCGCGGCCGCCCGAGGACGTGACGGTGCTCGAGGTGGTCGAGTTGCTGGAGGGGGAGCTCGGCACGGATGCGGCCGCGTCCGGCCCGATCTGGACCGAGGCGGTCGACGCCGTCAAGAACGTGCTCGGCGCGGCGACGATCGCCGCGGTGGCCGAGCGCGAGGCGGAGTCGGCGGCTGCGCCGATGTATTACATCTAAGAGCGGGGTAGGCGCAGAGCCAAATCTGGCTCTACAAAGCCAAATCCGTCCCCGCGGAGACTTCTCACAGGTCCGGCAACCCTTGTGATGAATGTCGCGTTCTGGTAGACCCATCGGGAGGCGCATCGTTCGAACGCTCCTTATGGAGCAGGAGGGTGTTGCGATGAGACGGATCGCGCGGCTGTGGCTGTTGGGGGCGCTGGTGGCGGCGCTCATGGCGTTGGGACCCGGTGTCGCTTGGGCAACCGGACTCACCTCGTCTGTAGGGATGCTGGCGGAGAATGCCCTGGGTCAGAACGGCCCGCCATCGGCGGGGTCCGGCGGCGACGAACACGACGACGGTGACGACGACGACGACGCTGACGACGACGACGCGTGACGACGACGACGGTGACGACGACGACGGTGACGATGACGACGACGTTGGAGGTGGAGGGGATCGCGCCTTCTGCGCGTCGGTGGTGCCGGCGTCCACGTCGGTGGTGCAGACGTCCACGAAGGCCGTGCGCGTGAACCGCCAGCGTGTCGCCGCGGTGCGCGTGACCGGCCCGGCGAACAAGGGCTCCACCGCGACGGTCGAGCTACGGCGCAAGGGCAAGCTGTTCGGCAGCAAGGCTGTGGCTCTTGGGGCCGGACAGTCGAAGCTGGTGAAGCTGAAGCTCACCCGCAAGGCCTTCGCGCGTCTCAAGCTGCGCGACAGGCTTCAGGCCAAGGTGATCGTGACCGCCGGAGCCGCGGCCGATCCACCGGCGTTCGGGCGGTGCTCCGTTCCTGCCCGTTTGGATTTCGCCTTCAATGCCAGCAGCGGTCCGCTCGGTGAGAACCCGACGGGCACGTTTTTCTGGGAGTCTCTGCCGTTCAGTTCCGAGGGACAGGTCACTTGCCTGCAGGTCACCGGCAACCGCGCCTCGGTCGGCGGCACCATCACCGCCTCGAGTTTCCCCAGCGACATCGGGAGGGGTCTCGCGTTCACGGTGGTGGACAACACACCGCCCGCACCAGACCTGATCGACTGGACGGGGTATCCCGCGATCCTTCTGCCCGCGGGTCCCCCGGCGAACACGCCCGCCTGCGGGGACCCGAGAGAGCCCACAGACGAGGTCACGGGTGACATCGTCGTCCAGGACAGCACGGGCGGCGGGGCCGACGACGATGATGATGACGACGGCGACGACGAGGACTGAGGCCACCGCTCGACGCGGACAGTTCGAAGACTTGGCGGGAACTGGCAGGCGGCGATCCTCAGACGCTGGTTAGGGGTGCTCAGAACGCGGGCGGCATCCCGCGCGGCCCGCCTCCGCCATCTGCGCCACGAGCCAAACCGCCAACCTTCTCCGCCGTCCGGGGGTCATACCCGCCGACAGCACCCCACCCCCGGAAGGACAACACCATGTTCAGCAGCAATCTCAAGCGGTCGGTCGCAACCCTCGGCGTCGTGGCGGGGCTCCTCGCGGCGGCGGGACCGGCCAGCGCCCAGGGCGGCGGGGCGGACCCCACCAGAGGCCCCCAAGAGCTTGGGTTCCGCTTCGAAATGGCTGGCTTGCCCTGCGCTCGCGCCGCCGACGGCGGCAACGACCCGCTTGACGCGAAGTCGCCTAAGCCGGTGGTGTTCGTGGCCGATTTCGCGCCGAACGGGTAGCTCAGCGACTCGCGGCCGCGCGGTTCGGAGCGCACCGCATCACCCAGCATTCGCGACGGCCCAGCCGGGCGTATACGATCGGCTGAGCGCTCCGACGTACCACATCTGAACAACACGCCGCGCGTGGTGGGTTATCGCGCCGCCAGGCGGGTAACGGGAGCGTGAGGAATGTCCTCGATCGGAGAGGGATGACGGATGGCCAGCAACAGCAGGGCGGCCTCGCGCAGCAAACAGAACCGGAGCAGCTCGTCGAACGGCTCGCAGTCGAAGGCCAAGACGACAGGATCCACAGGCTCGAAGGCCCGTTCGTCGCGTAGCGGCTCGTCCCGTTCCTCGGGCGGCACGGCGCGCACGAAGTCCGCGGCTGCCACCCGCAGTCGCAGCAGCAGCAGCGGCGCGCGCGGGCAGTCCGCGAAGCGGAGCACTCAGAGCCGCAGCAGAGCGAGCAGTGGCAACGCGAGCCGCAGCAACGCAAGCCGGAGCAAGGCAAGCCGCGCCACCGCCAGCCGCAGCAACGCGAGCGGGAGCAGCAACGGTGTCGTCGGGACGATCAAGCAGGTCGCGGACAAGGCCAAGGGGCCGGCACTCGCGGTCGGGGCGACCGCCGTTGGCGTCGCCGGCGGGCTGGTGCTCCGCAACCGGATGAGCCGCAAGACGGTCCTCGGTATCTCGGTTCCGCGCTCGCTCGGCAAGCCGTCGGTCGATGTCAAGTCCGTGGCCAAGAGCGTCGGCAAGGCCAGCAAGCAGTTCGGGGAGACGTCGAAGACGGTCTCGAAGGACATCGAGCGAGTGGGCGGCCAGGCCGAGCGCATCGGCAAGATCCTGAGCTAGCCCGGCGTATGGCGGCCACGCCCACCAGATCCAGCGCCTCGACCGACGGCAACGCCGCGGCCGGCCCGGTCACCAAGGTCAGGCAGGCGGGCGACACCGTTACGCAGGCGGCCGGCCGGGCGAAGGGCCCGCTGGTCGCCGCGGGGACCACGGCAGTGGCCTTGGCAGGGGGGTTGGTCCTCGGGTCGCAGCTCGGGTCGAAGCGTCGCGGCGTGCTGCCGCTGCGGCGGCGCAAGATCCTCGGACTCTCGGTCGGGCGCAAGAGCGGGCTCGAGCAACTCGCCGAGGCGCTCGGGCAGGTGGCCAACGGGCTCGGCTCAGCCACTCAGCAGGTCTCTTCAACCACCGACGACGTGCACCAGATCCGCGAGCAGCTGGAGCGGACAAACAAGCAATCGCCGATCGAGGTCCTGCTGGACGGGCTGACGCACCGGCGCGGCGCGCACAAGCGGGAGTCCTAGCCGCCGTTCCCATTCTCCGGCGAGGCGACGGGTACCCTCGTCGCGGATGACCGTCTCGCCTCCCACCCGGACGATCCCGGACAACCTGGCCGACATCGTCGGCGACACGCCGATGATCCGGCTGACACGGGTGGCACCCGACTGCGGCGCGGAGTTGGTCGCCAAGCTCGAGGCCTACAACCCCGGTGGCAGCGTCAAGGACCGGATCGGCGTGTCGATGATCGACGCCGCCGAGGCCGAGGGCCGGATCGAGCCGGGCCGCAACACGATCGTGGAGTCGACCTCCGGCAACACGGGTCTCGCGCTTGCGTTCGTGTGCGCCGCCAAGGGCTACGACCTCGTGATCACGATGCCCCAGGGCATGAGCCGCGAACGCGAGAACCTGCTGCGGCTGTACGGCGCCGAGGTGGTCCTCGTGGAGTCGATGGGCGGCATGAACGAGGCGGTCGAAGAGGCGCGCCGCATCTGCCGCGAGCGCGGCAACTGCTACGTCCCGAACCAGTTCTCGAATCCCGCGAACCCCGAGATCCACAGACGGACGACGGCCGAGGAGATCTGGCGGGACCTGGAGGGCAAGGTGGACGTCCTCGTCGCCGGGGTTGGCACCGGCGGCACGATCACAGGCTGCGGCGAGCGCTTGAGGGAGCGCAATCCCGACCTGTACGTGGTGGCGGTCGAGCCGAGGACCTCGGCGGTGCTCTCGGGCGGCGACCCGGGCCCGCACAAGATCCAAGGCATCGGCCCGGGCTTTGTGCCCGAGGTGCTCAACACCGAGGTCTACGACGAGATCGTGCCGGTGGACGACGAGGACGCGCTCGACGTCGCGCGCCTCTGCGCCCGTCGCGAAGGGGTTCTCGCAGGGATCTCCGGCGGCGCTGCTCTCTGGGCTGCCATCCAGGTGGGCTCGCGGCCCGAGATGCGCGGCAAGCGAGTGGTGGTGATCATTCCCGACTCCGGCGAGCGCTACGTGAGCACGCCTTTCTTCGCCCCGTGATCGGCGTGCGGACGTTTCGCCGGGTCACCCGCGAGCTGCGAGAGGACCTGACGGCCGCACAGGAGCGCGACCCGGCCGCGCGCAGCGTCGGCAGAGTGGAGACGCTCCTCACCTACGGCGGTGTCCAGGCTCTGCTCTCGCACCGGATCACGCACGCCATGCACCAGGCCGGCGTCCCGCTGGCGCCACGGGTGCTGGCGAACGTCACGAGGGTGCTCACCGGCATCGAGATCCACCCGGCGGCGAAGATCGGCCGCGGCCTCTTCATCGACCACGGCGCCGGCGTCGTGATCGGCGAGACGGCCGAGGTGGGCGACGACGTGACGATGTACCAGGGCGTCACGCTCGGCGGGACCGGCTTCGCCCGCGGCAAGCGCCACCCGACGGTGGGCGACGAGGTGATGATCGGCGCCGGCTCGAAGCTGCTCGGCCCCATCGAGGTCGGCAAGCGGTCGAAGATCGGCGCGAACTCGGTGGTGATCCACGACGTGCCGCCGAACTCGACCGTGGTCGGCAATCCCGGCCACCCGGTGCGCGTGGACGGCAAGAAGCCCTCCGGCCCCGACGCCGACTGGATCCACCTGCCGGACCCGGTCGCCGACGCGATCCGTGGGCTCGCCAACCGTCTGACCGAGGTCGAGGAGCAGCTGGCCGATCTCACGGGCCGGAAGCCCCAGAGCGCCGAGGTCAAGCCGCTGAAGAGCCGCCGCGGCCCGGACAGCACCGGCGGCTGACGCCTCTTTTCTCAGGACCGTCACATAGTTCACCCCGCGGTGACACATCACCGGGCACGATGGCCGGGTGCCTCGGCTTTGTACACATAGTGCGTACAAACCCGAGGCAGCGCCGTCATGGGGCCTCGCGGATCGATTGGCGGCGGCCGTTGCGCTGGGGCAGTGGGGGGTGGTCACCGCGCAGCAGCTCCTCGACTGCGGGATGAATCGCACGATGATGTCGCGGCGCGTCGCCGCCGGCCGCCTCCTGCCGGTGCACCGTGGCGTCTACGCCTGGGGCCACGACCGGCTGCGCCCCGAGGGCATCCTCATTGCTGCAGTTTTCGCCTGCGGCCCGGGTGCGGTCCTGAGTCACCGCTCCGCCGCGGCCCACCTTGGGTTGCTGGCGACCGCACGGGCCGCCGTCGACGTGACGGTGGAGGCGCAGGGCGGCCGCGCTCGCCGGCGCGGCATAGACCTGCACGTTGTCAGGCGGCTGGATCCGCGCGACATGACGGTGATCGACGGCCTGCCGGTGACCACGGTGGCGCGCACGGTCGTCGATCTCGCTGCAACCCGCCCGGCGCGGCAGGCCGAGCGGGCGCTCGAGCAGGCGTATGTCCGGCGGCTCCTGGCTCCGGGCGCGCTCGAGGACGCCCTCCGCCGGGCGAACGGACGGCCGACGGGCGTGCTGCGCGAGCTCATGGCGACGCAGCGGCCCGGCACTATCACCCGATCCGAGCTCGAGGAGGCGTTCCTGGCCATAGTTCGGCGGGTCGGGCTACCGGACCCAGAGGTCAACGAGCCGCTCCATGGCTACGAGGCCGACTTCCTTTGGCGCGACAAGCGGCTCGTGATCGAGGCCGACGGCTACGGCCCCCACCACACGAAACGCGCCTTCGAGCACGATCGCCGCCGCGACATCGACCTCGCCATGCACGGCTACAACGTCCGGCGCTTCACCCACGACCAGATCATCCACACGCCGGCGGAAACCCGGCCGCAGGCTCCGCCTGCTCTACGACGCTCAGTAGTAGACCGTCCGCGTCCGGTGGCGCGGGGTCGCCTTGTACTCGGGCGCCTGGCCG
Source organism: uncultured Thermoleophilaceae bacterium (assembly GCA_963751835.1). GTDB lineage: Bacteria > Actinomycetota > Thermoleophilia > Solirubrobacterales > Thermoleophilaceae > JACVRW01. Next base: position 60,600 of record CAVVWD010000008.1, on the reverse strand, counting down.
CGGTTCCAGAGCCAGGTGTCGAGTATCCGCGGCGGGATGCCAACCCGCCCCGCGATCAGCTCGCAGGCGTGAACCGCGCAGGCGCGGATCTCGCGCTCCTCCTGCCCCCGCGGTAGCAGCTCGCCCGCGTCGATGCGGGCGGCCAGCGACGGGTCGTAGCGCAGTACCCCGTCCACGCGCAGTACGTGCGGGACGAGGTTGTCGGCGAAGATCGTCAATCGGTCGAGGTCGGAGAACGAGGCCACGCCCGCCAGAGCGAGGTCATTGGGCACGATCTGCGCCCGCTTCCAGAACCCGACATCGGCAAAGAAGGGCATGGAAGCGAGCTCCGAGGCCAACCGCTCCGCCGACCCTGACACCCCCCTCACCAGCTGCAGTGCGCTTCGCTCTCCCAGGAACTCCCCGAGGGAGCGCAGAGCGGCGGCATACAGGCCCATGAGCTCGTGCCTCGGGATCCTGCCCGAGCACGGCTGCCGACCTCCGCGGCGGTCAATCGGCGCAAAGCCGCGGGAGACCAGCGCTCCCCGGCCCGATAGAAGTCGGCGAGCGCCCACGCCACCGTGAAATACCCCGAGCAGCCCGGCCGCTTGCGCAGGGTCGGGAACCAGCCCGAGCCGAAGTTGATCGCGTCGAGCGTGAGCATGTACGCGGCCACGTCGTCGGGCGTGCCCTCGAGGAAGTGCCGTTCGGGGTCGAGCTCAGGCGGGGCCGACGGCTCAACCTCGCCAAGGCGCTCGAGGTCGATTGACACGAAGCGCGCACCCTCGGCAATCGCACGGCAGGACCGCCGCACCTCGTCCGTGAGTCCCATTGCGCCCAGCTTCCTACACTCCTCCCGGTGGCGCCCGCTTTCGCCTGTCGTCAGCTCAGCAAGCGCTACGGCGCCACGACCGCGCTCGCGAGTGTCGACCTCGAGGTCGAGCCCGGCGAGCTGCTCGGCCTGCTCGGGCCGAACGGAGCCGGCAAGTCCACGCTCACGAAGATCGCCTGCGGGCTCGTTCGGGCTTGCTCCGGGCACGCGGAGGTGGAGGGCGCGCCGGCCGGGTCCACAAGAGCGCGCTCGGCAATCGGGTACCTGGCCGAGCTCTTCCGCTTCCCGGACTGGCTCTCTGCCGACGAGCTGCTTGCGCTCCACCAGTCGCTGGCCGGCTCGGAGGGCGGACCGCGCGAGCGCACGGAGCTGCTCGAGTTGGTCGAGCTGGACCACGCGCAGGCCACGCGCGTCGACGCGATGTCGAAGGGCATGCAGCAGCGGCTCGGCATCGCGCAAGCGCTGGTGGGGCAGCCGCGGCTGCTGATGCTCGACGAGCCGACAAGTGCGCTTGACCCCGTAGGGCGCCGCATCGTCCGCGACCTGCTCACGCGGGTGCGTGACCGTGGCGTGGCCGTGGTCCTGAGCTCGCACCTCCTGAGCGAGGTTGAGCTCGTATGCGACCGCGTGGCGATCCTCAACGGCGGACGCATCGTCGCGGGCGGAACGCCCGCCGAGCTGGCTCGGCCTCACGGCGTCGAGATCCATACGGGGAGCGGGCTGCTCAGCTACCCGCGCGCCGCGCGCGAGGAGGTGCCCGGCATCGTGGCGGCGCTGGTTGCGCAGGGCGAGGAGATCTACGAGGTGCGGATCCTCTCGTCGACGCTCGAGGACGCCTACCTCGAGGCGGTGGGCGCGGGCTATCGTGCCGGCGGCCGCCCCCGCGGAGGACGCCGCTTGACCGGCGCGCTCGTCGTCGCACGTTATGCCATGCAGGAATGCGTGCGCCGGCGCGTGATCCCTGTCGTGCTCGTGCTGACCGTGTTGTTTCTCGCCCTCTACACGCTCGGCGCCGAGGTCGCGTTTCGCGAGGTGGACGACTTCGCGGGTGAGGATCCGCTCGACGAGCAGGTGCTGACCGGCTCGACGCTCTTCGGCCTCGCGATGTTCACAACGCTGTTTCTGGGGGCAGTGCTCGCCGCCTTCCTGACGCTGGGGGCGGTGCGCGGCGACGCCGAGCGCGGACTTCTCCAGCCGCTCGTGGTGCGGCCAGTGGGCCGCACCAGCCTCCTGCTCGGACGCTTCGGCGGCGCGGCCGTGGTCTGCGCGGCCTACGTGGCGGCGATGTACACGGCGTCCCTGCTGATAACCGGCATCACCGGCGGCTGGTGGCCCGACAGCCCTGTCCTCCCGGGTTTCGGCCTCGTTGCGGCCGTGCTGGTGATCGCGGCGCTGTCGCTCCTCGGCTCGGTGTTCCTGTCGGCGACGGCCAACGGGATCGCCGTCCTGATGCTGTTCGGTGCGGGCCTTGCGGCCGGGCTCCTCGGCCAGATCGGCGACGCCCTGAGCGTGGACACGCTCGAGACGGTCGCGCAGGTGAGCGCCTGGCTGCTTCCCTTCGAAGCGCTCTATCAGGACGGTCTCAATGCCCTTACCGAAGATGTGCGCGGCGTCACGGGTGTCGTCGTCCGCCTCGGCCCGTTTGGCGGGGCGCAGGAGGGCGGGCCGTTGCTCTGGGTCTGGACGCTCGGGTACCTCGGCCTCGTTGGCTTCGCCGCGCGAGCCGCCTTTGCCCGCCGCGACCTCTAGCCGGGCTAGGCTTGACGGCGCTGTGAGTACTCATGCACCGCGCCAGCCGGTGGCTCACACTCTCGCAGTCCGAATCGACCACGGAGGTACAGATGGCATTTGAGGAACTGAAGGCGAAGCAGAGCGTGATGTGGGGCAACGGGCCCTACGAGCGCGTGAGCGAGCACCTGACGGTGGCGCACGATCACCTGTTCCGCTCCCTGCCGCCCCAGCCGGGCGAGCGCTGGCTCGACATCGCCACCGGCACGGGCGAGATCGCCCGTCCCGCCGCCCGCGCGGGAGCGCAGGTGACCGGGCTCGACCTGGCGCCGGAGCTGATCGAGACGGCGCGCGCCAAGGCTGCCGCCGAGGATTTGGAGATCACGTTCGAGGTCGGCGACGCCGAGGCGCTGCCCTACGAGGACGCGAGCTTCGACACCGTCACCTCGACCTTCGGCGTGATGTTCGCGCCCGACCACGGCGCCGTGGCGCGCGAGCTCGCGCGGGTTTGCAAGCCCGGTGGGCGTCTCGGACTGGTGACCTGGCACCCTGAGCGCGGCGTCGCCGAGTTCTTCAAGGTGATGGCCGCGTACCAGCCGCCGCGTCCCGACGGTGTCGGAAACCCGTTCGAGTGGGGCGACGAGGACCATGTGAGCGAGCTCCTAGGCGACGCGTTCGAGCTTCGCTTCGAGGCCGGCGACTGCCCGCAGCCCGGCAGCTCGTCGGAGGAGATCTGGGAGCTCTTCGCGACCTCCTACGGGCCGACCAAGACGCTGGTGGACGGGCTCGACGAGGAGCGCCGCGAGTCGCTCCGCCGGGACTGGAACGCGTACTTCGACCAGTTCCGCGGCAACGGCGGCGTGCTCCAGCCGCGCCCCTACCTGCTGGTCGTCGGCACCCGCCGCTGACCCATCTATCGTTGGCCGGGTGAGCTCCCCGGCCGCCACCGACTCCCTGCTCGAGGGCCTCAACGGCCCTCAGCGGGAGGCCGTGCTCCACGGCGAGGGTCCGCTCCTGATCCTCGCCGGGGCGGGCTCGGGCAAGACCCGCGTGCTCACGCACCGCATCGCCCACCTGGTGGGGAGCGGCCAGGCGCGGCACAGCGAGATCCTGGCCATCACGTTCACGAACAAGGCGGCGCAGGAGATGCGCGAGCGCGTCGAGGCGCTCGTCGGGGGCCGCGCCAGAGCCATGTGGGTGATGACCTTCCACTCGGCCTGCGCACGCATGCTTCGCAGCGACGCCGAGCGGCTCGGCTACACGCGCGGCTTCACGATCTACGACGAGCAGGACTCGCTGCGGCTCGTGAAGAACTGCGCCGAGGAGCTCGACATCGATCCAAAGCGCTTCGCGCCGCGCGGGATCCGCCGCCAGATCTCGGACGCCAAGAACGGTCTGCTGGACGCCGAGGCCTACCGGATCAAGGTCTCGAGCTTCTTCGAGCAGACCGCGGCCGACGTCTACGAGCTCTACGAGAAACGCATTCACGCCGCCAACGCGATGGATTTCGACGACCTGCTCTTCCGCTGCGTGAACCTCTTCGAGCTGTTCCCCGAGGTGCTCGAGCGCTACCGCCGCTCGTTCCGGCACGTGCTGGTCGACGAGTACCAGGACACCAACCGCGCGCAGTACCGCTGGCTGCAGCTGCTGTGCGAGGAGCACCGCAACCTGTGCGTGGTGGGCGACGACGACCAATCGATCTACCGCTTCCGCGGCGCCGACATCCGCAACATCCTCGACTTCGAGGACGACTTTCCGGACGCCCAGGTCGTCAAGCTCGAGCAGAACTACCGCTCGACGCAGACGATCCTGAATGCGTCCAACGCGGTGATCGCCAACAACCGCGCGCGCAAGGACAAGTTCCTCTGGTCCGAGCTGGGGGAGGGCGAGCCGGTGCACGTGCGCGAGCTCGAGGACGAGCACGCCGAGGCCCGCTTCGTCGTCTCCGAGATCGAGCGGCTCGTGGACCAGGGCGAGTCGCGCGACGAGATCGCGGTCTTCTACCGGACGAACGCCCAGAGCCGCGTGCTCGAGGACATGCTCGTCCGCTACGGCGTCGGCTACCAGGTGATCGGCGGCACCCGCTTCTACGAGCGCAGGGAGATCAAGGACGCGCTGGCCTACCTCACGCTGCTCGTGAACCCCTCGGACACGGTCGCCTTCGGACGCGTGGTGAACGAGCCGAAGCGCGGCATCGGCCAGACGTCGCAGGCCCGCATAACGAACTACGCAAGCACGATCGGCGAGCCCGTCTGGAGCATCGCCGCGGAGCCGGACAAGGTGCCCGGCCTCGGAACCGCGGCCGTCAAGGCCGTGGGCCGGTTCATGTCGGTGATGGAGCGCCTGCGCGAAAGAGCCGAGGGCGGCGCGGGCGTCGGCGATCTTCTCTCCGAGACGCTCGACGAGACCGGCTACACCGAAGCCCTGCGGGCGGAGCGCACCGTCGAGTCGCAGGTGCGGCTCGAGAACCTCGAGGAGCTCGTGGGGGTGGCGCGCGAGTACGACGCCGCCTCCGAGGAGGCCTCGGTCGAGGAGTTCCTCCAGCAGATCGCGCTGTTCTCCGAGCAGGACAACCTGCGCGACGAGCAGGGCATCGTCACGCTCATGACGATGCACAACGCCAAGGGGCTCGAGTTCGGGATCGTCTTCATCATCGGGCTCGAGGACGGCGTGTTCCCGCACATGCGCGCGATCGAATCGGGCGACCTCGAGGAGGAGCGCAGGCTCGCGTACGTCGGCATCACCCGCGCCAAGCGGGTGCTCTACCTCACGCACGCCCGGACGCGCGCGCTCTTCGGGAACCGCGACTGGAACCTGCGCAGCCGCTTCATCGACGAGATCCCGCTCGAGTTGACCGACCGCGACGAGGACGCCCCGGTTGGGCCGGCAGCGGCGGCCACCTGGGGCGGGGGCGCGTCGGTCCCGGAGCCGGGCGGGGGTGGCGGCGCCGCGTTCGCGCTCGGCGACGACGTCGTGCATGCCCAGTTTGGCGACGGCGTCGTCACCGGGATCGAGCCGGGCGGGCTCGTGGTGGTCCGCTTCGCCGGCGACGGCTCTGAGCGCAAGCTGATGGCGGACTACGCCCCGCTCAAGCGGCGCGTCGCGTGACCGCCACGATCATCGACGGCAAGGCCGTCGCCGCGCGGGTCAAGGCCGAGGTGGCGGCGGAGGTCGCGGCCCTCGAGACGAAGCCGGGACTGGCGACGATCCTGGTCGGCGACGACCCAGCCTCCGCCGTGTATGTCCGCATGAAGCGCGAGGACTCCGCCGAGGTCGGCATCGAGTCGTTCCATCACGAGCCGGGCGCCGACGTGAGCGCCGGCGAGCTCGCGCAGCTGATCCAATCGCTCAACGCGGACGAGCGTGTCCACGGCATCCTGCTCCAGCTGCCGCTGCCCGCACACCTCGACCAGGACGACTTCATCTCGCTGATCGACCCCGGGAAGGACGTCGACGGGCTCACAACCGCCAACGCGGGCCTCCTCATGCACGCCCGCCCGGAGGCACTCGTCCCCTGTACGCCCGCCGGGGTGATGGAGCTGCTCGCCGATGCCGGCGTCGAGCTGTCCGGCGCCCGGGCCGTTGTGCTCGGCCGCTCGATTCTCGTGGGCAAGCCGGTCGCCCAGCTGCTGCTCACAGCAAACGCGACGGTCACGCAAGGTCACTCGCGCACGCGTGACCTGCCCGCGGTGTGTCGCGAGGCCGACGTGCTGATCGCGGCCGTCGGCTCCCCGGGTCTGGTGACCGCAGACATGGTGCGCGAGGGCGCCGTCGTGATCGACGTCGGCACGAACCGCACCGACGACGGCCTCGTCGGGGACGTCGACTTCGACGCCGTGCAGGAGCGCGCGGGCGCGATCACGCCCGTGCCCGGTGGGGTGGGACCGATGACGCGGGCGATGCTGCTCGTCAACACCGTGAAGGCGGCGAAGGCGGCCCGCTAGGGCGCTTGTCGATTCTCGGAGAGCTCGCTCGACGCACTGGTACAAGCGTCGAAACAAGGAGAACTGAGATGGGACGGATAGTGGTAACCGAGTTCATATCGCTGGACGGCGTCGTGGAGGACCCTGGCGGCTCCGAGGACTTCAAGCACAGCGGCTGGAGCTTCGAGATCGACCGCGGCGACGAGGGCAACACGTTCAAGCTCGACGAGACCATGGAGTCGGAGGCGCTTCTGCTCGGCCGCGTCACCTACGAGGGCTTCGCCGAGGCGTGGCCGCAGAGAGACGGAGAGTTCGCGGACAAGTTCAACAACATGCCCAAGTACGTCGTCTCCTCGACGCTGAGCGATCCCGAGTGGACCAACTCGACGGTCATCAACGGTGACGTCGCGGAGGCGGTCGAGCAGGTGCGCGACCGGCACGAGGGCGACGTCGTCGTGCACGGCAGCGTCCAGCTGGTGCAGGAGCTGCTCGAGCGCGACCTCGTCGACGAGCTGCGGCTGATGGTGTTTCCGGTGCTGCTGGGCAGTGGCAAGCGGCTCTTCGGCGAGACGAGCGACAAGAAGCCGCTGAAGCTGGCCGACTCGAAGACCGTCGGCGAGGGCGTGACGATCCTCGTCTACCAGCGCTAGAGCGCCGAACAGGGGATGGCGGCACGCACACGCGTGCCGCCGCTCCGCGCGCTCTCAACCTCGAGGCTCCCGTCAAGCGCGGCGAGCCGGTCGCGCAGCCCGCGCAGGCCCGTCCCGGCTGCCGGATCGGCGCCCCCGCGGCCGTCGTCGCCGACCTCCACGACCAGGTTGCCGTTTCGTCTGCCGACCTCGATCCAGGCGCGCTCCGCCTCTGCGTACTTGGCGACGTTGGTGAGCGCCTCGGCGACCACGTAGTAGGCGGCGGCCTCCATCCGCTCGGGCAGTCGCTCGTCCAGCCGCCCGCGCACCTCGACCGGCAGAGGGGCCCGCGCCGCGAGCGCCTCGAGGGCCGCGTCGAGCCCGCGGGTGCTGAGCACGCCCGGGTGCAGGCCGCGCGCGAAGTCGCGCAGCTCGTCCATCACCTCGCTCAGTTCCGCGCGCGCATCCGCGAGCAGCCGGGCCGCCGCGGTCGGATCGTCGGCCATCCTGTCCTCGACCAGGCGCAGCGCCAGCGCGAGCGATACGAGTCGCTGCTGAGCGCCGTCGTGCAGATCGCGTTCGAGCCGGCGGGACGCGGCGTAGCCGGCCTCGACGATGCGCGTCCGCGACGCCTTCAGCTCCTCGAGCTTGGCGCGCAGCTCGGCGTCGAGACGCGCCCGCTCCAGGGCGAGCGCCGCGGCGTCCGCGACCGCCCGCACGAGCTCGGGCTCGTCGAGCAGCGCGGGGTCGTGAATCAGGGCGGCGACCCTGCGACCGTCCAGCTCGACCGGCGTGACCCCGCGTTCGAGCGGGTCGGGCAGCTCGAGCTCGCGACCGTCGTCGTCCACATAGCCGCCGGTTTCGGGGATCCAGAAGGCGAGGGCGAGCGTGGGGTCGCCGAGCCCGTTCGCAAGCGTTTGGCGCACCTCCTCGGGTCGGGACGACGCACCTAGGCTCCCGACAACCCCGCCGACGGCGCCAACCCGCGTGGCCGCGCTGCGCGCCAGCCCGACGAGGAAGCACCAAGGCACCGCCGCGATCCCGACTATGCCGACGAGCTCGAAGAGCTCCGCGACCGGCGTGATGCCGACGACCTCGCCGGCGAGCGCCACCCCGAGCGCGACCGACGCGATGACGCCGGCCACCAGCACCGGTGCGAGCGCATGGCGCTGGCGCGGCGCGGCGTCGCGCCAGCGCCGCCACAGCGTCCGGCCCAGCGAGAACACGAGCACTATCCCGGCCAGGCTCGTGAGCACGTCGATCACGTTCACGGCCGTCTCGCTGTTTTCGATCAGGAGGACGTTGTCGGGACAGCCGTCGCAGTCGTGCGAGCGGAAGTCGAGAAACAGGAAGGACGGGATCACGACGAGCGTGGCGACGACGTAGGTGCCGATCACGAGCTCGCGGTCGGACTGGGATTCGAGCCGTCCGCTGGGGAATGCGAGCAGCAGATGGACGATCACCGCCAGGTAGAGCACGCTCAGCGCCGCGCCGAGCGTGAACGCCAGCGGTATGTCCGAGACCGGCAGGCCGGCCACGAACGAGAGGAAGCCGGCGACGACCATCAGCGCGCCGAAGCGGTTCTCCGGCCGGCGCCACCACGCGTAGAGCCCGACGCCGATGAAGCCCCAGCCGTTCGCGACCAGCAGTGTGACGCTGAGGGCGCGGAGGTCGAGATGGTCGCTGGTCGCTCCCAGCAGGGCGATGGCTGCCCCGGCCGCGATCCCCGCGAGCGCGAGCGCCCCGAGCGTCCGGCGCAGCCGCTGCCGGCGGCTCGGCCGCGATAGCACCGCTGCCGCGTTTGCATTCATGGTCAGAACGGCAGCACGCTGCCGGCGAGGTCGGTCACAGAACGCGGGTCCACGCCGTAGCGCCGTTCGTATTCCCGCGCCGCGTCCTTGTCCACCATGGCGAGCACGAGCTCCTCGCGCGACGAGCCGGCCTTGCAGGCCACCTCATCGACCGCCACCAGCGCGGCGTCCTGCAGGAAGCCCGTGATGCCGCCGCTGCCGGGGTTGTCGCGATCCTCGCACGGGTCGGCGATCACGACCTCCTCCGGGCGCTCGCGGTCGGCGGCCAGCGCGTACGCGCCGACCGCCAGGGCGGCCAGGCAGACCGCCCCCAGCGCGAGCGCGGGGCGCAGGCCGACGAGGCTGTAGCCGAGGGCCGCCGGCAGAAGGATGAGGGCGGCGAGCAGGGCAAGGCCCGCGCCAACCAGGAACGCCGTCGCGAAACCGTCGTTGACGCCCGCCACCAGGACCTCGTCGGCGCGCTCGGTGAGCTGGTCATAGGCGGCCAACTCGTCGTCGTCGACCTCACCGCGGGCGTCGGCGAACACCTGCTCCAGGCCGCCGCGCGGATCCTCCGTCTCGACGCTCTCCGAGAGCTCGGGGGCGATGTCGAGCTTCACGCGCGGGTCGATGGACGCGTCGAGGATGATCGCGGCGCCGCGCTCGCGCGTCTCCTCCAGGGTCGTGTCGAGCTCGTTCTGGGCGATCGGAGCCAGGATCAGGAGCGCGAGCGCGATGCCCAGGTGGCGGATCGAGAGCAGGCCCGCGGCGTCCCGACCGCTGCGCTCAGGCAGGAGCCGCCCGCCGAGCGCCGGCAGCGCGAGCCCCATTCCGGCGCCGACCGCCAGCTGGGGGAGGATCGTCCAGGCGACGGAGGCGGTCGGCACGAACGCGAGCGCGGCACTGCCGGCGGCCACGAACAGCGCGCCGCCGGCGGCGCGCATGCCCGCGGGGCCGCGGACGCGGTACGTCGCCAACGCGGCGAGCGGCATCACGGTCACGGCGAGCGCAGCCGTGAGCGGCTCGATCCCCCAGCCGCTGATCAGCAGCAGCACCGTGAGGAACAGGGCGGCGGCGACGGCGCCCGAGACGAGCCCCAGCGCGAGTGCGCGCCCGACCGTCCAGCGGGGGCGCACCAGACCCTCCGCCTCCACCTCCTGCCAGGCCCGCCGGCCCCGCCGCGGCGGGCGCGCCCCGCCGCGGATCGCCCCCCGGCTCTCGGCCGGCGCCGCTCCGGCGCCGAGGCAGCCCGGCAGCGCCACGAGGGCCGCCGGCGCCTGCAGGAAGAAGATCGAGCGCCAGCCGAATGCCTGCGTGAGCGCCCCGCCGATCGCCGGCCCGGCCGCGGTGCCGAGCAGCGCCGCGAGCCGCCAGAGCCGCGGGCCGTATTCCTCCGCCGAGAGCAGCGCGTACGCGCTCACGAGCAGCGCGGCACCGCCGGCGGCCTGGACGGCGCGGCCGGCGAGGAGCGCGTCGAGCGTGTCCGCGAGCGCGCAGGCCAGCGATCCGCCCGCGAACAGCGCGACGCCCGAGATCCCCACGGCGCGCGTGCCGACCCGTCGCCAGACCCACTCCGCCGCGGGCAGCGCGAGCGCGAGCACGACCGCGTAGACGCCGAGGACGGCGGCCACGCCGGCCACGTCCGTGTCGAGCTCGCGAAGAATCGGCGGGAGGGCCAGCACCACGATGGCCGTGTCCGCCAGCGCCAAGAAGGCGACGCCGGCCACGGGCAGGCGTAGGGCCGCGGATCTCATCACGGGAATGATGGCTGTCGCTCCGCTGGGCGGTCGTACGGATAACCGAACCCCGGGAGGCCGGGATACCCCCTAGGCCGGGGGTCTCCCTGGTGGGACCCTGCGTGGCGAGTTCGGATGGAGCGGACCTGGCGGGCCGCTGTCGAACCCCGTCCGAGCCGCCGCGTGGGCCGCCACTCCCTCGCAGGCGCATCCCGCGCGCCCCGGCCCGTCGGCCCTTGCGGCGCTCCCCGCCGCGGGGGGCCCGGCGGCGCCGGGAAACGCCGTGCGGGCTACGCTGCTCAGCCGATGGACATGCGAAGGCTTCGCGCCGGCGAATGGATCACGGCGGGCTCCGGCATCTGCCTGCTCGTGTCGCTGTTCCTGCCCTGGTACGGCAGCTCCACCGAGGGTGGTCCCTCTGATGCAAGCGGCTGGGAGTCGCTCGCGCTGCTCGACATCGTCCTCGCGCTGATCGCCGCGGCAGCGGTCGGGCTGCTGGTGATCACGGCGGCCCAGCGGCTGCCGGCCGTCCCGCTCACGCTCAACACGTTCGTCGCGCTCGCCGGCCTCGTCGCGGTCGTGCTCGTGCTCGTCCGCGTGGTCGACCTTCCCGACGGCGCGGGCGCACGTGAATGGGGCCTCTGGCTCGGGCTTGCCGGGGCCGTCGGGATTGTGGCCGGCGCGCTCGTCGCGATGCGCGACGAGCGCCCCTCGCGGCCCGGCCGGCACACCGATTTGAGCGGCCGCCCCGCCCCGCCTCCCCGTGAGCTCGAAGCCATCCCGGCGTCGGACCTAGAATCGCGCCGATGATCGAGCGCGAACAGGTCCTCCACGTGGCGAAGCTCGCGCGGCTCTCGTTCTCCGACGAGGAGGTCGACCGGCTCGCGCCCGAGTTGTCCATGATCGTCGAGTACGTCGAGCTGATGGACCGGCTCGAGCTGGAGGGCGTCGAGCCGACGTCGCATGTGGTCGAGCTCCAGAACGTGCTGCGCGAGGACGTGCCGCGCCCCAGCCTCCCGAAGGAGCGGGCGCTCGAGCAGGCCCCTGACGCCGCAGACGGTGGATTCCGGGTGCCCACCCCGGGCCAGGTGTCCACGTGACAGACCTGCTCACCATGACCGCCGCCCAGCAGGCCGAGCTCGTCCGGAAGGGCCAGGCGTCGCCGGCCGAGGTGTTCGAGTTCTGGCGAGGGCGCGCCGCCGCCGACGATCTTGGCGCCTACCTCTGGGTGGCCGACGAGCCGCCCCCGGAGGCCGGCGAGCTGCCTCCGTTCGCAGCCAAGGACCTCTTCTGCGTCGAGGGGGTGCCGAGCTCCGCGGGGTCGCGCATCCTCGAGGGCTACCGGCCGCCGTACACCGCGACCAGCGTTAGGAACCTGCAGGCTGCCGGCGCCGCGGTGCTCGGTAAGACGAACCAGGACGAGTTCGCGATGGGGTCGTCCACCGAGAACTCGGGCTACGGGCCGGTCGAGAACCCGTGGGACCGCACGCGCGTGCCGGGCGGCTCGAGCGGCGGCAGTGCCGCAGCGGTGGCGGCCGGGAGCGCGCCCTGGGCGATCGGCACGGATACCGGCGGCTCGATCCGCCAGCCCGCCGCGCTCTGCGGCATCGTCGGCATGAAGCCCACCTACGGCGCCGTCTCCCGCTACGGCATGATCGCGTTCGCCTCCTCGCTCGACCAGTGCGGGCCGCTCACGCGGGATGTCACCGACGCCGCGCTGATGCTGCGCAACCTGCAGGGCCTCGACCCGTGCGACTCGACCTCGCTCGGAATACCGGGCGAGATCCCGCTGCCGAGCGCCGAGCGTCTCGACGGCCGGCGCTTCGGTGTCTGGGGGCTCGAGGAGGAGGGGCTCGAGCCCGGCGTGGCGGACGTCGTGCGGGACACACTCGCCAAGATCGAGGAGCTGGGCGGAAGCGTCGAGGAGGTCGAGATGCCGAGCGCGGGACTCGGCCTGTCCGCCTACTACGTGATCGCGCCGGCGGAGGCGAGCTCGAACCTGGCCCGCTATGACGGGGTGCGCTATGGGCCCCGCTCGGCGGGCAACGGCGACCTCACCGCGATGTACGAACGGACCCGCCACGACGGCTTCGGGGACGAGGTCAAGCGACGCATCATGATCGGCACCTACGCGCTCTCGTCGGGCTACTACGAGGCCTACTACGGCAAGGCCCAGAAGGTGCGCACGAAGATCGTCGAGGACTTCCGCGCGGTCTTCGAGAAGGTGGACCTGCTCGTGACGCCCACGTCGCCGACGGTCGCGTTCAAGCTCGGCGAACGCACCGCCGACCCGATCGCGATGTACCTGTCCGACTACTTCACCGTGCCGATGCCGCTCGCGGGGACGCCGGCGATCTCGATTCCGGCGGGGCTCTCCGACGGCCTGCCGGTCGGCTTCCAGATCGCCGGGCCGGCATTCAGCGAGGCCCGCATCCTCGAGGCGGCCTACGCACTCGAGCAGGCGATCGGCTTCGAGGGGGTGCCGGTGCTCCCATGAGCATCACCGAGCCCGAGACACGCGCCTACGAGCCGGTCATCGGCATCGAGATCCACGTGCAGCTGAGGACGCGCACGAAGATGTTCTGCGGCTGCGCACTCTCCTTCGGCGAGGAGCCCAATACGCACACCTGTCCGATCTGCCTGGGCCACCCGGGCACGCTCCCGGTCACGAACGCCGAGGCGGTGCACTACGGGCTCATGATCGCGATGGCGTTCGACTGCGAGATCGCGCCGCGCTCGATCTTCCACCGCAAGAACTACTTCTATCCCGACCTGCCGAAGGGCTACCAGATCAGCCAGTACGACATCCCGCTGGCCACCGGCGGGCGGCTGGGCGAGGTGCGCATACACCGCGTCCACATGGAGGAGGACGCCGCGAAGCTTGTCCACGCTGGCGCGTCGGGGCGCATCCACGGCGCCGAGACGAGCGTCGTCGACTTCAACCGCGGCGGCACCCCGCTCGTCGAGATCGTTACCGAGCCGGATCTGCGCACGCCGGCCGAGGCCGCGGAGTTCGGGCGCCTGCTCCAGGCGACCTTGCGGCGCATGGGCGTGTCCGACGTCAACATGGAGGAAGGCTCGCTGCGGGTGGACGCGAATGTGTCGATCCGCCCGGCCGGCGAGGCCACCCTCGGGACGAAGACCGAGCTCAAGAACATGAACTCGTTCCGGTTCCTCGAGCGCGGTATCGCCGCCGAGATCGCGCGCCAGGAGGCGATCGTCCGGGCTGGCGGAGAGGTGGAGCAGGAGACGCTCCACTACGACCCGCGCCACGACGCGCTCAGCTCGCTGCGCTCCAAGGAGGAGGCGCACGACTACCGCTACTTCCCCGAGCCGGACCTGGTCCCGATCGCCCCGACCGAAGAGATGCTCGAGCGCGCCCGGGCGGCGCTGCCGGAGCTGCCGGCCGCGCGTGCCGAGCGCTTCGAGCACGAGCTCGAGCTGCCCGCGGACATGGCCCGGCTGCTCGCCTTCCGCTCGGAGCTCGGTGACTTCTTCGAGGAGGCGTTGAGCGCGTCGGGGAACGGCGAGACGCGCGCGCTCGCCAACTGGACGACCAACGAGCTCGCGGCGAAGATCGGCGACGACGACCCGGCGGCCACCCGCCTCGAACCGGGCGCGCTGGCGCGGCTCGTGGAGATGGTGGGAGCCAAGCAGGTCTCGGCCTCGGCCGCCAAGGAGGTGCTCGACGTGCTGGTGGCGGAGGGCGGCGACCCGGCGGCCGTGATCGAGGCGCGGGGCCTCGGTGCGGCGGACTCGAGCGAGCTCGAGGGGATCGTCGAGCAGGCGATCGCGGACAACCCTGACGCCGTCGAGAAGTACCGGTCCGGCAAGCAGCAGGCCATCGGGGCCATCGTCGGCGCCGTGATGCGCGAGACAAAGGGGCGCGCGGACGGCGGCGAGGTGCAGCGGCTGATCCGCGAGCGGATCGGGTCCTAGGCCGCCGCCTCACCTTCCGTTGGGTGGTGGCGCCGGGTAGGTCTCGCGTATCGGGCTGGGTAAGGGGGTGGTGCTCACCGGCGGCGGCGAACCGGCCGTGATCGAAGATCATTCGGGTGCCAAATGCCCAAAGCAGCTGGGGGGCCCGTCCGGCGTACCATTTCCAGCAGGCGCGATCGAGAGGGGAGACACATGTCGCAATTGATCAGGCTCGACGGCACCGGGCACACCACCCTCGCCGAGTGGACCGAGCTCGATGACGCCGCGTTCGAGGCGGCGGTGACCGAGTTCCGCGAGCAGCAGGGACTCGGCTACATCGGGACGGTCCCGGATGGGCCGGGCAAGGCCACCCACGTTCGCGAGCTGCCGCGCGAGGCGGAGCTCGTGATCATGCGTCGCCCGATCGCCGGCGGCTAGCTTGGCCACGAACCAGGCGCTCCCCGAGCTGGCGGCGGTTCCCTGGCGCCAGCGCACCGATGCCGGCTGGCTGCGCCGCTGGGCTCGGATCTGGCACGCCTGGACGCTGCTCTACACGGTCCCCTTCCTGGCGGCGGGGGCCGGCATGCTCTGGCTCGAGCCGCTGTCTGCGCCGGTGGCGCTCGCGGCGATCGCGCACGCCTGGATCATCCCCGAGCTCTACGCGTTCCGTGGCGCGAGCGTCGTGCGCCCCAAGGGCCCCCGCAACGAAGGCGCTGAACGCGCCGCCCAGGGCTTGCTAGGCGATCTGCTCGGACACGAGGAGCGCGAGCTCCAGCGCACGACCGGCGTGGCGCTCGAGCGCGGCGAGCTCGGCGTATGGCTCGTGGGCGAGGCGGGTGCGCTGCTCGTGACCCCCGGCGGCTCCCGGGTCCACTGCTTCTGCGTGCGGACGACCGAGCCCGAGCTCCCGCCCTCGGACCGTATTGCGCACCTTCTGCTCGCGCTGCGCGTCGACGAGGAGGGATTCGCGACTGTGGCGAACCACGCCTTTGCCGGCGCGCCCTGGCGGGTCAGCCGTCGCCTCCCGGTCGCGATGCGGCCGGCCCTCAAGGCGGCGCGCCGAGCGGCGCGTTAGCCTCGCGTGCCGTGAGCGAGCTCACCTTCCGCGAGGGCGGACCGGGCGACCTGCGCGCGGCCTTCGAGCTCGGCGAGTCGGCCTGGGACGCGTCCCGGCGTGCACGCGGACTGCTCCGGCCGGACGAAGGGCGCGACCATGACGAGCTGCGCGGCGACTGGGAGCGGGCGCGCCCGTTCATCGAGTTCGTGGACGCCCAGCCGGACGGCGCGTTCTGGATCTGCGAAGACGGAGACGAGATGGTCGGCTACACGAGCTCGTCGCGGTTCGGTGTGATGGACGAGCTCACGGAGCTGTGGGTGGCGCCGTCGCACGCCGGGCGGGGAATCGGCCGGTCGCTGCTCGAGCGCGTCTGGCCCAAGTCGCCCACGCCTGAGCTCGGCCGCGTGGTGGTCACTCTCGGAACGCCGGTCGACCTCACCCTCTACACCGAGTTCGGCGTCATGCCGGTCACAGGGCACTGGCACATGCGCCACCGGGTCGACCGCTACCTCGAGCATCGGGCGCAGGAGGTGGACGCCAGGGACCCCGGCGTCCACGCGCTCACACCCGAGCGGGCGATCAGGGAATGGAAGCGCCTCGAGCCCGTCGCCGTGGGGCACGAGCGCCCACTCCTGCAGGACTTCTTCGGCCGCACGCGCAGCTGTCTCGCCTACCTCGACCAGAGCACGGGCGCGGCTAAGGCGGTCTGCTGGGTCAGCTCGGAGGGAGATATCGGCCCGGCAGTGGGCGAGACGGCCCAGGACCTCGTTCCGGTCGTGCTCGCCGCGCTCGACCGGGTCGCGATGGCACACGAGCCGGAGACCTTCGGCGTGTTCTGCACCACCAGCTCGTGGTGGCTGCTCGACCGCCTGCGCCGCCTCGGGTTCCGCGTTCACTGGCCCGCCTGGGTCATGTGCTCCGTGCCGCTCCCGGGGCTCGATCGCTACGTGCCCACGCGCCCCGCGCGGCTCCTCTGATCGCTCTGCCAGACTCTTTGGTATGGGAGAAGCACTCTCGGATATCGCCCGCAAGGTGCTCGCCGTCGCGGTGCTGGTCGTGGCGGCGTACATCCTCTTCAAGATCGTGATCGGCGCGGTCGCGGCGGTCCTGTGGATCGTCGTCGCAATCGTGGCCGTCATCGCCGTCATCTGGGCGCTGCGGGTCCTCTGACCCCTGACCCGGCGCTGTGGAGTTCATCTTCATCGCCCTGGCCTTCGGCATCGCCACGGCGGCCATCGCCCGGCTCAAGGGCGGCTCCATGTTCATCTGGTTCCTGGTCGGCACCGCCCTGCCCGGCATCGGCATCCTCGCGGTGCTCCTGATGCGCGACGAGCGGCGGGAGCCGCGGCGCCGCTGCCCGGAGTGCGGCGCGGTCGTCGCGCTGAGCGACCAGGTGTGCATGCGCTGCGGGCGCGATCTCGATTTTCCAGAGCCGGAGCCCGAGCGGCCCGAGCGGGCGGCCGGAAACCCGGTCTGAGCGCGGAAAAGCGCTTGTTACACTGGCCTCTTTCTGGCCACGCGGCCAGTCCCGTCCACAAACCGAAGGAGCCCGTGTCGTAATGCGAGCGGTCGACGCCATCATGGAGTGCCTCAAGGCCGAGGGCGTCGAGGACGTATTCGGGATCCCCGGCGGCGCAAACCTTCCGACCTACGACGCGCTCTACGACGCCGGCATCAGGCACGTCCAGTGCCGTCACGAGCAGGGCGCCGGCCATGCGGCCGAGGGCTACGCCAAGGCGTCGGGCAAGGTCGGCGTGGCGCTCGCCACGAGCGGGCCGGGTGCCACCAACCTCGTCACCTCCATCGCGGACGCGGTGATGGACAGCGTGCCGACCGTCTTCCTCACGGGACAGGTCCGCACGGAGCTGATCGGCACGGATGGCTTCCAGGAGGCCGACATCTCCGGCATCACGATGCCGATCGTCAAGCACTCGATCCTGATCCAGGACCCGCGCGATATCCCCAAGGCGATCCACGAGGCGTTCCATATCGCGCGCACCGGCCGGCCGGGCCCCGTCCTGGTGGACGTCCCCCAGGACCTCTCCCGCGCGGACATCCCGTACGAGCCGGTCGACAAGATCAACCTGCCCGGCTACCAGCCGACGACCGAGGGCAACACGAAGCAGATCCGCCTGGCCGCCAAGGCCCTCGCCAACTCGCGGCGGCCGGTGATCTACGGCGGCGGCGGGATCATCAACGCCGGCGCCGCAAAGGAGTTCCGCGAGCTCTGCCTCTCGGACGCGTTCCCGGTGACCTGCACGCTGATGGGGCTCGGGGCCTTCCCCGCCGACAGCGAGCAGTGGCTCGGCATGCTCGGCATGCACGGTACGCGGGCCGCGAACTACGCCATGGATGAGGCGGATCTGATCGTTGCGCTCGGCGCCCGCTTCGACGACCGCGTGACGGGCAAGCTGTCCGAGTTCGCGCCGCGCGCGAAGTTCATCCACGTCGATATCGATCCGGCCGAGATCTCGAAGAACGTGCCGGCCCACATCCCGATCGTGGGGGACGCGAAGAACATCCTCCCCAAGCTCACCGCCGAGTACCGCGCGCTGGGCGCGGACGGCGCGCGGCTCGAGGGTTGGCTTACGCGGATCGGGGGCTGGCAGGAGAAGCACCCGCTCGGGTACGAGGACTCGGTCGACTCCGAGATCAAGCCGCAGTACATGGTCCAGGCGATGTACGAGGCCACCGACGGCCAGGCGATCGTCACGTCCGACGTCGGCCAGCATCAGATGTGGGCAGCCCAGTACTACGGCTTCACGCGCCCGCGCCAGTGGATCAACTCCGGCGGGCTCGGCACGATGGGCTTCGGGCTGCCGTCCGCGCTCGGCGCGAAGGTCGCACAGCCCGACCAGGACGTCGTCTGCCTGGCCGGCGACGGCTCGCTGATCATGACCGTGCAGGAACTCGCCACCTGCGTCGACGAGGCCATCCCCGTCAAGGTCTTCCTGATGAACAACGGCTACCTCGGCATGGTGCGCCAGTGGCAGGAGCTGTTCTGGGACAGGCGCTACTCGTCAGTGAAGATGGGGTCGAGCCCCGACTGGGTCAAGCTCGCCGAGGCGTTCGGGGCTAAGGGCATGCAGGTGACCGAGAAGGGCGAGCTGGTCGGCGCCTTCAAAGAGGCGCTCTCCGAGGAGGGCCCGGTGCTCGTGGACGTCCGCGTGACGCCCGAGGAGAACTGCTACCCGATGATCCCGGCCGGCCAGGCCGCCAGGGACATGGTGGGCTGAGCCATGGGCGAGCCCGGAACCAAGGAGATTCTCAGGCTCGAGGACCTGGAGGCGAGCGGCGGCATCCGCACGGGCCGCAAGCACATCCTCTCGATTCTCGTCGAGAACAGGCCCGGCGTGCTCGCGCGGATCGCAGGCCTGTTCGCCCGCCGCGGCTTCAACATCGACTCGCTGGCGGTCGGGGCCACGGACGACACCTCGATCTCGCGCATCACGCTCACTGTCGACGGAGCCACGCACCCGATCGACCAGGTGACCAAGCAGCTCCACAAGCTCGTCAACGTGATCAAGATCCGCGACCTCGAGCCCGGCGAGACCGTGGCGCGCGAGTTGGCGCTGTTCAAGATCTCCTGCCAGGACGGTGAGACCCGCGCACAGGTGATGCAGTTCGCGGAGATCTTCCGCGCCGGCGTCGTCGACGTGTCGAAGCGCAGCGTGACCGTGGAGGTCACGGGGACCGACGACAAGATCGAGGCGTTCGAGGAGATGGTCCGCCCGTTCGGCCTGATCGAGATGGTCAGGACGGGCGAGATCGCGGTGGCGCGCGGGCGAACCGCGACCTAGGCGCAGCGGGTGGCGCTTCATACCGCCCCCCGGTCACCCTTCCAGCTCGACGACGAGCAGCTCGGCCTGCTCCGGACACGCCTGGACGAGGCCAGGGAGAGGGCCGCCAGGCAGGGCCACCGGAGCGTGGCCGCCCTCACGGTTCCCGTCCCGGCCGAGCTCGATCTCGCGGCTGCCGTGCTCGCGGCCCGGCGGCCCGACGAGCGCTTCTTCTGCTTCGAGCAGCCCGACCGGGACGGGTACGCGGTGGCGGGCCTCGGCGAGGCGGCGGTCCTCGAGGCAGGCGGGCCCGAGCGCTTCAGGGGAGTGGCCGAAGCGGCGCGCGAGCTCGGCCGCTGCCTCGTGGCCGACGATCCCGCACGCGACCCCACCCGCCCGCCGGGGGCCGGGCCGGTCTTCGTGGGAGGGTTCGCGTTCGCGAACGACGGCGGCTGGAGCCCGGAGTGGTCGTCGCTCGCCCCAGCTTCGCTCGTGCTTCCGGAGCTCAGCTTCGCGCGCGGGGGCGGGGAGGCGCGCATGACGGTGTGCGCGTCGGCCGACAGCGACCTCGACGCGCTCGCCGGGCGCCTGGCCCGGCTCGAGCCCGCCGCGATGCCGCTGCTCGACCCCGACCCGGTCGAGCGCGTGCGGGTGGCAAGCGCTGCCCCGCCCTCGCACTACGAGCACGCGGTCGAGCGGGCGGTCGAGCGGATCCGGGATGGCGAGCTCGAGAAGGTCGTGCTGGCCCGCGAGGTCCGAGCGCATGCGCCCGCGCCGCACGACCCAGCCGCGGTGTTCGGCGCACTGCGCGACGTCTTCCCGGGCTGCTACTGCTGGTGCGTCGGCGCGCCCGAGGTCGCCTTCCTCGGCGCGAGCCCTGAGCTGCTCGTGCGCCGTGACGGCCAGCGCGCTCAGACGGTCGCGCTCGCCGGCACGGCGCGCCGCAGCGCCGACCCCGCTGTCGACGACCACCTCGGCGAGCAGCTCCAGCAGAGCTCGAAGAACCGCGAGGAGCAGGAGATCGTCGAGCGGAGGATCGCGCAGACGCTCGCCCCGGTGAGCCTGTGGGTGGCGGCCTCGGACGAGCCCGTGCTCGTCAAGGTGCACAACGTGCAACACCTGGCGACGCCGATCCGGGCGCAGCTCGCCGATCCCGTGCCCACCGTCGAGCTGGCGGGCATGCTGCTGCCGACCCCGGCGGTGGGAGGCGAACCGCGCGAGCGGGCGCTGCCGCTGATCCCGGCGCTCGAGGGGTTCGACCGCGGCTGGTACGCCGGCGCCGTCGGCTGGACCGACCTGGCCGAGGACGGCGAGTTCTGCGTGGCGCTCCGCTGCGCGCTGCTGCGCGGGCCGGTGGCCCACCTGTACGCGGGCTGCGGCATCGTCCGAGACTCGGTGCCGGCCGAGGAGCTCGCGGAGACCGAGGTCAAGCTCGAGGCGCTGCTGCCGCTTCTCTCCTGACGACGGGGGCTAGAGCCGGGCGGCCACGCGTTCCACCACCGCCCGGTGGAGCGCCACGTTTGTCGCGCGCTCTGTCCGGAACACCCTGAGGCCCGGCGCGAGCGCCGCCAGGTCGGTCGTCGTGGGGGTCGCGATGTGCTGCTCGTATGCGCCGGGTTCGGCGTGCTTGGCCACCGGCAGGAAGTCGAAGATCGCTCCGCCGCCGTTGTCGAAGCAGACGATCTCGAGCGGGACGGCTGCCCGGCGGGCGGCGAGCAGGCCGCCGGCGTCGTGCTGCAGGGCAAGCTCCCCGATCAGGACCCAGGTTGGCCGCCCGCTCGCGATCGCGGCGCCCAGGGCCGACGACACGACGCCGTCGATCCCGTTCGCGCCGCGGTTGGCGAGCAGCCGGATGCGCTTCTCCGACTGCGGAAAGTAGGCCTCGACATCGCGGATCGGCATCGAGGAGCTGATCCAGACGAGCGCGTCGTCGGGAAGCTCGGGCTCGAGCGCGGCGATCAGCCTCGGCTCGAACGGATCGGGCGACTCGCCCAGTGCGGGCGGAACGAGCGCATCGGCGGCACGCCAGGACTTGAGCCAGTCCGGATCGCGCTCACCGGTACGTACCTCGATCGCCGACGCGAGCGCGTCGAGCGTCGGCGCCGCGGCCGACGCCAGGATCAGCTCGGCGCGGCGCGTTGGATCGTGCCAGGCGGCGTGCGGGTCGAGGAGCACCTGGGGGATGCCGGCGAGCCATTCCCGAAGCGGCTTCGAGGTCGGCGTGTCGCCCACGCGCAGGACAAGCTCCGGAGCATGCGTGGCGGCGAAGCGCTCCACCCGCAGCAGCACGTCATAGTGGGCGACCACGTGCGAGCGGTCGTGCTCGCCGCAGCGCACGCCCGACGTGGGCTCGGCGAGCAGCGGCCAGCCGGTCGCGGCCGCGAGGCGTGCGGCCGGCTCGGCGACCTCCTCGGTGCCGGGGCCGCAGACGATCGCCCCCCGCCCGCTGGCCGCCATCCGCGCGGCGAGCTCGTGAACGTCGTCGGCGTGCGGGGCGCTCGCGTGTTCGCGCAGCTCGGTCCACGGCCGTCCGGCGGGCCGTCCGGCCCAGTCCTCCGCGGGGAGATCCTCGGGCACCGGGGCGAGCGGCTCGCGCAGCGGGAAATTCAGGTGGACCGGGCCCGGCCTGCCGCCTGCCGCCGTCCAATAGGCCCGGCAGCCGAGCGCGCGATGGTGGATCGCGGTGTCGCGCCCCGGCTCGTGGCTGCCCACCTCGACGAACCACTTGACGCTCGAGCCGTACAGGCCGATCTGGTCGATCGCCTGTCCGGCGCCGACGTCGCGCAGCTCCGGGGGCCGGTCGGCGGTCAGCACGATCAGCGGGACGCGCGCCTCCCAGGCCTCGACGACGGCGGGATGGAGGTTCGCGGCCGCGGTGCCGGACGTGCACGTCACGGCCACCGGGCGCCCGCTCGCCTTCGCCATCCCGAGCGCGACGAAGCCCGCCGAGCGCTCGTCGATGACCGACACGGCCTCGATGCCCGCGGCCGCCGCAAGCGTGAGCGCGATCGGGGCGTTGCGCGAGCCGGGCGAGGTCACCGCGTGGCGCAAGCCGCAGCGCTGGAGCTCGTCCACCAGGACCTGGAGCGGCGCGTAGGTGCGGTTGATCGGGATCATTCAGGAGCGATGGTGCTCTTCATCCCGGGCTTCATGCAGCGTGCGGACGCCTGGCGGCCCGTCGCGGAGCTCCTCCGTGAACGCTATCCGAGCGTCCTCCTGGATCACAGCGAGAACAGCTTTGAGGGCCGCCTGGCAGAGATCCGCGCGGCCGGCGGCGGACGCCTGCTGGTCGGCTACTCGCTCGGCGGCCGGCTCGCGCTGCGAGCGGCGCTCCGCGATCCGGCGCATTACCTCGGCGTCGTGACCGTCGGCGCGACCGCGGGCATCGACGAGCCCTCGCTGCGCAGCGTTCGCGCCGAGGCAGACGAGCGGCTCGCCGCGTGGATCGAGGCCGCCCCGATCGAGGACGTCGTGGGCGTCTGGGAGCGCCAGCCGCTGTTCGCGGACCAGTCCGAGAAGCTGATCGAGGAGCAGCGGCCCGGTCGCCTGGCGCAGCGCCCGGAGGACCTGGCCATGCTCATGCGAACCGCCGGCCAGGGAGTGCTGGAGCCGGTCTGGCACGAGCTCGTGTACTTCGAGCTGCCGCTGCTCGCGATCGCCGGGTCGCGCGACGAGGGCTATGTCCGGGCGGCCAAGCGCATCGCGGACACGGCGCCCCACGGGCGCGCGGAGATCGTCGAGGGCGCCGGGCACGCGGCGCATCTCCAGCGGCCAGATGAGGTCGCCGGCCTTATCGAGGCTCTCCTGGACGAGCTGGCCTGAGGCTTAGATTAGAGCCTGTCTCAGAACCTCTCGCGGCCTCAGGCCACCGTCTCATGGCGCCCTGCGCCACCCGCGATGCTCGCCGATGCTTCCGGCATCGACTGCGCTCGCGTGCGACGCAGGGCGCCATGAGCCGGCGTCCTGAGGACCACGATCGGGTTCTGAGACAGGCTCAGATCACGACCTCGGCCGTGACCTCGTCGAGAGCGGCCTGGTCCACGTGCACCCCGAGGCCGGGGCCGGTGGGCACCGCGAGGGTGCCGCGGCGCGGAGGGGGGAGCGCCCGGGCGATGCGGGCGTCGAAGAGCTCGAGCGTCGCCAGGCCGCACGCGAGTGAGAGCCCCTCGGAGGCGGCCAGCTGCAGCGCGGCGGCGATCCCCCATGGGCCGTCGAGGGTGCTCGACAGGAAGGCGTCGAGCCCGTGTGCGCGCGCCTCCCGCAGCAGCTCGCGAGCGGCGTTGAAGCCACCGGCGCCGGCGAGCTTCACGTTGACGACGTCGCAGGCCTCCAGGTCGAGCGCGCGCCGCAGCTCGCGCATCGAGGTCACGGACTCGTCCGCCGCGATGGGAGTCGAGACCCGCTGGCGCACCTCGGCGAGCTCGCGCAGGCTGCGGCAGGGCTGCTCGACGAACTCGATGTCGTGGTCCTCGATCGCGCGGATCGCGCGCACCGCCTCGTTCACCGACCAGGCGCCGTTCGCGTCGACCCGCAGCGCCGGCCAGGGTCCAACCGCCTCACGAACCGCGGCCACCCGGTCGGCGTCGTCGGGGAGGCCGACCTTGAGCTTGAAGCACGCGTAGCCGTCGCGCACACCCTCGCGAGCCCGCGCGGCGATCTCGTCGGGCGGTCCCGCCGCCAGCGTCATGTTCACGGGCAACGACTCCTTCACGGGCTCGGCGAGCGGACGCTCGTCCTGCCGGGCGCGCAGGTCGAGCCTCGCGATCTCCTCGGCAGCCCGGGCCTGCGCGGGCCTGCGCCCGCCGGCGCCTGTCAGCGCCGCCACCGCCCGCTCGAGTGGCACCCCGTCGTACGGCTCGAACGGGGCGGCCTCGCCGAAGCCGACCTTGCCGTCGCTCGACTGGACCCGCAGCAGCACGAGCTCGCGCGCCGTCACCACACCGCCCGCGGTCACGAACGGCCGCTTGAGCGGGATCGAGAGGCGCAGCACCGAACGGCCCGCGGTCACGACAGCAACACCCCGCCGGCCAGGAGCAGCGAGTAGACGGCGAGCAGGCGGCCGCTGCCGGAGAGCGCGCCGTTCAGCGCCGGCCCGTCGGTGCGCGTGGCCACCGTCCGCACGAGCGGCGGGGCGAGCGGAAGCGCCGCGAAGGGAAGGAGCACCCACCCCGACAGCGCCGGGACGAGCAGCGGCGGCACCAGGAAGGCGACCACGACCATGGCCGCGAACAGCGTCCGCGCCTTCTCGCGGCCCAGCTTGACCGCGAGTGTCCGCTTGCCCGCGCGCCTGTCCGTCTCGATGTCCCGGACGTTGTTGACCACGAGGATCGCCGCTGCGAGCAGGCCCACCGGCACGGCGAGCGCGAACGCCTCCCAGCGCAGCTCCTCGGTCTGGACGAAGTACGAGCCGGCCACGGCCACGATCCCGAAGAACAGGAACACGAACAGCTCCCCGAGCCCCTCGTAGCCGTACGGCCGCGGGCCGCCCGTGTAGAGGACGCCCGCGAGAATCGACGCCGCGCCCACCACGAGCAGCTCCCAGCCGGCGACCGCGGACAGGTAGAGGCCGGCCGCCACGGCGACGCCGAACGCCACGTAGGTCCCGACCAGGACGCGCCGCGGCGGCATGAGTCCGCCGGCCGTCACGCGCACCGGCCCCAGCCGGTCCTCGGTGTCCGCTCCGCGGCGGGCGTCGGAGTAGTCATTGGAGAGGTTCGTGCCGATCTGGATGAAGACGCTGCCGACCAGCGCGGCGACGAACGGCAGCGGGCGGAAGACGTCCTCCGAGCCGGCGAGCGCGGTGCCCACGAGAACGGGCGCAATCGCGGCCGGCAGCGTTCGCGGCCGTGCCGCAAGCAGCCAGAGGCGCAGGTGGCTCAAGGCCGCTTGGGGAACTTGGCGAAGTTCGGCCGCCGCTTCTCCCTGTAGGCGTCGCGACCCTCCTGCGCCTCCTCCGACCCATAGAAGAGGAGATTGGCGTCATGGGCGAGCTGCTGAATGCCGGCGAGCCCGTCCTCGGCGGCGTTGAAGCTGGCCTTCAGGAGGCGCAGCGAGAAGGGGGAGAGGGCGAGCATCTCGCGGCACCAGGCCACCGTCTCCTCCTCGAGCTCCTCGAGCGGGACCACCCGGTTGACGAGCCCCATCGCGAGCGCCTCCTCGGCGGAGTACTGGCGGCAGAGGAACCAGATCTCCTTGGCCTTCTTGGGGCCGACGAGGTTGGCGAGCAGGCCGGCGCCGAAGCCGCCGTCGAAGCTGCCCACCTTCGGCCCGGTCTGGCCAAAGCGCGCGTTATCCGCCGCGATCGTCAGGTCGCAGACCACGTGCAGCACCTGGCCGCCCCCGATGGCATAGCCGGCCACCATCGCGACGATCGGCTTGGGGAGCCGGCGCATCTGGACGTGGAGGTCAGTGACGTGAAAGCGGCCCACCGCCTCGCCGCTCGCGACGTAGCCGCTGTCCCCGCGGACGCGCTGGTCGCCGCCCGAGCAGAACGCGAGCGGCCCCTCGCCGGTGAGGACGACCACGCCCACGGACGTGTCCTCACGGGCGTGCTCGAGGGCGTCCGAGATCTCGATCAGCGTCTCTGGCCGGAACGCGTTGCGCACCTCGGGGCGGTCGATCGTGATCTTCGCGATCCCGTCGGCGAGCTCGTAGCGGATGTCCTCGTAGTCGCCGGCCGGCCGCCACTCGGCGGCGGGCCGAATCGTCCGGTTCGACTGCTCGGTGGCCATTCGCGCCGGAACGATAGTCCTCGTACGCTGCCGCTCGTGCACGAGTGGCTGACCAAGGCGGCGGGCGAACGGCCCGGCCATACCGCCCTGGTCGTGGAGGGGAGGGACGTGTCCTACGCCGAGCTCGACGGCGCCGCGAGCCGCGTGGCGAGGCGGCTCGCCGGCCGCGGCATCGGCCCGGGGGACCGCGTGGCCACAACGGTTCCGCCGGGGCTGGCGTTCGCGGAGCTCCTGCACGCGCTACCGCGCCTCGGGGCCGTGCTCGTGCCGCTCAACCCGGCCGATCCCGTGCACGTCGACGCGGTGTTGACCGTGACCGGGCCGGTCGAGGGCGACGAGACGGACGTCCCGCTCCGCGACACGGTGGACCCCGATGCCGTCCACACAGTGATCCACACGTCGGGCACGAGCGGCCGGCCGAAGGTGGTGGAGCTGAGCTACGGCAACCATCACGCGAGCGCGCTGGCCTCCGCCGAGAACCTGGGGACCGTCGCCGACGATCGCTGGCTCGCCGTGCTGCCGCTCTTCCACGTGGGCGGCCTCGCGGTGCTTGTTCGCTCGGCGATTTACGGGACCACGGCGGTCCTCCACCGCCGCTTCGACGCCGCGCGCGTTCGCGACTCGCTCGAGGCGGGCGAGATCACGCTGGCGTCCTTCGTCCCGACGATGCTGGCGCGCCTGCGGGAGGTAGGGCTGCAGCGTGCGCCCGGCCTGCGGGCGGCGCTGCTGGGGGGCGGGCCGATCCCCTCCGAGCTACTCGACTGGGCGTTGGCGGCCGGTCTTCCGGTCTGCCCGACCTACGGCATGACGGAGACAGCCTCCCAGATCGTGACCGCGCCGCCGGGAGAGCGCTCGGGCCGGCCGCTGCCGGGAGTCGAGCTCCGCATGGGCGAGGCCGGCGAGATCCTCGTGCGCGGGCCGATGGTCGCCCGCGGCGCCCTGGCTGGCGACGGCTGGCTCCACACCGGCGACCGCGGCCGGCTCGACGAGGACGGCCGCCTCCACGTGGAAGGGCGCCTCAAGGAGATCATCGTGACCGGCGGCGAGAACGTGGCGCCCGCCGAGGTCGAGGAGGCGCTGCTCGGCCACCCCGCCGTCGTCGACGCAGGCGTGACCGGGCTCGCCGACCCAGAGTGGGGTGAGGCGATCACGGCGTATGTCGTTCTCGGCGGCGAAGTCAGTCCCGCGGCGCTGCGTGACTGGACCCGCGGCCACCTGGCCCCGCACAAGGTGCCGAAGCGGATCGTGATCGTCCCCTCGCTGCCCCGGAACGCCGCGGGAAAGCTGCTGCGCGACCGGCTCGGGAGCTGATTGCCTAGAGTCTCACGCCCATGATCTACGACAAGGACGCCGATCTCTCGAAGCTCGACGGGAAGACCGTGGCCATCCTCGGGTACGGCTCCCAGGGTCACGCTCACGCCCTCAACCTGAAGGACTCCGGGGTGGAGGTGCTCGTGGGCCTTCGCGAGGACTCGTCCTCAGTCGAGAAGGCGAAGTCGGACGGCCTCCGTGTGCTCTCGATCGCTGAGGCAGCCAGCCAGGGCGACATCGTGATGATCCTGGTCCCCGACGAGAAGCAGGCCGACGTCTGGGAGACCGAGATCCGCGATGGAATCGCGCCCGGCAACCTGCTCATGTTCGCCCACGGCTTCTCGGTCCACTTCGGGCAGATCGACCCGGGCCCCGAGGTCGATATCGGCATGGCGGCCCCCAAGAGCCCCGGTCACCTGGTGCGCCGGCAGTTCGTCGAGGGCAACGGCGTGCCCGGGCTGGTCGCAGTCCACCGCGACGCCAGCGGCAACGCCCGCGAGCTCGTGCTCGCCTACGCCAAGGGCATCGGCTGCACGCGGGCGGGCGTCATCGAGACGACCTTCAAGGACGAGACCGAAACCGACCTCTTCGGCGAGCAGGCCGTCCTCTGCGGCGGCGTGAGCGAGCTCGTGCGCGCCGGCTACGAGACCCTTGTCGACGCCGGTTACGACCCGCGGCTCGCGTACTTCGAGTGCCTGCACGAGCTGAAGCTGATCGTCGACCTGATGTACGAGAAGGGCATCACCGGCATGCGCTACTCGATCTCGAACACGGCCGAGTACGGCGACCTCACGCGCGGGAAGCGGGTGATCGACGAGCGCGCCCGCGCGTCGATGAAGGAGATCCTGGCCGAAATCCAGAATGGCGACTTCGCGCGCGAGTGGATCGCCGAGAACCGGGCCGGGCAGGAGAACTTCCAGCGCATGCGCGAGGAGCAGAAGGGGCACCAGATCGAGCGCGAGGGCAAGGAGCTGCGCTCGATGATGCCCTGGATCGACCAGGAGTTCTGAGTGGAGGGCGGCTTCCTCCCGCCACAGGCTCCGGGCCCGGAGCCCGAGCTGGGAGGGAAGCCCGCCCCCAAAGCTCCCGAACCGGTGATCGCGCCGCAGGGCGGACAAGTCCCGCCTCCACGGGGCGGGGCTCCTCCGGGCGTGCCGACCTGGCAGCCGGCGCCCCAGCCCTGGGCCTATCCGCAGCAACCCGCGCCCGAGAACAACCAGGCGATCGCCGGCTTCGTGCTGTCGCTGGTCTCGGTGGGACTGCTCGTCGTGACGCTCGGGCTGTCGTCGATCATCTCGCTGGGATGCGCGATCGCCGGGATGATCCTCGGCCGCAAGGGCGTGAACAGGGTGGATGCGGGCGAGACGCCGAGACACCGGGGCCTTGGCCAGGCGGGCTTCTGGATCGGGCTCGCGGGCCTCATCCTGTCGCTGATCGCGACGGCCGCCTGGGTCGCCGTCCTCATTGCGGCCCTTACCGACGACGAGTTCCGCAACGACCTCGAGCGCGAGTTCGACGAGTCCCAGAGCCTCTCCGCGGTCGCGCTCGCGGTGCTCCGCGCCGCGCTGCATCTCCTGATCTGAGCGCTCGCTATGCTCGCCGGTCCGATGGCCAATCCGTACCTCAAGCGGTACCTGATGACCGCCGGACCGACGCCGCTGCCGCCGGCCGTCTCGCAGGTGATGGCGGAGCCGATGCTCTATCACCGCGCACCCGCCTTCGTGGAGGTGTACGCGCGCGTGCTCGAGCGCCTGAAGACGGTGTTCGGCACCGCGAACGACGTGCTCGTGTTCGCGAGCTCCGGCAGCGGCGCGATGGAGTCGGCGGTCGCCAACCTGTTGCGGCCGGGCGACCCGGCGCTGGTGGCGTCGTGCGGAAAGTTCGGGGAGCGCTGGGCGGAGTTGTGTGACGCCTACGGGGCCGCCACGATTCTCTGGGAGACCGAATGGGGTCAGCGCGTCGACCCCGCGGCGCTCGATGCGCAGCTCGCCGCCGCGCCCGGCGTCGAGGTCGTTTTCACCCAGCTCTCGGAGACCTCGACGGGCGTTGTCAACGACGTGCGCGAGCTGGCCGAGGTGGCACACCGCCACGGCGCGCTGATCGCCGTGGATGCCGTGTCTGGACTCGGCGCGGTTCCCTGCCCGCAGGACGAGTGGGGGCTCGACGTCGTGGTTGCGGGCTCGCAGAAGGCGCTGATGGCGCCGCCGGGCCTCGGCTTCGTCAGTGCCGGCGAGGCCGCGCTCGAGCGCGCCGCCGCGGCACCGGGCCGGCGTTACTACTTCGACTGGGGCCGCACCGTGGCCGGGCAGCGCAAGGAGCCCCCAGACAGCCCGTTCACGCCGGCGGTCGGGCTCGTGCAGGCGCTCGACGTGGCACTAGGCCTGATCGCCGAGGAGGGGCTCGAGCAGGTCTACCGGCGTCACGACCTGCTCGGCCGCGCCACCCGCGCGGCGGCCAGGGCGCTCGACCTCGAGCTGCTCGGCGGCGGCGACGAGAAGGCGAACGTCGTCACCGCGATCTCGCTGCCCGAGACGATCGACGGCGCAGGGGTCCCAAAGCTGATGCGCGACCGCTTCGGGATCACGATCGCCGGCGGCCAGGGCAGGCTCAAGGGCAGGATCGCCCGCATCGCGCACTGCGGCTACTTCGGCCCCTTCGACATCATCGTCACAGTGTCGGCGCTCGAGATGACGCTGCGGGAGCTCGGGCACGAGGTCGAGCTCGGCGCGGGCGTCGCCGCCGCTCAGCGCGTGCTCGAGGCGGGCGTGCCCGTCGCGGTGTGAAGGTCCTCGTAAAGGAGAAGATCGGCGAGTCCGGCGTGCAGCTCCTGCGCGACGCGGGGCTCGAGGTCGAGCTGGGCACGGACTGGAACGACGACGAGCTCGCCCGCCGCATCGGCGAGTTCGACGCCATCCTGATCCGTTCGGGCACCAAGCTGACGGCCGAGCTCCTCGAGCGGGCCGAGCGCCTCAAGGCGGTGGGTCGCGCCGGCGTGGGCGTGGACAACGTCGACGTCGAGGCGGCCACCAAGCGCGGCGTGATCGTCGCGAACGCGCCGCAGTCGAACGTGATCACCGCCGCCGAGCACACGCTCGCGATGCTGCTCGCGCTGGCCCGAAAGGTTCCCCAGGCGCACGGCTCCCTCACCGGCGGCGCCTGGGAGCGGTCCAGCTTCAGCGGTGTGGAGCTCTACGAGAAGACGCTCGGCGTGCTCGGTTTCGGACGCATCGGCCAGCTCGTGGCGCAGCGCGCCCTCGGCTTCGGGATGCGCGTGATCGCCTACGACGCGTACGTTGCCGAGGAGCGCTTCCGCGAGCTCGGTGTGGAGCGCGCGTCGACCTCGGACGAGGTCTACAGCCGCGCCGACTTCCTGACGATCCACCTGCCGGTGACCGCCGAGACCGAGGACTGGCTCGACGCCGACGCCTTCGCCAGGATGAAGGAGGGCGTGCGGATCATCAACGTCGCCCGCGGGAAGCTCGTTGTCGAGGACGCGCTACGCGAGGCGCTCGATGCCGGCCGAGTGGCGGGCGCGGCGCTCGACGTGTTCCGCCACGAACCGGTCACCGACCACCCGCTCTTCGAATACCCGAACGTGGTGGTCACGCCCCATCTCGGCGCCTCCACCGAGGAGGCCACGGACCGCGCCGGCTACCAGGCGGCCGAGCAGGTCGTTGCGGCGCTCACGGGCGGCGTCGTCACCAGCGCCGTCAACGTGCCCGCCATCGCGCCGGAGGATCTCGAGGCGCTCGGTCCCTACCTGCCGCTCGCACATAACCTCGGGCGGGTCGGCGTGGCCCTTGCCGAGGGCACCTCGATCGATGCCCTCGAGGTGGAGTACCTCGGCCGGATCGCCTCACGCGACACGCGCCTGCTCACGGTGCAGGTGCTGAAGGGCGCCCTGGCCGGCCACATCGAGGAGGACGTCAACGACGTCAACGCCCCGGCGCTCGCCGAGGAGCGCGGCATCCAGGTCTCCGAGACCAGCACGGCCCAAGCGCGCGACTTCACCGACCTCGTGCGCGTGACCGTGGTCAGCGGCGGGCAGCGAACCCGGGTGGTCGGCACGAACTTCGGCCGCATGCACCGGCCGCACCTGCTGGAGGCCTGGGGGTCCCGCTTCAACCTCCAGCTCGAGCCCAACCTTGCCGTGTTCCGCTACGTGGACCAGCCCGGGATGATCGGCCGCGTCGGCACCTTGTTCGGCGAGGCCGGCATCAACATCAGCGCCGCCGCGGTGGGCCGGCGCCCGGATGCCGATCACGTAGGCGGCGTCGCGACGATGCTCGTGACGACCGACTCGCCCGTGCCTCAGGCGGTCGTCGACAAGATCGCCGAGAGCCACGGCTTCGAGGCGGGGAGAACCGTCAGCCTCTGATCGCGCGGCTCAGGTCCTCCACGAGGTCCTCCGCCGCCTCCACGCCGCACGACAGCCGGACGAGGTCGGCCGGTACCGCGGCGTCCGAGTCCTCGACCGACTGGTGGGTCATCGCCTGCGGCACCTCGATCAGTGACTCGACGCTGCCGAGCGACTCGGCGAGAATGAAGATCTCCGTGGCCGCGGCGATGCGCGTGGCCTCCGGGTGGCGGAACGAGACCATGCCGCCGAAACCGGGCCAGCGCACATCCTCGACCCCGGGAGCGGTGAGGAGGAACTTGCTGACGGCGTGTCCGTTCTCCGTGTGCGCCGCCACGCGCAGGTGCAGCGTGCGCAGGCCGCGGTGGACCAGAAAGCAGTCGAACGGGCCGGGCACGGCGCCGATCGAGTTCTGCACGAAGCGCACGCGCTCGTGCAGCTCCTCGTCACCGACAACGACGGCGCCGCCGACCACGTCCGAGTGTCCGCCCAGGTACTTCGTCGCGGAGTGCACCACGGCGTCCGCCCCGAGCTCGAGTGGGCGCTGGACGATCGGAGTGGCGAAGGTGTTGTCGACGGCGACGATCGCGTTGCCCTTGCGCGCCACCACGGCCTCGATGTCGACCACGTTCAGAAGCGGGTTGGTGGGCGTCTCGACCCAGATCAGCGTGGTGTCGAGGCGCACGGCGCGCTCGAGCGCGTCGAGATCGGTCTGGTCGACCATCTCGTAGCGCAGGCCGAAGCGGGTCAGCACCTTGTCGACCAGCCGGTAGGTGCCGCCGTACAGGTCGCGCGGCAGGACCACGTGGTCGCCCGCCTCACAGTGCGCGGTGATGAGCGCGTGGGTCGCGGCCATCCCGCTCGAGAAACAGGAGCCGAGACCGCCCTCGAGCTCGCCGAGCGCGCGCTCGAGCGAGGCGCGCGTGGGGTTCGCCGAGCGCGCGTAGTCGTAGTCCTCGACGAACTCGCCGGGCGCCGGCTGCACGTAGGTGGAGGTCTGGTGGATCGGCGGGATCACCGATCCGAAGCTGGGGTCCGGGTCTAGCCCGGCGTGGACGACGCGGGTCGAAAGCCGGGCACCCGCCTTGCGCGAGGGCGCGGGCTGGCCCGCGCCGGAGCGATCCGCCTGCGCGAGGGCGCGGGCTGGCCCGTGCCGGAGCGATCCTCTCCCGGCAGGCGGCTCATCGGGCCAGGGACTCGAGCAGGTCGGCTCGGGTGAGGATTCCGGCCGCCCGGCCGTCCATGTTCACCAGCAGGGCCTCGCGGCGGTCGGTAAGCAGCTCGACGGCCTCCCGCACGCCGTCGCCGGCGGAGACCGCCGGGAAGGGCGGCTCCATGACCTCGATGATCTCGGCGCCGAGCAGCCCCGGGTCGTCGATCGCGTGGCGCAGGAGCCCGCGCTCGGAGACCGAGCCGACCACCGTCTGCGGGTCGTGCGTCGAGACCACGGGCAGCTGCGACACGCGATGCTCGTGCAGCAGCGAGACGGCGTCGCGCACCTTGGCGTGCGCGCCCACCGTCAGGAGCGGCGGGATCTCGTCCTCGGCATGCTTGCGGCGCAGGACGTCCCCGACCGTCAGCTCCTCGTCCCGAGCCAGGAAGCCGTACTGGCGCATCCACGCGTCGTTGAAGACCTTCGACAGGTACGAGCGCCCACCGTCCGGAAGGATCACCGCCACCATCGCGGCGGGGTCCTCGAGCTCGCGCGCCACCTGATAGGCGGCGTAGACGGCGAGCCCGCACGAGCCTCCCGCGAGGATGCCCTCGGTCTCGGCGAGCCGCCGCGTCCAGAGGAAGGAGTCGCGGTCGGAGACCGTGATGTAGCGGTCGACGATGCTCGGGTCGTAGGTATCCGGCCAGAAGTCCTCCCCGACGCCCTCGACGAGGTAGGGCTTGACGCCCTCCTCGCCACCCGAGTAGATCGAGCCGACGGGGTCCGCCCCGATGATCTCGATATCCGGGTTCTGCTCGCGCAGGTAGCGGCCCACGCCCGTGATCGTCCCGCCGGTCCCGACCCCCGCGACGAAATGGGTGATCCGGCCGCCGGACTGGCTCCAGAGCTCGGGACCGGTCGTGCGGTAGTGCGCCTCCGGGTTCGCCTGGTTCTTGTACTGGTTCGGCTGAAACGCTCCCGGAATCTCCTCCGTCAGCCGGTCGGCCACGCGGTAGTAGGACTCGGGCGACTCCGGCGGCACCTCGGTGGGCGCCACCACCACCTCGGCGCCGTAGGCCCGCAGCAGGTCGATCTTCTCCTTCGACATCTTGTCGGGCATCACGGCGATCACGCGGTAGCCCTTGAGGCTGGCGGCGATGGCGAGCCCGGTGCCGGTGTTGCCGCTCGTGGGCTCGACGATTGTCCCGCCGGGCCGCAGCCGGCCGTCGCGCTCGGCGGCCTCGATCAGCGCGATCGCGGCGCGGTCCTTGATCGAGCCGCCGGGGTTGAGCGCCTCGATCTTGGCCACGAGCTGGGGCCGCAGGTCCTTCCCGAGCCGCGCGAGCCTGACCAGCGGGGTGTTCCCGATGGCGTCGAGAATCGAGTCGAGGATTCCCTGGTCCCGGGAAACGGCCGGGTGCATGGCCTCACGATAGAACGGACCCGGCTGTACGCACAGATTCGGTTCGCGGACAGCGCTTCTTCGACCGCCGTCGGCGTTGCAGCCGCGGCGGTACACGTCACGCATCGGGCCCGCGGGCCTTGCCGAAGCGACCGTCGCTGAAGCAGCAGACCTCGACCTGCACTCGAGGGTTCATTGACCCTCACGGCGATCGCCGACATGCCGAACGGCGGAGGCCGCCCCGACCGGCCGCCGGCGGCGCCGAGCGGCGGCCGTGGAGCGCCCGAGCCGCCGCCATTTGCAAGCGGCCGAACCGCGGCGGTGGGCGCCGGACTGAGGGAGCTGCCGGCGCGCGAACCGTGCGTCGGCTTGCGTCAATCCGCAACGGGTTGGGGGCGTATGTGCCGATTTCCAGCGTTTTTGTTGTCACCGGGCCCCGGCCGGAGCAAGGATCGGCGCATCGCATCACGGCTCCGCACACCACCGCAGCCTCCGGCCCTCTCCCTCGCTCGCCGGGTGCCGGCGCGCCGTCTCGCCGCGTGCCTGACCATCGCGTGCTGGTTGGCGTCACCCGCACAGGCCGGCGCCGAAGACCTGCCGGTGGCCGTTGTCGAGTACGCCGCCGGGACAGCCGAGCGCGCGGCTGACGGCGTCGACGCGGGCCACACGGCGCCCGAGCCCGCGGGGACCGCGGTCCCGGCGAGCGAGCCGGAGGTGGGGGTGGATGGCGAGGGGGGCGTCGCGCCCGTGCAAGGGCAGGCCGGCGCGGCGCTCCCCGACGCCGGGTCCTCCGCGGACTCTCGAGAGCAGCCGACGGAGCCCACGCCGCGGCCAGGCCCGCCGTCCGCGCAGCCGCCCGGCGAGCCCACCGCGGAGCCGACCGGCGAGCCCACCGTGCGGCCGACCCGCGAGCCCACCGTGCGGCCGACCGGCGAGCCCACCGTGCGGCCGACCGGCGAGTCCGCCGCGCAGCCGACCGGCCGGCCGCCCGCGCCGCTCCAGGCGCCACCCGTTCCCGACGTGCCGGACGAGTCGGCGGCTCTGGACGAGCAGGCAGCCGTGGACGAGACGGCGGCCTTGGTCGCGACGCCGCCCGAGGCCGATGCGCCGGCACCAGCCCATCCGACCGAGCCCGCGGCGCCCGTTCTCGACACGGGCGCGCCGCCCGCGCAGATCGACGAGCCGGAAGCAGAGTCACCACCGGTTCGGGAGCTCGGAGCCCCGGAGGGCCCGGCCTACGACGCGCCCAGCTTCGTTCCGCCCGCTCGGCCTGCCACGCGCCCGTCAGCGCCCAGAGGCACGCCCGGCCCGGCGTACGCAAGCACAACCGCACCGAAAGTCCGCGAGAGCGCGCCGAAGCCGAATCGGCGCGCGTCGCGCGCGCCCGGCACCGGGCGCCACTCAGCGCCCGCGATACCGCATCGGCGCGGCACCCACGGCGCCGTATCGGCCGGGGCATCCGCGGGCGGCACAACTTCTCCGAACGTCGCGGCACTGCCAGGCGTGGCAGTTCTCGCGGTCCAGGGTCCAGTAACGCGGCTCCGGTTCTCACGGCCGAGCTGGCGACTCGTGAGCGTCGCGGAGCCCCCCGAACGGCCCGGCTAGCTCCGACGGATTGACCACCTCGCCACGCGGGCGGCGTACGGCCCGCGCATATACGCAACGTCAATCCAAAAGGAGAGAACATTGAGAAGGCCAAAAAGCATTCTCGCCGCGGGTGCCGCTGTGCTCGCTCTCGGTCTCGTCCCGGCAGGGGCGGCCGCTCAGAGCGATCAGAGCGCAGGCAACAGCGCCAGCTCGACGGCGACGAACAACAGCAGCACTACCCAGGGTGCATCGCAGGACCAGTCGTCGGACTCGAGCTGTAGCTACGGCTGCGGCGGCTCGGGCCAGTACCAGGATCTGAGCCAGGACGCGAGCACCGAGCAGAACGCAAGCTCGGGCGCCGAAGCCAACCAGGAGGCGATCAACGCCAACGTGCCGGTGACGGTCGGTTCCGGCAACGAGAGCGGCGACAGCTCGGCGAGCCAAGAGCTCGACAACTCCGCGAGCTCGGAGGCGTCGAACGATGCCACCACCACGCAGGAGGCGGCCCAGCAGCAGTCGAGTGACTCCAGCTGTTACGCAGGCTGCGGCGGGTCGGGCCAGGTACAGAAGCTCGAGCAGGATGCCGACACCGTGCAGAAAGCCGAGTCGGGCGCGGAGGCCAACCAGAAGGCGATCAATGCCAACGTGCCAGTGACCGTCGGTTACGGCAACGAGAGCGGCGACAGCTCGGCGAGCCAGGACCTGTCAAACGAGGCGGACTCGGAGGCGTCGAACTACGCCACCACCACGCAGGACGCGGCCCAGCAGCAGTCGAGTGACTCCAGCTGTCACGCGGGCTGCGGCGGCTCGGGTCAGTACCAGGAGCTCGAGCAGGACGCCGAGACCAAGCAGAAGGCCAAGTCAGGCGCGGAGGCCAACCAGAAGGCCATCAACGCCAACGTGCCCGTCGTGATCGGCTGGGGCAACAAGTCGGGCTCGAGCTCGGCTGATCAGAAGCTGTCCAACGACGCGGACTCGGAGGCCACGAACAAGGCGAAGACCGAGCAGA
The DNA here is from genome assembly GCA_963751835.1 of uncultured Thermoleophilaceae bacterium. Lineage (GTDB taxonomy): Bacteria > Actinomycetota > Thermoleophilia > Solirubrobacterales > Thermoleophilaceae > JACVRW01. The sequence goes on along the minus strand of CAVVWD010000008.1, from coordinate 23,679 downwards.
CGGCCGGGCAGGAGCAGTCCAGCAAGTCCGACTGCAAGTACGGCTGCGGCGGCTCGGGTCAGGCCCAGAAGCTGGGTCAGCGTGCCTCGACGGAGCAAGGCGCCTTCTCGTGGGCCGAGGCCAACCAGGACGCCATCAACGCGAACGTGCCGGTCGTGATCGGCTGGTTCAACGACAGTGGCGACAGCGAGGCCAACCAGCGCCTCTACAACTCGGCGTCGTCCGAGGCGTCGAATGACGCGGCCACGACCCAGGAGGCCGCCCAGTCGCAGGAGGCCGAGTCTGACGGCAAGTACGGCTCCGGCGGCGCGGGCCAGTTCCAGGGCCTGTGGCAGGACGCGAGCACCGAGCAGAACGCGGGCTCGGAGGCTGTGGCGAACCAGACCGCGGAGAACGCGAACTCCCCGGTCACTGTTGACAAGGGCAAGGACAAGGACCACGGGAAGGACTACGACAAGGACCGCGGCGACGACAAGGAGCGCGGGAAGGACCACGGGAAGGACTACGGCAAGGACGACTACGACAAGGACCGCGGCGACCACAAGGACCGCGGGAAGGACCACGGGAAGGACTACGGCAAGGACCACTACGACAAGGACCGCGGCGACGACAAGGACCGCGGGAAGGATTACGGCAAGGACCGCGGCGACGACAAGGACAAGAAGGGCCACAAGTCGTCCAAGTCCAAGAGGTCGAAGCACGACAAGTACAAGAAGGGGAAGGGGAGTAAGAAGAGCCACCGATAGGTGAACGCCGCGAGCCGGCCGGTCGCAACGACCGGCCGGCGGCGGCGCCGGTGGCGGCCGCCGCGGAGCCCGAGGGGGTCGCCGTGGTGGGAGAGTGTGGCGCCCGCAGCGCTCGCGACGGACGTCCTGTCGGACCAGACCCAGCCGGCCCCCCCGGGGTGCCCCGACCCCGCCCCGCCGCCGGAGCTCCACCCTGCTCCGGCGCAGCCACCGCCCGAGCAAGTCCCGCCGCTAGGCGGCGCCGCCAGCCGCGCCGGAGCAGCAGCTGCCGGCCGACCCGGGCCCGCCTGCCGAGCCCGCTCGCGGCGACGCCACACGGCCGCGACGAGATCCAGGAGCAGATCGCCGAGCAGCAGGCCGTGGCCGCGCAGGAGGCAAGGGCGGGCAGCGGCGACGATGGGGGTGACGACGTCCGGCTGGGATGCTGGCCGCCCCGAACGCGGCGGGGTCCCGGCTGAGCCGAGAAAGGCCAGCTTCATGTCCTCACCAGGGATCGCACCGCCGCCGTGGACGGGCGAGCCGAGCGCACGAGCCACGTGCAGTTGCGCGTCCGTTGCGTCAATCCGCAACCGGTCGGGGGCGTATGTGGGGATTTGCAGGGTTTTCGTTGTGGGTTTGGCGAATGTGGGGCAAGGATGGGGCATCGCACCGCGGCCCAGGAAACGATCGCAGCGCTCCCCTTACGACCTGCCCGGCCGTCTGCAGGTGAGCCTGCTCGCCGTCGCCGCCGTGCTCTTCGCGGGGTGGCAGGCGCCCCAAGCCCAGGCAGACGCCGAGCCGGCGACGCCGGTGGTCGCGGACGTCGCCACCGGGGTAGCCGAGGGCGCGGCCCCAAGCCTCGTCACGCCGGCGGCAACCACGGACACCGACGAGATCGCTGTAGACGGCGAGGCGCCCTCTCAGGCCGAACCGCACCCCGCCCCCGGGCAGGAGCCCGTGGAGCCCACGTCCCCCGGTGTGCCTCCAGCTTCGCCAGGAGCGACGCCCGCGCCCGATCGCGAGTCGCGGCAGCCCCGGCCCACACGCGACGCCGAGTCGCGGCAGCCCCGGCCGACACGCGACGCCGAGTCGCGGCAGCCCCGGCCCACACGCGACGCCGAGTCGCGGCAGCCCCGGCCCACACGCCCGACCGGCGCGCACCACGCCGATCGCGGCACCCCGGCCCACACCGACGCCGAACCCGGGCACCCGCGCCCCATACCGGACGCCGAGTCGCGGCAGCCCCGGCCCACACCCGACGCCGAGCCCCCGCAGGCTCGGCCCGCCCCGGAGGCGACGAAGGAGCACCCGGCCGGCGCTGCGGACGTCACGACCGCCGACTCACCGGCGGTCGCGCATCCGACCGCCCAGTCCGGGTCCGAGCTCAAGCCCACCGGGCCGCCGCATCTCGAGCCCGCCGGCCGCCCCGCCCAGGTCGATGCGCCCGACGACGAGCCCGCGCCGGCCCGGCCGCCCCGAGCCCGCACGAGGACTGCGCAGGCTCCGAGCCTTCCTCCTTCACACGCTCCGGCCGCGCCGCGCCGGCTTGCTCACGAAAGCGCGCCGGGCGCGGCGTACCCAGCCGCCCCGCCACGCAGGGTGCGTAAGCACGCAGCGCGGCAGGACCGCAGCGTCACCCGGGCACGCGGCTCCCAGAGCCGCCCGACCCCGGAAGCGCCGCATCGGCGCGGTGTCCCCGGCGCCGCGTCGGCTGCGGCTGCGGCAGGCAACGGCACAGCTTCTCCCAGCAACGCGGTGCTGTCAGGCGAGGCAGACCTCGCGCCTGCCGGCCTCGTTAGGCCGCTGCGGCTCTCACGACCGGTCCTCCGACCGGCGAGCGTGGCAGACCCCCGCGAGCGGCCGGGCTAGCCCCGACGGATCGACGACACCTCGCGGAGGCCACAGCCGCCGCGTTTACGCAACATCGATCCAAGGAGGGAGACAGCAATGAGAAGGCAACACTCGGCTGGCTACCCCGGCGCGCGACTCCCGGGGCTGGACGTAGGGTCGAGACTCGTGGCGAGCTCGACTGAAGCAACAGTGCCCGTCGCCGACGCCGACGAGCGTCCTCGCCGTGTCCGGGAGGGAGCCGGCGAATCCGAACTCGTGCGCCGCGCCGTCATCGCGCTCAAGCAGGGCGACCGGAGCGCGCTCCACTTCCTCTACGTGCGCTATGCCGATGACGTCCGCGGCTTCGTCAGGAGCATCGTCCGCGACGAACACGAGGCCGAGGACATCACCCACAATGTCTTCGCCAAGCTGATCACCGCGATCCACCGCTACGAGCCCCGCGAGGTCCCGTTCGCGGCCTGGATGCTGCGCGTCTCCCGCAACGCCGCCCTCGACCATCTGCGTGCTCGCCGGCAGATCCCTTTCGAGGACGTGCGTACGAGCGACGAGGGGCACGAGCACGTGGGCTTCGACCGCTCGCGATCGCTGCGTGAGGCCTTCCGTCGTCTGCCACAAGACCAGCGCGAAGTGCTCGTGCTGCGTCACATCGCAGGACTGTCACCGAGCGAGATCGCCCGCCGCATCGGCAAGACCGAGAGCTCCGTCCACGGTCTGCATCATCGCGGCCGCTCCGCGCTTCAGGCCGCTTTGCGGGAGCTCGACGCAGCTCCCGTGGTCGCCGGCTAGGTAAGAGCTGGGCTGCCAGTGCGTGCGGCGACGAAGTCCAGGCGCGGCCGGCCGACGAAGGAGCAATCTCCGGCTGAGATGATGAGGGCGTGCGAGCGCTCGTTGTCACCGAGCACGGCCCGCCGAACGTGATGCGTGTACAGGAGCGGCCCGACCCGGAGCCCGGCCCGGGCGAGGTGCGCGTCCGCGTGCGCGCGGCCGGGGTCAACTTCGCCGACCTGCTCGCCCGCGTCGGCCTGTACCCAGACGCCCCGAAGCCGCCGTGCGTCATCGGCTACGACATCGCGGGCGACGTGGACGCGGTGGGCGACGGCGTCGAGGGCTTCGCTGTCGGGCAGCGGGTGATGGGCGGCTCGCGCTTCGGCGGCTACGCGCAGCTGGCGGTCACGCGTCCCAACGCCCTTATCCCCATCCCGGACGGGTGGAGCTACCAGGAGGGGGCGGCGCTGCCGGTTGCGTACGCCACGGCGTACGCCGGGCTCATACGCTTCGGCGGCCTGCGCGCGGGCGAGCGCGTGCTGATCCAGGCGGCCGCCGGCGGGGTCGGCATCGCCGCAACCCAGCTTGCGAAGCTCGCCGGCGCGGAGGTGTACGGCACGGCGTCGCCCGCGAAGCACGATGCCATCCGCGGCTTCGGGGTCGACCACCCGGTCGACTACCGGACGCACGACGTGGTCGACGAGGTGCGGCGGATCGCAGGGGAGGAGCATCCGATCGACCTGGTCTTCGACGGCATCGGCGGGCGCAGTTTCAGGCAGAGCTTCTCGCTCCTGCGAGCCGGGGGCCGGCTCGTATGCTTCGGCTCATCCGAGATCCAGGCCGGGGAGCGGCGCAGCCCGATCCGGGCGCTGCGTGTACTCGCCCAGGCTCCGCGGTTCAGACCGGTCAAGCTGATGCGCGAGTCGAAGTCCGTGATCGGGCTGAACATGCTGGCGCTCTGGGACCAGAAGCAGACGCTCCACGAGTTCGTCGAGCCCGTGCGAGCCCTGCTCGACGAGGGCCGCATCCGCCCGGTCGTGGCTAAGGAGTTCCGGCTCGACGACGGCGCCGAGGCGCACCGCTACGTGCACGAGCGCAAGAACGTCGGCAAAGTCGTGCTCACGCTGTAGTACGCTGGCCGGCACATGCCGCTCCTGGCTGCGCCGCGACTTCTCCTTCTCCTCCTCCCCCCTCGGGGGGAATAGCGCGTGGCGCCCGCAGGTAGGCGCGAACTCCAGGGGAATAAGCAGGGCAGACAGGAAGGAAGAAGGAGCAGCATGGACCGCAGCGAGAAGGACCGAGTAAGGATCTTCGACACCACCCTGCGCGACGGCGAGCAGTCGCCCGGGATCTCGCTGAACAAGCAGGAGAAGCTCGAGATCGCGCACCAGCTCGCTCGGCTGGGCGTCGACATCATCGAAGCCGGCTTCCCGATCTCGTCTCCAGGCGATTTCGAGGCGGTTGAGGCGATCGCTCGCGAGGTGCACGGTCCGGTGATCTGCGGGCTCGCGCGCGCGAACGCCCAGGACGTCGACGCGGCGTGGAACGCGGTCAAGGACTCCGAGCGCCCGCGCATCCACACCTTCATCTCGACGAGCGACATCCACATCGAGCACCAGCTGCAGTCGTCACGCGCGGACGTGAAGGGCCAGGCGCGTGCCGCCGTCGCGCAGGCGCGGGCGTACTGCGAGAACGTCGAGTTCTCGCCGATGGACGCCACCCGCTCGGACCTCGAGTTCACGGCCGAGGTGCTTCAGATCGCCCTCGACGAGGGCGCCACCACAATCAACGTCCCCGACACGGTCGGCTACTCGACTCCCGACGAGCACGCCGAGATGTGGCGCACCCTGTACCGGCTCGTACCGGGGCTCGCGGAAGTCACAACCTCGGTCCACTGCCACGACGACCTCGGGCTCGCGGTGGCCAACTCGTTCGCCGGCCTGCTGGCCGGCTGCCGCCAGGTCGAGTGCGCCGTCAACGGGATCGGCGAGCGGGCGGGCAACGCGTCGCTCGAGGAGATCGTGATGCTGCTGCGGGTGCGCGAGGCGGCGCACGGCCTCTGGACCCGCGTCGACACGCGCGAGATCGCGCGTACGAGCCGGATGGTGTCGCGCCTGACCGGCTACCAGGTGCAGCCGAACAAGGCGATCGTCGGCCGCAACGCCTTCGCGCACGAGTCCGGCATCCACCAGGACGGCGTGCTCAAGGAGCGCACCACCTACGAGATCATGGATGCCAAGACGATCGGGCTCGAGACCAACTCGATCGTGCTCGGCAAGCACTCGGGCCGGCACGCGCTCCGCAACGCCCTCGAGGAGCTCGGCTTCCAGGTCGACGGCGCCGCCCTCAACACGGCGTTCAAGCGCTTCAAGGAGCTCGCTGACAAGAAGAAGAAGGTCACGGCGCTCGACCTCGAGGCGATCGTCTCGGACGAGATGAAGCAGGCGCCCGCCGCGTTCGAGCTCGAGTGGTTCGACATCGAGGCCTCGAACACGCGCTCCCCGCTCGCGCGGGTGCGGGTACGGATGCCGGGCGGCGAGGTCGAGAGCGGCTCGTTCACGGGCGACGGTCCCATCGACGCCTTCTTCAGCGCGCTCAACGCAGCGACGAACCACGAGGCGCGGCTGAAGGAGTACCACGTGTCGGCGGTCACCGGCGGCCGCGACGCGCTGGGCGAGGTGAACGTGCTGCTCGAGCTCGGCGGGCGGCTCTCGTCCGGGGTCGGCGTGTCCACGGACATCCTCGAGGCCTCGGGCAAGGCCTACCTACGGGCGATCTCGAACGCTCTCGACAACGCGGTCTCGGCGGCCGAGCATGTGCTCGAGCAGGAGGCGAAGAAGGCCCCGACGCCGTAGCGCACGCCAGAATCCACGGGGTGCCCGAGGACTTCACATGGCGTGACGGCGAGCGGCTGATCCGCTTCGGCGAGGGCGTGCTCGCCGAGGCGCCCGAGCTCTTCGAGCGGGAGGGCTTCGACGACTTCGTGCTGCTCACGACCGAGCGGGCGGCCGCATCGGCGCCCTGGCTCGTGGAGCTGGCCGGCGCCGTGGTGCACGTGCCGCCCGGCCTCGTCGACGAGATCTCGGCGGCGCTCCTGCCCGACGCGGGCGACCGCCCGCTCGTCGCACTCGGCGGCGGGCGCGTGATCGACACGGCCAAGGCGATCGCGGGTGCCCGCGGCGGCGAGTGCGCCGCGCTCCCGACGACCCTCTCCGGAGCGGACCTCACCCCCTTCCACCGCACCCCCAAGGGCGTGCCGGGCGCGCGCCTGGTGCGGCCGTCACTCGTGATCGCGGACCCAGCCCTGATGGCCTCGCAGCCGCCGCAGGCGCTGGCGGCAAGCGCCATGAACGCGGTCGCGCACGCGATGGAGGCGCTCTACACGCCGCTCGCCAATCCGGTGAGCGAGCTTGCGGCGCTGCGCGGCGCCGAGCTGATCGCGGCGGGCCTCACACGCGAGCACCCCGCGCGCGGCGACGTGGCGCTCGGGGCACTGCTGGCCGGCTACGCCTCGGCCAGCACGGGCATTGCGATCCATCACGCGACCTGCCAGACGATCGTGCGCACGGCGGGCAGCCCACATGCCGAGACGAATGCCGTGATGCTCCCGCACTTCGCGCGGCTGATGGCAGACCGGGCGCCGAGGGAGCTGGGTGCGCTGGCGCGGGCGCTCGGGGACCCCGAGGCCGCGCCCGGGGCGGCCGCCGGTCGGGCCGCCGAGCTGGCAGCGCGGTCCGGCCACACGCGCTTACGGACACTCGGCGTGGAGGACGAGCATCTTCCACCCGTGGCAGCTGCGGTGCCGAAGCATCCCACCTACTTGAACACTCCTGATCCCCCGACCGAGGAGGAGCTGCTCGCGTTGCTGCGCGTGGCGCTCTAAGCCTGGATCCACTGGGACTGGAAGCGCTCTACGCCTTGGCCTTGGCGGGGCGGGCGCGGCCCTCGACGAGCCGCTGGCGCTGACGCTCGCGGGTGATCAGGACCACGTTCCAGGCGAGGCCGAGGCGCCTCATCGCGCGAACAACCAGGCCGCCGAGGTCCACCTCCCACCAGCGCAGGCCGTGCGCGGCGGAGCGCGGGAATGCGTGGTGATTGTGGTGCCACGACTCGCCGAAGGAGGGGATCGCGAGCCAGAAGACGTTTGTCGACTCGTCCTCGGTCTGGAACCGGCGCCTGCCGAAGAAGTGGCAGATCGAGTTGATCGAGAACGTCACGTGGTGGACGAGGAACACCCGGACGAGCCCGGCCCAGAAGAACGCCGCGACGCCGGCCATGAGCTCCCCGGTCAGCGCCCAGCCGAGTCCGAACGGGATCGCGAGGCCGAGCGCCGCCCAGACGGCGAACCAGCGGCTGAGGAAGCGCATGCCACGGTCGTCGAGCAGGTCGGGCGCGTACTTCTCGGCGCCCGCGGCTGTCATGTGGTCGAAGAGCCAGCCGAGATGGGCATGCCAAAGCCCGCTGAGCGCGCCGGCCTCGTCGCCGTCGCGGCCGACGTGCGGGCTGTGCGGATCGCCCTCTTCGTCGGCGTGCGCGTGATGCTTGCGATGGTCGGAGACCCAGCCGATCACCGGGCCTTCGACGGCCATCGAGCCGAAGATCGCGAAGAGGTACTCGACCGGCTTGTGGGTCTGGAAGGCACGATGGGTGAGGAGGCGGTGAAAGCCCACGGTGATCCCGACCACCGACAGGAAATACATGACGACCAGCAGGATCAGGTCGAGAGGACCGATCCACTCGTTCCACAGCAGTGGGATTGCCGCGACGAAGGCAAGAAACGGGAGCACGACCGCGGCGATGTTGAGGTTCCGGTGCGCGCGCGTCACTGGGCACGTGCCCTAGTTCCCAGAAGCCAATCTTTTATTCCACCCGGGCCGCCCGGTCACTCCATGCCTGCTCCGGGGATATAGGATCGGCGGGCGATGGCGGGTCCCCTCGAAGGCCGCGTGGCGGCTGTGACCGGCGCCTCATCGGGCATCGGCGAGGCCACCGTCCGCGCGCTGGCTGGGGCGGGGGCCGCCGTGGCGCTGGGGGCGCGAAGGACTGAGCGGCTCGAGGCGATCGCGGAGGAGCTGGCGGGCCCGACTCTGGTCCGAGCGGTCGACGTCTCGGACGAGGAGCAGGCGCGGGCCTTCGTGCAGGCCGCGCACGACGAGCTCGGCGGCCTGCACATCCTCGTCAACAACGCCGGGGTGATGCTGCTGGGCCCGGTCGCCGGCGCGGACACGGAGGACTGGCGGCGAATGGTCGCCGTCAACCTGCTGGGCCTCCTCTACGCGACGCATGCCGCTCTGCCCCTGATCGGTCAGAGCGGGGGCGGTGACATCGTCAACGTCTCCTCGGTGGCGGGCCGGCGCGCCGAGGCCGGCGGGGCCGTCTACAACATGACGAAGTTCGGCGTGCACGCCTTCTCCGAGGCCCTGCGACAGGAGGCTCTGCACGCGGGCATCCGCGTGACCACGATCGCCCCGGGCTTCGTCGACACGGAGCTGCAGGGCCACAACCGCAACCCCGTCGTCCAGCAGGCGCTGTCACGCGCGCGCGAGCGGATCGGCGAGGTGCTGCGCCCCGAGGACATCGCCGAAGCGATCGTGCATGCGGTGACCCGGCCGCCGCACGTGTGCATCAACGAGGTTGTGGTGCGGCCGACCCAGCAGGCCCGCTGACGCGGACATACAACTGTCTGTGATAACGTACAGGCCGGTGTCCATCAACGGTCAGCGCTTCGGCACCCGCATTCGCGCGCTGCGCGACGCGATGGATCTCTCTCTCCGCGACCTCGCCGAGCGCTCCGGCGTCTCCGCCCCGATGCTCTCCCAGGTCGAGCGCGGCGAGACCAGCCCGACGCTCTCGGTGGCGGAGCGGATCGCGGACGGCCTCGAGCTGAGCCTCTCGCAGCTGCTGCGCCTCGACGAGGGCGACGGCGTCGCCGTGGTGAGGGCCGCCGAGCGCCGCCACGGCGGCGGCCCGAAACACAGCTATGAGGTGCTGACCCCGCCGCTGCCCGGTCTGCGCGCTGAGGTGTCCCTGCACACTCTCGCTCCCGGTGCCAGCACCGCCGGCCCCGGCGACCCGCCGATGCACGAGGCCGGCAGCCGTGAGACGGCGGTCGTCGAGGCCGGGCCTCTGCGCTTCGTCTGCGACGGCGCGGTACACGAGCTCGATGCCGGCGACGCCGTGACCTTCGACGCGGACCTCCCGCACCACTTCCACAACCCCGGCCGGGACGAGGCGCGCTTCTACGCGGTCGTCGCCGCCGGCCTCAGGAGGAGCTGACGTGGCCAAGCCTGCCAGAACTCTCTTCGACAAGATCTGGGAGGCGCACGAGGTCGCCGAGGGCATCCTCTACATCGACCTCCACCTCGTCCACGAGGTCACGTCGGCGCAGGCGTTCGAGTCGCTTCGGCTGTCCGGCCGCCGCGTCCGTCGCCCTGACCGCACGCTGGCGACCGCGGACCACAACGTCCCGACCGACGGCTCGACCATGGCCGCCCAGATCCGTGACCGGCTCTCGCGCGTGCAGGTCGAGACACTCGAGCGCAACGCCGAGGAGTTCGACGTGCCGATCTACTCGATCGGTTCCGCGCGGCAGGGCATCGTCCACGTGATCGGCCCGGAGCTGGGGGTGACGCAGCCGGGCATGACGATCGTCTGCGGTGACTCCCACACGTCCACCCACGGCGCCTTCGGAGCGCTCGCCTTCGGGATCGGGACGAGCGAGGTCGAGCATGTGCTCGCAACGCAGACGCTCGCGCAGCGCAAGCCGCGCTCGATGCGGATCCGCTACGAGGGACAGCTCGGCCACGGCGTCACGGCCAAGGACCTGATCCTCGGCACGATCGGGCGCATCGGCGTATCGGGCGGCGCCGGCCACGTGATCGAGTACGCCGGGGCGGTGATCGAGGGGCTCTCGATGGAGGGCCGCATGACGGTGTGCAACATGACGATCGAGGGCGGCGGGCGCGCGGGCATGATCGCCCCGGACGACACGACCTTCGAGTGGCTCGACGGCCGCGAGGCCGCACCGGTCCCGCTTCCGCTCGACGAATGGCGCGAGCTTCGGACCGACGAGGGAGCCGAGTTCGACACCGAGGTGGTGATCGACGCGTCCGAGCTGTCGCCGCAGGTGACCTGGGGCACGACGCCCGGCATGGTCGTGGAGGTGACCGGCTCGGTGCCCGAGCCACGCGACGAGGGCGAGGCCCGGGCGCTCGACTACATGGCCCTCGAGGCGGGGACGCCGATGAGGGAGATCGAGCTCGACCGGGTGTTCATCGGCTCCTGCACCAACTCGCGGATCGGCGACCTCCGCGAGGCGGCAGAGCTCGTCAAGGGCCGCCGGGTCGCCGCGTCGGTGAACGCGATGGTCGTGCCCGGCTCCGCCCAGGTGAAGGCCGAGGCCGAGGCGGAGGGGCTCGACGAGGTCTTCCGCGCCGCCGGCTTCGACTGGCGCTCAGCGGGCTGCTCGATGTGCCTCGGCATGAACCCGGACATCGCGGCGCCCGGCGAGCGCGTGGCCTCGACCTCCAACCGCAACTTCGAGGGGCGCCAGGGCCGCGGCGCCCGCTCGCACCTCGTGAGCCCGAAGATGGCGGCAGCCGCCGCGATCGAGGGGCGCTTCGTCGACATCAGGGAGTGGAGCTGATGGAACCCGTTCGCGTCATCGAAGGCACGGTCTCGGTGCTCGACCGCAACGACGTCGACACCGACCAGATCATCCCCAAGCAGTTCCTGAAGCGGGTCGAGCGGACGGGGTTCGGCGAGTTCCTCTTCTACGACTGGGCGCAGGAGCCCGGCTGGGAGCTGCCCGCCAACCCGATCCTCGCCGCCGGCCGGAACTTCGGCTGCGGATCGTCCCGCGAGCACGCTCCCTGGGCGCTCGAGGACTACGGCTTCAGGGCGATCGTCGCCCCCAGCTTCGCCGACATCTTCTACTCCAACTGCACGAAGATCGGGCTGCTGCCCGTCACGCTCGCGGAGAACGACGTCAAGGAGCTGATGGCCGCGGGGCACGCCCGCATCGACCTCGAGGAGCAGGAGATCGCCTTCGCCGGCCGCCAGGTGCAGTTCGAGATCGACCCGGAGATCGCGCGGCGCCTCCTCGAGGGGCTCGACGACATCGCCGTGACGCTCCGGCAGGAGCACGAGATCGACCGCTACGAGGCCGAGCGCCAGCGCAGCGGGCCCGTGACCACGGACCTCGCCCGCGTATGACCAGGGACTGGGATGCCGCGACCTACGACCGGGTCTCGGGGCCCCAGGTCGCGATGGCGGCGCGCGTTCTCGACCGCCTCCCGCTGGACGGCGACGAGACCGTGCTGGACGCGGGCTGCGGCTCGGGTCGCGTGACGGAGATGCTGCTCGAGCGGCTGCCGCTCGGGCATGTGATCGCCGTGGACGAGGCTCCGTCGATGGTCGAGCACGCGCGTTCCCGGCTGGGGGATCGGGCGACGGTGCTCCGGGCCAACCTGACCGAGCTCGTGCTCGACGAGCCCGTCGACGCCGTCTTCTCGAACGCCGTCTTCCACTGGATCGCCGACCACGAGCTCCTCTTCGTGCGGCTGTTCGCGGCGCTCAGGCCCGGCGGCCGGCTCGTGGCGCAGTGCGGCGGCGCGGGCAACGTCGCGCGCTTCCACGCGGCCGCGCGGGAGGTGGCCGGCAAGCCGCCCTACGCCGAGCATCTCGCGGGCTGGGTCGGGCCCTGGAACTTCGCCGGCGCCGGCGAGACCGCGGAGCGGCTCGGGCGAGCCGGCTTCGAGGAGGTCGAGACCTGGCTCGAGCCCTACCCGGTCGTGCCGGACGATCCGGTCGGGTACCTGCGGACGGTCTGTCTCGGATACCACCTCGAAAGGCTCCCCGAGGAACTGCGCCCCGTCTTCGTCGAGGCGGTGGTGGAGCGCGCGGATCCCGAGCTCGACTACGTGCGGCTGAACATCGCGGCAAGGCGGCCGGCGTGACGCCCCGTCTTGTCCTCCTTCCAGGCGATGGCATCGGCCCCGAGATCATGGCGTCGGCCGTGCTGGTACTCGACCGGCTCGGAGAGTTCGAGTACGACGAGCGGCTTCTCGGCGGCGCGTCGATCGACGCCCACGGGACGCCCCTGACCGACGAGGTGCTCGAGGCCTGCCGGGGCTCCGACGCCGTGCTGCTGGCGGCCATCGGCGGCCCGAAGTGGGATACGACGGAGCCGGACGCGCCGCGCCCCGAGCAGGGGCTGCTCGGCCTGCGCAAGGGCCTCGGCCTGTTTGCCAACCTGCGCCCGGTGCGGCCGAGCCCGGCGCTCCTCGACGCGAGCCCGCTCAAACGCGAGCGCATCGAGGGCACCGACCTGCTCGTGGTGCGCGAGCTGACCGGCGGGATCTACTTCGGCGAGCGAGGGCTCGAGGGCGACACCGCGTACGACACCTGCGTGTACAGCGAGGGCGAGATCGAGCGCATCGCGCGGGTGGCCTTCAGGCTCGCCCGCCGCAAGGTCACGAGCGTCGACAAGGCGAACATCCTCGAGACCTCCAGGCTGTGGCGCAAGACCGTGGAGCGGGTGGCCGCCGGCGAGGACACCCCGCTCGAGCACCTGCTCGTCGACAACGCGGCGATGCAGCTCGTCTCGAGGCCGGCCGACTTCGACGTGCTCCTGACCGAGAACATGTTCGGCGACATCCTCAGTGACGAGGCCGCGATGCTCACGGGCTCGCTCGGGATGCTGCCGAGCGCCTCGCTCGGCGACGGCTCCGGGCCGGGGCTGTTCGAGCCCGTGCACGGGTCGGCACCGGACATCGCGGGCACCGGAACGGCCAACCCGCTGGCCATGTTCGGCTCGGTGGCGCTCATGCTGCGCCACGGACTCGCTATGGAAGACGAGGCCGCTGCCCTAGAATCGGCTGTCGATCGCGCGCTCGGCGATGGCCTCCGAACCCCGGACCTGGGCGGCGACGCCACCACAGAGGCCGCCACGCGGGCGGTGCTCGCAAACCTCTAGGAGCAGTACGTGAAGACCGCTGACCTCATCTGGCTGAACGGAGAGTTCGTCGCCTGGGAGGACGCGAAGGTACACGTACTCACGCACGGCATCCACTACGGGACCGGCGTCTTCGAGGGGATCCGCGCCTACGAGACACCGGACGGCGCGGCGGTCTTCCGCCATCAGGACCACCTCGACCGGCTCGAGAACTCGGCCAAGCTCTATTACATGGACCTGCCCTACTCGAAGGAGCAGCTCCGCGAGGTCACGCACGAGCTGATCGTCCGCAACGGGCTCAGGAGCTGCTACATCCGCCCGCTCGTCTACCGCGGCTACGGCCCGATGGGCCTCAACCCGCTCGACAACCCGATCGAGGCGATGATCGCCGTCTGGGAGTGGGGCGCCTATCTGGGCGAGGAGGGCAAGCTCAACGGAGTGCGCGGTCGCGTGTCGTCCTACCGGCGCATCTCCTCAGACTCGCTGATCCCGCACGCCAAGGCCTGCGGCCAGTACCTCAACTCGGTGCTGGCGAAGATCGAGTCCCTGAAGGCGGGCTACGAGGAGGGCATCCTGCTCGACGACAAGGGGAACGTCTGCGAGGGCACGGGCGAGAACGTGTTCGTTATCAAGCACGGCGTGGTCCACACCCCGCCGCAGACGGCGGCGATCCTCGACGGCATCAACCGCAGGTCGTGCATGCAGATCGCGCGCGACCTCGGTTACGAGGTCGTGGAGCGTGACATCGCCCGCGCCGAGCTGGCGCTGGCCGACGAGGTCTTCCTCACCGGGACTGCGGCCGAGCTCACGCCGATGCGCGAGATCGACGACATCCCGATCGGCGAGGGTCGCCCCGGCCCGATCACGCGCGAGATCCAGGGTGTCTTCGAGGACGCCCTCTGCGGCCGCAACCCGCAGTACGCGGACTGGCTCGATCTCGTGCCCGTGCCGTCGCAAGCGTGAAGATCACCGTTTACGACACCACCCTGCGAGACGGCATGCAGGGTGAGGGGATGTCGCTGTCTGCCGACGAGAAGGTGCGCGTGGCGCACGCGCTCGACGGCCTCGGCGTGGACCTGATCGAGGCGGGCTTCCCGGCCTCCAATCCGAAGGAGGAGGCGCTCTTCGAGCTGCTCGCGCGCGAGAGCTTCGAGACCGCGCAGGTCGCGGCCTTCGGCATGACCCGCCGGCGCGACTCGGCCGCCAAGGACGACCCGGCACTGCGGCTGCTCGCCGATTCGTTCGCGCCTGTATGCACGCTCGTCGGAAAGACCTGGTCGCTCCACCTGGAGAAGGTCACGCAGGTCGATCCTGAGGAGAACCTGCGCATGATCGCCGACTCGGTCGGCTGGCTCGTAGCCCAGGGCAAACGCGTGATCTACGACGCCGAGCACTTCTTCGACGCCTTCCGCGACGACGCCCCGTACGCGCTCGGCTGCGTGCGTGCAGCCGCCGAGGCGGGCGCCGAGAACGTCACGCTCTGCGACACCAATGGCTCCTCGCTCCCCTCGGAGGTAACCGAGGCCACGGCGCGCGTGGTCGCTGAGCTGGGCGACCAGGTACAGGTGGGCATCCACACCCACGACGACGCGGGCTGCGGCGTAGCCAACACGCTCGTGGCGGTTGAGGCCGGCGCCCGGCTCGTCCAGGGGACGATGAACGGCTACGGCGAGCGCTGCGGCAACGCCAACCTGATCTCGATCCTGCCCGCGCTCGAGCTCAAGCTCGGCTACGAGTCGATCGGCCGCGAGCGCCTGCAGCGGCTGACCGAGACCGCCCATCTCGTCGACGAGCTCTGCAACGTCACCCCCAACCCGAACCAGCCCTACGTGGGTGCCAACGCGTTTGCGCACAAGGGCGGCATGCACGTGGCGGGGA
Source organism: uncultured Thermoleophilaceae bacterium (assembly GCA_963751835.1). Lineage (GTDB taxonomy): Bacteria > Actinomycetota > Thermoleophilia > Solirubrobacterales > Thermoleophilaceae > JACVRW01. The sequence goes on along the minus strand of CAVVWD010000008.1, from coordinate 8,505 downwards.
TCAACCGCGACGCTCGCACCTTCGAGCACATCGAGCCCGGCGATGTCGGAGCCGACCGGCGCGTGCTCGTCTCGGAGCTCTCGGGCAAGGGCACGGTCCAGGCGCGCGCGGACGTGGACGGCGCGACCGCGGGGCGGGTGATCGAGCGCGTCAAGGAGCTGGAGCACCGCGGCTATCAGTTCGAGGCCGCCGACGGCTCCTTCGACCTGCTCATCCGCAAGGAGACGGGCGAGTACGAGCCGCTCTTCCGGCTCGAGTCCTGGCGGGCGATCGTCGAGAAGCGCGAGGACGGCCGCGTCGAGACCGAGGCCACGATCAAGATCTGGGTGGACGGCGAGCGCTACGTGCGCACCGCGGAGGGCAACGGCCCGGTGAACGCGCTCGACAAGGCGCTGCGCGCCGCGATCGGCGAGCGCTACCCGCACCTGCGCGACATCGAGCTCGTGAACTTCAAGGTGCGCATCCTCGACGAGCGCAAGGGGACCGGCGCCGTCACGCGTGTCCTTCTCGACGCCACCGACGGCCAGGACACCTGGGGCTCGATCGGTGTCTCGGAGAACATCATCGAGGCGAGCTGGGAGGCGCTCGTCGACTCGCTCGAGGCCGGGATGCTGCCCGGCCGGGCACAGGCCTCGCGCGCCCGGGCCGCGGTCACGTGATCGGATCGTGCGCAGCCGGCCGAGCCGGCTGCTTCGCCGGAATTGGATCGTGCGCAGCCGGCCGAGCCGGCTGCTTCGCCGGAATTGGATCGTGCGCAGCCGGCCGAGCCGGCTGCTTCGCCAGATGACGACGGAGCCTGTGCCGCTCGCCCGGCCCGTGGTCGGCGAGCGCGAGGAGGAACTGCTCCTCGAGACGCTCCGCTCGGGCCGGCTCTCGCTCGGCCCCCGGCTCGGCGAGTTCGAGGCCGGGTTCGGTCGCCGGCTCGGCGTCGAGCACGTATCGGCCGTGTCGAGCGGCACCGCCGGGCTGCATCTCGCCATCAGGGCCGCCGGCGTCGAGGCGGGCGATGAGGTCGTCACGACCCCGCTCTCGTTCGTCGCCTCGGCCAACTGCGTCCTCTACGAGCGCGCGCGCCCGGTCTTCTGCGACATCGACCCGCGCACGCTCAACATCACGCCCGAGGCCGCCGCCGGCGCCATAACCGAACGCACGACCGGGCTCCTGCCGGTACACATCTTCGGCCAGCCGGCCGACATGGCCGGCTTCGAGGCGCTCGCGGCCGACCGGGCGCTCTGGCTCGTCGAGGACACGTGTGAGGCGCTGGGCGGGGTCCACGCCGACGGGCGCCCCGTCGGCGCGCGAGGCAACCTGGCCGTCTTCGCCTTCTATGCGAACAAGCAGCTCACGACGGGCGAGGGCGGCATGGTCGTCTGCCCCGACGCCGCGACCAAGGAGCGGATCGACTCCGAACGCAACCAGGGCCGGGCGCCCGACATGGGCTGGCTCGACCACGACCGGCTCGGCTTCAACTACCGCCTGGATGAGCTCTCCTGTGCGCTCGGAGTCGCGCAGCTCGAGCGGCTCGAGCAGCTGCTGGCGGGACGCGCGCGCGTGGCCGCCGCCTACGGGGAGGCACTCGCGGGGCTCGACGGCCTCACGCTGCCGTGCGCCGACGAGGGCGGCGAGCGGCGCGGCTGGTTCGTCTACGTGGTCCAGGTCCCCGATGGTGTCGACCGCGACGCCACGATCCGCGGGCTGCGCGAGCGGGGGGTGGACTCGAAGCCCTACCTGCCGGCGATCCACCTGATGAGCTTCTACCGCGAGCGCTTCGGCCACCGCGAGGGCGAGTTCCCAGTCTGCGAGGACATTGCACGGCGCTCGCTCGCGCTGCCCTTCCATCCCGAGCTGAGCGAGAGCCAGGTCGAGCGGGTGGCGGCGGCGCTGCGCGCGGCCCTCGGCTGATCAGAGCGTCGGCGGCAGCCCGAACGCCTCGAACAGATCCCGCCCGAAGTCGACTCGGAACTCGCCGGTGCCTGCCCCGGGTTGGATGAAGGCGGTGATCTCGGCCACCTTTCCGTCCTCGATCCGCAGCACGTCGAACGCGAACGCCCGATACTCGGAGTCGCCCGGGCGCTGGAGGTAGGCCGCGACCGCCGGCTGCAGGTTGAGGCCGAAGGGCATGAGCTTCCAGCGGCCGACGTACTGAGGCGAGCCGGGAGCCGCGCTCTGTTGCACGGCCCACGCGATCGCCTCACGCCCGTCGTGCCAACTCGGCGTCGGGGGCATCGTCGCGCGGGCGTCCTCGCGCAGCAACGCCGTCAGGGCCGCGCCGTCGGCGTGTTCGAGGGCGTCCATGAAGCGTTTGAGCACCACGCGCTCGTCCTTGCTCGGATCGGCCGCCCGCGCCCACTCCGTCCGGCGTTCCGGCAGGTGCCGGCTCAGCGTCGCCCGCGCGCGCTGCAGGGCGCTGTTCGCCGCTGCGACGCTCGTCTCGAGGAGGGAGGCGGTCTCCTTTGCCGACCAGCCGAGCACGTCGCGCAGGATCAGCACCGCCCGCTGCCGCGGCGGCAGCAGCTGGATCGCGGCCAGGAAGGCGATCTCGATCGTCTCCCTCGCCACGATTACCGCTTCCGGCTCGTCGTCCGGCGGCGCGATCCCCTCGAGCAGGTGATCCGGGTAGGGCTGTAGCCACGGGAGGTCGGCCGGGGGAAGCACCGGCAGAGGGGGGTTGGCCGGGGGCCCGAGCTGCGACGGCAGCAGGCGCCGCGGCTTGCGCTGGAGCGCGTCGAGGCACGCATTGGTGGCGATCCGGTACAGCCAGGCCCGAAACGTCGAGCGCCCTTCGAAGCTCTCGCGCGACCGCCAGGCGCGCAGGAAGGTCTCCTGGACCAGGTCCTCCGAGTCCTCGAACGAGCCGAGCATCCGGTAGCAGTGGAGCTGCAGCTCCCGGCGGTGGCGCTCGAAGAGTTCGGAGAACGCCGACTCGTCGCCGCTCGTGGTGATCTCGGTCGTGCTCATGGTGCGCGCGTGTGTCACGGCATTGGTTCTCCAGTTAAGACGCCTGGACGCGGCTCAAGTCATCGCCTGACCGCCGCCGATCGACGGCCGGTCGAGTCTCTTGACGAGCGCCACGAAGCCCGGAAGGCCGCGCGCCGCCGGCCGGTAGGCGACCTCGTCGTAGCCCTCGCGCGCGTACAGGGCGCGCGCCGTCTGGTTCGGGATCGTGGTGTCGAGCGCCACGCACGGGAGCTTTCTCGCGCGCGCCTGGCGCTCGGCCTCGGCGAGCAGCGCCCGCGCCGCGCCGCGGCGGCGAAAGCGCTCGGCGGTGGCAAGCGCGTCGATGTAGAAGGCGGAGGCGGGCGGGCTGGGCGAGGCTCGGCCGCCCACCTGGTAGAGGCGCAGCGACACCGGCCAGCGCCACGGGCGCGAGCCGCGGAGGGCGAGCCGCAGGAACGCGCGCGAGCGCCGGGCCGCCTCGTCCACCGGGAAGCCCGCCATGGCGCCGGCGAGCTCGCCGTCGACCTCCGCCACCCACACGCACTCGGAGCTGGCCAGGTTTCCGGGTTCGGAGAAGGCGCGCTCGAGCACGCGCAGCGCTCGCTCCCGCCCGCCGGTGAAGCGGTCGTACATGTCCGCGCCGCTCGCGTGGAGGAGCAGGGCGACCGCGCCGGCCTCGTCGGCACGAGCTCTCCTCACCTCAGCCAAGGCCGTCGCCGCCGCCGGTGGTCCCACCGGCGGGAATCCTACGGTCCGTAGACTCCTCGCCCGCATGGGCCGCTTCCGGGATCCACAGGACCCCCTCTTCCGGGCGCTCAACTCGTCGCTCGCCTTCGACTACCGGCTCGCCCCATACGACCTCGAGCAGTCGCTCGCGCACGCGCGGATGCTCGCCCGCAGCGGGATCATCAGCGAGGAGGACCTCGCCGACATCGAGCGCGGACTGGACGAGGTGAGGGAGGAGATCGAGGCCGACGGCTTCGTCGTCCTGCCGGACGACGAGGACATCCACATGGCCATCGAGCGGCGGCTAACCGAGATCGTCGGAGCGGCCGGCGGCAAGCTCCACACCGCCCGCTCCCGCAACGACCAGGTGGCCACCGACGTTGCCATGTTCGTGCGCGCGCACAGCCTCGAGGGCAAGGAGCTGCTGCGCGACCTGATGTCGACGCTGGTGCGGCTCGCCGAGTCCCACCTCGACTGGCCGCTGCCCGGCTACACCCACCTGCAGCGCGCGCAGCCCGTGTATCTCTCCCACCACCTGCTCGCCTACTTCTGGAAGTTCCGGCGCGACCTCCAGCGCTTCAACTTCTGCATGACCGCCACGGACGATCTCCCGCTCGGCGCGGGCGCGCTCGCCGGAGTGAACTTCGACACCAGCCGGATGTTCGTGGCCCAGGAGCTCGGCTTCGGCGGCATCGCCGAGAACTCGCTCGACGCCGTCTCGAACCGCGACTTCGTGCTCGACTACATCTCCGCCGCCGCCACCTGCGCGACGCACCTCTCTCAGCTCGGCAGCGAGATCGTCCTCTGGTCTAGCCAGGAGTTCGGCTTCTGCGAGGTCTCCGACGCGTTCTCGTCCGGCTCGAGCCTGATGCCCCAGAAGAAGAACCCCGACGCCGCCGAGCTGCTGCGCGCCAAATCGCCGCGGGTGGCCGCGCGCCTCGTCGGCCTTCACGGCGTGCTGCACGGCCTGCCGCTCACCTACAACAAGGATCTCCAGGAGGACAAGGAGGCGCTCTTCGACGCCACCGACACGGTCGAGCTCGGCCTCCGTGTGGCGAGCGAGATGCTCGGCGAGATCCGCTTCGACCGCGAGCGGATGGCGAGCGCCGCGTCGGACGAGTTCATCGCGGCCACCGACATCGCGGACCAGCTGGTGCGCCAGGGCGTGCCGTTCCGCGAAGCACACGGAATCGTCGGCGGCATCGTGCGGGCCGCGGTCGAGCGGGGCAAGAGGCTCTCCGAGCTGACCGAGGAGGAGCTGGCCGAGCTCGCCCCGCAGCTCGACGGGCGCTACTACGAGCTGCTCGAGCCGGGCGCCTGGCTCGAGTCGAAGGTCTCCACGGGCGGCACCGCGCTCGCGCGCGTGCGCGACCAGCTCGCGCAGGCGCGCCATGTGCTGGCCGAGGCGGAAGGTTGAGGCTCGGGCGCGACTTCTATGCGCGCTCGGTCCACGACGTCGCGCGCGATCTCGTGGGCTGCACGGTCCGCCACGCCGGCACGGCGGGGCGCATCGTCGAGACCGAGAGCTACCACATGGACGAGCCCGCCTGCCACGCCTACGCCGGGGTGACCAGCCGCACACAGACGCTGTTCGGCCCGCCGGCTCACGCGTACGTCTACTTCTCCTATGGGGTGCACTCGCTCCTCAACGCGGTTTGCGAGGAGGAGGGCGTGGGGGCGGCGGTCCTGATCCGGGCGCTCGAGCCGGTGGACGGGCTCGAGCTGATGCGCGCGCGCCGTGGCCTCGAGCGGGTCGAGGAGCTGTGCTCCGGGCCCGGCAAGCTCACGCAGGCACTCGGCGTCGGCCTCGCCCACAACGGCAGCTCGCTCGTGGACGGCCCGATCGAGCTGCACGCGCGGGATCCGCGCGCGGCGGCGCCGCGCATCGTGATGGGGGAGCGGATCGGGATCACCAAGGCGGCCGACCTTCCCTGGCGCTTCTGCGACGCGGACAGCCGCCACGTCTCACGCCCCTGGCCCGCCGCGATGCGCGGCCGGAGCGCGGCCTAGCCGGGCGGCACGCCGCCCGTGCCCGTCCCGCCGCCTGTGCCCCCGGTCGGCGGAGGGGTGGGAGCCGGCACCGGCGCCGGGGCCGGGGTCGGAGCGGGGGCGGGCTCGGGCGCCTGCTGCGGCGGTGCCTCGGGGGCCGGCGTCGCGCCCGCGTCCTCCTCGGGCGGCGGGGCCTCCTCGGTCGTCTCGGCCGGTGCGGGAGCCTCGACGGAGGGCACCGGAGCGGGCGTCACCGGCGTGGCCGGCAGGGTGGACTCGTCCTCGTCCTCGTCCTTGCCGCTCGCGGCCTCGCGCTGCTCGCGCAGCTCGAGCCAGGAGGTCATGAAGTCGTGGAAGATCTGAGCGGGGTAGGTCCCGCCCGCGACCGGGCTGCCGGCGTACTCGTACTCCATCGGCTGCAGCCTGTCGGCGTAGCCGACCCAGATCGCCACCGAGAGCTCCTCGTTCCCGCCCGCGAACCAGGCGTCGCCGTAGTTCTCGGTGGTGCCGGTCTTGCCCCAGATGAACTCGTCCCCGACCTGCGCCGCCGTGCCGGTCCCGTCGGTCACGACTAGCGAAAGCATGTCCTTGGCGACCTGGCCGACCTGGGCCGGGAATGCGCGATCGCGCACCACCTCGTTCTCGGCCTCGATACCGCGCCGCTCGCTGTCCACCTTCTCGAACGCCACCGGCCCGGTCTGGTTGGGCGCAAGCGTGCCGGACACCCGCACGCCCTCGTTGGCGATCGTCGAATAGGCGTAGGCCATCTCGAGCGGCGTGACGCCCTCCTCGAGGCCGCCGAGGATCATGGCCGGGTTCGTGGAGAGCTCGGTGCGGATGCCCATCTCGTTCGCGAGTCTGGCCACCCGCTTCGGCTTGACCTCCATGCCGAGTTCGGCGAACACGGAGTTGTCCGACGTGGCGGTGGCGGACCAGAGCGAGGCCGCGCCGAGGTACGAGTCCTCGTAGTTCGAGACCTTGAAGAGCTCGGGGCCCTTCTCTCCGCGGAAGGGGAGCTGCTTGGGCTGTGAGGCCCACACGCTGTTCGGGTCGATGCCGTCCTCCAGGGCTCGCAGGAGGGTGAACGGCTTGAAGGCCGATCCCGGCTGCCGGTGGCCGTTCGTGGCGAGGTTGAACGGGCGCGCGTCGAAGCTCGAGCCGCCGACCATGGCCTTGACCTCACCGGTCTTGTTCTCGATGGCCACCAGCGAGGCGTCGGGGCCCACGCCGGCGAGCCTGCCGGCCACGGCCTGTTCGGCCGCCGCCTGTAGCGCGGGGTCGATCGTCGTCTTGATCTTCATGCCACCGCCGAACACGAGCCCGGCGCCGTAGCGGTCGACGAGCTGCTGCGTCATCCAGCTCGTGAAGTAGGGCTGCTTCGACTCCGAGTCGGGCGGATCGACCTCGTCCTCGTCCGGGATCGCCTGGCGAATCGCATCCTCGTACTGGGTGCGGGTGATCATGCGCTGGTCGTACATGCGCTGGAGAACGAGGTTGCGGCGCTCGGTGGCGTTCTGGGGGTTCTCGAGCGGGTCGTACAGGCTGGGCGAGGCGATCAAGCCAGCGAGCAACGCGGCCTGCGCGGGCGTCACGTCCTGCGCGAGGCGCCGGTTGGGATCGTCGGTATCCGGCGATGGGGCGGGCGTGTACTGGACCCCCGAGCTGGCCTCGGCGCCCTTCTGCTCCTCGGGCTCGTCGCCGTCGCCGAAGTAGGTTCGCACGGCGGCCTCGAGGCCGTAGGCGCCGTTTCCGAAGTAGACCGTGTTCAGGTACTGGGTGAGGATCTTCTCCTTGGGCCACTTGCGCTCGAGGTGGTACGCCAGGGCCGACTCACGCAGCTTCTGGAAAACGGAGCGGTTGCCCTGGGCGGCGAGGGCGTTCTTCACGAACTGTTGCGTGATCGTCGAGCCGCCCTGCGCGGCGCGCCGCTTGAGCACGTCCTGCACGAGCGCGCGCGCGATGCCGGCGTAGTCCACGCCCTCGTGTCCGTAGAAGCGCTTGTCCTCGATGGCGATGACCGCGTTCTTGAGGTTGGGCGAGATCTCGCCCTCCTCGAGCAGGATCCGGTTCTTGTTTCCGGCGAGCGTGGCGATCTGGCAGGGGTCGTTGCCCGGCTGCTTGCAGCCGGGGCCGTCGGAATAGAGGATCGAGTTGCGGGCGGCCCTGTACTCGGCGCGGTTCTCGAGCGAGGGCAGGTCGCTGGCCACGGCCATCAGCATCCCGAACACGGTCGAGACGATCGCGAGCAGACCGATGCCGAGCAGGATGAAGCCCAGGCGCACCTTCTTGAGCTTGGGCTTGGACCGCGGCGGCGGGGGCGGAGCGGGGGCGGTCCCGGTGCTCCAGCGGCTCTGTGGCGGGTCCTGCGTGCTGGAGTCCCCGTCTCCGCGCAGGAAGCGTGGCCCGCGCGCAGCGGCTGAACGAGTGATGGGCGTCGGCGGCTCCGGCATAGTGAGCGCCCCGTCTGAAGGGGTTCCCCGCGTCCGTGCGAGACATGCGGCGGCTGGTTACGGGCGCCCGCCCGCACGGCATCGTCACGGGCGCCAACCGAGCGCGTCAGTCTAGCATTGGGCGCATGACGGATTCGGCGGGCGAGGCCGCCCGTTTCCTCACCCGCAACGCCGTCGATGCCCTGCCCGGGGGGGAGCTCGAGCGCCAGCTGGCAAGGGGCCGGCCGCTGCGCGTCAAGCTCGGCGTGGATCCCACCACCCCGGACATCCACCTTGGGCACACGGTGGTCCTGCGCAAGCTGCGGGAGTTCCAGGACCTCGGCCATCAGGTCGTGCTGATCGTGGGCGACTACACCGCCCGCGTGGGCGATCCGAGCGGACGCTCCTCGACGCGCCCCTTCGT
>CAVVWD010000007.1:0-22422 GCA_963751835.1 uncultured Thermoleophilaceae bacterium | reverse complement strand
ATCCACTTCTGGCTCTCGTTCATCTTCTTCAACCTCACGTTCGGGCCGATGCACTTCGTGGGCATCGATGGCATGCCGAGGCGGGTGGCGGACTACGCCGAGCAGTTCGCGACCTGGAACGCGATCATCTCGATCTCGGCCTTCATCTTCGGGCTGTCGTTCCTGATCTTCCTCTACAACATGATCGCCTCATGGCGGCACGGGCCGCTCGCGCCCGGCAACCCCTGGCGGGCCCACTCGATCGAGTGGCAGGTGTCCTCGCCGCCGCCGGTGTTCAACTTCGATGAGGTCCCGACCGTCGTCGGCGGCCCCTACGAGTACGGCGTTCCGGGGGCGGTGCACGCGGTATTCAAGGAGAAGGCGCCGGCGGCAGTCCCCACCCCGGCCGGCGGAGGCGGGGCTCCCCCACCTACTGATGGCTGATCCCGGACCAGAATCAACCATCACTGAATGAAGCGGATCCTCGTAGTCGCAAACGAAACGGTCGCCGGTAGGCCGCTGATCGACGCGGTCAAGCGCCGCGCCGGCGGGGACGAGGACGTCCACGTCCACGTCATCTGCCCGCAGAACGAGCCCAAGCACGGGTTCGTGGTGCACGCCGAGCACATCCGCGACGCCGCCCAGAACCGCCTCGACATGACGCTCGCGCTGCTGCACGACGCGGGGATCGAGGCGGACGGCGAGATCATGGACCCCGACCCGTACTCGGCGGTGATGGACGCTCTGGGCGAACAGGACTACGACGAGATCATCGTCTCCACCCACCCCGAGACGCGCTCGGGCTGGCTGCGCCAGGGGCTCGTGGACCGGCTCGCGCGCGCCACCCGGCGGGACGTCGAGCACGTGGTCGTGGACCTCGACAGCGAGCGCGACGACGTCAAGCGCACGCTTGTGGTCGCCAATCAGACGATGGGCGGGCAGGCGCTGCTCGACGCGCTCAAGCGCAAGGCCGCGGAGGAGCCGCGGCGCTTCATCGTGATCGCCCCCGACACGCCCGGCAACGGCGATTCCGAGGGGGACGCCCACGAGCGCCTCGCGCACACGCTCACGGCGCTTCAGGAGGCCGGGCTCGAGGCCGTCGGGCAGGTCGTCCATCCCGACCCGTACACGGCGATCGAGAACGCCCTCCAGTTCTACGGGCCGGACGACATCGTGATCTCGACGCTCCCTGAGACGCGCTCGGGCTGGCTGCGCGCCGACCTCATCGGACGGGTCAAGGCGTCCACCGGGAAGCCGGTCGAGCACATCGTCAGCGAGGAGGGCGCCTGATGGAATCGGCCTCTGTCGCCGCCCACGAGGAACATCACGGCCCGCCGGCCGCCAACGTCTCCTCGCGCGTCGAGGCGCAATTCCTCGGGATGCTGCTTTTCATCATCTCCGAGATCATGCTCTTCGGAGCGTTCTTCACGGCCTACTTCTTCATCCGGGTCGTGGGTGAGGTCGAGTGGTTCCCGTTCAACGGGCTCGAGCTGCCGGTCGGCGTGGCCGCGGTGAACACGTCGATCCTGATCTCGTCGAGCTTCACGATGCACTGGGCGCTCGAGGGCGCGCGCAACGAGAACCGGCGCGCCATGAAGATGGGCCTGCTGACGACGACGCTGCTGGGCCTCACCTTCCTCACGATCCAGATCAACGAGTACGTCCACCTCGGCTTCCCCATCTCCGAGAACGCCCAGAGCACCATCTTCTACGGACTGACGGGCCTGCACGGCGCCCACGTGTTCATCGGCCTGACGCTCCTGACCTTCGCGACGAACCGCGCGTTCCGCGGCCACTTCACGGCGAAGGAGCATCGAGGTGTCGAGGTGCCGGGCATCTACTGGCACTTCGTCGACATCATGTGGATCCTGGTGTTCAGCTCGGTCTACCTCCTCTGAAAGCCCGCGCTGCAAACCTGCGCCTGGCGGGGTCATCGGGGCCTCGTGTGCCGAGCACACGTCGGCCCCTGCTTCCCCCGCCATGCTTGGTTTTCGCGCTCTCTTTGGCCGGGTGTCCGCGATGATCAACCCATTGCGGTCTGAGCAGGAGGCCTTTCGATTCCTCCTCTACGTGGCCGTCGTGGTTGCTGTCTTGGTGGGGGTCGTGTTCCTCGTCCGTGCGCTGTGAACGCGGACCTCGAGCTCGCCGAGCGCGCCGCCCGGGCCGCCGGCGAGGTGCTCATGTCCTACTACGGGCGGCCGGCCGAGGGGCTCGACTCGAAGTCGTCGGAGACCGATCTCGTCTCGGACGCGGACCGTGAGGCGGAACGCGTCGTCCGCGACCTCCTCGAGGCCGAGCGGCCCGGGGACGGGCTGCTCGCGGAGGAGGGGTCCCACGCCGAGGCCGAGAGCGGGCGCCGCTGGGTGGTCGACCCGCTCGACGGCACCATCAACTTCCTCTACGGCTTCCCGGCCTGGGCGGTGAGCATCGCGCTCGAGGCCGGCGAGGCCGTGCAGGTGGGCGTGGTATACGACCCGGTCAGGCCGGAGCTCTTCTCCGCGGTGTGCGCCGGCGGAGCCACGCTCAACGGGGAGCCGATCCACGTTACGGGCCGGACGGAGCTCGCGCAGGCGATGGTCGCCACGGGCTTCTCCTACGAGGCGGAGCGCCGCGCCGGCCAGGCCGAGCTGCTGCTACGGGTGCTGCCGCGCGTGCGCGATATCCGGCGGCCCGGCGCCGCGGCGCTCGACCTGTGTCTGGTCGCCGCCGGCCGCGTCGACGCCTTCTACGAGCGTGGCCTCAACCGCTGGGACGAGGCGGCGGGGCGTCTGATCGTGGAGGAGGCGGGCGGGGCCGTCAGGGATCTCGAGGGGGAGCCGGCGGGCATCGTGGCCGCCGGCTCCCCCGAGTTGCTTTCCGATCTCTATGCGCTCGTCGGCGCACCGTGATCGTCGCGCGTGCTGTTCGCGCCCTGGCCCTGGTGCTCGCCTACTTGCCGAGCAGGTAGTCGACCAGCGCCTGGACCTGTGCGTCGGTGAGCCTGCCCTCGAACGACGGCATCACGCCCGAGCTGAAGCCCTGGGCGACCTGAGCGTTCGGGTCGAGGATCGACTGCCTGACGAACTCCTCCGGCGGCATGTTGCCCGCAGCGCTCGCCAGGTCGTCGAGGCTCGGGCCGATGTTGCCCTGCGTGCCGGCCGGGCCGAACGTATGGCAGCCGCCGCAGCCCGCGGCGGTGAAGATCTGCTCGCCGCTCTTGGCCCCGGCCAGGCCGGCCTGCGCCAGAGCGCCTTGGTCCTCACCGGGCCGGTCCGTGGCGTATCCCACGTAGGCGGCGACGTCGCGCGCGTCGTCGCCCGTCACGAGGTTCGGCGGCATGATGCTGTTGTCGCGAGGGTTCGCCACCTGCTCCTTGACGATGCCCTCGACGGTGTCCCGATCGAAGCCGTCCGCCAGCGCGGCCTGGAAGGCGGCATCCAGGCTCGGCCCCTGCGTCCCCTGCGTGCCGGCACGCTTGAGCACGTGGCAGGAACCGCACTGCTGCACGAACTGGGCCTTGCCATTCGCAAGGTCGGGCTCGTCGCGTCCGCAGGCCGTGAGCGACAGGGCCACGAGCGCCGCCGCAACCACGCCGAGCGCGTAGCGGAGCGCGCGCGGCCGCCTGAAATTGACGCGGGCGAGGCTCACGAGGCGGGAACTCTATCCCTTCATGTGGCCGGATGGGGAAGCCGCTCGAGCTCTCCGCGGGCCGCGGCGATGACCCCCTCGGCGACGCTCTCCCACGAGTATCTGCGCGCCGCCTCGGCCGCCAACGCGGCCCTGGCGGGGGCCCGCTCGGCGGGATCGAGCTCGAGCCAGGTGATCAGCTTGGAGGCGATCTGCTCGACCGCGTCGGCGCCGACGTCGAAGGCCAGCAGCGGCCTCAGCGGCTCCGGCAGGGCGGGCGCGAGGGCCGCCGTGACCTCGGCCATCCCCGAATGGTTGGCGGAGAGCGGCAGCGCCCCGCAGGCCGCGGCCTCAGCCGCGACCATCCCGAAGGACTCGGGGAATGTGGAGGGCATGACCTGTGCCTCGCAGGCGGGCAGAAGGTCCGGCAGGTCACCGTGCTCCAAGCGGCCCGTGAAGTGGATGCGCGCGGCCGCCGCCGGCGCGCTCCCGAGCCAGTGCCCGTCCACGCGCTCGAGGAACGCCGCCAGGTGGGTGAGCTCGCCGCGCGGCCCGCCCTCGAGCTCGCGGCCACGGGCGGCGATGTCCCGCAGCGCCTCCAGGTCCCCGCTCTCCATCGCCGCCACGAAGCGGCCGAGGGCGTCGCGGTAGGTGCCGAAGCCGACTACCACCAGCCGCGCGTCCGGTACCCGCTCGACGACGAGCGGCCAGGCCGCGAAGAGCAGGTCGATCCCCTTCGAGACGATCAGCTTGCCGACGTAGCTGACGATGCGGTCGCGCCCGGGATCGAGCCTCCGCAGCGCGGCGGCCGCGCCTGCCTCGCCTCCCCACGCGGCCGCCTCGCCGGATTCGAGCTTCGATGCGAGGCGCTCGAGCCCGGCGGCCGGGTCCGCCGCCGGACGGAAGCTGTGGACGTCCACGCCCGGGGGCCCGAGACGGGTGCGCTCGGGCAGCCCGGGCTCGTCGGCGAGCACCTCCCAGAGCGACTCGGCGGTGTGGCGCGACCCCACGAGCACCCCGGACGCGCCCCGGATCCCCTCGAGTGCGTAGGGCAGGAAGCGCTGGCGGTTCGGCCGCACCGTGTACTCGAGCGCGCTCCCGTGGATCTTCACGGCGTAGGGCGCCCCGCCGGCGAGCCCACGGGCCAGGACGAGCGGACCCATCACGAGGTGGTTTGCCAGTGCCACGTCAGGTGCCTGGAGAGAGCGGACCGCCGCGACGTTCGCGTCGATGTAGTGCTCGAGCTCGCCGTCGCTCAGCTCCGGATAGGGCTTCGCGTCGAAGCGCTCGTAGCGGTCGGCCACGTAGACCGGCAGCACCCGGCCGATGTCGGGCACGTGGACGGTCACGCCATCGGGGGCGGGCCAGTCCGGATCCTGGCAGAGCAGGTCGACCTCGTGCCCCAGACGAGCGAGCGCCCGCACGAGCTCGGCGTTGTAGATGTTGCTGCCGGTGCCGCGCAGCAGGTAGCCGTGGAAGATCAGGATTCGCACGCCGCCGACGCTATTGTTTCCCGCCTCATGCCGGCTCGCCAGAAGTACCGCCTGCGCGCGCGCTCTGACCGCGAGGTGATTCGCGAGGTCGAGCCCGGCATGAAGTACGTGGATCACGAGTCCGGCGAGGAGCTGCGTGTGGTCGGGGCGCTGCTCCCCCTCGCGCCCTCGCCCAGCGACCTTCCTTACGCGGTCGAGAACCTGCGGCTTTGTGGGTGCTCGCTCGAGCAGCTGGTTCAAAAGGACCTGAACGACTGCCCGCACTGCGGCCGGCGGCTCCCGGCCGTCGAGCTCTGAAGACACTCCTGTTGGGCCTGGCGCTGGCTGCGCTGCTGCTCGCCGGCTGCGGCGGCGACGACGAGCCGGCGGACGAGACGACGCCCGCCCTCCCCAATCTCACGGTGCCGCAGGGCGACAGCGGCGAGACGGTCGAGCCGCCGCCGGCGCCGGTCCCGGACCCGGCGACGGAGACGCTGCCTCCGGTTGAGACCGTGCCCCCGTCCACCGGGGGCGGCACGCCGGCACCCGAGGCGGAGCCGCCTCCGGATTCGCCTGAGAACGACGCGCCCCCTCCCGAGGACAGCCCCGCCGAGCGCTTCGAGGAGTTCTGCAACGAAAACCCGGGCGCCTGCGGCTGACCGCGGGCACTAGGCCAGGCAGCCGAGCGCCTTCTCGCGCGAGTCGAAGATCGTCAGATGGCCGACGAGCCCGGTGATCTGGAATGGCCGCAGGATGCGCTCGGTCGGGCAGACGAGCACCATCTTGCAGCGGCGCAGGGTCAGATGGCGCAAGGCGTTCATCAGCACGCCGATCCCGGTCGAGTCCATGAAGGTGACCTCCGAGAGGTCGACGACGACGCCCTTGGCACCGTCCTCTGCCAGGCCGAACAGCCGGCTGCCCAGCTTCGGTGCCGTGTGCGCGTCGATCTCTCCCCGGAGCGCGACGACGTGGGTACTGTCGTCGACGGTCTCGTCGACCAGCCCGAAGTCGATCACACGGGCGAACCTATCACGCCGACCGGGGGACCCGTTTTTGGCGCGTACCCACTCGTCGTGAACGGCCCTCCGTCTGGGTTACAGGGCCGCCTGCCGGTGCGTCGGCACCGGGGAGCGCGGCCTGCGCACGCGCGCCGGCGAGGGCACGCGCGGCTCGACGCCGCGCCGGCGGGAGTGGCGCGGCGGGCCCGAATGAGCCCTGTCGCGGCCGCGCCCGAGCCCCCAGCGGCCGAGCGGCAGCCGGATCCCGTCACCGCCGGGCCCATCGCCCTTGGGTCGCGGACCGGGGCCCTCGCCTCCGCCGCCATCGTCCCCGCGGGAATCGTCGTCGTCGTCGCGCAGCCGGAAGAACCAGATCAGCCACACGATCAGCAGCCCGACGTCGAACACGCGGAAGCCGACCATGAAGATCCACCCCTCGGTGGTCATCTAGGTCGATGCTACCGCGATGAGAGGGGCCGGAAAAGGCCCCGGCCGCTAGTCACTAGGGCGTCTCGGTCTCGACCGTTGGGTGGTTGTCGGGAATGTAGGTGGCTGTGTACAGCAGCCGCGCGCCGCTGTACGTGCAGCCGAAGCGGTTGATCCCGCGAAGGTCCTCCATCGCGAACTGACGCGTGGCGTTTGCACCCTCGCAGCTTCCCTTCGCGCGCGAGGAGCGCCACCAGTCGCGGCCCGTCAGGTTCAGCCCGAGGAGCGGCGCCCAGGTGGACACCGTGAGGGCGATCCAGTTGCCCTCCTTCACGCGTAGCGGCGGGTCCAGAACGAAGGTCGGGCTCGAGCCGAAGTAGCTATCGACCGGGAACGGCTCGGTTTCCTGCACCAGCCGATGCTCGAGGCGGCTCTTCTTCGTCGTGCCCTTGCGCAGCACGGAGAGCTGCACCTGGGCCGGGGAGCCGTAGGTGGTGTTGAAATGGTTCGCCTGCGTGGCATTCGGGGCCCCGAGCGCGACCGTGAACGCGACGATGTAGCCGTCGCGGCGGATGTAGTAGGGGTTCTTGGGCCCGCCGGCGGAGCGGCCCTGGTAGCCCGTGACGCGCACGACGGCGGCGCACGGATCGGCGGGGCAGCTCGGGGTGGCGGCATCGGCGGTGGCGCCGAGCTCGACGATGCGGGCGGACGCTCCCGGCGCCGACACGAGCGTCGCCGCCAAAAGCACAGGTATCAGTAGGAGAGCTCGCTGCATGACCAGGGGTCTAACACCCCTTCCGGCCTGTAGTTGCGGGATCCCACTACCTACTTGTACCTGTAGGTGATCCGCCCGCGGTCGAGGTCGTAGGGCGACAGCTCGATCTTGACTCTGTCACCCGGAAGGATGCGGATGTAATGCCTCCGCATCTTCCCTGAGATGTGGCCGAGGACCTCGTGCCCGTTGTCGAGTTGGACCTTGAACATGGTGTTCGGGAGGGCTTCCAATATCTCGCCCTCCATTTCGATCTTCTCTTCCTTGGGCACGGCCTGCGGCGCGATCAGATCGCGCGGACGTTCACCGCCTTCGGCCCCTTGTCGCCGGTCTCCTCCTCGTACTCGACCTTGGAGTTCTCGGCGAGCGACTTGAAGCCTTGCCCGTCGATGCCCGTGTAGTGGACGAAGAGGTCACGGTCGCCGTCGTCCGGCGTGATGAATCCGTAGCCCTTCTCGTCGTTGAACCACTTGACGGTTCCGGTAGGCACGTGCCTGCCCCTTCCTGCTTGTGCCCGGCCGGTCCGTCTGTGCGAATCCCGTACCACGGCACCTGCATGTTCAACTACGCCGACCTTGTCGGCCCTTACAGCGGGGACGCTACCAGGGGAGGGCGCCGGAAGGCGTCATGCGCTGTCAATCACCGCGCAACTCCGCCGCCACCTGCGTCAGCTCGTCGCTCCCGGCCGCCCGCGGACGCACGGGCAGCTGGAGGGGATCGTCGTCATAGCGGGGGATCACGTGGAGGTGCATGTGGAACACCGTCTGCCACGCGGCCGGCTCGCAGCAGTTGAGCACGTTCACGCCGTCGCAGCCGAGCCGGTCGCGCATGGAGAGCGCGAGCCGCTTGGCTGCCGTCGACGCGCGCTCCAGGTCCTCCTCGGGTGCCTCGTACAGGTTGCGCGAATGGTGGCGCGGGATCACGAGCGCGTGGCCGCGCGTCCACGGGTTTATGTCCATGAAGGCGAGCGTGTGCTCGTCCTCCTGGACGATCTCGGAGGGCAGCTCGCCCGCCACGATCTTGCAGAAGATGCAGTCGTCCGCCATGGCGGCAAGCTATCGCTACAGCCAGCCCGAGCGCCTGAAGTAGCTGTAGAGGAAGGTACAGGCCGCGAGCATCACGCCGAGCACGAGCGGATAGCCGAACGTCCACCCGAGCTCGGGCATGTGCTCGAAGTTCATGCCGTAGATGCCGGCGACCGCCGTCGGCACGGCGATGATCGCGACCCAGGCGGAGATGCGCCGCATGTCCTCGTTCTGGCGCACGGCGACCTGGGCGAGGTTTGCCTGCAGGCTGCTCGACAGAAGGTCGTGCATGCTGTCGAGCTGGTCGCGTGCCCGGATCAGGTGGTCGTTGACGTCGCGGAAGTACTCGCGGATCGTGGGATCGACCTGCTCGAAGTGGCCGGCCGCCAGCTTCTCGATCGGAACAACCAAAGGAGCGCTCGCCCTACGGAACTCCAGGACTTCGCGCAGCAGGCGGTAGATGCGCTCGGCGGGGTTCGAGCGCTCACCGGAGAAGAGCTGGGTCTCGACCTCGTCGATGTCCTGCTGGAGCCCGTCGATCGCGGGCGAGTAGTCGTCGACCACGCGGTCGAGGATCGCGTGCAGCACCGCGCCCGGCCCGGCGCGCAGTCGCTCGGGATCGTTCTCGAGGGCCTCGCGCACCGGCTTGAGCGAGCTGGCCTCGCCGTGGCGGACGGTGATCAGGAAGTCGTGCCCGAGGAACACGAGGACCTCGCCGAGCTCGACCACCTCGGTCGGATCGACGTAGCGCGCCGTCTTCAGCACGAGCAGCACCGTGTCGCCGAAGACCTCGAGCTTGGGGCGCTGGTGCGCATGGATGGCGTCCTCGACGGCGAGCGGGTGGAGCTCGAACTCCCGGGCGAGGGAGTCGAACTCCTGCTCGGTCGGCTCGTAGAGCCCGATCCAGACGAACGTGTCCTTCTTGCGGCGCTCGTCGTAGGCGTGCTTGAGCTCGACCACGCCGTCGCGCCGGTGGCCCTGCTCGTAGATCGCACAGTCGACGATCACCGTGTGGAATTGTCGCGCAGGCGGCGGGCGAACCGCAGCGCCTCGTCGCGCGTCGTGACCTCGCCCGCGTAGGCCGCCTCCTCGAGCTCGGCGAGCAGGCGCCCGAGCTCCGGCCCGCGGTCGATGCCGAGCTCGCGCGCGAGCTCGTCCCCGCGAACGAGCGAGCGCGGGGGGCCCTGCTCGCGCCAGTCGAGCGCCGCCTCCATCAGCTCCCCGGCGAGCTCGAGATGGGCTGCGATCGCCTCGTCGGCCTTGCGCCCGCGGGTCGCCAGGCGGTCGGCGCAGGAGAGCAACGTCACCTCGACCTCGACCGGCTCGGTCCGGCGGAGGTAGCGGTAGACGGCGCGGCGGTCGAGCGGGCGCTCGTGGACCAGAAAGCCGAGGACCAGGTGCTGGCGGGTGATCGCCTCGACGAAGCGGCTGAAGCGCTCGCTCGTCCGCAACCGCCGGCAGATGTCGCGCACCATCTGCTCACCGAGCCGGTCGTGGCCGATGAACGTGACCCGGCCCTGGTCGCGCACTGCGTGGGTGGCGGGCTTGCCGATGTCGTGGAGGAGCGCGCCGAAGCGGAGCGCCTGACCCCTCGTGAGCTCGTCCGCCAGCGGCTCGTCGAGGGCGGCGCGCAGCCGTCCCGACGCCTGGCGCTCCAGCTCGAGCAGGCGCTCGAGCACCTCGATCGTGTGCCCGTACACGTCGAGGTGGTGGTAGCGGCTCTGCTCGACGTCGTGCAGCTCGGCCAGCTCCGGCAGGACGGAGCGCACGAGGCCCACCCGGTCCGCGATCGCGAGGCCCCGCAGCACTCCCGGCGCCAACACGAGTCGCCGCAGCTCCGCGAAGATGCGCTCGCCCGCGGCCTCCGGCACGCGTGGCGCCGCCGCGCGCGTCAGGCGCTCCGTCTCCGGATCGGGCTCGAAGCCGAGCTCGGCCGCGAAGCGGGCCAGCCGCAGCGCTCGCAGGGGGTCGGAGTCGTATGCCTGCGCGCCGATCACACGCAGCGTGCCGGACTTGACGTCCGCGTGGCCGCCCAGCGGGTCGACGAGCGGGCCCGCGGCGGGCGCTGCAAGCGTCGCGGCCGACAGCTCGGCGAGCGGCCGCGCCATCGCGTTCACGGTGAAGTCGCGCTTGGCGAGGTCCTCCTCGATCGTGTCCCCTTGGAGCGCCGACACGTCGTACACGCGCCCCTCGCGGCGGTCGATGACGCGCCAGGCGCCAAACGCCTCCGAAAGCGGGAACACGGGCCCGCGGACCTCGCGCGCGAGTGCCCGCGCAGTGGGCTCGGGGTCGCCGGGGACCGCCACGTCCACGTCGGTCACCCGACGGCCGAGCAGCTCGTCCCTCAGCGCCCCGCCGACGATCCAGCCACGCGTCACCGGTAGTGCTCGCGGCGCACCCGCGGCGAGAGGCCGCACGTGATCTCGTAGTTGATCGTGCCGAGACGCCGCGCCACCTCCTCGGCGAGGATGCGCCCCTCCCCCTGGTGGCCGATCAGCACGACCTCGTCGCCCACCGCCACGTCGCTCTCCGGGCCGAGCGCGACCGTGATGTTGTCCATGCTCACGGCCCCGACGGAGGGATGGCGGCGACCGCGGATCAAAACGTCGGCGTTGTCGGACAGGCCGCGGCGCCAGCCGTCGCCGTAGCCGATCGGGACGGTGGCGACCCAGGTGGCCCGCTCGGCGCGCCAGCGGCGCCCGTAGCCGGCGCTCTCGCCGGGCTCGAAGCGCCGGACGGCAGCCACGTACGAGTGGAGCGAGAGCACGGGCTCGAGGCCGTGTCTGGCCGGATCCTCGTGGAAGGGGTCCATGCCGTAGACGGCGATCCCGCAGCGCACCATGTCGAAGTGCGAGGCGGGGTCGCGCAGGGCCGCGGCGCTGTTCGCGGCGTGGATCAGAACATCCGAACGCCCCACCGCCTCGACGAAATCACGGAAGCGCTCGAGCTGGACGCCGAAATGCTCGTCCCCGGGCTCGTCCGCCGTGGCGAAGTGGGTCATCAACCCCACCACGTTCGGCCGCGCGGCGAGGCGCAGCGCGTGCTCGCGGTCGCTCGTTCCGAGTCGGCCCATGCCCGTGTCCAGCTTCACGTGCACGCGCGGCGCCGCCTCGGCCATGTAGTCGGTCCAGGCGACCACGTCCGCGTCCGCCTCGATCGCGATGCGCAGCTCCTCGCGGGTCAGCGCGCCCATCACGAGGATCGGCGCCTCGATGCCCGCGGCCCGCAGGTCGGCAGCCTCGCCGGCCGTGGCCACCGCCAGCCGCGAGGCTCCGCCGGCGAGCGCCGCCCCCGCGACCTGCCCGTGGCCGTAGCCGTCGGCCTTGACGACCGCGCACAGCTCACCGGGAAGGCGGGCGCAGTTGCGCTCGATCGCGCCGAGGTCGATGCGGGCGAGCGCGCGCTCCGGGCCGCTCACGCCGCGAGGGCGCCGAGCACGTCCACACGCGTGACGACGCCCACGAGGCGGTCGTCCTCGACCACCGGCAGGCGGTTGTGGCCCGACTCGTGGATGAGGCGCGCCGCCTCGCGGACGGTGGTGTCGGGCCCCACGGTGTCCGGGCGCCGGGTCATCATGTCCGCGGCGTCCGAGGCGAACGCCTTGCGCAGGCGGTGCTCGAAGCGGCTCAGCGGCTCGAGGAACACGGTCCCGCCGAAGAGGTTCACATAGTGCGGAATGTGGAGATCGCCCTGGTCGTCCGGAAGCACGAGGTCGGCCTCGGTGACGATGCCCACGCAGCGCCCGTCGTCGTCGACCACCGGGATGCCGGGCAGCTCGTGTTCGCGCATCAGCCGAACGACCTCCTCGACCGGGGTCTCGGGGGCGACCGTCGCCGGGTCCGGATCCATGATGTCGCGCACGAACTCCGCCATTCGAGGCCGCGACCTTACCGCAGCGTCAGGCCGTACGGGAGCGCGTCGATCACGTCTCCCGCCACGACGTGATCCGCCCCGTAGCGGTCGGCGGCGGCCCGCCCGGCGAGCGCGTGGGCAAGCGCGCCGAGGGCCGCGGCCTCGAACGCGCCGAGGCCCTTGGCGAGCAGCGCGCCGATCAGGCCCGACAGCACGTCACCGGTGCCGGCTGTGGCGAGCGCGGGCGTGGCGCCGGGGCTGATCGCCGCCGGCCCATCGGCCGCGGCCACGATCGTGTCGTCGCCTTTCAGGAGCACCACCGCGCGGCTGCGCTCGGCTGCATCGCGCACGTAGGCGAGCCTGTGCGCCTTGACCTCCGTCGCCTCGAGCTCGAGCAGCCGGGCCAGCTCGCCCTCGTGAGGAGTCAGCACCGTGGCCGCGGCGCGGCTTCGGAAGAGCTCGAGCCGCCCGGCGTGCGCGTTCAGCCCGTCGGCGTCCACGAGCAGCGGCACGCCGACCATCTCCGCGACGGTGCGCGCGAACTCCGCTGCGCCCTCCTCGCGGCCGAGGCCGGGCCCGAGCACCACGGCGCCGGCACGCTCGGCCATCTCCGCCACGACCGCAGCGCCCGCGGGCGAGTGGGCGCCGTCGTGTTCCGGGAGGCCGCGGCTCATCTGCTCGAGGAGCCGCATCTCGATGGCCGCTTGGGCGGACTCCGGGACGGCGACCTGGACATATCCGGCACCCGCCCGCGATGCGGAGCGCGCCGCCATCGTGGGCGCGCCCGTCAGCCCGGCGGAGCCCCCTGCGACGACCACGACACCGGAGTCGAACTTCGTTCCGCTGCGCCCGCGGCGCGGATAGAGCTCGAGCACGCGCTCCGAGATCAGGCCGGCGGCGCCGCTCGGCGGGGCGCCCCGCGGAATGCCTATCTCGATCACCTCGACGGCGCCGGCGTGGCCCTTGCCGGGCTCCACGTGCAACCCGACCTTCGAGCCGTGGAAGGTCGCCGTCGCCTGCGCACGGACGGCCTCGCCCTCCACCTCGCCGTTCGAAGCGTTCACGCCCGACGGGACGTCGCACGCCACCACCGGCGCGTCCTGCGCGTTGATCGCTGCGATCGCCCCGGCCAGCGGCTCACGCGGCACTCCCTCGAAGCCGGTGCCGAGGAGCGCGTCGACCACCACGCCGGAGCCCCCGAGGCGCGCCGCGTCGAACGGCTCCGGCGGGGAGCCGGGCAGCCGCTCCAGGTTGGCGAGGGCGTCGCCACGCAGCTCCTCGACAGGCGCGGTCGCCAGCACGTCCACCTCGTGGCCGTCCTCCCGGAGCACGCGGGCGGCGACCAGCCCGTCGCCCCCGTTGTTGCCCTTGCCGACCACGATCCGCACCGGCCCGGGCCGGGCCGCCTCAGCGACGACCCGCGCGAGCCCGATGCCCGCCCGCTCCATCAGGTCGAGCGACGGCACCCCCTGCTCGTCGATCGCCCAGGCGTCGACGGCGCGCATCTCGGCGGCCTCGTAAAGAGGATCGAGCCAGTCCTGCATTGCGAGCGGTCAGCCTGTCAGTTTTCGGCTGAACGTTCCCGACTTGGTGTCGTCTGACGACACCAAGTCGGCACGCTGGACCGATTTCTAGGCCGGCGGCCCGCCGGGACGGCCCGGACCGACCCCTTTACCGCTGCCGTTGCCCGGAGTGCACAACCGCGACCGCTCCCGCCACCGTATCGGTATGCGTAAGCGAAACCGAAGCCGTCACGCCCAGCTCCTCCGCCCGGCGCGCCGCGCTCCCGCTCAGCCGCACGAAGGGCGCCGCCTCGGTGGCAACCACCTCGACGTCGCGGAAGCTCCAGCCCGTCAGCCCGAGCGCCTTGGCCACCGCCTCCTTCGCGCAGAAGCGCGCCGCCAGGTGCATGCCGGGCCGCGCACGCCCCGCAGCGTAGTCCCGCTCTCCATCCGTGAAAAGGCGCTCCGCCAGCCGCGGTCTCCGCTCCAGCGCGCGCTCGAAGCGCTGTATGTCGAGCAGGTCGAGGCCGACCGCGGCCACTACTCGACGGTGACGGTCTTCGCGAGGTTCCGCGGCTGGTCCACGTTGAGGCCGCGCGCACGGGCGATGTCGTAGGCGAGCATCTGCAGGGGGATCACTGCAAGCATGGGCTGGAGAACCCAGTCGGTCGCCGGGATCTCGACGACCTCCTCGGCGTGCTCGGCCACGCGCCCGCTCCCCTCGGTGGCGACCGCGATCACATGGGCTCCGCGGGCCCGGACCTCGGCGATGTTCGACAGCACCTTGTCGAGGACCGGCGATTCGGTTGCCACGCAGACGACCGGAGTGTTCTCGTCGAGGAGGGCGATCGGCCCGTGCTTCATCTCGCCGGCCGCGTAGGCGTCGGTTGGGATGTAGGAGATCTCCTTGAGCTTGAGTGCGCCCTCGAGGCAGATCGACAGCCCGATGTGCCTGCCCAGGTAAAGGAAGAATCCCGCGTCCTTCCAGTGCTCGGCGATCCGCCGCACCGGCTCGTCCGCCTCCTCCACGAGACGGGCGATCAGGTGTGGCATCGCGCGCAGCTCGTCACAGAGCCGCCGCAGCACGTCGCCGTCGAGCGTCCCGTGCAGCTGGGCGAGCTTCAGCGCGAAGAGGTACATCGCCGTGACCTGGGCGATGAAGGTCTTGGTGGCCGCGACGCCGATCTCGAGGCCGGCGCGTGTGAACAGGACGCCGTCCGAGTCGCGCGTCGCCTGGCTCCCCATGATGTTCGTGACCGCGAGCACCTTGGCGCCGCGCTCGCGGGCGAGGCGCATTGCCGCCAGCGTGTCGGCGGTCTCGCCAGACTGGGAGATGCCGATGACGAGGTCACGCTCGTCGAGAACCGGATTGCGGTAGCGGAACTCGGAGGCGATGTCCATCTCGACCGGGACGCGCGACCACCACTCGATCGCATAGCGGCCCACCAGCCCGGCGTGGTAGGACGTGCCGCAGGCGACGATCACCACGCGGCGGATCCCCTTCAGGAACTCGTCCGAGATCCCGATGTCCTCGAGCTCGATGCCCTCGTCGCCCAGGCGTCCGGCAACCGTCTCCGCCACGGCGTCCGCCTGCTCGTGGATCTCCTTCAGCATGAAGGTCTCGTAGCCGCCCTTCTCGGCCTGCTCCTCGTCCCACTCGACGTCGTCGACCTCGCGCTCGATGGCGGCGCCGTCAGGCGACAGGAAGCGCGAGCCCTCCGGGGTCAGCGCAACGATCTCGCCGTCGTGGACCAGCTGCACGCGACGAGTCTCCGCCAGGAACGCGGGAATCGCGGAGGCGATGAAGCTCTCACCCTCGCCCAGGCCGACCACGAGCGGGCACTCCTTGCGGGCCCCGACCAGCACCCCCGGCTCGTCGGCCGACATCGCCACGAAGGCGTAATGGCCGCGCAGCTCGTTGTACGCGCGCCGCACGGCCTCGACGAGGTCGCCGTCGAGATGCTCGGCGATCAGGTGTGCCACGACCTCGGCGTCCGTCTCCGAGGTGAACTCCGCGCCGTCCGCGACCAGCCGGTCACGCAGCTCGGTCCAGTTCTCGACGATCCCGTTGAGAACTATGTGCACGCGGCCGGAGCTGTCCCAGTGCGGGTGCGCGTTCTCCTCAGTCACGCGTCCGTGGGTGGCCCAGCGCGTGTGCCCGATGCCCGTCGAGCCGCGCAGATCCCCGTTGGTGGAGGCCACCGCCTCACGCAGGTAGTCCAGGTTTCCGACGGCGTGAACGCTGCCGATCGACCCGTTGCGGACCACCGACAGGCCGGCCGAGTCGTAGCCGCGGTACTCGAGCCGCCGAAGCCCCTCCAGCAGCAGGTCGCGGCACTCCCGCGGTCCCACGTATCCGATGATCCCGCACACGGTCGCTCAGCCTAACTCCGTCTCGACAACATTCGCCAAACGATCAACGATCTCCTGGCACTCGTTCTCCTGCGGGGCCTCGACCATCACGCGCACGAGCGGCTCAGTCCCCGACGGGCGCACCAGCACGCGGCCGCGGCCCTCGAGGCGCTTCGACTGCTCCTCGACTGCTTCCCACACCGCCGCGGCGCCGTCGATTGCCGCGCGATCGCGCACACGCACGTTCACGAGCCGCTGCGGGAGCTTCTCCATCGCATGGCGCTCCGCCAGGTCCCCTCCTGCGAGCGCCTCGAGCACGAGCAGCGCCGCCGCGATCCCGTCGCCCGCCGGCACGAAACCGGTGTCGATGATGTGCCCGGACTGCTCTCCCCCCAGCGCCCAGCCGCGCCGTACCAGCTCGGCGAGCACGTAGCGGTCCCCCACCGGGGTGGTGGCGACCTCGATCCCGGCGCCCTTCATCGCGCTGTGGAACCCGTAGTTCGTCATCACCGTCACCGCCACGCCGTGGCCGGGCAGGCGATCGCGCTCGCGCAGGTGAAGGGCGATGAGCGCCATCAGCTCGTCCCCGTCGACGACGGCGCCCCTGCGGTCCACCGCCAGTACCCGGTCACCGTCGCCGTCGAACGCAAATCCGGCGTCGTGGCCGTCCATCTGCTCGGCGAGCCGCTGCACGTGGGTCGACCCACAGTCCAGGTTGATGTTGCGCCCGTCCGGCTCGACCGCCAGCGCATCCACCCGTGCGCCGAGGCGGCGAAAGATCTCGGGCGCGACGCTGTAGGTGGCTCCGTTCGCGCAGTCGAGCAGGATGCTCAGGCCCGAGAGATCGAGGTCGCGGAAGCGCAGCTCGAGCTCGCGCAGGTAGTCGCCCGGGGCGCCGTGGAGCTCCCGCACCCGCCCGATGCGCGAGCCGCCCTCGTCGAGCGCCGCCTCGATGCGTGCCTCCTGATCGTCGTCGAGCTTCATGCCCTCGGCGCCGAAGAACTTGATCCCGTTGTCCTCGTAGGGATTGTGGGAGGCGGAAACGACCGCGGCCATGTCGAACCCGTAGCGGCGCACGAGCACCGAGGCGCCGGGCGTCGGGAGTACACCGCCGAGGAGCGCGTGTCCACCGCCCGCGGCGATGCCGGCGGCGAGCGCCGCCTCGAGCATCTCGCCGGACTCGCGCGTGTCTCGAACGATCAGGACCTGGGGCGTCTCCGCCCCCGACTCTCGCGCCGCCGCGCGCCCCAGCGCAAGCGCGAGATCGCCACTGAGAAACTCGCCCGCGACCCCGCGGACACCGTCCGTCCCGAACAGCGCCACGTAGGTCTAACGCTTTGAGAACTGAGGCCGCTTGCGGGCCTTCTTGAGACCGGCCTTCTTTCGTTCCTTCACGCGCGGGTCGCGCGTTAGGTAGCCGCGTCGCTTCAGCTCGCCGCGCAGGGCCGGGTCGGCCTCGACCAGCGCCCTGGCAATGCCGTGGCGGAGCGCCGTGGCCTGCGCCGAGACGCCGCCGCCGTGGATCAGCGCCACCACGTCCATGCGCGACTGGTTGCCGGTCGCCTCGAGCGGCTGGCGGGCCATGCGCTGGAGGAGGACGCGCGGGAAGTACTCGTCGAGGTGGCGGCCGTTGATCGTGTAGGTGCCCTCGCCCGGCTTGAGCGTCACGCGCGCGACGGAGCTCTTGCGCTTGCCGGTGGCGCGATAGCGGGCGTCGGCCGCCAGGTCGAGCGGGGTGTGGGCGACCTGCTCCTCCTCCGGGGCCGCTTCCTCAGCGGCGGCCTCTCCCACCTGCTCGCCGGCCTCGGTCTCGGCGTACTCGCCGTACTCGCCGAACTCGCCCTCGGTCGGGCGCTGCTCCTCGAGTACGAGATCGGGCTCCAGGTGGGCGCCGGGAATGACCTCGTCGGCACCGCCCTTGTCGGCCTCCTTGCGGCGGGCGCCGGGATGCGGGCGCTCAGCGCGGGGCGCCTCCGCCGCGGCCTCGCCCTCGGCGGGCTCGCCCTCCGTGGCCTCCTCGGCGGCCTCGCCCTCGGCGGTCTCCTCGGCGGCCTCGCCCTCCGGGGCCTCCTCGGCGGGCTCGCCCTCCGGGGCCTCCTCGGCGGGCTCGCCCTCGGCGGCCTCCTCGGCAGGCTCGCCCGCCGCGGCCTCCTCGGGCTGGCCGGCTTCGGCGGCCTGCGCGAGCTCCTCGATGCCCTCGATTTCGGGGCCGGGGTGCTCCTCGCCGTCGCCGGCGGGGCTCTCCTCGGGCGCTTCGGGAACGGCCTGCTCGCCGCCCTCGGGGGCCGTCTCCGACGGCGTCGCCTCGCCCGGCTCGCCGGGCGCGCCCTCGGGCGCCTCGTCCTCGGGCCGCTGCGGCTCTTCCGTCATCAGGCGACAACCTCCATCGGCTCGGGCTTCTGGGCGGCGTGGGGGTGATCGGGCCCGGCGTAGACCTTGAGCTTGCGCAGCTGGGCACGGCCGAGGCGGTTGCGCGGAAGCATCCCCTTCACGGCCAGCCGGATCACCTCCTCCGGGCGGCGCGCGAGCATCTCCTCGAGCGTGCGGCTGCGAAGGCCGCCGGGATACCCGGAGTGGCGGTAGTAGCGCTTCTCCTCGAGCTTGTTGCCCGTTACCGAGATCTTCTCGGCATTGACGACGATCACGAAGTCGCCCACATCCACATGCGGCGTGTACTCCGGCTTGCGCTTGCCACGAAGGGCATCGGCGATCTGGGTGGCCAAACGGCCGAGCGTCTTGCCGCTCGCGTCGACCACGAGCCAGTTGCGCTCGCGGGTAGCCGGTGTCGCCACGTACGTCTTCATCACAGAGGGACCGCCCTGGAGGCGGCCGGCGTCGTAGTGTGGCAGATGGACACCGGGATCGACCACTGCCGGACAGCCCGTCCATGGGTCCCGGGGCTCGTGTTTATACTGCCCGGCCTGTCAGTGCCTGCCGAATCTCCGCCGGCGTCCGTCGGTGGGAACGGGGGAACCGTTCGGAGGCCGTCGAAAGACGGACTTCGATGGGGCGAATCGAGCCGATCACCCGGCTCGTAGCGCTGCTCTTCGAGCGCGAGCCCGTCAGCTAACCCCGTAGGCCGGACCAGAAGAGAGGCCAAGGGATTTGCGAGTCAACCGTGCTTTCGCGAGGCATTTTGCCTGCGCGCTCGCGCTCAGCGTGCTCGCCGTCGCACCCGCGGCGGGGGCGCAGTCACCCGGCTCGGGTGGTGGTGGCGGGGCCACATACGTGGCCACACCGAAGATCGGCAGCGTGAGCTGCCTGCGATCCTGCGCGTCCCGGCGGCGGGCGCGGGCCGGCAGCACCCTGAAGGTCACGGGGACCGCGCTCAGCGGTGTCACGGGTGTGACGTTCCACGGCAGCTACGGACGATCGGACGACCTGAGCGTCCAGGTTCGCGCGGGGAGCGACACCCGCATCCACGCGCTCGTCCCGTCTGGAGCCGTGACCGGCCCGGTCTCGGCGAGCACGGCGAGCGGCGGCCGCTCCGGTTTCACCAAGCCGGTGGCAATCCTGCCCCCGCCACCGCCTGCGCCGAGCGCCGCGCTGTCGCCCGTGCCCGGGCCGGTGTCGGCCGGCGCCCCAGTGCTCGAGACCGGCACCAGCCGCACCAAGGCCTTCGTGGGAGCGCAACGCGCCGTCACGTTCTCGTTCCGACTTTCCGGGCCCGCGCCGGCCGCGCTCACCGTCGAGCTCGTCCGCGCGGCCGACGGCGTCGCGGTCAAGTCGTGGGTGCCCCAGGGCATCCTGCCGGGCCAGGTCACCAGCATCTCCTGGAACGGTCAGCTCGGCGCGGTCCCGGCGGCGCTCGGCCGCTACTCGTTCCGGCTGACCGCCGCCGCGGTCGACGGCTCACGCGCGACGAGCGCCCAGACCAGCGACGTCCAGCGCGACGCCTTCGACCTCTACGACCACGTCTTCCCGGTGCGCGGCCGCCACGACTACGGCGGCGCCGGCGCGAAGTTTGGCTCCGGCCGCGCCGGCCACTCCCACCAGGGGCACGACGTGTTCGCCAACTGCGGAGTCCCGCTGGTCGCGGCTCGCGGCGGCACGGTTCAGTACAGCGGCTACCACGGCGCCGCGGGGAACTACCTGGTGATCGACGGCGCGGGCACAGATCTCGACTACGCGTACATGCACATGGGCGAGCCCTCACCGTTCCGGGCGGGCGACCGCATCTACACGGGTCAGCGCATCGGTTCCGTCGGCGAGACCGGCAACGCCCGCGGCTGCCACCTCCACTTCGAGCTCTGGAGCGCGCCGGGCTGGTACGACGGCGGCAGTCCCTTCGATCCGTTACCGTCGCTCCAGGCCTGGGACAGCTGGTCATAAGGAGGGCTCGCGACGTGGCGGATTGGACGATGAGGAAGCTCGAGGAGATACCCGACGTGCTGGGCGACTATCCGGGCGAGATGCGCATGAGCGCTGTGAGCGACCTGGGAACCGAGCAGGTCGGCTTCACGTGGCGGCGCATGCCGGCGCAGACCGGCGGCAAGGGGAGCTACGGCCACCGCCACAAGACCCAAGAGGAGGTCTACTTCGTCGCCTCGGGCACGCTCCAGTTCAAGCTCGAGGACGAGCTGATCGACGCCGGCGAGGGAACCGTCGTGCGAGTGCCGCCGCACGTGGCCCGCTCGGTCTGGAACGAGGGGCCCGACGACGCGGTGCTGATCATCGTGTCCGTCAGGTCTGAGGACCCCAGGGCCGAGATCGAGTCGGTGCCTGACTTCTGGCCCGAGTAGGCGCCGTCGCTACTGCCTGTGGTCGCGCAGGCCGTCGCCGTTGGGCAGAGCCTCGAGGGCGGCCTTGCAGCCGAGCACGAAGACGGCGAGAACCAGGACCAGCGACACGAGGCCCTGGGTCAGGCTCGCACCGGCAGCCAGCACAAGCGCGGCCGCGACCCAGCGCCACAGCCGCCACTCCGGCTCCCAGGCCGGACGCTCATCCGGCTCGGGATCGGGTTCACGGGCATGGACGTATGCGACAAAAGGCACGTGCTCAAGGCAGCATAGTCAGCCTGTGGGGCCGAAGCGTTCTGTCCGGACCTGGGTGGGATCGAAGCGGGCTTCGAGGACCAGCGCGACCGCCGTCTCGACGAATCCGTTCGTGCCGCAGACGAACGCGACGCCGTCGTGAAGGCCCGTCGCCGAGATCAGCGACATATCGAGGCGGCCGGTGTGACCGTCCCAGCCGGCGGGCGGCTCGCGCGTGAACGTGAGCAGCGCCTCGTCGCCGAGCTCCCCGGCGTAGATGACGTCCTCGGCGGACCGGACCGAGTAAACGAGCGACATCGGCAGCTCGGGCATGGTGCGGCGGCGGTGGCGCAGCATCGCCATCAGCGGGACGACTCCCGACCCGCCCCCGACCAGCAGCACCGGGGATTCGCCACGCCACACGAAATAGGACGCGAACGGTCCCCGGACCTCCACGCGGTCGCCCGCGACGACGACATCGTGGAAGTACGGCGAGACCTCGCCGTCATCGAGCCGGTCGATCGTCAGCTCGATCTCGCCCGCGTCGAGCGGCGACGAGGCGACCGAGTACGAACGCTGAGCGTGGTAGCCGTCGGGAGCCGTCAGCCGCACGTCGTAGTGCTGGCCCGGGAGGTGGGGCATCCACATCGGCAACTCGATCCGGAACGACTTGACGCGCGGCGTCTCCGGCTTGACCGCCGTGACCGTACCGATCTGCCATTTCCCGGGAGCGCGCTGCGTGACCGGCGTCAGTCGCTCCAATAGCGCTCCTCCTTCCAGGGATCGCCGCGGATGTGGTAGCCGTTCTCCTCCCAGAAGCCGGGCTCGTCGTGGTCCATCACCCGAGCCCGGCGATCCACTTGGCGCTCTTCCAGAAGTCGAGATGCGGCACCAGTAGGCGGGCCGGGCCGCCGTGCTCGCGCGGAAGCGGCTCGCCCTCGTGCTCGGTCACTACCCAGGCCTTCCCCCTGGTGAGGTCCGCGAGCGGGACGTTGGTGGTGCTGACCGCCGTAAAAGACGCCGAGAATGAGCGGCCCTGAGGCTGGACCTCCGCCAGCAGCATGTCAACGGACACCCCGTTGAAGCTCGTGCCGAGCTTCGACCACTTGGTCACGCAGTGGATGTCGCACGGGACGTTCTCGAACGGCAGCTCGTGGAACTCGTCCCACGACCATGCGCGCTCGCCGGCCACCATGCCGTCTATCCGCAGGCTCCAGTCCTCCGGGTCGATCCTCGGCGTCGGGCCGGCCGTGAGCACCGGAAAGCCGGGCTCGTAGTACTGCCCCGGAGGGAGGCGCTCCGCCAGATCCTCCGGTGTCCGCCGCCGCCGTCTGAAGCCGCGCGAGATGAAGTCGGCCATTAGACCGACAGCTTGCCATCGTCGTCAAGGCCGCTCGGAGGCCAGAATGACGGCTATGCCAACCAGCCCTCGGGCCTCACAGCGCATCATCCTCGCGCTGGCCGG
>CAVVWD010000006.1:0-42246 GCA_963751835.1 uncultured Thermoleophilaceae bacterium | reverse complement strand
TGAGTACAGGACCTCGTCGCCCTCGGCGACGTCGAGCGGGATGCGCTTCTCGCCATCCTCGTCCCACTTGCCCTCGCCGACCGCCAGGACCTTGCCGCGCTGCGGCTTCTCCTTTGCGGTGTCGGGCAGGACGATGCCGCTCGCAGTGGTCTCCTCCTCCTCGATCGCCTGCACGATGAGGCGATCTCCAAGAGGCTTGAGATTCATTGGCATACCTCCATAGAAAACTTGCGATATCTGGCACTCTCAGGGGGAGAGTGCCGATCTGGCACTCTAGCAAGGAGAGTGCCAAAGCCTCAAGGGGCGGTCACTGCATTGTCACGGCCGGCGGCCGGCGCCCTTCTGGAGCAGGCGCTTGTTCGCGTCGGTGACGGGGAGCGCTTCGTAGCGGAGGTACTCGATCCGGGCACTGAGTCGCTCGCGTCCGCCACCCGGAACGTCGCTGCTGTCGATCACGCTTCGCTGGCGAACCTCGAGCGGCAGGTAGGTGCGGGCGTCCACCAGATAGCTGACCGTCGTGGGTCGCGTGGCGAGTCGGGGTCCGGGATCGGCGACGAGACGAGCCTGTATGCGGTTCGCCCCCGAACGGTCGTCCGGCCGGCCACGCGCAACCTGTCCTGCTCGACGTGCTCGCGCAGCTGCACACCCGGGTTCTGGGCGGGGTCGAAGCCCGGATAGTCGCTGTCGGCAGGGGGTCCCTCCCGCGGGTCCTCATCCCACTCATCCCAGTTGGCGGCGAGCTCCCTGTTCCCCTTGGCGTCGAACCAGACGATCCGCTCGGGCGTGGACACCACCTCGCCGAGCAGCCCGCCGGGGCTGCCGGACGGAAGCACGCGATACCGCAGCATGCGACTCCGCTCGCCCTCGCCCCAGTACCAGGAGCGGGCAAACGTTCGCTCACCGGGAGTGATGTCGACGCCGGGCTCGAGCGCCTTGGAGGTGATCGTCGCACGCTGCGTGATCGCCCAGATCACGTTCTCCCGCGAGACCGCGGCGACCGCCCGCTCGACGATTCCGCTGCTCCGCTCCTCCGAGTCCACAAGGTCGATCACGATCACGGCGGCGAGCGCCAGCACGGCGAGGAGCCCGGCCGCGGGCGCGACCCGGCGGAGCGTGGGGGCGCGCTTGGGCGCTGTGACCGTCGGGCTGTCGGCGAGGATGCGTGCGAGCAGGGCGTCCGCCTCGCGCTGCTCCTCGGCCGTCAGTGGCTCATCGGTCTGCGTCGGGTTGGCTCGGGCGAGCCGGTCCATGAGCTCGTTCATCGGACCTCCAGGGCTTGGTCGGTGGGCGCGGGCGACGGGAACTCGAGCGCGAACAGGGCGCGGTCGAGTCGCTTGCGGGCGCGGTGGAGCCGGACCGCGAAGGTCGCTCGAGTGCAGCCCGCCACCCGGGCGGCGCCGGCCGGGTCGAGGCCCTCCCAGGCCACGAGCATGAGCACCTCCCGGTCGCCCTCGGACAGCCCCGCGAGGGCGCGGCGCACGAGCTCGGCATCCGCGACCTGTTCGGTCGGGTCGGCGCCGGCGTGCGACTCGGCGCCGGCGATCCGGTCGCGCAGGCCGCCCAGGCGCCGCGCCGAACGGCGCTGGTTGGCGAGCGTGCGCCGGGCCGTCGCGAGCAGCCAGGGCAGCGGATCGGCGGGCAGCTCGTCGAGGCGGCGCCAGGCGGCGAGGAAGGTCTCGGACAGCGCGTCCTGGGCCAGCTCAGGCTCCGCGCGGCGGAGCAGGTAGGCGCGCACGGCGGGATGGTGGTCGCGGTAGACCCCCTCGAATCGATCGTGTCGCGTGGCGCTCACATGCCTCCTTCAAAGGAAGTGTCCGGCACCGGCGCGGGGATTACAGGTTCAGTTCTGCGCGGGGGCGTCCGGCCGCATCCGCTCGCGGATCTCCGACGGCCGGTCCGAGATCTGCGAGAAGCGCACGACGGTGACCATGTCGTCGAGCTCGACCTTGCGGCCGTAGATCTGCTCGAGGAAGTGGACCATCTCGTCGACGCGCCGGAACTCCGGGTTGTCGTGCTCGATGTCGCGGCGCGAGAGGTCGCGCACCTGCTTGACCTCCACCGAGTCGATCACGGCCTCGAAGATCTTCTCGCGCGGGGAGTGCTGGAACCCGACGGTCACGAGCACGACCTCGCCCTTGCGGTACTTCGTGCCCTTGTCCCCGAGCCGGATCGTGGCGGTCTTGCGCCCGCGCTTGAGCTGGTCGATGAACACCGGCGAGTAGAAGTTGAGGACTAACACGACCGGGGCAGCCTAGCGGCCTTGCACCAACTTGGACAAGGTCCCGCAAGTCATTCGTGGCGGGGCTCTCCGGCAGCCTCCCAGCCCTCGAGGAGCGGCACGAAGCGCACCGGTGCCACGGCCTCCTCCTCGCCGTCGCGGTAGCGCACGAGCAGCTCGTGCCTGCCGCGCTCAACCGGGCAGACGAGCGCGGCTCCGGGCAGCAGTTGCTCGAACAGAGCGGGCGGCGGCTCGTCCCGGGCCGTGGCCGTGACCGAGATCCCGCCGAAGGGTGCTCGGTCGGCGGCTCCGAGCGTCCCGTCGCCCACTCTCACCTCGACGTTGTCGTAGCCGAGCTCGGCGAGCGTGGCCGCCGCGTGCGCGGCGAGGCTCTCGAAGCGCTCGATCGTCACGAGCTCGCGACAGAGCAGCGACAGCACGGCCGCGGCATAGCCAGAGCCGGTGCCGACCTCGAGGACCGTCTCCGAGCCGTCGAGCTCGAGCAGCTGTGCCATGCACGCGACGATCCAGGGCTGCGACATGGTCTGGCCCTCCCCGATGCGCACCGCCCCGTCGCGGTACGCGCGGCGGCGCTGGTGCTCCGGTAGGAAGCGCTCGCGCGGCACCGTCCCCATCGCCTCCAGCACCCGCTCGTCCGTGATACCCCGCCGGCGGAGCTGGCGCTCCACCATCCGGGCGCGCTCAGTGGATGTAGTTTCTGAGTCGTCCCGGGTCATGGACGGTGACCTTCCCCCGGCCAAGGGTGACCACGCCGGCGCGCTCGAGTGTCGCGAGGAAGCGGCTGGCGCTCTCCCGCGAGGTGCCTGCCAGGTTCGCGATCTCGGCCTGCGTCGAGCGGATGAGCACGTCCTCCTCTGGCGCTCCCTCCGCCTGCCGGGCGATGACCTGGGCGAGCAGCGCGCTCGCCACTCGCCCGGCTACGGTCTGGAAGGACTGCTGCAGCAGCCGCTCGTTCGTCTTGGACACGCGCTCGGCCAGCGTCCCCAGGAACTTCAGCGCCAGGTCCGGGCTTCGGCGGATGATGCGCTGCATGTCGGAGGCCAGCAGCGCGACGGCGGTGGTCGGCTCGATCGCCTCGGCGGTCGCCGAGCGTGTCTCGCCGCGGAACATCGCGAGCTCTCCGAACAGCGCGCCGGCGCGCAGCTCGGCCAGGGCCACCATGCGCCCGTCCTGGTGCTCGCGGGTGAGCACGACGGCGCCGGTGCGGAGCAGGTAACAGGTGTCGCCCTGGTCGCCCTCGCGGAAGATCACCTCACCGCGCTCCCAGTGCCGCGGCACCGCCACCTGGGCCACCTCGACGAGCTCGCGCTCCTCGAGATCGCCGAAGACTTCGGTGCGCGCAAGCAGACGGGCGGTCTCGCCCCCATTGGCCATGGGCGGATAATGCCGGATAGGGATGTCTGTAGCCCCTGAAACCGTCACAAGTGCCGATGTCGAGGACGCGGCGCGGCTGATCGCCGGGCGCGTACGCGAGACCCCGCTGCTGGCCGCCGGGGAGCTCGGCCGCCGGATTGGCGCGCGCGTTCTGCTCAAGGCCGAGAACCTGCAGCTGACCGGCTCGTTCAAGGCGCGCGGCGCCACGAACACGATTCGGCGACTCTCAGAGGACGCGCTGGCCGCGGGCGTCGTGGCGGCCAGCGCCGGCAACCACGCTCAGGCGGTCGCATTCGCCGCGCGCGAGGCGGGCGCCCGCTCCGTGCTGGTGATGCCCGAGCAGGCGCCGCTTGCGAAGGTGGCGGCGGTACGCCAGTACGGCGGCGAGGTGAGGCTCGTGGAAGGCGGCTACGACGAGGCGGGGGCGGAGGCACGGCTACTGGCCGAGGAGCAGGGGATGACGCTGGTGCATGCCTTTGACCAGCCTTTGGTCGTCGCCGGTCAAGGGACGATCGGCCTCGAGATCGCACGCCAGGGTCCCGGCGTGCGCCTGATCGTCGTGCCGCTCGGAGGCGGCGGCCTAGCGAGTGGGATCGGGTTGGCCGCTGAAGCCGCGCTGCCGGACGCCCGCGTGGTCGGGGTGCAGGCGGAAGCGTGCGCGCCCTACATCGACTCGCTGGCCGCGCGCAGGCCGGTGGGCGCTCGCGCCGCGAACACGATCTGCGACGGCATTGCGGTCAAGCGCCCGGGCGATTTCACCCTGCCGCTCGTGGAGCGCTACGTCGATGACGTCGTGACGGTGTCGGACGACGAGGTGGCCGAGGCGATGGTGCTGCTGCTCGAGCGCTCGAAGCTGGTGGTGGAGGGGGCGGGCGCGGTGGCCGTGGCCGCCCTGATGCAGGGGCGCGTGGCCGCGCCGGCCGAAGGCGAGGTCTGCGCGGTGCTCTCGGGCGGCAACGTCGATGCCTCGCTCCTGTCGGAGTGCATCCGCCTGGGCGAGACCGCCGCTGGCCGGCGAATGGTCCTTTCGACGGTGGTGCCCGACCGCCCGGGCGCGCTGGCCGGGCTGCTGCGCGTGGTTGCGGAGTGCGGGGCGAATGTCGTCGACGTTGAGCACCTCCGTGACGGGATCGACCTGCACGTGCGCGAGACCGCGATCAAGCTGGTGCTTCAGACAGGCGGGCCTGACATGAACATGGAGCTGCTCGAGTCCGCTCGTGCGGAGGGCTTCTCCATCAAGGTGGAGACAGAGGCCTAGACCTTCGAGTGCCCATGAGGATCGCCCCGGAGGTCGCGGAGGCGCTCGCCGGCGGCCGGCCGGTGGTAGCGCTCGAGAGCACGCTCATAAGCCACGGGCTGCCGCGGCCGAGGAACCTCGAGGTGGCGCGCGAGGTCGAGTCGGCGGTACGCGACGCGGGGGCGCTCCCGGCGACGATTGCGGTCGTGGCCGGCGACGCCCGTATCGGGCTCGACGAGGCGGCGCTCGAGCTGGTGGCCGCCGGTGACGGCGTGGTCAAGTGCGGCGTGCGCGACCTCGCGCCGCTCGCGGCGCGGCGCGGCCACGGGGCGACCACCGTGTCGGCCACCGCCCACCTCGCGATGCGCGCGGGGATCCGCCTGTTCGCCACGGGAGGGCTCGGCGGCGTGCACCGGGACGCGCGCGAGAGCTGGGACGTGTCCGCCGACCTCGAGACGCTCGCCCGCACGGGGATCGTCGTGGTCTGCTCCGGGGTCAAGTCGATCCTCGACGTCGGCGCGACGCTCGAGCGGCTCGAGACCCTGAACGTGACCGTGCTCGGCTACGCGACTGACAGCTTCCCGGGCTTCTATCTGACGGACTCCGGCTATCCGGTGCCGTGGCGGGTCGAGTCCCCGGAGGAGGTTGCCGCGGTCGTCCGCGCGCGTGAGGAGCTCGGCGTTGGCGACCGCGCGGTCGTGGTGGCGAATCCGCTGGCGCCGGATCAGCAGCTCGACCCTGCGCAGCACGACCAGGTGCTCGCCGCGGGGCTGTCGACCGCGGAGCGGGAGAGTGTGACCGGCAAGGACGTGACCCCGTTCCTGCTCGAGTGGTTCCACCGCGAGACCGGTGGGGCGAGCCTCGACGCCAACGTGCGGCTCGTGGTCCGGAACGCCGAGCTGGCGGCGCGCATCGCGGTGGCGGTCTCAACGGCATGACGCGCGTGGTGGTGCTGGGCGACGTCATGGTCGACGTCGTGGCTCGCCTGGACGGCCCGGTGGCACCCGGCAGCGACTCGCCGGCGCGCGTGGCGTTCCAGGGCGGCGGGCAGGCGGCCAACACGGCGGCGTGGCTGGCGGTGGCCGGCGCTCGGGTGGCCCTTGTGGGTCGCGTCGGGGCGGATGCTGCGGGGCGCGACGCGGTGGACGACCTTGGCGCACTGGGGGTCGAGACGCGGCTCTCGGTGGATTCCGAGCGCTCCACCGGGACGTGCGTCGTGGTCGTGGCGCCGGACGGGGAGCGGACGATGTTTCCGGACGCGGGGGCGAATGGGGGGCTTGCCGTTGCTGACCTGCCTGACGATCTCTTCGAGGCGGGGGATCATTTGCACGTTGCTGGGTACGCGCTTCTCCGCGACGGCTCGCGGGGTGCCGCGCTTTCTGCTGTTGAGCGCGCCGGGGCGGCCGGCATGACAGTGTCGGTGGATCCCTCGTCGGCGGCGTTGTTGTCGGGGGGTTTACGGCGGCTGGGGAAGGGGGTGGGTCTTGGTGGTGCCCAATGAGCTCGAGGCGGAGGCGCTGACCGGGGTGTCGGATCCGGCGGCTGCCGCGCGGGTGCTTGCTGAGTCCTTTGCCGAGGTGGTGGTCACGCTCGGGGAGGGCGGCGCGATGTGGACCGACGGCTCCGAGCTGCTGCAGGTGGCCGCCCCCGCCGCCGACGTGGTCGACACGACCGGCGCCGGCGACGCCTTCGCCGCGGGGCTGCTGGCGGCCCGAGTGCGCGGCGTGGGCCCGGAGGAGGCCCTCGAGGCGGGCTGCGCCCTGGCCGCCCAAGCGGTCGCCGTGCCCGGCGCCCGCCCGGTTTCCTCGCATCAATCCTGACCTGCCCACCCTATGGGTGGGTGATCCAGGACGGATCCGTCAAGCGAGCGCGGATTCGCGGCGGCGCCGGCGGAGCGGGCCGGCCGCGAGCCAGAGCAGCAGTCCGATCAGTGCGAGCGGCAGGAGCAGTGCGAGGATGCGGATCAGGATGCCGGCGGTGCCGAGGAGCAGGTCGCCGGCGTCTCCGAGGGCGTCGTCGAACGTCCCGCCGGCGCCCCCTTCCTCGCTCGACCCGTTTTCGCTTGCCAGCAGCGCGACGGTCACGACCGCGTAGTCGGTCCGTAGGCGCAGGTCGCGGAGCTGGGCGCGCAGGCCGTTGATCTCGCCGGCCACCAGGTCGAGTCGCCTGCGGATTGCCTCGGCCTCCTCGTCGGTGTCGGCCTGCTCGAGTCGGCGCAGCAGGCTGCGGCGCTCGGCGCGCGCGGACTGGAGCCTGTCCTTGGCCGTCACGTGCTCGCGGGTGACGTCGCGGCCGGACTGGCTCTGCGAGCGGACGGTCGCGAGCCCGGTGAGGTCGCGGAGCGCCGGTCGCAGGCGGTTCGAGGGGATGCGCAGCTCGAAGTCGCCGCCGGCCCGGTCGTCGCCGGTCGACAGCGAGGAGCTGAGGACGAAACCGCCGTGGCGGTTCGTCACGGCCGTCACCTGATCGGCCACTCTGGCCAGCTCGTCGGCCGGCGTCTCGAGCTCGAGCCCGATCGAGCGCTCGATCTTGCGGGCGGGCTCACGGGGCGCGAAGCCGCCGCCGGGTGGCGCCGGCGCTATCGCCTGGGTGGAGCCCGTCCCGGGCACGGCCTGAAGCTGGGGGGCCGCATCGCGGCCGGTGCCGGAGCCGCTCTGAAGATCGGGCGCCGTCACGCGGCCCGCGCCGGACCCGCCGTCCTCCGGAACCGCCACCGCACCTCCTCCACCACCCGCGCTGCTCCCCTCATCGCTGCCGTTCGGCGGCCCGACCAGCGTGGCAACGAGGACGACCGGCAGCAGGAGGCCGCCGATCACGGCCGCGGCGGGAACCAGCCGCCGGAAGGCGCCCGGAGCAACGCGGAACCGTTCACCGATCCCGGCGCCGGCAGACCGCGCTCGCGCGCGTACCGAGCCGGCTTCGGCCGGGAAGCCCGCTTCCGCCCGTGCGCCCAGCTCCTCCGCGAACCGCGGGTCAGGCTCAGGCGAGTCCGCCTGCAGCGCCAGCGCGAGCTCCTGCAGCTCGCGCGCGAGCGGATCGTCGTGAGCCGCGGCGCCGGTGCGCAGCGCGTCGTCGATTGCGGTCAGGTCGCGCTCGATCGTTGCCGTGCTCGGGTCGCGCTCACTCATGACATGCCTCTCGCAGCTTCGTGATCGTTCGGTGCAGTCGGGTGCCTACCGCGGACTCGGACATTCCGACAATGCGGCCGATCTCGGAGTTCGAAAGCCCACCCGCGAACTTGAGCGCGATCAGGTCGCGCTCGCGGCCGTCGAGCGAGGCGAGCGCCGTGCGGACGACCTCTCGCCGCAGCGCCAGCTCCGCCTGGTCGTCGGGAGCTGGGCGCGCGAGGTCCTCGGGATCTCCCTCGAGGCTCGCGCGCCGCTTGCGCCTGCGCAGCTCGTCGAGCGCGGCGTTGCGGGCTATCCCGAACAGCCACGCCTCCATCGTCCCGCGGCCCGCGCGGTAGCTGCGCCGCTTGCGGTAAGCGCGCTCGAATGCCTGGGCCGTGACGTCCTCGGCGGCCGCTCGATCGCGCAGGAGCGAGGCGACGTACGCATACACACGCGGGAACGCGCGGGCGTAGAGATCCGCGAATCCCTCGGTTTGCGAGCCCACCATCAGCGTCAGGGGTTCCACAACGGCCTCGCTCACATACCTACTACGCACGAGGGTCGAACTCATCACGAGAAAGCACCGCTCAGCCTAAAGAGACGGCCTCTGGGGCCGATAACCGGGAGTTGATGCCACGAATCGCTGTCCCGACCTCTCTCCTTGCCCTCACCGTCGTCCTCGTGATGGCGCCGGGTGCCGCTGCCAAGCTGCAGCTGCCCGCGGGCGCGGATGCCCCACCGCAGCTGCCGCCCGGCGTCGTGCCGGCGGCGGTGCCGCCCGTCTCGAAGGCGGGCAGCCGGCACCGTGGCGCAACGGCGTCGATGAGCGTGGCAAGGCAGATGTCCGGCATCCAGGAGGGCGAACCCCCGCTCTGGGCAACCGTCAACATCTGCGACACGGCGACGTCGCCGAACGCGCTCGGCGTCCGCACGAGCGTGCCCGGGAACGGCAGCGGGCGCAGGGTCTACGCGCGCTACATCGCCCAGTGGTGGAGTGGCGCGAAACAGGCCTGGCTCACCGTCGGGGGCGCGGGCACGACCGATTGGGTCTACGTCGGCTCTCAGGAGTGGTCCTCGAATCAGGGTGGCTGGAGCTTTCATTTGTCCCAGCCGCCGGCCGGCACCGCCTACGTGACCCGCGGAATCGTCGAGCTGAGCTGGCGCGACGAGGTCCGTGCAAGCCGCCGTGGCAAGCGCGCTCGCTGGGCGGTCGTGCAGCACCGCGTCCTCCTCACCGAGACCGGCAAGACGGGTGTTCGGGGCGGGGAGCCCGCGGGTACGTCCAAGGCGATGTGTCTCATCTGGTAACGCCTTCGTCGCGCCGGTGGCGGCACGGCTTCCGGTCCACTACTCTGCGCACGGAGGCGTCCCGGATCCGGACGGAGCTCTCAATTTGTCACGCAAACTGACGTCATTCGCCCTGAGCGCGGCCGTGCTCGCCGCTTTGGCCGCTCCCGGGTCCGTAGCCGGGGCCCAGGACCAGCTCAGCTCGACCTGGGCGAGCGTGAACGCCTGCAGCAATTCGCAGCTCGGAGCTCGTGCCCAACTCGCCGGCGACGGCTCGAGTGCCGACATGCAGGTTCGCTTCACGGCCCAGTGGCTCAGCCCGAACGGATGGCTGGCGCTGAACGGCGCCGCCACCTCGCCCTGGCAGTCGGCCGGGTCGGCCGAGTACACCTGGGGGCAAGCCGGCTGGACCTACAGCCTCAGCGTGCCCGCCGGGAAGAGCTACCAGCTGCGCGTGGTGGCCGAGATGCAGTGGGCGGGGTCTGGCCGCAGTGCAACGCACGTGACCGGTCCCTGCAACGTCAGCGGCTGAACAGCCGCGGGTCGTTCGTGATCACGCCGTCGACGCCGAGCGCTTCGAGCGCCTGGATGCGCCGTGCGCTGTCGACGGTCCAGACGTAGAGCTGGCCGCCGGCGCCGTGCACGGCCTTGACCAGGCGGCCGCTCACGAGCACCTGGTTCGCCATGATCGCCTCGCAGCCGCCCGCCCGGATACGCCGGGCGGCCTGGCCCGGTAGCCGGGCGCGCATCACGCGGACGATCGCGTGCGCGAGGAGCGCCAGCGGCGAGTGCAGGTAGTCGCGGCGCACGCGCGGCACCGACCAGCCGCGCCGGAGCCCCGGCGCGAGCTCACCCAGGCGGTCGAGGCTCTCCGTGTACATGGTCGAGACGAGCGAACGCTCGGCGAGGCCGCGGTCGCGGAGGCCCTCGACAACCTCGAGCTCGTAGCCGGGGAGCTTCATATCCGCGTCGAGCTCGATCCCGTTGTAGGCCTCGCCGGCGAAGTGGTCGAGGCCCTGCTCGAGCGTCAGGCACTCACGCCCCTCCGCGTCCTCGTAGTCGTGCGCGAGCACCAGGCGGCCGTCGCGGGTGCGCAGGATGTCGAACTCGATCATGTCCACCCCGTGGGCGAGTGCCGCCTCGAAGCTCTCGACGGTGTTGCCGGGCGCGACGTGGTCCGCGCCCTTGTGCCCGACGCGGAGCATGCGGTTCACGCCTGGCACGACGGGCACCAGTAGGTCGCGCGGTTGTCGTCGCCCTGGCCACGCGAGCGGATCGTCGTCCCGCAGCGCCGGCACGGCCGGCCGCTCCGCCCGTACACCCACAGCGGCCGCTCGCCGCGGCGGAGCGGCTGCGCCGGCTCGAGGCTCACGATGGGGCCGCCGCGCTCTGCTGAGAGCTGCATCAGCGGCCGCAGCACCTGCACGATCGCCAGTGCCTCGTCGTCGCTCAGGCGCGCCAACGGGCGCCATGGGTCGATGCCCGCCAGGAAGCAGCCCTCGGACTTCCAGACGTTGCCGATCCCCGCCAGATTGCGCTGGTCGAGCAGGGCGTCCGCGGTCCCGCGAGTGGGCTCGTCCTCGCGCAAGCGGCACAGGAAGCGCTCATCATCGAACTCGGCGCCGAGCACGTCCGGGCCGAGCTCCGCGATGCGGCGGTCGAAGCGCGTGCGCGAGTCGGTCATCAGCTCCAGCTCGGGGCCGTCGAACTGGACGACCTCGTGGTCGCGGGTGCGCAGCACGAGCCAGGCCCGGTGCGCCGGCCGCCGCCAGCGCTCGCCGCGCCGGTAGACGCCCCAGCTCCCGCGCAGGCGCAGGTGCGAGTGAAGCGTCAGGTCGCCGTCGAAGCGGATGAACAGGTGCTTGCCCTGCGCATCCACCGCCCTGACGCCGCGGCCGCCGAGCCGCTCGGGCCAGCGGTCACGGCCGTGACGCGGCTGGGGAGTCTCGATCTCCTCGATCTCGCTTCCCACGAGCGCCTCGCGGATGCGCCTAGCGGCGGAGTGGATCGTGTCGCCCTCGGGCACCAGATCCAGACTAGGGGCGCCTCGCCCGCAGCGAGTACATGAGCGGCAGCCGCGGGCGGCCTTCCGGCATCCGCCACTTCCGCCGGCCGGCCTTCTCCAGGAAGGGCCAGCAGGAGAGCGTGTCGAGGCCGAAATGGCACTGCAGGTGAACGAGTGTCCGGTCGCGCACGTCGCCGAGCTCGTCGATCTCGACGGGCTCGAGCGTCAGCTCTCCCGCCTTGAACACCTCGACGTCGTAGAAGTCGCTGGCCGTGTGGATCCGCACCCGCTCGTCCCAGAACGCCCGGTTCACGTCGGTGGTCATCCCGGAGATCGTAGGGGTGAGGGGCCAGCTCGGGTGCCTTATCGTGGGTGTGGCGATGGAAGCGACGGCCAGCCGGATCACGGCGGAGCGCTACTCCGAGCTCACGGTCGAGGGCGATCGCAAGCAGCTCGTCGACGGGCGCATCGTCGTGAACGATCCGAGGCCCATCCATGCGCATCTGCAGGTGCAGCTGGCCTTTGCCATCGAGGGATGGATTCGGGCAGGCGAGGGCCGCGGCCTCGTACTCATGCCCACCGATGTGCGCATGGACGACTTCAACGTGTACGGGCCGGACGTGCTCTGGTTCCGGGAGGAGCGCATCCCCGCGGACATGCACGCCTACCCCAAGCACGTCCCGGACCTCGTTGTCGAGATCCGCTCGCCTGGCACCTGGCGCTACGACGTCGGCGCGAAGAAACGCGTCTACGAGGGAGGCGGGCTGCCGGAGCTGTGGCTCGTAGACGACCGTTCACAGAGCGTCCTGGTGTATCGCCGCACGCGCCCGCACGCGCCGACCTTCGACGTCGCCCTCGAACTCGGCAGGGACGACACGCTCGGCTCGCCGCTGTTGCCCAGCTTCGAGCTCGCGCTCGACGAGCTGTTCAGGCGCTCAGCGTGAGCCTGCGCGGGCTCTGGCGGAAGCCGAGCTCGATCAGGAGCGCGCCCACCTCGGAGCCGACCACCGGCTCGCCGTCGAAGCGCTCGAGGCCGAGGCGCGGCACGCGTCCGCGCTTCACAGCGTCGGCGAGCGCGTCCAGTGCGGGGCGCAGCCAGTCCTCAGCGGGCTCGCGCAGCGCCAGCAGCCCCTTGCCGCCACGCTCGACGTAGAGCACGGGCTCGGCGTCGAGGCTGACGACGTAGGCGCCTGGGACCCGCGCGGGGCGCCGGTTCGACTCGTCGTCAGCGCGCTTGGGCCAGGGCAGCGTCGCGCCGTACGGGTTGGCCGGATCGGTGGCGGCGAGCACGAGCGGCCCGGCGGGCTCGTCCGAGCGCATCGTTCGCAGCCGCTCGATCGCCGCCGGGAGCGCGAACTGGGCGCCGCCCAGGCCCTCGACGAAGTAACCGCGCCGGGCCGTCCCGAGCGTCTCCAGATTCGAGAGCTCCGGGTAGAGAGCCGCGAAGCCGCCGGTCACGCCCTCGGCGAGCACGGCCTCACGCGTGACGATCCCGTAGCGCTCGAGCAGCAGCTCCGAGAGCGCGCGCAGGCGCGGCCCATGTGAGGGGGCGTCGGCGAACAGCGCGCCGGTCAGCGACCAGCGCCCCTGGACCTGGGGCGAGCCCGGCCGCCGGCGGCGGGCAAAGCGACGCCCCGCCTCGCGCTCGCGCTTCGCCAATGTCAGCCGCGGGGCGCGCAGCGGCGCGAAGGCGTCGTTTGTGACCTCGCCCGCCCAGACCAGGTCCCAGAGCGCCTCCTGCAGCTCGAGCGGCTCGGTCTCCGCGAGGTCGGCGAGCAGGTCGGTCCAGAACGCCGCGCCGCTCTCCAGCCGCTCGCGGATCTGCTCGTGCAGGGGCTCGCCGGGCCGCTCGCCCTTGAAGGGGGGCGGCCCGAGCCAGCGAGCGTCCTCGCGGAAGTAGAGCACCACCCGGCCGGAGCGGCGTCCGAGCGCCCCCGCTCCCACCCAGACGAGCTCGCCGCTCGCGCAGAGCTGGTCCATCCAGGCGGGCGAGTAGGCGCCCACCCGGCGCGGCAGTACGTCGCGCTCCCAGACCTCGGGCGCAAGAGCCACCCCCTGGAGCGGCACGAGCATCTCGCGCAGCCGGTCGACGCCCGCTCCGCCGGGTGGAGCGGCGTCGACGCCCTGCC
Organism: uncultured Thermoleophilaceae bacterium; assembly: GCA_963751835.1. Classification (GTDB taxonomy): domain Bacteria; phylum Actinomycetota; class Thermoleophilia; order Solirubrobacterales; family Thermoleophilaceae; genus JACVRW01. The sequence continues at coordinate 28,865 of CAVVWD010000006.1, read as the reverse complement.
AAGCCGGGAGCAGGCGGGCCAGCGCACGCTGCTCGGCGGGCTCCACCTCCTTGCGCAGCGTCGCCAGCGAGGCGCGGCGCAGGCGCCGCAGCACCTCCGGGTCGCACCACTCGCGCTCGGCGCCGCCCGGGCGCAACTCACCGCGGATCAGCCGGCCGGCGCGCTCGAGCTCGCGCAGTACCGGTCCGAGGTCGAGCGCGTAGCGGCTCGAGATCTCACGGGTCGTGAACGGGCCATGCGTTCGCGCGTAGCGGCGTGCGAGCCGGGCGAGTGGCTCCTCGACCTCCTCGAGGAAGGCGGCGGGAAGGCCTCCCGGCGGGACCGCGCCGAGCGCGTCCCGGTAAAGACCGGCGTCCTCGGCGGCGATCCAGCGCTCCTCGCCGCCGATTCGCATCGTTACCGCGCGCCGGCTCCGCTCGAGCTCGGCAAGGATGCGCCGCGCCGCCACCGCCTCGAAGCAGCGCGCCTGGGCGTCGTCGATCGTCAGGTCCCCGACCGCGCGCAGCACGTCGTGGAGCCCGTCCGCGTTGGCCGCGCGCGTGCGCTCGCTCGTCCGCTGGAGGTCGGCCTCGACCTCGGCCAGCGCATCGGGATCGATCAGCTCACGCAGCTCCTCCTGCCCGAGCAGCTCGCGCAGCAGCTCGCGGTCGAGCGAGAGCGCGGCCGCGCGCCGCTCGGCGCTGGGCGTGTCGCCCTCGTACATGTAGTTGGCGACGTAGTCGAACAAGAGCGAGGAGGCGAACGGCGACGCGCGTTGGGTCTCGACCTCCACGAGCGACAGCTCGCGCGTGTGCAGGCCCCGGAGAAGCTGCTCGAGCCCCGGCAGGTCGAGCACGTCGCGCAGGCACTCGCGGTAGGTCTCGAGCACGACCGGGAACTGGCCGTAGCGCTTGGCCACCTCGAGCAGCGACTGGGCCTTGAGCCGCTGCTGCCAGAGCGGCGTGCGCTTGCCCGGGCGCGCGCGCGGCAGAAGCAGCGCCCGGGCCGCGTTCTCGCGGAAGCGCGCACCGAACAGCGCCGAGCCCGACAGCTCGCGCACCACGAGCTCCTCGAGCGCGTCGGGCTCGACCATCACGAGCTCGGCGGACGGCGGGTCGTCCGAGTCGGGCAGATGGATGACGATGCCGTCGTCCGACCAGATGGCGTCCGACTCGAGGCCGAAGTCGTCGCGGATGCGGGCGGACAGGGCGAGCGCCCAGGCCGAGTGCACGCGGCCGCCGAACGGTGAGAGCACGCAGAGCCGCCAGTCGCCGATCTCGTCGCGGAAGCGCTCGACCACAACCGTGCGGTCGCTCGGGACCACGCGCGTGGCGTCGCGCTGCTCGCGCAGGTACGAGGACAGATTGCCAGCGGCACGCTCGTCGAGGTCGTAATCCGTCGCCAGCTCCTGGGGCTCGCGCTCGACCGCCTCCCGCGCGAACGCGCCGATGGCCTCGCCGAGCTCCTTCGGCCGGCCGACGCCGTCGCCGCGCCAGAACGGAACGGCGCCGGGGGCGCCGGGAGCCGGGGTGACGATCACGCGGTCGCGGGTGATCTCCTCGATGCGCCAGGTCGAGGCGCCGAGCAGGAACGTCTGGCCCGGGCGGGCCTCGTAGACCATCTCCTCGTCCAGTTCGCCCACGCGCCGGCCGTCCGGCAGGTGGACGCCGTAGAGGCCGCGGTCCGGGATCGTGCCCGCGTTCGTGACGGCGAGCTGGAGCGCGCCGCGGCGGGCGCGGATCGTGTCCGCCACACGGTCCCAGACGATCCGCGGCCGCAGCTCCGCGAACTCCTCCGACGGGTAGCGTCCGTCGAGCATGTCGAGGACGTTGTCCAGCAGCTCCCGCGACAGCTCCGAAAACGGGTAAGCACGCCGGATCGTTTCGTGGAGCTCTGGGACCTTGAGCTCGTCCCCGGTCGCTGTCATAGCGACGACCTGCTGGGCCAACACGTCGAGCGGATTGCGCGGCACGACGGTCGGCTCGATGTCCCCGTCGCGCATCCGTTTCGCCACCACCGCGCACTCGAGGAGGTCGGCCCGGAACTTCGGGAAGATGCGCCCGCGCGAGACCTCGCCGACCCCGTGCCCCGCCCGGCCGATCCGCTGCAAGCCGGCGGTGACGGACTTCGGTGACTCGACCTGGATCACGAGGTCGACAGCCCCCATGTCGATGCCGAGCTCGAGCGAGGAGGTGGCCACGAGACAGGGCAGCTCGCCCGACTTGAGCAGGTCCTCGACCACCAGCCGCTCCTCACGCGCGAGCGAGCCGTGATGGGCGCGCGCCACGTAGACCGAGTCGCCTCCGCCGAGCCGCTCCTGCCACTCGGGGTCCTCGGCCGCCAGCTCGTTCAGGCGCACCGCGAGCCGCTCGGCACCGCGGCGCGCATTCACGAAGATGATCGTCGAGCGGTGCTCCTTGACGAGCGCCAGCAGCTCGGGGTAGATCACCGGCCAGATCGAGCGCGACGTGGCGGCAGGTTCCGCCGAGCCCCGCCCGGTGCCCACGAGATCGCCACCGCCGGCAGCGGTGCCCATCCCGCCGACCGCGGGATCGGTCACGTCGTGCGCGTCCGGCTCGCTCATCCTCTCCACGGGTACGTGGATCTTCAGGTCCAGCGGCTTGCGCACGCCGGCATCCACGATCCGACACTCACGGCCCGCACCGGCCAGGAAGCGCCCGACCTCCTCGAGCGGTCGCTGCGTCGCCGACAGACCGATCCGCTGGAGCGGCTGCTGCGCCAGCGCCTCGAGGCGCTCGAGCGTGAGCGCGAGGTGAGACCCGCGCTTGGTGCGGGCCACGGCGTGGATCTCGTCCACGATCACCCACTCGGTGTCCACCAGGAACTCGCGTGCCCGCGAGGTAAGCATCAGGTAGAGCGACTCGGGCGTGGTGATGAGGACGTCCGGCGGCGTCCGCAGCATCGCCTGACGCTCCCTCTGGGGAGTGTCGCCGGTACGGATCGCGACGCTGACGTCGCCGCCGATGCCCTTGAGCGGGGCGCGCAGGTTCTTCTCGACGTCATAGGAGAGCGCCTTCAGCGGAGAGACGTACACGAGCCGGGTCCGCCGCTCGCCGTCGGGAGCGGGCTCCGCAACGAGCCGGTCGAGGCCCCACAGGAAGGCGGCGAGCGTCTTGCCGGAACCCGTGGGAGCGGACACGAGCACGTTCTCGCCCGCCGCGATCACGGGCCAGGCCTGCTCCTGGGCCTCAGTCGGGCGCTCGAACGAGCGCGCGAACCAGTCACGTACCTGCGGGGTGAAGGTTGCGAGCGGATCGGAAGCCATGCAACCCACGAGCGTACCGCGAGGGCCCGCCGGCCTCGGACGTTCCCACTACCCTGCCGCGGATGGACGCGCTAAGGAACCGACTCGTCGCCACGCTCGCCGTCGCCGCCATCGCGGTGACCTTCACCGCCTGCGGGGACGACGATGTGGACGAGCTTCGCGAGCAGGCGGAATCGTCGGCGGAGGAACTCCAGACCGAGGCGGAGACCTCGTTGGAGGAGCTCCAGACCGAGGCGGAGTCATCGGTCGAGGACCTCAGGAAGGAGGGCGAGGACCTCCGTAAGGAGATCGAGGAGGGCGCCGACACCGAGGAGCTCCGGAAGAAGGTCGACGAGTTCGAGGAACGGGCGCGAACGGAGGGAGAGGAGATCCGGAAGGAGGCCGAGGAACTCGAGAGGGAGCTAGACGAGCAGCTCCCCTAGTGACTAGCCCTCCGCCACCACGTGATGCAGGTGCACGCCCACTCCCGCGCCGACAGCGGCCAGCGTCGCCAGCGTGGCCGCGACGGGACCGGCCAGGATCGCACAGGCGGGGATCGCCACCACGATCGGCAGCAGCGTGCGCCAGCGCCCCGCGAGGAGGCCGGCGAACGAAGCGATGAGGAGGGCCAGGAGCGCTAACAGCGCGATCTTGGCTCCTTTCTCAGAGGCCCTCCGGGTGGCGGGCGGTGTAGCCGCTCGCGGAGCGCATCTGAGCGCTCCAGCGGTTCCCCGTCGCTCGGCGTGCGGAGGTGTCGAAGCGGAGGCCCGCCACGATCAGGTAGGCGTGGCCCGGGTTCGAGCGGATCGTGACCCAGGTGCCACGTCCCGGCTCGCCCCAGTCCATGAAGCCGCTCGAGTCGAGCGCGGTGTCGAGCAGCCCAGCCGCGTGGAGCACGTAGCTGACCGAGCCCGAGCAGTCATAGCCGCTGTCGACCCAGCGACCGTGACCGCCGCCGTATTTGTAGGGCGCGGTGGCGATCGCGTTGCCGGCCGCGATGATCGCCTGGACCTCCGGGGGCGCGGAGGCCGGCGCCACGGCCAGGCCGTCGGCGCCGAGGTAGGCCTTCTCGACCGGAGCTGTCGGGGCCGGCACCGGCGTAACGGGCGCCTCGGGGGCGGCCTCGGCGCGCGTCTGCACGAGGCGCTGCTCGCTGGTGGAGGCCTTGCCGTTCGCCCGCCGGCTCTCGGCGGTTTCGAAGGACATGACGCTGCGGCGCGTGCCGGATCCGAACTGGCCGTCGACGTCCGTGTCGAAGCCCGCCGTGTCGAGATAACGCTGCAAGACCCGCACGTCCGACCCGCTCGACCCCACCTTCAGGGTACGGGTGGCATAGCCGGCCGCGACAGATTCGGCGGTGATCGTCAGGGACAATGCCGTTGCGGCGAGTACCGGCAGCGTCCTTCGCATTTGCGTAGGTGCTCCTTCTCTTCTCTAAGCGCCTACGGGGTTAGCTGTCGGGCTCGCGCCAGAAGAGCGGCGCTACGCGGCAAATCGCTACGACTCGCCCCGAACTACCTGGTTCCCCCGTTCCCCGGTCGCCTGACGGCCGGGGATTCGGCTATGGCTCCTATTGCGGCGAGGCACCCTAGCAGCCTCACCGAACAGACCCTCATTACCCACTAGGTCGAGATTCGATGCGCCGCTCCGCCAACTCGCGTGCGCGGGCGAAGACGCCGTCGAGCATCGGCTCGGTCAGCTTGCCGGTGAAGGTGTTCTGCTGGCTCGGGTGGTAGCAGCCGAGCAGCACCGGACCGTCCTCGACCTCGAACTCGGCGGCGTGCCCGAAGGGCGGCCGCGGCCGCACTCCGAGCAAGCGGCAGGCAGCGTCCCACGCGAACCCTCCGAGGCAGACGATCACGCGCGGGCGAAGCAGCTCGAGCTCCTCTGCCGCGTAGGGCAGGCACTCGTCGCGCTCGGCCGGCAGCGGCCGGTTGGCGGGTGGTGCGCAGCGCACGGCGGCCGCCACGAAGGCGCCCGAGAGCCGCAGCCCGTCATCGCGCGCCCAGGACTCCGCCTGATTTGCGAAGCCGGTCCTGTGCATCGACGCGAACAGCCAGTCGCCCGAGCGGTCGCCCGTGAAGATGCGACCGGTGCGGTTTCCGCCGTGCGCGGCGGGAGCGAGCCCGAGCACGTACACCCGCGCTGCCGGATCGCCGAATCCCGGGAGCGGCCGGCCCCAGTAGTCCTCGTCCGCGAACGCCGCCCGCTTCTCGCGCGCCACCCGCTCCCGCCACTCGACGAGCCGAGGGCAGCGGCGGCACTCGACGACCCGCGCCTCTATGGCTTCAAGCGCCTGCCGCTTGCGAACAGGTGCTGTGCCCACAGGAAGACCGGGATCGCGAGCGCCGCGGTCACGCCGAGCGAGAGCCAGATCGACACGTCGCTCTCGCCGAGGAAGCCGAAGCGAACCGCGTTGACGAGATAGAAGACCGGGTTGAAGTGGGAGAGCTCCTCCCACGGCGAGGGCAGCACCTCCACCGAGTAGAAGACGCCGCCGACGAACACGAGCGGCAGGATCACGATGTTGTTGATGAATGTCGTGAAGTCCCAGCTGTCGGCGTAGATCCCGACCACGACTCCCAGCGACGCGAACAGCAGCAGCCCCAGCCCGATCGCCCCGACGAGCGCGAACGGGCGCTCGACCGGCACGTTCACGAGCAGTGCCGCCAGCACGAGCAGCGAGCCGCCGATCAAGAGCGCGCGGAACACGCCGCCGATCACGTAGCCGATGTTCATCTGCCAGGTCGGCATGGGGGCTGACAACACGTCGTTGATGTAGCGGTCGAAGCGCGCCTGGAAGATCGAGGACGCGTTGTTCGCGTAGGCGGCCTGGACCATCCCCATCGTGATCAGCCCGGGGACGATGAAGACCTCGTAGTCGACGCCTCCGACCTCGTCGATCCGGCCGCCGAGCGAGAGGCCGAACACGAGGATGAACAGGATCGAGGAGATGACCGGCGCGAGCACGGTCTGGGTCCAGAGCTTCGATACGCGGAGCGTCTCGCGCCTGCAGAGCCAGACCAGCCCGGTCATCACGAGGCCATCGCCTTCACGTAGACGTCCTGGAGGCGGTCGACGCCGAAGTGCTCGCGCAGGCCATGGGAGCTGTCGCGCGCGACCAGGTGGCCGTCGCGGATCAGGGCGATCTCGTCGCAGAGCTCCTCGGCCTCCTCGAGGTAGTGAGTGGTGAGCAGGATCGTCGTCCCCTCGGCGTGCAGGCGGCGGATGTAGCGCCAGAGCTCCTGGCGTAGCTCGAAGTCGACGCTGGCCGTGGGCTCGTCCAGGATCACGAGGCGCGGGCGGTGCATCAGCGCGCGGGCAAGCAGCAGGCGGCGGCGCTGGCCGCCGGAGAGCCTGGGAGCCCGCGTGTCGGTCTTGGCCTCGAGGCCGAAGGCCGCGATCAGCTCGTCGGCCCGCTCTTCCGGATCGCTCATCCCGAAGTATCCGGCGTGGTAGACGAGCGTCTCGCGCACGGTGAGGAAGCGGTCGAGGTTGATGTCCTGCTCGGCAAGCCCCACCCAGGAACGCGCCTTCATCGAGTGGTGCGGCTCGCCGAACACGCGGATCTCGCCGGCCGTGATCCGGAGCAGGTTGCAGACGGCGCTGATGAGCGTGGTCTTGCCCGCGCCGTTCGGCCCGAGCAGACCGAAGAACGAGCCCGCCGGGATCTGGAGATCGAACTCCTCCAGCGCGAGTATCCCGTCGTCGTATCGCTTCGTCAGTCCGCGCAGATCGAGCGCGGGCGGGGTCTCTCGGAACACGCGTTCGAGGCTAGCGGAGCATTACGGATCCCTTAAGTGTGCCGACCGTCACATTACTGCGGGCCGGCTGCTGCGAGGTTCCTGAGTTCCCGAAGACGGAGGACTCGATGGCCACACAGGATGTGACCGCTCGGCCGATCGCGAGAGCGGACGTCGAGCAGCTCGCAGGCCGGCTTCAAGGCCGGGCACTGCTCCCCGACGATCCGGCCTACGCCGACGTACGGCAGCCCTACAACGCGATGCACGGCGGCAGGCCTGACCTGATCGTCAGCTGCGTCGACAGCGCGGATGTGAGCGAGGCGATCAGGTTCGCCCGCGAGCATGGCGCCCGCATCGGCGTGCGCGGCGGCGGGCACTCGATCGCCGGATTGTCGGCGATGGACGGCGGCGTCCTGATCGACCTGTCTGCGATGACCGGCGTCGAGGTCGACGCGGACCAGCGCCTCGCGCGCGTCCAGGGCGGAGCGCTCTGGGCGGACGTGGATCAGGCAACCCAGGCGGTCGGGCTTGCCACCCCCGGCGGCGTCGTCTCCGACACCGGTGTCGCCGGCCTCACCCTCGGCGGCGGCTACGGCTGGCTGCGACGCATGTACGGGCTCTCCTGCGACAACGTGGTCGAGGCGGAGGTCGTGTGTGCCGACGGCGAGGTCCGCACCGCATCTGCGGATGAGAACCAGGATCTGTACTGGGCGATCCGAGGCGGCGGCGGAAACTTCGGCGTCGTCACGTCGTTCACGTTCCGGCTCCATCCGGTCGGGCCGGAGGTGGCGTTCGCGGCGACCTTCTATCCGATCGAGGAGACCGGCGAGGTGATGCGGCGCTGGCGCGACTACGCCGATCGCGCGCCGAACGAGGTCACGACCGTGTGCGTGACGATCACCTTCCCCGCGAACCCCGAGCTGCCCGAGGCGATCCACGACCGCCCGGTGATCATCGTCGGGGCTGTGCACGCCGGCGGCGTCGAAGAGGGCCTTGCCGAGCTGCAGCCGCTGCGCGAGCTCGGAACGGTGCTCTTCGACATGTCGGGCCCGACGCCGTTCGTGGGCGTGCAGACCGGGTTCGACCCGCTGTTCCCGCGCGGCGAGCAGCGCGCGTACTGGAAGTCGCAGTACGTGAACGAGCTCAGCGACGAGGCGATCGACGTGATCGCCCAGCGGGCGAAGACCCGTCCCGCACCGCTCACGATGGTCAACACGTTCCGGATGGGCGGCGCGATCGCCGACGTCGACGAGGAGGCCACGGCCTTCTCGGAGCGCAAGCCGGAGTACATGCTGTCGCTCGACGGGATCTGGACGGATGCCGCCGACGATGCCGAGTGCGTGGCGTGGATCCGCTCGACCTGGGACGAGGTCTCCGAGTTCGGAACCGGGGGCGTGTATCTCAACTTCACCGGCCTCGCCGATGAGGCGCCGAGCGCGGGTGTGGACAGCGCCTTCGGGCGCAACCTGAGCCGGCTCGCGGAGATCAAGCGGATCTACGACCCCGGCAACGTTTTCGACCTCAACAACAACATCAAGCCGGCCTCCTAGGAGGCCGCTCCGGCGGACGGCCGCTCCCCTTCATGCGAGGGGAGCGGCCACCCACTGGCGAGCCCAGGCGGGTACCGTTGGAGGCGTGGCTCGCCTGCGCCTGCCGGCCCTAGCGCTGCTCGCCGGACTCGTGTCGGCCGCGCCCGCGCAGGCTCTCGAGGTCTCGCCGGGCGTGAGCCATCTGCGCACGGTCCCCGAGCCCGGGATCATCTCGGCGCGCGCCGTAGGGAACCTGCTCTACGTGTCGGCGCTCACGGGTGTCTCGATCTACGACGTCTCCGACCCGCGCAGGCCGGCGCGCATCGGGCGGCTCGAGCTCCCGAACGCGCAGAACGAGGACGTCGACGTCGGCAACGGGATCATGCTGATCTCGGACGATCCGTACGCAGGCCGCGGCGTGCTGCACGTCGTGGACGTCCGCGATCCGCGCAACCCGCGCGTGCTTTCGCGCTACTCGACCTGGGCGCCGGGCCTGCTTGACGGCCTGCTCGCGGGTCCGAAGCGCCGCGGCGGGATCGGCCACACCGCCACCTGCATCCAGGGCTGTCGCTGGGCCTGGCTGGCCGGGTCGCCCGAGGGAATCGAGGTCGTGGACCTGCGCAACCCGGCGCGGCCGCGCTTCGCCGGCAAGGTGCGTGCCCGCCACGCGGGCGGCGGCTTCGGAACGCACGACGTGCAGGTCGATGCCCAGGGGCTCGCATGGGTCGCGGGCTCGAGCGGGACGGCCGCCTACGACGTCACCGACCCCGTCCACCCGCGGCTGCGCGTCCACACGAGCCGCCGCGGCGGGTTCGGCCCCTGGAACGACGTCATCCACCACAACTCGCTGCGGATCTCCGACCGCACCTTGCTCGTGACGGAGGAGGACCTGCGGCCCGGCTGCCGGCGGGCCGGCACCTTCCAGACCTGGGCGATCGGCCGGGACGGCGTGGCGCGGCCGCTCGACCGGTTCGGCGTCGAGCGGGAGCGTGGCGCGCGGATCGTCTGCTCCGCGCACTACTTCGATCACCGCGACGGCCTCGTGGCCGCGGGCTTCTTCGAGCAGGGCGTGCGCTTCCTGCGTGTCGACAACCCGCGCCGCATCACCCAGGTCGGCTATTACAAGGCCGACCCGGCGATGGTCTGGGGCGCGATGTACGCGCCCGCGGATCCGGCCGGCGAGGTCGTGTACGTGATCGATCACGCCAAGGGGATCGACGTGATCGAGCTCGATCGCGCCGCGCTCGCCCCGGTCCGCCGGCCGGGCAGCCGCGGCCGGGGGCGCGGCGAGCTCGAGGTCTTTGGGGTGGTCGACGACGGGGTGGACGTCGCCCGCCGCGGCCAGCGGCTGCGCATCCGCGTCGGGGCGGGCCGCATGAGCGGGCGGGTGGCGCGTAACGTGCGCTTCGAGCTGCAGCTGCCGGCCGGGGTTCGGCCGCTGCGGCTCCCGCGCGGCGCCCGCTTCGATCGCCGGAGCCGGCGCGTTCTGCTCCGCGTTCCGCGCTTGCGGTCGGTGGCCGTGAGGACCGTGGTCGCCAGGATCGAGCAACGCGCCCGGATCGGCGCGCCGCTCGAGCTGATCTTCTACGCGCGGGCGCCCGGGGACCAGCTCCCGCTCACCGACCGCTGGGTCGACCGCGACACGGTCGGGCGCCGGACACGCAGCAGCCCGCGTGGCGTGCCGGCCGCCGCGGCTGCTTCGCGATCGTTCGGCGTATGCGTGCTGGGAGCGCCCGCCGGCGTGCTTCAGCCGAGCGCACGCCCGTAGTGGCGCTCGTAGTACTCGCGGTACTCGCCTGAGCGGATCGGCGCCCACCAGGCCTCGTTGTCGCGGTACCAGTCGACGGTGCGCGCGAGGCCCTCGTCGAACCGCACGAGTGCCTGCCAGCCGAGCTCCTCGCGCAGCTTGTCGGAGCTGAGCGAGTAGCGGCGGTCGTGGCCGGGGCGGTCGCGGACGTACTCGATCAGCGACTCGTCGCGGCCGGTCAGCTCGAGGATGCGCCTCACGACCTCGAGGTTCTCGCACTCGTCGGGTCCGCCGACGTTGTAGGCCTCGCCCGTCCGGCCGCGCTCGAGCACGGTCTGGATGCCGCGCGCGAAGTCCTCGACGAAGAGCCAGTTGCGCACCTGCCGGCCGTCGCCGTAGACCGGCAGCGCGTCGCCGTGGAGCGCGTTCAGGATGCAGAGCGGGATCAGCTTCTCGGGGTACTGGCGCGGCCCGTAGTTGTTCGAGCCACGGCAGATCACCGCGTCGAGCCGGTAGGTGTGGGCGTGCGAGGCGACGAGCAGGTCGCCGCCCGCCTTGGTCGCCGAGTAGGGCGAGGAGGGGTCGAGCGGCGAGCGCTCCGTGAACGAGCCCTCGGGGATCGAGCCGTAGACCTCGTCGGTCGAGACCTGCAGGTAGCGCTCCACGCCGCGCTCGCGCGCCGCGTCGAGCAGCACGCCGGTTCCGATCACGTGGGTACGCGCGAAGGCGTCCTGGTCGGCTATCGAGCGGTCGACGTGCGACTCGGCGGCGAAGTTGACGATCGCGTCCATGCCCTCGGCCAGCTCCATCACGAGGCCGCGGTCCTCGATCGCGCCCACCACCAGCTCGATGCCATCGGGCAGGTTCTCGCGCCGGCCGGCGTAGGTCAGCTTGTCCAGCACCACCACGTTGTGCTCGTTCTTCACGAGCCGCAGATAGGTCGAGCCGATAAAGCCCGCCGCGCCGGTCACGAGCAGCTTCACGCGCGGACCTCCCGGGCGGCGAGGTAGTCCTCGACGCCGCGTTCCCAGCGCGGCAGCGTGGGCTGCGGCGCGGTCCGCTCGGTGCCCAGCACCGAATAGGCAGGCCGTGGCGCTGGGCGTGGGAACTCGGCGGTCGTGCAGGGCTCGACCTCGCAGTCGACCCCCGCCTTCTCGAATACGAAGCGCGCGAGCTCGTACCAGGAGCAGCGGCCCTGTCCGCTCACGTGGTGGAGCCCGAAGTCCTCGCTCTCGGCCAGGTCGAGTAGGGCGTGGGCGAGGTGGCCGGTGTAGGTGGGCTGCCCCACCTGGTCATCCACCACCCGCACCGTGTCCCGTTCGGCACCGATGCGCAAGATCGTGTCCACGAAGTTGCCCCCACCCGCACCGAACAGCCACGAGGTGCGCACAACGTGGCTACGCGGGTTGGCGTCGAGAGTGGCGCCCTCACCCTCCGCCTTGGAACGCCCGTATTCGGAGATCGGATGCACCGGGTCGGACTCCACGTAGGGCGTGCCCTTGGTGCCGTCGAAGACATAGTCGCTCGAGACGTAGATCACCGTCCCGGCGGCCTCGGCCACGTTGCGGGCACCGTCCCGGTTCACGCGCAGCGCCGCCTCGGGATGTTCCTCAGCGCCGTCGACGTCGGTCCAGGCGGCGCAGTTGATCACCACGTCCTCCGGCCCGAGGGCGGCCCGCACGGCGTCGCGGTCGGTCACGTCGAGCTCCGCGCGCGTGAGCCCCACGGCCGCGCCCTCGGCCATGCGCAGCACGTCCTGGCCGAGCATGCCCCCGGCGCCTGTCACGACCAGCCTCACAGGATCTGGACGTCGGCGTTGTCGCCGACGACGAAGCGGTAGGCCTTCGGCAGCGGCGGCCCGCGCCGGATCCTCACGTGCTTGCCGATCAGGCTTGCCTCGATCCGGTACTCGAGGTCGCTGATCTCCGAGCCGCCGAGCACGATCGAGTGTTCGAGCTCGGCCCGTTCGATCCTGACGTCCTCACCGACAGCCGTGTACGGGCCGATGTAGGCGTCCGTGATCCGCGAGCCGCGGCCGACGATGGCCGGGCCGCGCACGGTCGCGCGCTCGAGCCGGGCGCCCTCCTCGATCACCACGCGCCCCTCGACGCGGCTGTCCACGAGCTCGCCGTCGATGCGCTCGTCGAGGTCGTCGAGGATCAGGCGGTTGGCCTCGAGCATGTCCTGCACCTGCCCCGTGTCCTTCCACCAGCCGTGGACGATGTGCGGGTCGATGCGCAGGCCCTCGTCCACGAGGGCCTGGATGGCGTCCGTGATCTCGAGCTCGCCGCGTCCGGACGGCTCGATCGAGCGCGCCGCGTCGAAGATCGCGGGCGTGAACATGTAGACGCCCACGAGCGCGAGGTCGGTCTTGGGCTCGGGTGGCTTCTCGACGAGCAGCGCGACGCGACCGTCGCCGTTGAGCTCGGCCACGCCGTAGTGCTCCGGGTCGGGCACCGGCGTGAGGAGGATCAGCGCGTCCGGCTGCTCCGCGCGGAAGGTGTCGACCAGTCGCACGATCCCGTCGCGCAGCAGGTTGTCGCCCAGGTACATGACGAACGGCGAGTCGCCGAGGTAGGGCTCGGCGGTGAGCACGGCGTGCGCGAGCCCGAGCGGCGCCTCCTGCTCGATGTACTCGATCGAGACGCCGAACTGGGACCCGTCCCCGGCTGCGGCGCGGATCTCGCCGCCGGTCTCGGGCGCGATGATGATCCCGACCTCGGTGATGCCCGCAGCCGCCATCGCCTCGATGCCGTAGAAGAGCACGGGCTTGTTGGCCACGGGGACGAGCTGCTTGGCGCTCGTGTGGGTGAGCGGGCGCAGGCGGGTACCCGTGCCGCCCGACAAGATCAAACCCTTCATCAGTACGTCCCGCCCAGTTTCCGGTGGTCCCAGGTCACCTCGCGAAAGGGAACGAAGGTAAGCCCGATGCGCTTCTGCGCCTGCTTGGCCACCATCTCGCGGATCTCGGGCCCTAGGTCCCCGGCGTAACGCTCGAACAGGGCGAGGCCGTAGCGCTCAACCTCGGCGGGATCGCGCTCGACGCGCACCTCGCACTCGAACATCACGCCGCGTAGCTCGTGGTACTGCACGCCGGCGTGGATCCCGATCGTGGCGCGCGGGTCGCGCTCCAGGTTCTTCGCCTTCTGAGACTTCGCGTAGGTCCAGCCGCGCAGCTCGCCGTCCGACGGCACGAACCAGAGCGGCACGAGATGGGGTAGGCCGTTCGGGCCCATGGTCGCGCACTCCATGACCATCTGCTCGGCCATGAAGTCGCGCAGCTCGTCGGAGTCATCTCGATCTGGTCCCTGCGGGAGGGCATTCGGACGCGCAGGCTACCCCGCGCGTCCGTGTTCTGTCAGCGCCTGACGGCTCCGGCCAGCGTCTCGGCTGCTTCGAGTACCGCCTGGCGGGCCTCGTCGGGCTCTAGCACCACGGCGTCGCCGCCCTCCTTCAGGATCTCGCGCGCGAGCCAGTCGTGCGAGGCGTAGGTGCGCTCGACCACGACGGCTCCGTCCGCCAGCTCGTCCACCACGCGCCGGTCCTCGCGCGCCCAGCGGGCGCGCTCGGGAGAAACCCAGATGCGCGCGGTCCGCGACGAGGGTACCTCCCCTGTGGCGAGCCAGCCGTGGACGTCGGGCTCCACCCCGGGGCGCGGCTCGAAGCGCTCGTCGAGCACGGTCGCCCCGCGGATGCGATCGAGCCGGTAGGAGCGCGGCTTCTCCTTCTCGAGGTCGTACGAGTGGACGTACCAGCCCTCCTGCCCGTTGGCGAGCTTGTAGGGCTCGATCGTCCGCTCGATGAACTCGTCCTCGTTTTCCTTGTAGTAATCGATCCGCAGCAGGCGTCGCGCGGCGATGGCGCGCGAAACCACACGCGCCACCTCGGAGTCGTCCCCCTTGGCGGTCGTGATCTGGAGCCCCTCGTCGGCCGGGTCCTGCCCGAGCGCGTCGACGATCTTCTGGCGGGCTGAGGCGAGCGAGCCCTCGGGCAGGTGCTCGCCGATCAGATCGATCGCGGCGACGAGCGCCTTGGCCTCCAGCGGAAGCAGCCGCGCGGGTCGGGCGAAGTTGTCCCCGTAGGGCTCCGGGTCGACCTCTATCTGGTCGCCCTGGACCTCGGCATAGAGCACGTACGAGCCGCCGCCGAAGTTCACGACGTTGAGCACGTCGATGTCCTGGCGCAGCTCCTGCTCCGACACCTGGAGCCTCTCGCAGAGCTCGCCCACGTCGAGCTTGCGAGCCTGGCGGGCGGCGTCGATCAGGATCCCGGCCAGTGTGATGAGACGGGCGAAGCGCTCGGGCCGGATCGGCGACTCGTGACCCTCGTCCTCCTCCTCGACAGGCTCCTCGCGGCGCGCCGGGACTGGCTTGGCAGGTTCGAGGGGCTGCGCGTGACGCTCGATCACGAGCTCTAGACGCTCGCGCGCCTCCGCGGCCAGCTCGTCCGGGCCCTCGATGCTCGCCTGGTCACCGAGGCCGAGCACCCAGGACACCATCTGGCGGGAGTCCGCGTAGTCGGTCTCGAAGATCACGCCGTCGTCCGCCTCGGTGACCTCGCCGGCGTGGCCGAAGTGACGGAGCGCAAGCCAGTCGATGCGGTCCGACAGGCGGATGCGCGCCCGCCCGACCGTGTCGCCCAGCTGCCAGTCGGTGCGGACCGCGTAGATGCGGGGGTCGAAGTCTTCAGGACGGTTGAAGTCGTGCTCGGCCTTCGAGGAGTAGCCCACCTTGCCCCGGATGCGCGACACGCGGAAGACGCGCACGTCCTGGCGCTCGTGTGCGTACCCGATCAGGTAGAACTGCCCGCCTCGGTAGAGCAGGTGGTAGGGGTCGATCTTGCGCTTCTCCTCGGCGTCGCGGCCGATCGTGTAGTAGTCGAACAGGATCGTCTTGCGGCGGAAGATCGCCGTCTCGACCTTCGAGAGCCGCTGGGAGAGCTCGCGCCCGCCCGCCCCCGCGGTCACCGCGAGCGCGACGCTGAGCTGCTCCGGCGCGTCGAGCGGCGAGGGCTTGCCCCAGGACAGCTGCTGCAGCGCGAGCCGCAGCGGCTCGGCGTAGGCGAACTCGCCGTCGAGCAGCGACAGCGACATGCGCAGCGCACCGAGCTCCTTGTCGGTGAACTCGATGGCCGGCAGATAGAAGTTCTCGGGCGGAAGCGAGTAGTTCTCGGCCTCGTAGTAGCCCTCGGCCGGCTTGTCGACCTTCAGGTGGATGCCGAGCGAGTCGAGCTCCGCGCGGTCGGCGTAGAAGCGCCGCGCGAACGCCTCGTCGTTCATCTGCGAGTAGCCCTCGACGTCCTGCTTGATCTCGAGAGCTGAGACGGGCCGGCGCTCCGCCATAAGGAACGAGATCAGGCTGAGCTGCCGGATGAGCTTCTCGGTGTCCTTGGCCATGATGAGATGCGCGTCGGGCGCGCTACGAGCATAAGCGGGAAACCTGGGCAAGGTCCCCCCATCTCGGCGTTACGCCGCTATTTGCGGCCTTGAAACGGGGGGAAACTCGTCATAGGCTCGGCTCAAGTTGCGGCTTTGGAGCAAGGGCGCTTCAACAACCGGGGAGGTGTGAGATGCCCACTGTGATCGCTGCGTCCACGGGCTGGTGGGTGGGGCTAGTGCTCGGCATCGTCGTGATAGCGGTGGCTGCGGCGATCGTGATCGTGATCGTCGCCCTTGCGCGGCGGATCGCAGGCCAGGCACGTGGGGCCGTGGAGGGCGTCGAGGTCGTGCGCGCGCAGACCAGCGAGCTCGAGGGGATTTCGAGGATCAACGACTCTGGCGTGCGGATCCTGCACTCGGCGCGCGCACTGCGAAAGGTGGCGGTCGGGAAATGAGCCTCGCAGTGTCGGGCAATGCCCTCTGGGCCGTCTCGCTCGGAATCGGCCTCGTCGCAGCTCTGGTCGTCGCAGTCCTGCTCTACATCCTCGTCAGGACCGTGGATGACATCGACAGGTCCGTCGGCGGCCTCTTGGACGTGGCGGGCAAGGTCGCCGGCAACACGGCCAACATTCCCCAGCTCGAAGCGACGGCGCCCGTGCTGGGCCTGATCGTGGAAGAAGCGGTGATCCAGGACCGCTATATGAACGCGCTGACCGACGGGTTCGGTGGGAAATGAGCGACACCGACGTGCTCATCCTGCTCAGCGTCCTGCTCGCCGTCGTCGTCGTGGCGGTGCTCGCCGTCGCCCTGATCCGAATCCGCACCAGCCTCCAGTCGGCCTCGGAGGGTCTCGCCACGCTCGCAGCGGCCCTCGAGACCGTCGAGTCCGAGCACCTACGCCCGCTGGAGCCGGCGGTCAAGGCGATCAACGCCCAGTTCGACGTGATCCTCGGCGCGATGCCGGGAATCGCCGCGAAGGCGGCGGTCGTGGCCGAGAGGAGGCCGCGATGATCCTCTGGTGGATCGGCAACGCGCTGCTGCTGCTCGTGATCCTGCCGGTCGTCGTCTACCTGCTTAGAGGCGTGCTCGACGCCGCACGCAGCATCGTGCCGAGCGTCAACCGGATCGCCGCTGCCGCGAAAGCCGGGTCGAAGGACCTCGACGCCGCACCGCTGCTGCTGACGACGCAGGACCAGGTAGGGCAAACAGTCGAGGTGGTCGCTGGTTACGGCGGCTCCCTCGACGTGATCGTCGACGACGCGGAGGAGGAGTAGCGATGCCCGCGGCAGGCGTGGTCCTGATCATCGCGGTCGTCCTGATCGTGCTCGCGCTCGTCTATTACCTGGTCTCGACGATCGTCGCGCTCCAGCAGATCACCAGGGGCCTTGACGAGGCGATCGCGGGGGTCGGGGAGATCATCGAGAAGAGCGCCCCGGTCAACGAGATCGTCACGGACATCAACAAGAACCTCGACGCGGGCGTCGACCTGCTCGAAGGGCTGCTCGTGAAGAAGGCCGGGCTGGTCGACGCGGTCGGCCTGGTCGAAGGCCTCTACCCGGGCGCCGCCGAGGCGGGGCTGCGGAACTTCCCGGACAGCACGACGATCACGGCGCCGCGGATCTCGGAGGTGTACACCAAGGGCACTTTGACGCTCGCCCGGCTCGGCCGGGAGGCTCCGATCGCGGCCGCCAGCCCCAGCGGGCCGGTGCTGCGGAACGTGGCGGGCGGCAGCCTCGACGCGCGCTCCCTGTATCCCGAGATCCGTCAATCGAGGCCGGAGGCCCTGCCCAGGTCGCCGGTCATCGGCACCGATGCACCGGTGCAGTACCCGCCGAGCGAGCAGCGCGGCGGGACCACACCGGACGAAGCGGAGATCCGCGAGAAGGGCCCGTGGGCCGAAACCGCCGCCGAGGGCATCGTCCCCGCCGAGCTCGGAGGATCCGACGCGCCGCGCGAGATGCTGGCGGAGGATCCGCAGCTCGGCAGCCCGGTCCTCGGAGAGACGACCGGATCGGACGAACCGGCGACCGAGAGCGGCATCGACCCGAGTGCCGGCGACGAGGCGGACGCGACCGCCGACGGGGGCCCGGAGCTTCCGGAGGAAGCGGAGCCCGACCTGAAGGACGCCGCCGCCGGGCCTCGCCAGGTTGACGTCGACTCGGCCGACGCAGGAGCCGACTCCGACTCATAACGACAGGAGAGAGACCTCGTGCAGACTCCCGCCCCCTTCGAGTACGAGCGCGCCACCAGCGTCGAGGGCGCCATCGCCTCCCTGCAGCGCCAAGGCGCCGGAGCGCGAGTCATCGCCGGCGGCCACAGTCTCCTGCCGATGATGAAGCTGCGTCTCGCCAACCCCGAGCGCCTGATCGACATCAACGATCTCCACGAGCTCTCCTTCATCCGCGAGGATGGCGGCGAGCTCCGCATCGGCGCGCTGACGCGCCATGTGGAGCTGCTGAAGTCCGACCTGCTCGCTGAGCGCTTCCCGGTCTTTCGCGACGCCGAGCAGGTGATCGCCGACCCGGTCGTACGCAATCGCGGCACGATCGGTGGCTCCCTCTGCCAGGCCGACGCCGCGGAGGACCTGTCCGCGGTCTGCTCGGCTCTCAAGGCGAAGGCCGTGATCCGCGGCGCCGAGGGCGAGCGCGTCGTCGGCCTCGACGAGTTCCACGTCGGTCCGTACATGACCGCCGTCGGTGAGGGCGAGATGCTCACCGAGGTCCGGCTGCCGTTGCGCCCCGGCGCCGGCAGCGCTCACGAGAAGGTCGAGCGGCGCGCCGGAGACTGGGCGGTCGCGGCCGCGTCCGCGGCGGTCTGGATGGACGGCGACACGATCACGGACGCCGGCCTCGCGCTGAGCGCGGTCGGGCCAATCACCGTGCACGTGTCCCGTGCCGAGGAGCTGCTGCACGGCAGAACACCGTCGGAGGAGCTGTTTGCGGCAGGCGGGCGAGATCGCCTCCGAGGACTGCACCCCGTTCGCGGACGGGCGCGGGCCGGTCGACTACAAGCGCCATCTCGCCGGCGTGCTCAGCAAACGCGCCCTACGCCGTGCGACGGCTCGTGCGCTCCACCAGGAGGCCTGACCATGCAGGTGACGATCACGATCAACGGCGAGGCGGTCTCCCGCGACGTCGAGCCGCGCCAGCTGCTCGTCCACTTCATCCGGGAGACGCCGGGACTGACCGGCACGCACTGGGGCTGCGACACGTCCAACTGCGGCGCCTGCGTCGTGCTGATGGACGGCGAGCCGGTCAAGTCATGCACGACGCTGGCGGCCATGTGCGAGGGCCACGAGATCCGGACCGTCGAGTCGCTCGAAGTCGACGGCGTGCTGGACCCGGTCCAGCAGGGCTTCCATGAGACGCACGCGCTGCACTGCGGGTTCTGCACACCGGGAATGCTGATGACGGCCCGCGCCCTCCTCGATGAGAACCCGAATCCCACCGAGCTCGAGATCCGGACTGCGATCTCGGGCGCGATCTGTCGCTGCACCGGATACAAGAACATCGTCGCGGCGGTCCAATGGGCGGCCGAGCAGGAAGTCGCCGCGAGACAGGAGGCGTGAGCATGGCCACAGTCGAGAACCTCCCGAGCGCCACGGCCGAGCGGCCGATCGGCTTCGGGCGCCTCAAGCGCAAGGAGGACGCGCGCTTCATCCGCGGCAAGGGCACCTACCTAGAAGACATCAGCCTGCCAGGGATGGTTCACGGAGCGGTCCTGCGGAGCCCCTACGCGCACGCGCGCATCGTCTCGATCGACACCTCGAAGGCGCTGGCCCACCCCAACGTCGCCGCGGTCGTGACCGCCAAGGACCTGGAGACGCTCGGGCTGGCGTGGATGCCGACGATCTCGTACGACACCCAGGCGGTGCTGGCGGGTGACAAGGTCCGCTTCCAGGGCCAGGAGGTCGCGTTCGTGATCGCGACCGACGAATACTCGGCGCGCGACGCGCTGCAGCTGATCGAGGTCGAGTACGAGCCGCTGCCCGCGATCGTGAACGCGCGCAAGGCGCTCGATCCCGACGCGCCACTCATCCGCGACGACAAGGACGGCCAGACAGACAACCTTGCGAGCCCGACCTGGGAGGCGGGCGACGAGGAGGCCACGGACCGCGCCTTCGCGGAGGCCGACACCATCGTCACGCGGGACATCATCTACCCGCGCTGCCATCCGGCGCCGCTCGAGACGTGCGGGATGATCGCCGACTTCAACCCGGACACGGGACAGCTCGACATCTACAACGGCAATCAGGCGCCGCACGCGCACCGCACCGTGTACGCACAGGTCGCCGGGCTCGCCGAGCACATGATCCGGATCCAGTGCAACGACATCGGCGGTGGCTTCGGCAACAAGGTGCCCGTCTATCCGGGCTACGTGTGCGCCATCGCCGGCTCGATCGTCGCCGGCGTGCCGGTCAAGTGGATCGAGGACCGCTCGGAGAACCTCATGTCGACCGGGTTTGCGCGTGACTACGTCATGCACGCCGAGATGTGCTCGAAGGACGGCAAGGTCACGGGCCTGCGGGTCGACGTGATCGCAGACCACGGCGCCTTCGACAGCACGGCCCAGCCCACGAAGTTCCCGGCCGGCTTCTTCCACATCTGCTGCGGCTCGTACGACCTCGAGGCGTCGCACGTGAAGGTCAAGGCGGTGTACACGAACAAGGCCCCGGGCGGGGTGGCCTATCGCTGCTCCTTCCGGATCACGGAGGGCGTCTACCTCGTCGAGCGAATGGTCGACGCGCTCGCGCTCGAGATGGGCGTCGATCCGATCGAGCTGCGGATGCGGAGCTTCATCGGCCCGGAACAGTTCCCATACGAGACGACGACGGGCTGGACCTACGACTCCGGCAACTACGCCGAGACGATGAAGGTCGCGATGGACATCGCGGGCTACGACGATCTTCGTCGCGAGCAGGCCGAGAAGCGCGCCCGCGGCGAGCTGATGGGGATCGGCGTCGCGTTCTTCACCGAGGGCGTCGGCGCCGGGCCGCGCAAGCACATGGACATCCTCGGCCTGTCGATGAACGATGGGGCCGACCTGCGCGTTCACCCGTCGGGCAAGGCGGTGGTGAGCCTCAGCGCACAGACGCAGGGCCAGGGCCACGAGACGACGTTCGCGCAGATCGTCGCCGAGGAGCTCGGGATCCCGCCCGAGGACATCCAGGTGCGTCACGGCGACACAGACAAGTCCCCGTACGGGCTCGGCACCTACGGCAGCCGCTCGACGCCGGTCTCGGGCGCAGCGGTCGCGGTGGTCTCACGCAAGGTCCGCGACAAGGCGCGCCTGATCGCCGCGACCATGCTCGAGACGAGGCCCGAGGACCTCGCCTGGGAGAAGGGCCGCTGGTACGTCAAGGGCGATCCCGAGAAGGGTGCGCTGATCGAGGACATCGCCGTGCGCGCCTACAGCGGCGAGACGCTGCCCGAGGGCATGGAGGGCGGTCTCGACGCCCAGGTGATCTACGACCCGCCCAACCTCACCTACCCCTACGGCGCCTACATCGCCGTAGTGGACATCGACCCTGAGACCGCAGAGGTCAAGGTGCGTAGGTTCATCGCGGTCGACGATTGCGGGGTGCGCATCAACCCGATGATCGTCGACGGGCAGATCCATGGCGGGCTGGCCGAGGGCATCGGCATCGCGCTGATGGAGCTGATCTCGTTCGACGAGGAGGGCAACTGCCTCAACGGGTCGTTCATGGACTACCTGATCCCGACCGCGCTCGAATGCCCAGACTTCGAGCTCGGCGAGACCGTGACGCCCTGCCCGCACCATCCGCTTGGCGCGAAGGGGGTCGGCGAGTCGCCGAACGTCGGGTCTCCGCCTGCCATCGTCAATGCCGTGATCGATGCGCTGCACGAGTCGCACGGCGTGACGCACATAGACATGCCCTGCAGCCCCGCCCGCGTCTGGGCCGCGATGCAGGGACGTCCGGAGCCGCCGCAGTGATCAGCGGCGCACTCAGCGAGCGGGCGCGGGAGCTCACCGCAGAGCGGTCGCCGTTCGTGATCGCGACCGTCGTGCGCGTGCAGCGTCCGGCGAGCGTCGCGCCCGCAAGCGTCGGGCTCGTGCACGGCGACGGCACGATCGAGGGGTTCATCGGCGGCGTCTGCGCGCAGCACAGCGTCCGCCTCTACTCCCTGACCGCGCTGGAGAGCGGCGCCCCGCTGCTCCTTCGGATTCTGCCTGGCGCCGATGGCGACGCGGGGTGCGACGATCCCAACGCGGTTGAGGAACTCTCGCGCGATGAGGGCGCGGTCACGATTCGGAACCCCTGTCTGTCAGGGGGCGCGATAGAGATCTTCCTCGAGCCCGTGCTGCCTGCACCGCGCGTTCTGGTGGCCGGTAACTCCCCGATCGTTGCGGCCCTGCGGACTCTCGGGACCGGAGGTCGGACTCGAGGTCGTTGCTGCACAGGACATCAAGGACGCGATCCTCGCACCGGCCCCAGGAGATCTGGCGCTCGTCGTGGCGGCCCACGGCGACGACGAGGTCGCGATCCTGCGCGCGGCACTCGAGGCGGGCGTCCGCTACGTCGGCCTCGTCGCCAGCCGCAAACGCGGCGCAGCGGTGATCGACGAGCTGCGCAGCGAGGGCGTCGCCGAGGAGCTCCTCGGCGTCATTGAGACGCCCGCCGGGATTCGAATCGGCGCGCGCACTCCCGCCGAGACCGCGCTGGCGATCATCGCGAGGATCGTCGAGGTGCGTCGCGGCGGGTCCGACGCCGAGCGCGCTCACACGCCTGCGACCCCGGTCACGGCGGTGGACCCGATCTGCGGGATGACGGTGGTGGTGTCCGCCGACACGCCCTCGGCCGAGCGCGCCGGCGAGGTCGTCTACTTCTGCTCCGCGGCTTGCAAGCGGAGCTTCGAGGAGCGGCGTGAGCCCGCGCGAAGTGACGGGTGAGGCGGCGGGCGAGATCCGCCACCTCGTACCCGACGTAGAAACGCTCGCACAGCGCCTTGGGGCGGTCGACTATCTCGTCGACGAGGGGCTCGCCACCTCGATGTACCTGAGCCTCCGCCTCCCGCAGCCGCTCCTGCTCGAGGGCGAGGCCGGGGTCGGGAAGACCGAGGCCGGGAAGGCGCTCGCTGCGATCCTCGACACGCCGCTGGTGCGCCTTCAGTGCTACGACGGGATTGACCCGGCCGAGGCGCTCTACGAGTGGAACTACCCGCGCCAGCTGCTCAGCATCCGGCTCGCCGACGCAAGCAGCCGTCAGCTCAGCGAGGAGGATCTGTTCGGCCCCGACTACCTCATCCGCCGTCCCCTGCTGCGCGCGCTCGAGCATCCGGGCCCGCGGCCCGCGGTGCTCCTGATCGACGAAATCGACCGTGCCGACGACGATTTCGAGGCCTTCCTCCTCGAGCTGCTCGCGGAGGCTGCGGTCACGATCCCCGAGCTCGGCACCATCCGCGCGACGCACCCGCCCGCAATCGTCCTCACGTCCAACCGGACGCGCGACCTCCATGATGCGGTCAAGCGACGCTGCCTCTACCACTGGATCGACTACCCGACCCCGGAGCGCGAGGTAGAGATCGTGCGCCGGCGCGTGAAGGGCGCGGCGGAGGCACTCGCCGTGCAGGTCGCGGACGCCGTCGCGCGCATACGCGAGAGCGACGTCCAGAAGCCACCCGGGATCGCGGAAGCGATCGACTGGCTCGCGGCGCTCGACCTGCTCGGCGTTGAGCAACTCGACGCGGCGGCGGTCGAGCGCACGCTCGGCACGGTCCTCAAGTACAACGAGGACCAGGAGGTCGTCCGCGCGGCTGGGCTGGAGCAGCTCGTGGCGCGATGACCGATCCCGCATTCACGGTGCAGACGATCCATCTGGACCTTCCCGCGGTCGCCGGCGCCTTCAGCCGGCGGCTGCGTGACGCCGGCGTGCCCATCACCGCCGAGCGGGCGGCCCGGTTCGCGCATGCGCTGACGCTGGTCAAGCCCGTTTCACGGCGGCGGCTGTACTGGACGGCTCGGGCCGTCCTGGTCTCAGACTCGGCACAACTGAAGGCCTTCGACTCCGTCTTCTCATCAGTGTTTGGCGGGCGTGCGCTGCCCTCGGAGCCCGAACCCGAGGAAGTTGCGGGGGCCCCGGCGGCAGAGCGGAGCAGGACCCCGGAGAGCCGCGGCGAGACGAGCGTGGGTGCGGAGGGCGTGTCGTCCGCCCCGTCCAGCTCGGAGCACGAGGATGACCTGCGAGAGGTGGCGCTGCCGATGGCCGCCAGCGACGAGGAGGTGCTGCGCGAAAAGCGATTCGACGCCCTCGAGCCCGGGGAGCTCGCGCAGCTGTACCGGCTGATGACGCGTCTCCGGGTCGCGACCCCGAGGCGTCGTACCCGTCGCTCGGAGCGAGACCGCCGCGGCGAGCGCATGGACATGCGGCGCACGCTGCGGGGAAGCATGCGCACCGCCGGCGATCCCATCCGGCTCGCACGCCGCCGGCGGCGAGTCGTCCACCGCCGGACGGTGATGCTGTGTGACATCTCGGGGTCGATGGAGCCCTACGCCCGCGCCTACCTGCAGTTCTTGACCTGTGCGACCGGCGGCGGGGCGAACGCGGAGGCGTTCGTGTTCGCGACTCGCTTGACGCGCCTCACGCGCGCGCTCAGCTCCCGGAACCCTGAGCGGGCGATCCAGCGCGCGGCTGAAACGGCGCCGGACTGGTCGAGCGGCACTCGGATCGGCGACGCCCTGAAAGCCTTCAACGACCGCCATGGCAGGCGGGGGATGGCCCGTGGCGCCGTGATCGTGATCCTGTCCGACGGCTGGGAGCGGGGCGAGCCGGCGCTCGTGGGGCGCGAGATGGAGCGCCTCGCGCGATTGGCCTACCGGATCGTCTGGGTGAATCCGCGAGCCGGGGCCAGCGGCTTCATGCCGCGCGCCGGGGGCATGGCGGCAGCCCTGCCCCATTGCGACGCGCTCGTCAGCGGCCACAGCCTCGAGGCCCTCGGAGAAGTTGTGGAGGCCATCGGCGCCGAGCGCGGGGAGCCGGCCACGCTCGAGGCGGCTCCCGACGAGGAAGAGACCTGGGCGAGCGCCACTCCCGTCAAAGGCAGCTCTGTCGCAATGCCCAGTGGGCACGGGCCGAGCAGAGGCAACACCACCCCAGGTTGGGGGGCCGATGGCTGACCGCGCCGCGAAGACCTGCATCTACCCGGGTTGCGAGCGGCCCGCGGTGCCCCCGCATCCCCTCGGCGGACCGCAGCCGAGCTTCTGCGACCTCGAGGAGCACAACGCGCTGACCGCTCACCAGAAACGTCAACGTCTCGGGCAAGAGGCTTCCAAGACGTCGAATCGCGACCCCTCAGAAGGAGGTTGAGCTGTGGCCAACGAGGCGTATCGAGCCGTGTTCCTGCGTGTGCACCCGACCGGGAAGATGGTGCTCAGCCTGACCACCGAGCCCGACGGCAACGAGGGGCGGTACGCGCAGCTGGTCGCGGACGAGCTCGGCGTTCCGCCGCTCGACGTGAAGGTGGTGCCCGCGGACACGAACCGCTTCGGCGAGGGCCACGGCTTCAACACAAGCCCATCGGCGGGGACCTCAGCCGCAGTCGCGAGCGCCAGCGGCAAGATTCGCGACAAGGCTCAGCTGCTCGCGGGAGCCGCCCTCGGAACTCCGCCCGAGCGCCTCACGTGGGCAAACGGCGCCTTCGTGGCGTCAGGGGATTCCGGAGAGTCCCAGACCATCGCCGACCTCGCCCTGTATGCGCACGGCTCAGGCGCCCTGCCGCCCGGTGTCGAGGGCGGACTCGATGCTCAGACCGTCTACAGGGACTAGCCGCCCGGTGAGACTGGCCTCGATGCCGACCTCGACCTCATCCGCGACCTTGAGCGTTCCGAACAGCGCGCTGTATGGCTTGATCCCCCAGTCGCTCTGCTTGACGGTCGCACGCGCGGTCAGGCGCCCGTCCTCGCTTCGCAGCTCGAAGGAGATCGGGTGGCGCGTCCCAGCCAGCTCGAGCTCTCCGTGGACGCTCGCGCCTGTGCCATCGGGACCCAGTTCGAGCGCGCTCGAACGGAACTCGATCGCGGTGCGCTTCAGCACCTCCTCGTCGATCGTCTGCTCGATCCCCGCCTTGTCGTCGTCGCCGAGCGCCGTGACACCTCCGGTACCGTCACGCACCCGGAGCGAGCCGCCATCCGCCGTGAGCGTTATAGCCGGATCCTTCGCGATGTCGACCTCGGCTGCCCACGAGGTGACCTCCATCACCAGGTCGTGGCCGGCCTTGGACGCCGCCCCCGTCCGCCTCGTCTCGACGGTGAGGGTGCCGTTCTCCGGCCCCAGCTTGTGCGTTCCGGGCCCGATCCCCATGGGGAAACCCTAAACGCAAACGATTACGAGGAGAAACCGACTTGATCGAGCTCGACCATCCATTCTCGACCGGGAAACCAATTGACGAGACCTGGGAAGCCGTCATCGACCCCGAGCGTCTGGTGCCGTGCGTCGAGGGGGGCAAGGTCATCGAGAGAACGAGCCCCGACGCGGTCAAGGCCGAGATCCTGGTGAAGATGGGTGCGATGTCGATGACGTTCGCGGGCACCGTCGAGGTGATCGAGAAGGACCCCGACGCCCATCGTGCCGTGCTCCAGGTCAAGTCGAGGGAAGCCGGCGGCCAGGGTCACGCCAGTGCCGACGTCGTCTTCGCGCTCTCGGACGGCGGTGGGACGATCCACACGGCAGCCCAGATCACCGGTAAGGCGGCGTCGATGGGCGAGGGCGTTGTCGTCGCCGTCCTGGACGCGATGATCAAGGACTTCGCCAAGAAGCTCGGCACACTCTGACGAGATGCCTCGCAAGCCCATGAGAAGAATCGTCGAGGGCGAGGTGCCCTACGACGGCGGAACGGCGGTCCAGGAGGACGTCGACCGCCCCGTCTTCCGCGGAAACGGCGAGAACGACTACGTCTGCGTCGAGTGTGGGAACGTGCTGGCCGTCGGGATGGATCCCGAGCACATGACGAAGCGGGTCCGCATCCGCTGCGGGCGCTGCCGGACGATCAACGTCTCCGCGGAGTCGCCGGCGGAGCTCAGCCGGCGGCGCGCACCACGCTGAGTACCGCCTCGTAGTCGTCCCACGTGTCGACGTCGCGCGGAAGCTCGCCGTCGACATCGATGCGTTCCACCTGCTCGGGGTGGCGCTCGATCAGCTTCCAGACCGCCTTGTCGCCGTGAAGCTCACGAAGCTCCGGGAACGCCGCTGCGGAGAACACGAACGGGTGCCCGAGCTCGCCCCGGTAGCTCGTGACCGCCGCCCACGGTCGCCGCTCGTCCCATGCGCCGGCCACCCGGTCGATCACGGCCGGCTCGACACCCGGCATGTCGCCGAGCAGCAGCATTACGGCCTCCACGTCCCGAAGCACGTGGCCCAGCAGCGTCGTGTCGCCGAAGGGCAGGGTCTGCTTGGGGCGTCCGAGCCGTTTCGAGGCCCCCGCGCCGAGCAGGATTCCCACCATGGGGAGATCCTAGGCGGCTTCGCGGCCCCCGTCGCGCTGCCCGAAGTACGCCGAGGTCGAGATGCCACGGTCGAAGTCCGACCAGCGGGCGCCCTCGGCAAGTGACTTCTCGATCCGGTCGAAGCTGCCGAGGTTGCCGCCCAGGTTGTCGATGAAGTGGACGAGTGTGGCCTCGCGCGTGCAGGGCACGACCGGGCTGCCGTGCTCGAGCCTGCCGTGGTGGCTGAGGATGATGTGGAGGAGAGCGTCGGCGTCCTCCTCGGGGAAGCCGTCGATCTCCTCGATCGCGCGACGCACCGTGTAGTAGCCGAGCGGGATCTCGCCGAGCAGCTTGCCCGCGTCGGTGAGCTCGATGGCGCCGTTCACGGACGCGTATGCCTCGACCTTGCCGATGTCGTGGAGCAGCGCGCCGGTGACGGCCACGTCGCGGTCGATCCCCGGGAACGTCGCTGCCAGGGCGCTCACGCCCTGGGCGACCGAGAGGCAGTGCTCGAGCAGCCCGTGGCGATAGGCCTGGTGGTAGTACTTGGCCGCCGGCGCCTCGTGGTAGATCTCGCCGGTCTCGGTCGAGCGATGGAGCAGCCGCCGCAGCAGCTCGCGCAGGTGCGGGCGCTGGATCGTGCCGACCAGGTCGGCGAGATCGGACGCCATTTGCTCGTAGGGAACGGGCGGGGCCTCGGTGAGCTCGGCGAGCTCGTACTCGCCTTCGGCGGCCGCCCGCAGGCGCTTGACCGTGAGCGTCGCGCCGTAGCGCTCGTCGACCGTGAAGCGGCCGAGCACGCGGATGACGGCCCCGCTCGGGCAGAGCGGCGCGAGCTCGCGGACCTCGTCCCACACGACCGCCTCGACGCTGCCCGTGACGTCGCCGAGCTGGAGCTTCAGGAACTGCTCGCCGTTGCGCTTCTGGCGCGCGGAGTGGGAGCGCACCACGAAGATCGAGTCGACGTCCTGGCCGTTCGCGAGGTCGCGAACGAAGCACTTTGCCGGGATCAGCGTTGGTTGCTCCATCGGGTTTGCCAAGGTAGAGCGGGACTCGGACGGGATAGCCTGCACAGACATGGAGTCGCCCCCCGCCCCCGGTTCCTGACATGGGCGTCCTGGTGGCCGGCGGGACCGGCGCCCTCGGCCAGGCGGTTGTGCGCGAACTGCTCGACTCGGGCTACGACTGCACGGTCACCTGGGTGGTCGAGGACGAGCGCCGGCAGGCCGAGGATGATTTCGGCGATCGGGCGACGCTCGTGTACGCGGACCTGATCGACCCCGGCGGCGGGGCCGCGGATGCGGTGGCGGCCGTCGACGACTTGGAGGCCGTGGTCAACCTGGTGGGGGGGTTCGGGCCTGGCGGCGTGGTGCACGAGACCGAGCCCGCGGCCTTCGAGCGCATGATCGAGCTGAACCTGACGCCCGCCGTCAACCTCGCGCGCGCGGCGATGCCGCGAATGATCGAGCGCGGCGGCGGCGCGTTCGTGGGAGTGTCGTCCCGTGCCGCGCTCCGGCCTTCCGCGGCGCCGCCGGCTACATCGTCGGCAAGGCGGCGCTGCTCGCGTTCATCGAGGCACTCGACGCCGACGACAAGAACCAGGGGATTCGCTGCAACGCGATCGTGCCCAGCGTGATCGACACGCCGGCCAACCGCAGCCGAACAGCCGGATGCCGATCATTCGGATGGGGTCGCGCCCGCCGCGATCGCGAAGGCGATCCGCTTTCTCGTCTTGGACGACTCGGCGCCGATGAGCGGCGCCGCCGTCCCGGTCTACGGGCGCGCC
>CAVVWD010000005.1:0-107951 GCA_963751835.1 uncultured Thermoleophilaceae bacterium | reverse complement strand
CGCGCAGCAGGAGGTGGTGTGGGTACAGCTCCCGACCGGGGAGATCGTCCCGGTGGACGTGCCGCCCGGCACGGACCCCGCCGACATGGAGCTCCCCGGTCCGATCGTGCCGCCGCCGACCACCACTGAGCCCCCCACTCCCGCGGAGACGCCGACCACGCCGGCGACCGAGCTACCACCTCCTGCCGAGACGACGCCCGCGCAGGAACCGACGCCGGCCCCGGGAACGGCGCCTGCGACGCCGCAGCCGGGGCCCGCGCCCGCGCCGGAGGAGCCCGGCACCGGCCCGGGCACGGGCGGCAGCTCGCCGAGGGAGCGTACGCGGCCCGGCCGGATCATTGAACGCGTGGGGTCCGACAAGCGAGGCACGCTGACCGGCGAGGTCGAAAAAGCCTCATCCCGAGGATGAGGGTTCGCGCGAGCGCCGCCGTGGGCGCAGGGAGCCGCTCCGCAACGAGGACGGCACGCCCACCCCCAGCAACCCCGGCTTCATCGACGTGCTGCCGGGTCCCTCGACGGCCACCGGTGTTCCGAACTTCATCATCCGCAAGTTCCGGGTGCCGCCGTTCCTGCTGCCGATCTACCAGGCGGCGGGGATCGAGTACGGGATCCGCTGGGAGGTGCTGGCGGCGATCAACGAGATCGAGACCGACTACGGCCGCAACCTGAACGTGTCCTCGGCGGGCGCGCTTGGCTGGATGCAGTTCATGCCGGCGACCTGGAAGGCCTACGGCACGGACGCCAACAAGGACGGCCGCAAGGATCCCTACAACCCGGTCGACGCGATCTTCGCCGCGGCGCGCTACCTGAAGGCGGCCAACTACGAGAACGACGTGCGGGCGGCGATCTGGGCCTACAACCACGCCGACTGGTACGTCGACTCGGTGCTGCTGCGGGCCAGGCTGATCGCCGGCGTACCGGCCGACCTGATCGGCTCGCTGACCGGGCTCACCGAAGGCCGCTTCCCCGTCTACGCGCGCGCGACGTATGCCGACGACCTCGCGGAGAAGGAGCTCCTCAAGCGGGTCCGGCGCGGCGAGAACGCCGCCAACGTGATCGAGTCGAGCGACGATCGCCGCAGCATCGACATCTACTCCAAGAAGGGCGCCCCCGTCGTGGCAGTGAACGACGGCGTCGTCAAGCAGGTCGGGCGCTCGAAGAAGCTCGGCCGCTTCCTGGTCCTCCAGGACGTCTACGGAAACCGCTACACGTACGCCCACCTGGGCGGCGTGTCGAAGTACTACCCGGTGCCGAAGAGCGACTCGGATGCCCGCCTCGACCGGACGGCCAAGGCCGTCAAGGCCCACGGCGACGACTCCGGCGATCCCCAGCCCAGCCTCCCCGCCTCGGCGGGCCGCCAGCTCGACGACTCCGACACGGCACCCGAGCGTGACCGCGGCGCGTCGATCGAGTCGCAGGACCTGAGCCGGCCCTCGGCGCCCGTCAAGCAGCGGCTGTTCGCCCACCCGGGTCTCCCCGGAGCGCGCGAAGCAGGCGGTCTCGAGCAGCAGCTGGAGGCCCTGGCACGCAAGGGCGGCAAGTTCGAGACCTACAAGAACTTCTTCTCGCGCCCGTTCGGCCTCGACCCGAGCAAGGTCCGGCTGCGCGCCCTCAAGAAGGGCGCGCGGGTGATCGGCGGGACGATCATCGGCCGTGTCGGCCAGACCGTCGCGGGCAAGGCCGCGCATCTCGACTTCTCGATCCGGCCCGCCGGCCGGGGCGCACCC
Organism: uncultured Thermoleophilaceae bacterium; assembly: GCA_963751835.1. Taxonomy (GTDB): domain Bacteria; phylum Actinomycetota; class Thermoleophilia; order Solirubrobacterales; family Thermoleophilaceae; genus JACVRW01. The sequence continues at coordinate 106,224 of CAVVWD010000005.1, read as the reverse complement.
AGGATCGATCCGAAGCCGATCCTCGACGGCTGGAAGCTGCTCGAGGCGACCGCGGTCTATCGCGCGTCCGGGCGCAACGTGCTCTACGGCGAGGACGAGGCGGGCGCCATGTCGATCGGCCAGATCCTGCTGCTGCCGAAGCCGCTGCTCGAGAAGCGCGTGCTCTCCGACGAGCGCATCGAGATCTACGACTGCGGGCGCGACGACGTCCGTTCGGGTCAGGTCGACCGGCGCGTGCTCGCCACGCTCGCCTACCTCGCCGAGTCGGGGCTCAAGCCGGGCGTCACGTCGCTCAAGTGCGGGCACGGCTTCTACACCAGCTCGGGCAACGTCTCCCACCACTCCTCCGGAAACGCCGTCGACATCGCGACGATCAACGGGATCCCCGTGATCGGCCACCAGGAGCCGGGCGGCGTGACCGAGCAGGCGGTGCGCAGGCTGATGCAGCTGCAGGGCACGATGGCGCCCGCCCAGATCATCTCGCTGTTCGAGATCGGCGGCGCGACCTTCGCGATGGCCGACCACCACGACCACATCCACGTCGGCTTCCAGCCGATGTTCGGCGCCAACAAGAAGCTCGGCAAGCAGGCGCTCGCCGTGCTCGAGCCCGGCCAGTGGTCCGACCTCATCTCGCGCCTGCGCGAGATCGAGAACCCGGTCGTGCCGACCAAGCCGTCCAAGTACGCCCTGCCGGTCGACAACAAGGACCGGCGCGCGAGCCACGCCCACGAGGGCGAATAGCCACGCGGACGACTTCGGCTTCCGCGGCGGTGATCGTGGGGGTGTCGAGGTAATTCAGGTCCCTTCGCCTGGGCTAACCACACGGATCTCGCCCGATGCGATCCAGTCGCCCCACGACGCTTCGTCCAAATCGAGTGAAATGGCGCGGCGCCCGCCAGAATCATCCGATCGGGACGATGATGGTCGTGACCGCCGCTCTTACGCTGGGCGGTATGTTCGAGCGGAGATCGAAATCGTCGTCAGCCGTCGCTCCGGGCCTCGAGCTGTCGCCTCGCGCTCAGGCCGGCGACCCGACGGGAATGCGAGACGAGCACCTCCGGGAATGGCGAGATGCCGCCAACCACGTGGTGAGCGCCTACAAGGCGTGGTGCGCCGCCAACTCGCGCGACCGGCAGGAGCTCTACATCGCATTCGTCGATGCGCTCGGCCGCGAGGAGCGGGCCGCCCAGCAGGTCGAGCGTGACGCGTCAGCGCCGGCCGCCGCCGGTCCCGGTGATTGCGTGTCCTAATCGTCGATCGCGGGCGCGCTTCCACATCAAACAGGCAGAGGAGATCCTCGAGCGCAGCGTCGACCAACGGACGCTGGAACTCCGCGTCGCACTCGCGCTCGCGCACCTTGTCCGCAATCAGAACAGCTGACCGACACACGGGTATCGAGCCTGCGAGCGGTGACCGCGGGCATGTTTGTAGTAATCGCATAGTCGCGGTCGGATCGCTCGTTGGGAACCGATGAGCACGAGCCGCGGTGCGGACCTGGCTTTTGTGGGACCGTTTACCACACGCCAGGAGATTCATCCGCCATGAAGAGAGTCACCTCGCGACTTCGCCGGCTGGCGGCTGGCGTTGCGCTGGCTGCATCGGCAGCGCTCATCCCTGCTGCGCCGGTCGCATCCGCCGACCCTACGTCTGACTACAACGCCGGCCTGACGCTCGGCACCGAGGCCTACCAGTACGGCGTGCCGCTGCTCGATACCGCGCGCATCTTCAAGTCCAGCACGAGCGTCACGGTCTGCGATCACGTGACCGCCCACGGACCGGTGAACCGGTTCTGCAGCATTCGCAACCTCGCGGGTGCCGACCAGCGAACCGTGAACGCGCCCAACAACGACACGCCCTACTCGATCGCCTGGCTCGACCTGAGTAAGCAACCACAGGTGCTGCACGCCCCACCGATCATGAACCGCTTCTGGGAGTTCGAGCTTGTCGACCCGTGGACGAACAATTTCTCCAATGTGACCTCGGCCCATCTGAAGATGGGCGCAGGCGACTTCAACGTCACCCGCGGCGGCAACTGGGCAGTCGTGGGTCCCAAGTTCAATGGCACGCTGCCGCGCGGCGTGACCCGGGTGAACTCGCGCTATGACCGGGTCTGGGTCATCGGCCGCACGTACCTCCGTGGTCCACATGATCTCGGCAATGTGCGCCGGATCCAGGACGAATACTCGATCACGCCGCTGTCGAAGTTCGGCACCCGGTACCAGCCGCCACGGCCCAAGAAGATCATCAAGAAGTCAACCGAGGCGACGATTCCCGGCACCCAGCCGGGCGAGGATTCACTCGCGTTCTATGCCGCGCTGGGCAAGGAGATGCTGAAGTTCCCGGCCCCGGCAGCCGATCGGCCGCTCCTCGCCCAGCTCAGGGCGGTTGGCGTCGGCCCGGGGCTTAGTCCGGCGAAGGCGCGGCTGAGCGCCGACACGCTCCGCGGCCTGCGCGACGCGGTCAAGCAGGGGCCGAACAAGGTCTTGTCCGACGCGATGGCGCTCTACTTTCAGCGGTTCGCCAAACACAACGGCTACCTCGTGACCGATCTCGGCGCGTGGGGCACGAACTACACCTTGCGCGCGATCGGCGACCGGCTCGGCGTCGGTGGCCAGCGGGCAAGCATCGCGGCCTACCCGTTCGCGGCCGTCGACATCACCAAGGCTCCGCTCACCGGATCGAGGCGGTATGTCCTGCACATCCCGACGAGCAGCCTGCCGATCCCGGTGAAGGCGTTCTGGTCGCTGACGATGTACGACACCGACTCGTTCTTTGTCCCCAACCCGTTGAACCGCTACCTGATCAACAACCGGTCACGTCTGCACAAGAATCCCGACGGGTCGATCGACATCTACGTGCAGCACGACAAGCCGTCGAACCCGACGCAGGTGCGCAACTGGCTGCCGGCGCCTCCGCCGGGACTCGGGTTCCGTTTGGTTTGGCGCCTGTATGACCTCGACCGCGCGGTCTTCGGCCTGCTCGATGGCTCGGGCTGGCAGCCGCCGCCGGTGCAGCCCTGTGCTGCCACCGGCCACGCGCCCGACGGGACCGCCTGCGCGTCCTAGCCGAGCGCCTCGTCACGCCCCGCGCCGACGTCCCGTGCTTGGCGGGCCGTCTCACGTGTAAGCCGGGCATGTCCAGCCGCTCGGGGGTGGACCGGCAAGCGGCGCAACACGGGCTCCTGTAGCGATGCATGGCGCCGATGTCCCGACATAGTTCTGAATCGACTTCGCCGAGAGCCCGCGCTGCCGCATCGCGCGGACGAGGTCCTCGACGTCCTCGACCTTGACCGTGTCGAGCATGGTCGCCGAGCGGCTGTCCTCCGGGGATGGATGGCAGGACTGGAACCGGCGAACCCGAACCCATGCAGGATGGCCGACGAGTCTAGGCTCGAACGGCGGCTCGACAAGGCGGTGGCTCGCGCGACCACGCCGCGTGGCGCCACCATCGTGATCGCCACGGTGTCGACCCTGATCACCGTCGGCGCCGGGCTCCTGATGACCCTCGTCGACGGCGCGAACTTTCAGTCGATCGGATCAGGGCTCTGGTGGGCCGTCCAGACCGTCACGACCGTCGGGTACGGCGACAACGTTCCAGCGAATCTCACCGGACGGCTCCTCGCCGTGCTCGTCATGCTCTTGGGGATCGCCTTCCTGACGGTCATCACCGCCTCGATCACGAGCACCTTCGTGTCACGCTCACGGCATGAGCCCTCGGATGCCGAGACTGCGATGGCGGAGCAACTCCGTCAAGTCGACAGCCGGCTCGAACGAATCGAAGCCGCACTGAGCCGTTCCTCGTCGCACTAGCGCGATGAAATCCATTCTCGCCGCGAGCTGCCCGCTTGCGCCTTGCATGCAACGAGGGGAGTGCCGCCTTTCATCCAAGTCGATACGTGATGGGCCAGGTGGGACACGCCGACCCCAAGACGACCCTCCGGATCTACGCGCACCTGCTGAAGCGTGATCGCAGCGGTGTGGCCAAGGCCCTCGACGAGCTCATCCACGGGGGCCCAACCGCGAAGACTTCCGCGCTTCAAAGCAACGGCGGAGGCCCGCCGGTTGCCGGCGAAGCCACTGTTTTTGGGCCAGAGAATGGGCCAGAGAGCACCGATTGACCCCAAACGCGCGGAACTGGACATTCAGCGCGATCAAATAAACCGTGCGTTTGCAGGGACTTTCCGGATGGGCGCGGCTGGGTTCGAACCAGCGACCTCTCGCGTGTGAGGCGAGCGCTCTCCCGCTGAGCTACGCGCCCGGGAGAGGCCACGAGTTTAGTCCGACGCGCCTTCGAAAACAGGTGACTAGGTCTCCCGCAATGTCGGCTCCCCCTGTGCTCAGAGACGCGAAGGCTCATATCCCGCCGCCCCGGGCGCGCCCGATGCGCCGCGTCGGGACGATCCTCAAGCGGACGCTCGTGTCCTTCTACGACGACCAGATCACCCATCACGCGGGGGCGCTCACCTACTACTCGCTGATGTCGCTGTTCCCGGCCGCGCTTCTCGGGCTCTCCCTGCTCGGCTTGCTCGGGCAGTACCCGGAGACCTACAACGCGATCATCAACTACCTCGAGGACGTCGTGCCCGCTTCGGTGGTCGACCCGTTGGACCGCTCGCTGCGAACGGCCCTCCAGAGCAAGGGGACCGCCGCATCGGCCCTGATCGTCAGTGTGGTCGTGGCGCTGTACGGGACGACCGGCGTGCTCGAAGCGGCGCGACGAGCGCTCAACGTCGTGTTCGAGGTGCACGCCGGGCGCGGGTTCCTGCGCCGCAAGGCAGTCGACTTGCTTTCCACGGCAGTTCTGATGACGCTCGTGCTGTCCAGTCTGGTGATGGTGTTCGTCGGCGGCCGTTTCGCCGACGACATGTTCGGCTTCATCGGGCTTGGTTCCACGGTGGCCGACGTCTGGAGCATCGTCCGTTGGCCGGGCGCCCTGCTCGCGGCGATGCTCGCGTTCGCCTACATCTACTACGTCACGCCCGACGTGGAGCAGCGTTCCTTCCGCTGGGTTACGCCCGGCGCGATCGTGGGCGTCCTGGCATGGCTCCTCGCGTCCATCGGACTGGGGACCTACCTGGAGAGCATCGCCGACGTCGGGGCGCTCTACGGTGCCTTCACGGGCGCGATCGTGCTGGTGGGCTGGCTATGGCTCACGAACGTGGCGCTTCTCTTCGGGGCCGAGCTGAACGCGGAGATTGAACGCGAGAAGGAGATCGCCGAGGGGGTCCCGCTGGGGGAGACGCTCAATCGGCCCGACCTGGGAGCTTCGTAGAAGCCGAGGCCTTTGCGCCAGCTTTGGTCGGTGGGGCACGGCGCGTATCGGTTTGGGGTAGACCTACCCCACCGCAGTCTCATCCCAGGAGGTGGTTTGGTGATGAAGGGGCGTGTCAAGCTCGCTGTGGGGGTCGCGGCCCTCGCAGCGGTGGCCGCCGCCGGCACCGTCGCGGTGGCCGGCGGTGGTGGCAGCATCCGCGAGGAGCTCACCGGTTACGAGGAGGACCCGCTCGTTCTCTCTACGACCGGTAACGGCTCGTTCAGGGCCCGCATCGACGAGAGTCGGCAGGAGATCTCGTACAGGCTCCGCTACGCGGACCTCGAGGGCACCGTCACCCAGGCGCACATTCACTTGGGCGGCCCGAGGCAGAGTGGCGGGATCAGCGTGTTCTTCTGCACGAACTTGGGCAACGGACCCGCCGGGACGCAGGCCTGTCCCCCGGCTCCGGCCACTGTCACCGGCACGATCAGGCCGGCCGACGTGATCGGCCCAGCCGGACAGGGAATCAGCGCCGGTCAGTTCGACGAGCTCGTTGCTGCCATCCGCGCAGGCGTTACCTACGCCAACGTCCATAGCACCTTGTACCCAGGAGGTGAGATCCGGGCCCAGCTCGAGGGCGGCAAGGGCGACAGAGACAGAGATAGCGACGACTGATCCGAGCGGCCGCTCGGCCGTCGCGCAGCGCCGGTGATACTTCCGCGGCATCGAGTCGCGCAAGTACCCCTACGGTGAGCGGCGAGACCAGTTCGGCGAGCTGACGCTGCCGGAGGGCCACGGGCCCTTTCCGGTTGCTGTCCTGATCCACGGCGGGTTCTGGCGAGCGCGCTACGACCTGCGCCAGGAGGACGAGCTCGCGGCCGATCTCGCCGCGCGCGGCTGGGCCGCATGGAACCTCGAGTACCGCCGGCTCGGGTGGCGCAGCCGCGGCGGCTGGCCCGCCACGTTCGAGGACGTCGCCGCGGGGATTGACGAGCTCGGCCGCCTCCGAGAGTCGCTCGACCTCGCACGCGTCGTCACGATCGGCCACTCGGCGGGCGGACAGCTCGCGCTCTGGGCCGCCGCCCGGCGCGACCTGTCCGCCGAGGTTCCGGGGGGCGACCCCCAAATCCGCCCGGTGGCCGCCGTCGCGCAGGCGGGAGTCGTCGACCTCCGCGAGGCGGCGCGTCTGGGGCTGTCGCGAGGAGCGGCCGAGTCGCTACTCGGCGGGTCGCCTGTAAGGCGCCCTGGCCGCTACGACCTCGCCTCGCCGATCGAGCGGCTGCCGCTCGGCCTGCCCCAGCTGCTCGTCCACGGCGATGCGGACGACGTCGTCCCGATCGCTATCGCCCGCCGCTACGCCCAGTGGGCCGCCGAAGGCGGCGATCCGTGCCAGCTCGTCGAGCTTCCGGGCTGACGGCCACTTCGAGCATCTCGACCCGAGCTCCGACGCGTGGCGGGTCGTCACGACCTGGCTGGAGGACAGGTGATCGAGCGCGCCCGTGCCGAGCAGCTCGATGCGGAGGATCCACTCGCGCCGTTTCGCGAGCGCTTCGTGATCGGCGACCCCGAAACGATCTACCTAGACGGCAACTCGCTCGGCCGGCTTCCAAGCGCCAGCCGCGAGCGGATCGGCAAGCTCGTCGACCAGTGGGGCGAGGAGCTCGTGACCGCCTGGGACGAGTGGATCGAGCTCCCCGTGCGGGTGGGGGACCTGCTCGCCGAGGCGGCGCTCGGCGCGCGCCCGGGCGAGGTGATCGTCTCCGACTCCACCACCGTCAACCTCTACAAGCTCGCCGCGGCGCTGCTCGCCGGCCGTCCCGGGGCGATTGTCGCGCCCCGTGACGAGTTCCCGACCGATCGCTACGTGCTCGAGGGCCTCGCCTCGGCGCACCGGCGCGAGCTCACGCTGTTCGAGTCCGATCCGCTCGACGGGCCGAGCGCCGAGGACGTGGCAGAAGCGTGCGGCACACGGCAGGTGGCGCTCGTCTGCCTCTCGCACGTGAACTACCGCTCCGGTGCGCTCGCCGACACTCGGGCGATCGAGAGCGCGGCGAGCGCCCCGGTCGTCTGGGACCTGAGCCACTCGGCGGGCGTGCTCGCTCCGGTAGGGGTCGGCCTGGCGGTGGGCTGCACCTACAAGTACCTGAACGCGGGGCCTGGCGCGCCGGCCTTCGTGTACGTGCGCGAGGAGCTCCAGCCCGGTTTAAGAAACCCGGTACAGGGATGGTTTGGCCAGCAGCGGCAGTTCGAGATGGAGCGCCCCTACGACGCCGAGCCCGGCGTGCGTGGCTTCCTGACCGGCACCCCCAACGTTCCGGCACTCGTTGCCATCGAGGAGGGGGCAAAGCTGGTCGCGGAGGCCGGAATCGAACGCATACGGGCCAAGGCCGAGGCGCTCACGACATACCTGGTCGAGCTGCACGACGCCTGGCTCGCGCCTCTCGGCTTCGAGCTCGGGAGCCCGCGCGACGCGAGGCGCCGCGGCGCGCACGTGAGCCTCCGCCACGCCGAGGCCTGGCCGATCTCGCGCGCGCTCATCGAGCGCGCCCGGGTGATCCCGGACTTTCGCGGCCCGGACTCGATTCGCCTCGGCCTGCCGCCCCTGTACACGCGCTTCGTGGACGTGCACGACGCCATCGACCGGTTGCGTTCGCTGGTCGAGAGAGGCGAGCAGCGCGAGGTCGACCCGACCTGGCGGCGAGTGACTTAGAGCGCCACGATCGCGTCGATCTCGACGTCCGCACCCTTCGGCAAGCCGGCCACGCCGATGGCCACGCGAGCCGGTGGGTCGTCGCTGCCGAAGTACTCGGCGTAAGCGCCATTGACGCGCGTGAAATCGCCCATGTCGGCCAGGTAGACGGTGCAGCGGACCGCCTGCGACAGCGATGCCCCAGCAGCCTGGCAGACCGCCGAGAGGTTCTCGAGGCAGCGGCGCGCCTGCCCCTCCACGTCCTCCTTGACGAGCTCGCCGGTCGACGGGTCGAGCGCCACCTGCCCCGAGCAGAACAGCAGCGAGCCGGTGCGGATCGCCTGGCTGTAGGGGCCGATCGCCGCAGGGGCATTGTCGGTGGACACGGGCATGCGTAGTGCCATGGAGCTCCTCTCGATTGGTTGCTGCGCGCGCAGATTAATCGCGCTGCGCGCTAGGCTTGGCCATGGACCGTGCTAGGCGGGGAGGTAGCGGTGCCCTGTCACCCGCAAGCCGCTCTAGCGGGGCTGAATTCCCGACCGAGGGATTTCGGCCTTGGGGCCAGTACGCCGGACAGAGGCGTCGATGGCCGGGTCCCGCGCGGCGAGCGCTCGCGAACCAGGTCAGATCCGGGAGGAAGCAGCCTTAAGCGATACCGCTCGTGCGCCGCGGAGCAGCCTGGCCGGAGCCGAAGACCGGCGGGCACGCCCAAGACCGGATTTCGAGGAAGGGTGCACGGTCCGCCTTTCATCTCCCATGGCCGAGGCGGACAACCTGCAGCTGGCCCGCGACCTCATCGACCTGTGGAACGCCGGCGACATCGAGGGCATCGTCGGGCTCTACACGGAGGACGCCGCGATGATCGCGGGTCCGGAATGGCCGGAGCAGGCCGAGTACCACGGCCACGACGGCGTGCGAGCCAACATCGAGCAGTGGCGGTCCGTCTGGGAGTCGAGCCGGATCGAGGCCGAGCGGATCGAGGCCCATGGCGACCGTGTGGTGGCGAGCGGCGCCTGGATCACACGCGGGCGCGCGAGCGGCATCGAGGGGGACTTGCCGTTCGTGATCCTGCTGACGCTTCGAGGTGGGAAAATCGCGTCCCTTGAGTGGTTCACAGACCACGACGAAGCCGTCGCCGCCGCCCGCGCAGGCTGACCTCGAGACGCTCCGCGCCGTCGAGCGTCGCGTGCTGTGGCTCGCCACCGCGATCGTCCACCACGCCAACCGTGTGAGGGAGACCCGCTCGGGCGTGAAGGTGGGCGGACACCAGGCCTCGAGCGCGTCGATGGTGAGCCTGATGACCGCGCTGTGGTTCTCGGAGCTGCGCGCCGAGGACCGGGTCTCGGTCAAGCCCCACGCATCGCCCGTGCTGCACGCGATCAACTACCTGCTCGGCCTGCTCGACGAGCACTACCTCGAGTCGCTCCGTGAGTTCGGCGGTCTCCAGAGCTATCCGAGCCGCACGAAGGACCCGGATCCGGTCGACTACTCGACGGGCTCGGTCGGCATCGGCGCCACCGCGCCGATCTGGGGCGCCATCGCTCGCCGTTACCTCGAGTACCACCGGCTCGAGGCGCCGCCCATGGGCCGCCAGATCGCCCTGCTTGGCGACGCCGAGCTCGACGAGGGCGCCGTCTGGGAGGCGATCGCCGATCCCTGGGTGGCGCATCTCGGCGAGGTGCTGTGGGTGGTCGACCTCAACCGCCAGTCGCTCGACCGCGTGGTGCCCGACATCGCCTTCGGCCGCCTCGCGGGGATGTTCGAGGCGGCGGGCTGGCAGGTGCTGACGGTCAAGTACGGGCGCCGGCTCGAGGCGCTCTTCGAGCGGCCGGGCGGGCCGGAGCTTCGCGACCGCATCGACGAGATGCCGAACGAGGAGTACCAGCGCCTGCTGCGCGCGCCCGCGGAGGAGCTGCGTGAGCGCCTGCCCGGCGATCGCCGTGAGCTCGCGAAGCTCGTGGGCGAGCTCGAGGACGACGAGCTGCGCGCCGGCTTCCGGGACCTCGGCGGCCACGACCTCGGCAAGCTGATCGAGGCCTACAGGGCGGTGGAGCACGACCGCCCCACGGTGGTGTTCGCCTACACGCTCAAGGGCTGGTCGCTGCCGATCGAAGGCCACCCGGAGAACCACTCGGCGCTGCTCACGGTCGAGCAGTTCGCGGAGCTGGCGGAGCAGCTCGGCGCCGATGCCGACCACCCGTGGGCGCCGTTCGACCCCGCCAGTCCCGAGGCCGAGCTCACGGCCGCCGCGGCCGGCGCGCTCGCACGGGAGGAGCCCGAGCCGCGCGAGCCCCCGGCGGTGCCGGTGCGGCTCGGCCGCACGCACCGCGGCAAGGAGTCGACCCAGCAGGCGTTCGGCCGCTTCTTCGTGGACCTCGTGCACGACGCGCCGAAGGTCGCCGAGCGCGTCGTCACGGTGAGCCCCGACGTCGCGAGCTCCACCAACCTCGGCGGCTGGATCAACAAGGCGGGAATCTGGTCGGTCGGGGAGCGCCGCGACTGGTTCGAGGACGATTCGCAGACCCTCGTCCACTGGCACGAGACGCCCAGCGGGGGCCACATCGAGCTCGGGATCGCCGAGACCAACCTGGTCGGGCTGCTCGGCGAGCTGGGCGCCACCTGGAGCCGCTACGGCCAGCCGCTGCTGCCGATCGGGACGATCTACGACCCGTTCGTCGGCCGCGCTCTCGAGCCATGGTCGTTCGGCATCTACGCGGGCGGCCAGTCGATCCTAGTCGGGACCCCGTCCGGGGTCTCGCTCGCGCCCGAGGGCGGCGCCCACCAGTCGATCGTGACGCCGTCGATCGGGATCGGACAGCCGGGCTGCACGGCCTGGGAGCCCGCCTTCGGCCAGGACCTCGAGTGGACGCTGCTCCACGCGTTGTCGCGGCTCGGGCGTCCGGGCGGCGAATCGGCCTACTTCCGGCTCTCCACGCGACCGATCGATCAGGGACTGACCGGCGGTGACACGAGCGAGGAGCGCCGCCGTCTCGTCCTGGCCGGCGGCTACCCGCTGCGGCGGGCACGCGCGGCGCCAAGCGTGACGCTGGTCGGCATGGGCGCCGTGATGCCCGAGCTGCTCGAGGCGGCCGGCGTCCTGGGCGACGAGGTCGAGGTGATCTGCGTGACGAGCGCCGACCTCCTCTTCCGCGCACTGCGGGCCAGGGCCGGGTTCGGGGAGCACGACGACGCCATTCTCGACGAGCTGCTGCCACGCGACCGGGCTGCCCCGATCGTGACCGTCCTCGACGGCGATCCCCACGCCCTGGCCTTTCTCGCCACCGTGAATGAGGTGCCGCTCACCCCGCTCGGGGTCACGCGCTTCGGGCAGTCGGGCGACCTCGCCGACGTCTACCGCCACCACGAGATCGACGCGGAGAGCGTCGTAGGCGCGGCGCTCGACCTGCTCGGCTAGGTCGTCTTCACCACGAACACGGAGCAGCCGGCCTTATGGGTGACGGTGTTGGGCACGCTGCCCAGCACCCGCCGCTGCATGCCCTTGTTGCCGATCACCAGCACATCGGCGTCGCACTGCTCGGCCAGCTGGACCAGCACGTCCCCTGGGTCGCCCTCCGCGACCAGGGTGCTGCACTCGAGCCCGGTCTCGCGCAGATCGGCCTCGGTGCGCTCGAGCTGCTCGTTGAGCTGGGCCATCGGGCTGAAGGTCCACTGGACCTCGCGCGCGGAGCCGCTGAGATTGACGGGAGCCCGCCCGGAGGACGTGAAGGCGCTCAAGAGGACCAGCTTCGCGTCGTAGCGGCGGGCCATGTCGGCCGCCACCTCCAGCGCGCGGCTCGCCGTATCGGAGCCGTCCGTGCCGACGGCGACAGTGGAGATCATGCGGGCGAGTATCTCCGCCCACGGGTGCGCTGTCCACCGTCCGGCGCGCAGCTAGCATGGGGCGACCGATGCTCTCGCTCTATCGCCGCCACCGCCCACGCACCTTCGATTCGGTGGTCGGCCAGGAGCACATCGTCCGCACGTTGCGCAACGCGATCGCCCTCGACAAGGTCCATCACGCCTACCTGTTCGTCGGCTCGCGGGGCACCGGCAAGACCTCGATGGCCAAGCTCCTCGCCTGTGCGCTCAACGCCGAGGGAGGCCCGAGCGCCGACTTCGACCCGGACAGTCCCACCGCGCGCGCGATCCTCGCCGGCACCTCCCTCGACGTGGTCGAGATGGACGCCGCCTCGAACAACTCGGTCGACGACATCCGCGAGCTGCGCGAGAACGTGGCGCTCGCCCCGATGCAGGGCCACCGCCGCGTCTACATCCTCGACGAGGCGCACATGCTGTCCACCGCGGCCTGGAACGCGTTCCTGAAGACGCTCGAGGAGCCACCACAGCACGTGGTGTTCGTGCTCGCCACGACCGAGGCGCACAAGGTGCCGGCGACGATCGTGGACCGCTGCCACCGCTTCGACTTCCAGCGCCCCTCGCTCGAGCAGATCGCCGGCGTTGTACGGCGGGTGGCCGCGGAGGAGGAGATAGAAATCCCGGACGCGGCCATCGGGATGCTCGCCCGGGCGGCCACCGGCTCCTTCCGAGACGCGCTCGGGACGCTCGAGCAGCTCGTCACCTACGGCGGCAAGACGGTCGAGCTCGACGACGTGCTCGACATCCTTGGTGTGGCGGATGCCGAACAGGTGCTCGCCGCGGGGGAGGCGCTGGCCACGCGCGATCCGAAGGAGGCGCTCCTCGGGGTCCAGCGTCTGTCCGACTCGGGCCGCGACTACACCCAGTTCATGCGCGACCTCTCGGCCCATCTGCGCCACCTGTTCGTCGTCCAGACGCTCGGCGAGGTTCCGGACTCGTTCTCTGTTACGGCAGGGCACGGCGACCGGCTTGCCTCCCAGGCCGAGCGCCTCTCCCAGGGAGAGATCCTGCGCGCGCTCGATTTCCTGGCGGTGGCGCTCGCCGCGGTCAAGGACGGCTCGGAGCCGCGCCTGCAGCTCGAAATGGCGTTGCTGAAGGCTACGCAGCCCCAGGCGGACCTCTCGCTCCAGACACTTATCTTCAGGATCGAGCAGCTCGAGCGGAGGCTCGGCGACGAGCCGGCCGCGGAGAACGACGAGGCGGAGCCCGCCGCGGCGCCGGCATCCGCGCCGGCGCCACAGAGGAGCGGGGGCGGCCCAGCTGCGGCTGTGGTGGTCGAGCCGCGCGAGGAGCAGGATCCCCAACCCGCGGGGGCGATCGAGCTCGAGCAGGTCAGGGCGCTCTGGCCTGCGGTGGCGGAGACGGTCGGTGAGGAGAACGGCATGCTGGGCGCGGCGATCGGCGCCGCGCTGCCGACCGCGGTCGAGGGCGAGCGCCTGACGGTTGCGTTCCCCGCCGACGCCGCTTTCGTCAAGAAGAAGGCCGAGGCCAACCGCGAGCTCGTGGTGGCCGCGGTGCGCGGTCTCACAGGCCATTCGCTCGCATTGGCTTTCGAGCTGAGCGAGGACGCCGTGGCAGCGGGGCCTGCCACACTCGATCACGATCAGCTCATCGAGCGCCTGCGCCAGGAGTTCGGCGCGGAGGAGGTCTTCGAGGAGCCCGAGGAAGAGAGGCAGTAGATGGGTCAGCCGAACATGAACCAGATGCTGAAGCAGGTCCAGAAGATGCAGGCCGACATGGCCAAGGCGCAGGAGGAGCTGGCCAACGAGACCGTCGAGGCGAGTGCCGGCGGCGGCATGGTCACCGTGCGAATGAGCGGCGACCTCCAGCTGAAGGGCCTAGCCATCGACCCCGAGGCGGTCGACCCGGAGGACGTCGAGATGCTCCAGGACATGGTCCAGGCGGCCGTCAACGAGGCGATTCGCTCGGCCCAGGAGCTGGCCGCCTCCAAGATGAACGCGGCCGCCGGCGGCCTCGCCGGTCCCGGCGGGCTCGGAGGTCTGGGGCTGCCCGGCCTCTGAGGCTTGTCGGGCTCCGGTCCCGACCGCGGCCGGAGCTACGCTTGACGGCCCTTTGTTCGCCCCACCGGTCAACCGATTGATCACCGAGCTCGCGCGCCTGCCCGGCATCGGCCAGCGCACGGCGCAGCGGCTGGCGTTCCACGTGCTCAGCGCGTCCGAGGAGGAGGCGCTCGGGCTCGCCGATGCGATCCGCGAGGTCAAGGCCACGGTCGGCCACTGCGAGGTCTGCTTCAACCTCGCGACGGAGGCCACGTGCCGCATCTGCCAGGACGAGCGCCGCGAGGCGGCCATGATCTGCGTGGTCGAGCAGCCGAGCGACGTGATCCCGATTGAGCGCTCGGGCGAGTTCCGCGGCCGCTACCACGTGCTCGGCGGCGCGCTGTCGCCGATCGACGGCGTCGACCCGGAGAACCTGCACATCGCCGAGCTGCTCGGGCGGGTCGACAACGGCGCCGGGGTGCGCGAGGTGGTGATCGCCACCAACGCGACCACCACCGGCGAGGCCACCGCCCTCTACCTGGCCGATGCCCTCCGCGAGCGCTCGCCCGAGGTGGTCGTCACGCGCCTGGCGAGCGGGCTGCCGGTGGGCTCGGACCTCGAGTACGCGGACGAGATCACGCTCGGGCGGGCGCTGCGTGGGCGCCAGGTGATCTGAGGGCGGGTCGGTCTCCGCCGGCCGGGTCAGGGCTGGGGAAGGGGATGTGGATCGCGCCGACCCCAGGGATCCTCCGTCCCGAACAATCTCCGACCAATGCCGAATCACACCGAATCCTGATCGACCCAGGGAAACCCTAACTCGGGATCTCGCGCAATCGTCCTGCCTCGGTGGCCTCCTGGACCACCAATCCAGGACAGCTCGACTACTCCCGAAGTAGCGGCCGAACGATCTTCGGTAAGTCGCCCGGCCGCCGCGGCCGGCGAGCACCGCCCCCTTCCCCAGCCCATACGCGAGATCGGCCCGACGCCACCAGCCGAGCGGCGCTAGCTCTCCACGTCCCGACCCCGCAGCAGCGCCGCGCCGGCCGCGAAGGCCGCTCCGATCCACGCCAGCAGTCCGAGCATCGCGGTCGTAGGGTGGAGCAGGCCGGCCTCCTCGAGGCCCATGGCCTCGGGGTCGATGCCGGTGGCGGTCGTCGGCAACGCCGCGAAGGGCCCGTAGCGCCCGACCTCCGGCACGACGGTGAGCAGGACCGGTTCGAGTATGAAGCTAAGAGCGAGGATCCCGACCACGGCGACCACCTGGTTGCGGACGATCGCGCCGATCCCCACGCCGAGGGCGCCGAGCAGCGCGGCAATCACCGCGTTGCGGGCTGTCAGCTCGATGAGGTCGGCGGCATCAGGCGTCGGCAGGTCACGCACCCCGAGGATGGAGAAGCCAACGGCCGCCACCGACAGGGAGGTGAGGAGCGACAGGACCACCCCGACCACGGAGAACGCCACCGTCTTTGCGGCGAGGAAGCGGAGGCGATCGGGGGCGGCGAGCAGCGAGGAGGTGATCGTGCGGTGCCGCCACTCGCCGCTGATGCCGACCGCGGCGAGCACCAGGATGAAGAAGCTGCTGAAGTCGTTCGCGAAGACCGCGGCGAGGACATCCTCCTTGGAGGACTCGCCCAGGATCGCGGTGAGGACGGTCACGAGCAGCCCGAGGCCGATGGCCACACCCGCCAGGGCGATGAACGTACGGGTGGTCCGCAGCTTGATTACTTCGGCTCTCAGCAGCTCGGTCATGCGGCCTCCGCGGTCAGCTCGAGGAAGGCGTCCTCGAGCGATCGTGACAACGGCGCCAGCTCGCGCAGCGCGATGCCGTGCCGCGCGGCCAGCGCACCAACATCCTCCGTGGAGATCCCGTCCACGACGAGGGCGTCGGCGCCCTCCTCCGTCGGGCTCGTGCCCGCCTCTTGGAGCAGGCCGGCCAGGCGCTCCCGCTCGGCGCTCCGGACACGCGTGACGGAGCCGTCCGTGCCACCGAGCAGCTCGTCGAGAGTCCCGTTCGCGCGGAGCGCACCGTTCGCGATCACCACGACGTCGTCGACGCTCAGGGCGACCTCGGAAAGCAGGTGGCTCGAGACCAGCACGGCGCGACCGCGTGCGGCTTCCGCCCGGAGCAGATCCCGCACCCAGCGGATGCCGGGCGGGTCGAGCCCGTTCGCCGGCTCGTCGAGGATGAGCACGGCGGGGTCGCCGAGCAGCGCCGCGGCGATCGCGAGGCGCTGACGCATGCCCATCGAGTAGCCCTTGACCCGGCGGTCGGCGGCGCCCGTGAGCTCTACGAGCTCGAGCACCTCGTCGACACGGCCGTCGGGATGGCCGCCGGCCGCTGCGAGGACCCTCAGGTGGTTGCGGCCGGTGCGGCCAGGGTGGAAGCTGGCCTCCTCGAGCACCGCTCCGACATGCGTGCTCGGGCGCTCGAGCTCCTCGTAGCGGCGGCCGTCGAAGGTTCCGACGCCCGCGTCCGGGTGCACGAGGCCGAGCAGCATCCGCAGCGTCGTGCTCTTGCCGGCACCGTTGGGGCCGAGAAATCCAGTCACCCGGCCGGTGTCCACGGCGAAGCTGAGGTCGCGCACGGCGTGGACGGATCCGAAGCTCCTGCTGAGGTCGTTTATCTCGATCGCTGGCATGTCCGCCAAGCTAGGCCCCGAGGCCGGCCGTTACATCGGGCGCAGGTCGGGGGTTCGGCGTCCTACTTCAGGATGAGCGCGGACGCACGAGCCCGACGTCGTACGCATGGACGACGGCCTGGACCCGGTCTCTCAGCCCGAGCTTGCGCAGCACGGACGACACGTGGGTCTTGACGGTCGCCTCGGTGAGCACGAGGCGCCGGGCGATCTCGGCGTTCGAGAGGGCGAGCGCCACCAGCCGGAACACCTCGAGTTCGCGCTCCGTCAGCTCCTCGAGCTCCGCCGGCGGCGGGCCCGGGTCCGGCAGGGTCCCGGCGAAGCGGTCGAGGAGCCGGCGGGTGGCGCTCGGGGCGAGCAGAGCATCCCCGCGGGCCACCACGCGAACCGCCTCCACGAGCTCCGGGGGTCGCACGTCCTTCAGCAGGAAGCCGCTCGCACCGGCGCGCACGGCGGCAAAGACGTACTCGTCGAGGTCGTAGGTCGTCAACACCACCACGCGTGCCGGGCTGCCGGACGCGGCGATCCGGCGCGTGGCCTCTATGCCGTCGGTGCCCGGCATGCGCACGTCCATGAGAACAACGTCAGGCGCGACCCGCTCGACCAATGCGACGGCCTCGTCACCGTCGCCCGCCTCGCCGGCGACCTCGATATCGGGGCGGGCGTCGAGGATCATGCGAAAGCCGCCGCGCACCAGCGCCTGGTCGTCGGCGAGGACGACCCGGATGCTCACCGCTCGGCCACGACCGGCAGCAGCGCGTGGACCCGGTAGCCGCCGCCTTCCATGGGACCGGCCTCGAACGTGCCGCCGAGGAGCGCCGCTCGCTCGCGCATGCCCACGAGCCCCCGCCCCCCGCCGGCGCTGCCGTCGGCGACCGGGCGCCCGTTGTCGCGGACGTCGACCTCGAGCGCGTCGGCGCCGAGCCGCAGCAGGACGTCCACCCGTGTGGCGCGTGAGTGCCGGAGGGTGTTGGTGAGCGCCTCCTGGACGATCCGGTAGGCGGACAGGTCCACGCCGGCGGGGATTTCGACGGCGTTGCCCTCACGGCGCATCACCACGTCGAGCCCGCCCGCCCGCAGCGGCCCGGCGAGCTCCTCGACCCGATCCAGCCCGGGCGCAGGCTCGTGCGGGCCGGCCTCCTCGACCGGTCGCACGCCGCTGAGCACGCGGCGCAGCTCACGCAGTGCGTCGCGACCGGTCTGCTCGATCGACCGGAGCGCGGCGCGCGCCTTGTCCGGGTGTTGCTCGAAGACGTCGTCCGCCGCGGCGGCCTGCACGACGATGACCGATACCGAGTGGGCGACCACGTCATGAAGCTCACGGGCGATACGGGCCTGCTCGTCGGCGACCGCTCGCTTCGCCTCCTCGTGGATCACCACCCTGCGGTTGCGCGCGGCCTCGCCGAGGGCCCAGGCCCCGACGCCGAGCACGACTGCGAACCCCCCATCCGCCGACGTGGTCGTGAAGAAGTTGATCGAGGTCACGGCCGTCAGCGCCAGAAGGCCGAACAGCGAGACCCGCGGCGGTGCCGCCGATGCGAGCGCGAAGACGGCGAAGTAGCCCGCCACCGGCAGCACGGACTCCGGCGCAATCAGCAGCCAGGCCGCCCCTCCGATGAGGCTGACGGCCGTCACGGGGATCGGGTGGCTGTGCCGCCAGCGCAGCGCGACGGCCTGGAGGACGGCGAGCGCGATGAGCAGCAGCACAACACCCGTCGGCGCCCCGCTCTCGCCCTCCCCGAGAGCGACGAGGACAAGGAAGATCCCGACGGCCCATGGGACCGCAACGTCCGCGAAACCGCGCAGACCTGCCGATTTCCAAGGCCACCGCATGGCCCGATCGTGCCCCATCGCCGCGCGTGCTGCATCCGTCGCAGGTATGAGAAGCCTCCGGCGGACGTACCATCTGGGCATGGCCACTCGCCTCGTGCGCGCCGCCTGCCCGCACGACTGTCCCGACACTTGCGCGATGCACGTGACCGTGGAGGACGGGCGCGCCGTCAAGGTGGCCGGCGACCCGGAGCATCCGATCACGGTCGGGTTCCTCTGCGGCAAGGTCTCGAACTACCTCGAGCGCGTCTACTCGGACGAGCGCCTGCTGCATCCGCTCGTTCGCGACGGCTCCAAGGGGGAGGGGAGTTTTCAGCGCGTCTCCTGGGATGAGGCGCTCGACCGCGTGGCGGCTGGACTCGAGCACGTGCGCGCGGAGTACGGCGGCGAGTCGATCCTGCCCTACTCGTATGCCGGCACGCAGGGGCTGATCCAGGGCGACACCATGAGCGCGCGGGTCATGAACGCTCTCGGCGCGACCGAGCTCGAGCGCACGATCTGCGCGACCGCGGGGATCGCCGGCACGCGGATGGCGCATGGAGTCTCGCCCGAGGTCGACCCGGAGGAGTGGCCGAAGGCGCGTCACGTGCTGGTCTGGGGCTGGAATCCGATGTCGACCGCGCCGCACCTGTGGCGCAAGCTGCTCGACGCCCGCAAGGCGGGCGCGCGGATCGTCGTCGTGGATCCGTTCCGCAGCCGCACGGCTCGCGTGGCCGACGAGCACCTGCGCCCACTGCCTGGCACCGATGCCGCACTCGGCATGGGGATGATGCGCGCGATCGTCGATGCCGGCCTTCAGGACGACGGCTGGTGTCGGGCCCACGCCGACGGCTACGACGAGCTGCTCGCGACGCTCGCGGACTTCAGCGTGGATCGCGCCGCCGCGATCACCGGAGTCGACGCGGACACGATCGCGCGCGTCGGCCGCGAGTTTGCCTCCACTCGCCCTGCGCTGCTGCGCCTGGGCATCGGGGCCCAGCGCCACCTCGGCGCCCCCGCGGCATACGCGACACTCGCGTCGCTGCCCGCGCTGACCGGTGCCTGGCGCGATCGCGGCGGTGGCTGCTCCTACATACCCGTCGCCACCGCCGACGCGGTGACTTCGCGCCCGCTGAGGGGCGCGGAGCTCCGGCCCGGGCCGGTGCGCAAGATCAACATGTCCCAGGTCGGCGACGCGCTGACCGATCCGGCGCTCGATCCGCCGGTCATGGCGCTCGTCTGCTGGAACTCGAACCCGGCGACAATCGCCCCGGACCAGGACCGGGTGCTCGAGGGCCTCCGCCGCGAGGACCTGTTCACGGTCGTGCTCGAGCAGTTCATGACCGACACCGCCGCGCACGCCGACGTTGTCCTGCCGGCGACCACGCAGCTGGAGCACCTCGACGTGATCTTCTCCTGGGGCCACCACTACCTGACCTGGAGCGCGCCCGCTATCGAGCCGCTCGGGGAGGCCAAGCCGAATACCGAGGCGTTCCGGTTGATCGCCGCGCGGCTCGGCCTCGACGACCCGCTCTTCAAGGAAACCGACGAGCAGCTCGTCGACCGGCTGCTCGCGGGCTTCGAGGAGGACGGGCTGCGCGAGCGCGGCTGGACGAAGATCGACCTCGGCCAGGGCCCGACTCCGCACGCCGAGGGCGGCTTCGGCACCAAGAACGGCAGGATCGCGCTGCGCGCCGAGTACGTGCCGCCCGCCGAGGTGGCCGACGCCGCGCTGGCAGAGCGCTTCCCGCTCGCGCTCGTGACCCCCAAGACCCACCTCTTCCTCAACTCGACCTTCGCGAACCAGCGCCGTCAGCACTCCGCCCAGCCGCGGCCGGAGGTGGTGCTGAGCCCGGCCGACGCCGACGCCCGCGGCATCGAGGACGGTGCGAGGGTGCGGGTCTGGAACGACCGCGGCGCGTTCAGCTGCCCGGCGCGGGTGTCGGACGACACGCGCCCGGGAGTGCTGGTGGCGCCGATGGGCTGGTGGAACCGCGACTACGACGACGGCCGCAGCAGCCAGGCCACGACATCGCAACGGCTGACGGAGGTCGGCAATGCCCCGACCTTCAACGACAACCGCGTGGAGGTCGAGGCGCTCAGCGGGTGAGCCCGTAGTTGCGCTTGGCAACCAGGATCCTGCCGACCGCCCGCTCCAGCCGCGGGCGTGGGATCCGGCCCGAGCGCGCGGCGCGCAGAACAGCTACGTAGGCCGCCTGCTGGTCCCCGGCCGGCCCGGACACGAGCAGCATGTCGCCCCCGGCGCGGACGGCCTCAACGGCCGCGTCCGGAACGGTGTAGAGCGTCGTGATCGCCGGATCGGCGAGATCGTCGGTGAGTGCCACGCCCTCGAAGCCGAGCTCGTCGCGCAGCAGGCCGGTGGCGATGCGGCGCGAGAGCGAGGCGGGAACGGTGAAGTCGCCGACCGGGTAGAGCGCGTGCGCGAGCGTCACGCCGGGCACGCCGGCATCGATCGCCGCCTCGAAGGGGATCAGATCGCGCTCGCGCAGCTCGGCCAGGTCGAGGCCCACGGTTGCCGGCCCCTCCTCGGTCGACTGGTCCGCAGCGCCGAGCCCCGGGAAGTGGGCGGCCGCGCTGAACACGCGCGCCCGGCGGTAGGAATCGACGGTCGCCTCGGCGAACGCCGCGAGCTCCTCGGGGTCGTCCGAGTAAACGCGCGCGCCCAGGGGCGATCCCGATTCGAGCCCAACGTCGAGCACCGGACCGAGCACGCCGGTCACATTCACGTCGCGCAGGGCGCGGGCCGAGTCGAGCGCGCCGGCGGCGGCGGCCGAGGCTGACGGCGTGTCGGCGGGGGCCTGGCTCGGGGGCAGGTCCGGAAGCGAGTTGAGGTCCCCGCCCTGCTGGCTCGCCAGCACGAACGGGGGCAGGTGGTCCGCGCGGCGGGCGACCGCCGTCGCCTCGCCGGCCAGCGCGTCCAGCTGCGCAGGGTCGGCGTAGTTCCTCGGTCCGATCAGGATGCCGCCCACGTCGAGCCGGCGCAGGCGCGGGAAGATGTCCGCGCCGCCGTCGGTTCCCTCGAACCCGAAGACGAAGAGCTGAGCCACCTGGCGTTCGAGCGGGAGTTGGCGCGCGCGCTCCATGATGCTGCGCGGCACCGCTGGGTCCCTCTCCTCCGCCGCGGGCGCGGCCGGCGGGACGATGCGCGCGAGGAAGGACACGCTCTCCCTCGGCTTGGCACGCCCCGGCTCGGATAGCGGAGCGTTGTCGGCGTCGTCTGACTGACCCGCGCCGAGCACGGCCCCGGTCACGGCGGACCCCAGCGCGAGGGCAGTGAGGCCCGCGACCGCTAGTCGCCGCCGGGCCGGATTTGCTGGCACGCGCGGAACGCTAGCCGTCGGCGGGGCGGCTATCTTTGGCCGCCGATGCCCTCGCCCGCTGCGGACACGGTGGTGATGAAGTTCGGAGGCACGTCCGTGGCCGACGCCGAGCGGATCCAGCGAGCCGCCCAGCGCATCGTGCAGAGCGCCGAGAACGGCAACAGCGTGGTCTCGGTCCTCTCGGCGCGTGGGAAGCACACCGACGAGCTGGTGTCGCTGGCCCACGAGGTGTCGCCCCGGCCGCATCCGCGCGAGATGGACATGCTGCTCTCGACGGGCGAGCGCGTGACCTGCGCCCTGGCCGCGATGGTGATCAACGACCTCGGCCACGAGGCGATCTCGCTGACCGGTTCGCAGGCCGGCATCGTCACCGACAGCGGCCACACGAAGGCACGCATCATCGAGGTCAGGGCGCACCGCATCCGGGCCGCGCTCGACGAGGGCAAGATCGTGCTCGTGGCGGGCTTCCAGGGCGTGTCGCAGGAGTCGCTCGACGTCACGACGCTCGGCCGGGGCGGCTCGGACACCACGGCCGTGGCGCTCGCCGCGGCGCTCGGCGCCCCGGTCTGCGAGATATACACCGACGTCGCGGGGGTGTTCAGCGCCGACCCGCGGATCGTGCCCGACGCGCGCAAGCTCCCCGTGCTGACTTTCGAGGAGATGCTCGAGATGTCCGCGAGCGGAGCGGGCGTGCTGCAGCTGCGCTCCGTCGAGTACGCGCGCAACCACGGCGTCACGATCCACTGCCGAGCCAGCTTCGACGATGGACCAGGTACCGTGGTCCAGGACGAGGACATGACGATGGAACGACCGCTTGTCACCGCCGTTACGCACTCGACAGCCGAGGCGCGGGTCACCGTTACCGGCCTGCCGGACGTGCCGGGGATCGCCGGGCGTGTGCTCAGCGCGCTGGCCGAGGCCAACATCAACGTGGACATGATCATCCAGAACGAGGGGCGCTCGGACGACCACCGAGCCGACATGTCGTTCACGGTCCCGCGCGATGACCTGGAGCTCGCCCGCACGATCGCTCGACAGGCTGAAACAGGACGTCAACTTCGAGGCCATCGCGACCGACGAGCACATGGGGAAGGTGTCCGTGGTCGGGGCGGGAATGAAGAGCCACCCCGGCGTGGCGGCCAAGACATTCACCGTTCTGGGCGAGGCCGAGGTGAACATCGAGATGATCTCGACCTCTCCGATCAAGATCTCCTGCGTCGTCCGCGAGGAGCACGTGGAGACCGCCGTCAAGCAGCTCCACACCGCCTTCGGACTGGGCGCGGACGCCGTGCTCCCCGAGGACGTCGCCGGCGTCCACCGTCCGAAGGTGGCTTAGTGCTCATGCGCGTCGCGGTGGTCGGCGCCACGGGGGCGGTCGGCTCGACGATGCTCGGGGTCCTGCGTGAGCGCTCCTTCCCGGCCGAGGAAGTGGTGCCGTTCGCGTCCGAGCGCTCGGCGGGCCGCAAGATCGATTGGGGCGACTCCCAGCTGACCTGCGTGCCGCTGGGCGACGAGACGATCCAGGGCTTCGACATCGCGCTCTTCTCCGCCGGGTCGGGCGTGAGCGCCGAGTGGGCGCCGCGCTTCGCCGACGCAGGAGCGGTCGTGGTCGACAACTCGTCCCAGTGGCGCATGCACGAGGACGTTCCGCTGGTCGTCTCCGAGGTCAACCCCGAGGCGCTCGACAGCCACAGCGGGATCGTGGCCAACCCCAACTGCACGACCATGCAGACGGTCGTGGCGCTCGGCCCGATCCTGCGGCAGGCCGGGATCGAGCGGGTGGTGATGTCGAGCTACCAGGCGGTGTCCGGCACCGGCCAGAGGGCGGTCGAGGAGCTGCACGATCAGGCAGGGGCGGTCATCGAGGCGCGCGAGCTGCCGCCGCCGTCGGTCTACCCGCATCAGATCGCCTTCAACGTGCTCCCACAGGTCGAGACCTTCAAGGATGGCGACGACTACACGACCGAGGAGCGCAAGTGCATGGCCGAGACGCGCAAGATCCTCGGCCGCGACGACGTGGGCGTCTCCGCCACCTGCGCGAGGGTGCCGGTCTTCACCGGTCACTCGGTGTCGGCGCAACGTGCAGACGCGCGAGCCGCTGTCACCCGATGAGTGCCGCGAGCTGCTCGCCGCCGCGCCGGGCCTGACCGTGATCGACGACCCGGCGAACGCCCTCTACCCGACCGCGCTCGACGCCGCCGGGCGCGACGACGTGCTCGTGGGCCGAATCCGCCGCGACCCGTCCCACGAGCGCTGCCTGAACCTCTGGATCGTCGGCAACAACCTGCGCAAGGGCGCCGCGACGAACGCGGTTCAGGTGGCCGAGCTGCTGAACCTGCGCGGCCTGTTGCGGACGGCCCGCGCGGCTTGAGCCGCGGCCTCCCGCACCACGCTCGCTACGTTTCCGGCGATTATTAACGGCAACGTAGCGCGCGTGAGATCGGCCGGCTCAGCGCCGCGAGATTTCGCTCAGCCGCACCGTCGAAGAGGCGCCGCGCTTGAGCCAGCGCACGCGGGCCGTGCCCGCCTTGGCGTCGACCGCCTCCACGCGGCCGATCTCGCCGGTCGCCCGTTTGCGGACGTGACCGGCGGGCAGCTCCGTGGACGTCTTCTCGGTGGGTGCACGCTTCGGCCGCCTGCGCTCGGCGCTGGCGGGCCGCGCCTCATTCTGCGCCTTGCGTGGGCGCGCGACCGGCTTCTCCTCCGAGGCCGGCTTCTTCTGCACCTTCTCCAGCGGCACCATGTTCGCCCCGGTGCCCTTGGTCTCGGTGTCGAGTACCCATGTCTTTCCCATCACTTCCGACTATAGAGCCGCCCGGGTTCAGTCGAACGAGCTCACGCCGAGAGCCGATCCCCAGCTTCCGGTAGATGTTGCGGGCGTGCGTCCGCACCGTCTCGATGCCGATCGAGAGCTGGTGCGCGATCTGGGCGTTGGTCCTGCCCGCGAGGAGCAGCTCGAGCACCTCAGCACCGCCGCCGCCGGCCGGTTGGCGAGCACGACGATCCGAGTATCCGGATGGGCCTGGTGGAGCTGGTAGACCTGCGCCGGCGCCCGCAAGGTGCCGAAGTTGAGGAGCACCACGTTCGGCGCGTGTTTCTCGACTGCCGCTTCGATCTCATCGACGGGGACTCCGTCGGCGACGAGCTCCAGGTTCGGATCGTCGCCGATCAGGACAGCGAGCCCCACCGCCACGAGATCCTCGAACTTCCCTGAGACGACGGTCGGCATCCCCCGCGTTCGGGCGGGCCTCTCACGCCGCGGCCAGCTCCGCGACCTTGCGCGAGACCTCCTTGGTCGAAACGACGTGCTTAGTCATCCCGAGCTCCTTGGGCTCGAGCCCGAGGGCGAGGCCCACGGCCTGCGGCAGGTGCAGAACCGGGATACCGAGGTCGCGCTCGACGAACTTGGCGGCGGCGGGCTGCTGCAGGTCCAGGTTCAGGTGGCAGAGCGGACACGGGGTCACGAGGGCGTCCGCGCCTGCGTCGATCGCGTCGGCCAGGTGGCGCCCCGCCTGGCGGAGCGAGGTCGAGCGGTTCATCGTGATCACCGGGAAGCCGCAGCACTTGCGCGCACCTGCGTAGTCGACCGCCTCGCCGCCGAGCGCCTCGATCACCCAGTCGAGGTAGAGATCGCGGTCGGGGTTGTCGGCGAAACCAAGCCGCTTCGAGGGCCGCACGATGTAGCAGCCGTAGAAGGGCGCGAGCCGCAGGCCCTCGAGCGGGCGCTTGACCTTCTCACGCAACGTGTCGAGGCCGATCTCCTCGACGAGGATCCAGAGGAAGTTCTTGTTCCACCAGCGCCCGGCCGCCTCATAGGCGAGGCCCTCCGGCTCGAGGTGCGAGTTGACCACCTGCCGGTACTCGCCGCTCGCGTCGAGCCGTGACTGGCACTCCGACTGGGCGCCCTGGCAGGTCGAGCAGATGTTCATCATGCCCGCCGCGTCGTCGACGCGCTGGGCCATCGCGAACGTGCGCGCGTTGAGCGTGTCGACGAGCTCCTGGTTGTGCTCGGCGATCACCCCGGCGCCGCAGCAGTTGGCGCGGTCGAGCTCGACAAGCTCGATGTCGAGCAGCGGCGCTACCTTTGCGACGGAGCCGTGCAGCTCGGGGGTGAATCCGCGGGATACGCACCCGGGCCAGTAGGCGAGCTTCACGACTCCTCCGGGGCCTCGGCGAACGCGCCGATCTCGGTTGCTTCGTCCGCCATCTCGCCGACGATGTAGAGGTTCAGCTCGAGGCGCTCGTCCTTTGTCTCGATCTCCTTGATGATGCGGCGGACCTGCTTCTGGTCCGGAAGCTTCGGGTGGATCAGCGCCTTCTTGGGGCTGACCTTGCCGGACTTCAGCCCGTCGACCATCGTGGGCAGGTTCTGGGTCAGCTGCTTCGCGCCGTGCGGACTCAGCTGGCCCTTGACGAGCGAGCCGTCGCCGAACGAGCGCGGCAGCAGCTGCGCCTCGTGCAGCGTGCCCCACTTCTCGATGATGTTGACGAAGGCCTTCTCGTGGCCGTAGCCGTTGTTCTCGTCCTTGATTCCGTAGTCGTTGGTGGCCCGGCGGCGCAGGCGCATGATCTGATCCATCGGCGCCACGTCCTTGGGGCAGACCTCGACGCAGGCGAAGCAGTGCGTGCAGTCGTAGATGCCGTGCGGGTCCTCGGCGAGGTCCTTGAGGCGGGCCTCGTGCTCGCCGTCGCGCGGGTCGCCGACGAAGCGGTAGGCCTTGGCGAGCGCGGCGGGCCCGATGAACTCCGGGTCGACCTCCATCGATAGGCAGGACGAGACGCACACTCCGCAGTGGATGCAGGCCATGGCCTGCGTCACGTCGAGCATCGCCTCCGCCGGCACGATGTACTCCTGGTTCTCCGGCGGCTCCTCGGCCGGCAGCAGCCAGGGCGTCACGCGCCGGACCTTCTTCCAGTGGACCGCCTCCATGTCCGTGATCAGGTCCTTGACCACCGGCATGTTGCCCATTGGCTCGATCGTGATCGCGCCGTCGCGAGCACGCCCGGCGGCGTCGCCGATGCGCGTGTTGCAGGCGAGCGCCGAGCGCCCGTTGATCTTGACCCCGCAGGAGCCGCAGATTGCCGCCCGGCAGGAGCAGCGGATGCCGATCGAGGCGTCCTCCCGGTCCTTGACCTGCAGGATCGCGTCGAGCACCGAGCGCTCCGCCGGCAGCTCGGCCTCGTAGTCCTTCCAGTAGGCCGCCTCCCCTGACTCGGGGTCGAAGCGGCGGATCTTCAGCGTGTAGTCGGCCATGCCCGCCTCAATACGTCCTCTCCTGGGGCTCCCACTGGGTCATGGTGACCTCGGAGTAGGAGATCTCGGGTTCGTTGCCGTTCACGGCGACGTTGATGTGCTTGAGCCACTCCTCGTCGTTGCGCGAGGGGAAGTCGGTGCGGTACTGGGCGCCGCGGCTCTCCTTGCGCTCCAACGCCGAAATCACGATGCACTCGGCATTGTCGAGCATGAACTGGAGCTCGAGCGCCCCCAGCACGTCCTGGTTGAACACGCTGCCCCTGTCGTCGATTGCGACGTTCTCCGCCTCCTCCTTGAGGCGCCGGACGGTCTCGAGAGCGGTCTGCAGCCCGGCCTCGTCGCGGAACACCGCCACGTGCTTGTCCATCACCTGGCCGAGCTCGGCCTTGATCTCGGAGACCCTGCGGCCCGAGCGGTCGCGGCGGACGATCGAGTCGATCCTCCCGGCCTCGGCGTCGAGCGCCGCCCGGCCGGGCTCCGGCATGTGGAGGCCGCGCACCGCGTCCGCCGCGTGAGCGCCCGAGCGGCGCCCGAACACGAGCGTGTCGAGCAGCGAGTTGGCGCCGAGACGGTTGCCGCCGTGCACGGAGACACAGGCGCACTCACCCGCGGCGTACAGCCCCGGGACCGGCGTCTGACCGTTTATGTCGGTCTTGACCCCGCCCATCACGTAGTGATTGCCCGGCTTGATGTGGATCGGCTCGCGGGTGATGTCGACGCCCGCGAAGTCGCGGCCCACGTTGACGATCTCGCGCAGCGCCTCGTGGATGCGCTTGCGCGGCACGACCGTGATGTCGAGCGCGACCGTGCCGTCGGGGAAGCCGCGGCCCTCGTCGAGCTCGGTCTGCTCGGCGCGCGAGACCACGTCGCGCGACGCGAGCTCCATCTTGTTTGGCGCGTACTTCTCCATGAAGCGCTCGCCCTGGGCGTTGTAGAGCTGGGCGCCCTCGCCGCGGGCGCCCTCGGTGATCAGCAGCCCGAGCCCCGCGAGCGTCGTGGGGTGGTACTGGATCATCTCCATGTCCATGAGCGGCGCGCCGATCCGGTAGGCCATCGCGATCCCGTCGCCCGTGCAGATCAGGGCGTTCGTGGTCGGGTCGTAGATCTGCCCGTTGCCGCCGCTCGCCAGGATCACCGCCTTGGCGACGAACAGCTCCATCGTGCCGTCCTTGATGTTGCGCGTGAGCGCCCCCACGATCCGGCCCTCGTCGTCCTGCACGAGCGCGGTGGTGAACCACTCCTCGTAGCGGTAAACGTCCTCGAACTTCATGAGCTGCTCGTAGAGCACATGCAGGATCGCCTGTCCGGTGATGTCGGCGACGTAGTACGTGCGCGCCGCGCTCGCCCCTCCGAAGGCGCGCTTGCCGAGCCGGCCCTCCTCGTTGCGGTGGAAGGTCACGCCCCAGTGCTCGAGATCGAGCAGCTCCTCGGGCGCCTCACGGCACATGATCTCGATCGCGTCCTGGTCGCCGAGATAGTCCGAGCCCTTGACGGTGTCGAACGCGTGCGACTCCCACGAGTCCTGCGGGTCGAGCGCCGCGTTGATGCCTCCCTGGGCGGCGTTCGAGTGCGAGCGCACTGGGTGGACCTTCGAAATGATGCCCACCGAGGCGCCCTTCTCCGCCGCGGCGAGGGCAGCGCGCTGGCCGGCGAGGCCGGCCCCTATGACCAGGACGTCGTGCTCAGGCATCGGTGGGGGCCGCGATTCTATGGAAACGCATCTAGGCGGGTGCCGCCGTCCGGAGCGCCCGGCGCACGGCCTCGATCGTCACGATCCCCTGGAGCACGCCGTCGCCGTCCACGGCCATTACGGCCCCGAGCCGCGCCAGCCCGTCGCGGCCGAGCAGCGACTCGAGCGGGTCCTCGAGCTGGGCCCGGAGGCCGCTGTCGCCGTCGTCGCGCGCCATCACGGACGCCACCGGGCGCGAGGCCCGCAGCTGCTCGGGGACGCTCTCGACCGCCTCCCGGGAGACGACACCGACGAGACGGCCCGAGGGGTCCACCACGGGGAACCACGGCCAGCCGTAGCGGAGGAAGAACTCGTGGTCGGCTTGGTCGAGGCTGAGCGACTCGGGGATCGCGACGGGCTCCGCGTCCATCACGTCAGACACCCGGATGCCGCCGATCCGGTCGGAGAAGTCCGCCTGGGCGACCGCGGAGCCGGCCGCCTGGGCGAGGAAGAAGCCGATGAAGGCGAGCCAGAGCCCGGTGATCAAGCTGCCCCAGGCCACGACTATGAAGATGCCGAAGCCGATCATTCCCCAGCCCACGAACCTGCCGAGCACGCCGGCAAAGCGCGTCGCCCGGTTGCGGTCGCCGGTGATCTTCCACGCGATCGCCCGAGCGATGCGGCCGCCGTCGAGCGGGAAGCCCGGGATCAGGTTGAAGACAAGCACGATGAGATTGATCGACGCCAGGTAACCGACCACCGCCAGCGTCGCGCCGGTGGTGGTGTCATCGAAGCTCGAGCTCTCGAGCACCTCTTCCGGGCTCGAGATCGCCGCGCCGAGTCCCAGGCAGGCGGCGGCGATCACGAGCGTCACGATCGGGCCCGCCACGGCCACGCGGAACTCCTCGCCGGCCGACCGCGAGTCCCTGCCGAGCTTGGCCACGCCGCCGAACATCCACAGGTCGATTCCTTCGATCGGGATGCCGTTGCGGATCGCGACGAAGGCGTGGCCGAGCTCGTGGAGCAGGATCGACAGGAAGAAGAGCAGCGCGCTGACCGTGGCCAGCACGAACGCGTTGGAGCCCGGCGCGACGTCCTCGTAGTAGCTGGACAGCGACCAGATGATCAGGAACAGGACGATGAACCAGCTCACGTCCACCCCGATCCGGATCCCGAAGATCCGGCCGAGCTGTATGGAGCTGCCACCGAACATTGATCTGAAATGGTGGCAGGCTTCCAGCTCCGTACCGATCCGTGAAAGGACAGCCTTGACCCACAGAGTCACGTTCATCCCGGGCGACGGGACCGGGCCCGAGCTCGCCGAGGCCACCCGGCGCGTGCTCGAGGCCACCGGCGTCGAGTTCGACTGGGACTTCCAGGACGCGGGCGTCGACGTCTACGAGGCGGAGGGCAACCCGCTGCCGGAGCGCACGCTCGAGTCGATCCGCGAGCGTGGCGTCGCCATCAAGGGCCCGACCACCACGCCGGTCGGCTCCGGCTTCCGCTCGATCAACGTCGCGCTGCGCAAGGAGTTCGACCTGTACGCCTGCGTGCGCCCGTGCAAGGCCTACGAGGGCGTGCGCACGCGCTTTCCCGAGACCGACATCGTGATCGTCCGCGAGAACACCGAGGACCTCTACGCGGGGATCGAATTCGAGGTGGGCTCGCCCGAGGTCGAGAAGCTGCGCCGCTTCCTCGCCGATGAGCTCGATTCGCCCACCCGCGACGAGTCGGGCATCTCAATCAAGCCGATCTCCGTGTTCGGCTCGGATCGCATCGTCGAGGCCGCCTTCAAGTACGCGGAGGAGAACGGGCGGCGAAAGGTCACAGCGGCTCACAAGGCGAACATCATGAAGTTCTCCGACGGGCTGTTTCTCGAGGTCGCCCGCCGGGTGGCCGAGCGCCATCCCGACATCGAGTTCGAGGACCGGATCATCGACAATCTCTGCAACCAGCTCGTGTCGCGGCCCGAGGAGTACGACGTCGTGGTGCTGCCGAACCTGTATGGCGACATCGTCTCCGACCTCGGCGCCGGCATGATCGGCGGGCTCGGCCTCGCGCCGGGCGCCAACATCGGCACGACCGGAGCGATCTTCGAGGCCACACACGGCTCGGCCCCCAAGTACAAGGGTCAGAACAGGGTCAATCCGACCGCCCTACTGCTGTCGGGCGTGCTGATGCTGCGTCACCTCGACGAGACCGAGGCCGCCGACCGAATGGAGCGCGGCATCGCCGAGGTGATCCGCAAGGGCGACAAGGTCACCTACGACCTCAAGCCCACGCGTGACGATCCCTCGGCCGTGGGTACCTCCGAATTTGCGGATGCAGTCATAGAGGAGATGGCATGAAAGTCACCGTCACGGGCGCCGCCGGCCAGATCGGCTACGCCCTGCTGTTCCGGATCGCCTCGGGCCAGATGCTGGGGCCGGACGAGAAGATCGACCTGCGCCTGCTGGAGATCCCGCAGGCCGTCAAGGCCGCCGAAGGCACGGCGCTCGAGCTGCAGGACTGCGCCTTCCCGCTGCTCGCTTCCGTGGAGATATTCGACGACCCGGTCAAGGCGTTCGACGGGGTGAATGTCGCGCTGCTGGTGGGGGCGCGGCCGCGCACGAAGGGCATGGAGCGGGCCGACCTGCTGGAGGCGAACGGCCAGATCTTCAAGCCGCAGGGCGAGGCGCTGAGCGCGGGCGCCGCGGATGACGTGAGGATCCTCGTGGTCGGCAACCCGGCCAACACGAACGCCCTGATCGCGATGTCGAACGCCGCCGACATCCCGCGTGAGCGCTTCACCGCCATGACCCGGCTCGACGAGAACCGCGCGGTTGCCCAACTCGCCGAGAAGCTGAACGTCGGTGTGGAGGACGTGCAGGACCTGGTCGTGTGGGGGAACCACTCACCCACGATGTTCCCCGACCTGTTCAACGCGAAGGTGGGCGGTAAGCCCGCGGCGGACCAGGTCGACATGGACTGGTACGAGCACGAGTACATCCCGCGCGTGGGCAAGCGAGGCGCCGAGATCATCGAGGCGCGCGGCGCGTCGTCCGCGGCGAGCGCCGCGAACGCCGCGATCGACCACATGCATGACTGGGTGCTCGGGGCAGACGGCCTGCGCTCGATGGCGGTGCCGTCGGATGGCTCCTACGGTGTCGAGGAGGGACTCGTGTCGAGCTTCCCGGTACGTGTGAACGGAGGCCAATACTCGATAGAGCAGGGCCTCGAGGTGGGTGACTTCGCTCAGGCGAAGATCGACGTCACGGTGAACGAGCTCAAGGAGGAGCGAAACGCCGTCAAGGAGCTCGGCCTGATCTAGCGGTCTCTAGGCCGGGTGCCAGCCTCGGTCGCGCTTCACCACCTGGCCCTCGGACTCGAGGGTCGGCATCACCCTGTACAGGTAGTTCGCCTTGATGCCCATCGCGTCGGCCATCTCGGTGATCGTGATCCCGGGGCGCGTGCGGACGAGCTCCAGGGCTTCCTTCGCGCGCGTCCCGCTGCCTCGCGGTCGCCCGCGGCCGCGGCGGCGGCGGCGCGCCGGCCTGGCCGTGGCGCCGCCGACGCCCTCGAGCGCGGCCGCCGCCTGCTCGAGGCGGTTGTACTCGTCCACCAGCGGCCGGAGCTCACGCATCCGTGCGTCTATCTCCTTGCGCTTCTCGTCCAGGAAGTCAGCCATGCTCGTACTGTAACTGTTATTCGAGCATTGACTTGAGCTTCTGCAACGAACCGTCCAACTCTTTTTCTGTAACGCGGGACACAGCGCGCCCCGCCATTCGCCCGAATACCCCACCCGGCAGGTCGTACTGGTTCATGTAAGAGAACCGGGTTCCGCGTTCGTTCTCGTCGAAGCGGTACACCACGCGCGCGTGTGAGCCCAGCGGCCCGCGTCCCTCCCAGACGACTCGCCTGCAGAAGTCAATCTCGGCGACGGTCCAGCGCACCTTGAAGCGCTGCCCCGCGACGCGCAGGGTCTGGGTCAGCTTCGAGCCGCGCTTGAGTTGCCCGTTCGGCGCGTCCTCGAGGTGGTCGTGGATCGTGACCCAGTCATCGAGGCGAGCGGGGTCCATCACCACGTTGTAGACCTCGCCCGGTGCAGCCGCAATCTCCACGCTCCGCTCGACCTTCATCGCGCGCCCAGCCGCTCGCGTGCCTCCCACTCCCCTAGCGCATGCTCGACCGCGCGCTCGAAGCCGCGCGGCTGGAGCCCGTACAGGCGGGCAGCCTCCTCGGGGTCACGCGGAAGGATGTCCGTTTCGAGGCTCTCCATCAGCGGCCGCACGAGCTCGAGCGGCTGCCCGCTCACCGCGGCCACGAGCGCGCTGGCGGGCGGCGTGAGCGAGACGCCGAGCCCCAGCGGCAGGCGCCCAACGCCCATGCAGTCGGCGATCCGGCCGATCATCTCCGCGTAGGTCATCACGTCCGGCCCACACACGTCCAGCGAGCGGCCCTCGGCGGCCGGGGTCGCAGGGGTGCGGGCGAGATACTCGATCACATCGCGCTCGTCGACGGGCTGCGTGCGGTTCACCCGCCATCGCGGCAGGGGCAGCACGCGCAGGCGCTCGACCAGCCGCACGAGCACCCGGAACGAAGACGAGCCCGCGCCGATGACTATCGAGGCGCGCAGCGCGGTCGAGTGGGGGACCGCGGAGAGCAGTATCTCCTCGACCTCGAGTCGCGAGCGCAGGTGGGGCGACACATGTCCGGCCGGCTCGATCCCGCCGAGGTAGACGATTCGCTCGACCCCGGCACGGGCGGCGGCACGGCCGAAGGCCTCGGCCGCGCGGCGGTCGCGCGCGGCGAAGCCGCCGTCGCTCGCGGGCTCCATCGAGTGGACGAGGTAGTAGGCGCTCGAGACCCCCTCGAGCGCGGCCTCGATCCCGTTCCCGCTCAGCAAATCGGCGCGCGCCGGCTCGACGCCCGGGAGCGGCTCGAGGAGCTCCGGGCGGCGCGCGAGCGCCCGGACCTGCCTGCCCTCCGCCGTCAGGCGGCGCAGCAGCCGCCCGCCCACGTATCCGGTGGCTCCGGCGATCAGCTCCATGGCTCTCCATGCTGCCCGAAGTTCGCCCCCCTGAAAAACCCGCTCGGAGCGGGGCGTGCCCGGGGGGAGCCTGCAAACTGCGACAAACGCCGACTGGAATCCAGGCCGCTGTTGTTGCAGCATGGCGGCCGTGGCGAAGACGAAGCCCGCCCGCTGCGAGGACTGCTTCTTCCAGCAGAACCAGCTCTGCGCGCTCAACCTGGGCAAGCCCTGCACAACGTTCCGCCCGGCCGAGCGCGGACTGGAGCCCGAGCGCCAGCTGGCGTTCGTCTTCAGATCCGAGCGGACGACCGCCGCGTACGCCTTCCCCCAGCCGAACGCCTAGGACCGGCGGCAGCGCCCGGATAATCTCCGCTCATGCGGCTCACGGTGCTCGGTAAGTCGCCGGCGTGGCAGGACGTCGGCGGCGCATGCTCTGGCTACCTCGTCGAGGAAGACGGCTGCGCGGTCGTGGTCGACTGCGGAAACGGCGTGTTCGGCAAATTGCGCGAGCGCATCGACTACGTCGACGTCGACGCGGTGGTCATCTCGCACCTGCACGCGGACCACTTCCTCGACCTCGTGCCGTTCGCGTACGCGCTCACCTACGCGCCGCGCCAGCAGCCGGTGCCCGTCGATCGCTGGCCAGGTACGGACAACCCCGCCCGGCCGGAGCTGCACGTGCCCCCGGGGAGCCGCGACGCCTTCCGCCGCGTGGTCGGCACCTGGGGCCAGGAGGACCTGATCGAGAAGGCCTTCGACCTGCGCGAGTACGACCCGGCGGGGGAGATCGAGATCGGCCCGCTGAAGGTGCGCTTCCAGCCGGTCCCCCACTTCACGGAGACCTTCGCGATGAGCATCGGCGCCGCGGGCGGGTCCAGGCGGATCATCTATGGCGCGGACAGCAGCCCGACAGACGTGCTTACCGAGTTCGCGCAGGGCGGGGATCTGATGCTCGTCGAGGCGACGCTTCCGCGTCCCGAGCGGACCGGTGTACGCGGCCACCTGACCCCCGCCGAGGCGGGAGCTCAGGCGCGCGCCTGCGGGGTCAAGCGCGTGGTGCTCGTGCACATCTCGGACGAGCTCGACTGGGAGTGGGCGCGGGCCGAGGCCGCCGAGGCGTTCGGCGGGCCGGTCGAGGTGGCCCACGAGGGCGCCTCCTACGAGGTGTAGCCGAGCGCGTCCGCCACCTGCGCGCGCCCGCGGCTGAGCCGGCTCATGATCGTTCCCTCGCGGGTCCGCAGCGCCCGCGCGGCCTCGCGGTAGCTGAGCCCCGCGAGATCGACCGCGGCCACGACCTCCCGGAAGGGCTCCGGCAGCGCCGCCACCGCCGCGAGCACCTCCGAGGCCTCGGCCGCGTCGGCGGGGTGGGCGACGGCGCGCCCCTCGATGATCTCTTCGTGCTCCTCCAGCGGAGAGCTGCGCGGGCGCCGCGCCTCGGTGCGGTAGCGCGAGTAGAAGGTGTTGCGAAGGACGCGCATGAGATAGCCGAGGTCGTCGTCCGAGCGCAGCAGGCGCGGCTTGCGCAGCACCTGCACGTAGGTCTCCTGCACCAGATCCTCGGCGTCCGCGTGCGAGCCGCACAGGCCCACCGCCGCCCTATAGAGACGGTCGATGTGATCGCCCAGGCGGGCGGGATCAAGCGGCCGGAGAGGGTCCACGGGCGCGGTCAGAAAGGTACGGCGCCGAGTCCCTTCCAGCCGGCCAGGTCGAGCAGCTTCGACGCCGGCACGCCGCTGCCGCTGAGCACGCAGGTGAGTCCGTTCCGCTTCCAGGTCACGATCGTGCGGCCGTCGTCGGTCACGTAACGAAGGCGGGTGCCCTCGCGTGTGGCGGCGGCGGACGGGTCCGGCGGGTCGAGCGCCTCGCCCGAGATGATCGTGTAGGCGATCTCGCGGCCGTCCTTCTCGTAGAAGACGGTCACGGCGCGGCGGCCGTCGAGCTCGTCGACGCGGCGGCCGCTGGGCTCCCAGCCGAAGTTCTCGGCCCAGTCGGGGTAGGGGAGCCCGAACGCGGAGGTGGCGAGCAGCTTGGGCCGGCCCGGCTCCGGGGCGGGCTCTGTCGGCGGGAGGGTCGCGAGCTCGGCCGCCTCGACCACCGTCGGGCCGCCCGCACCCCCGGGCAGCAGCAGCGCCACCAGCACGGCCGCCGCGGCCGTGGCGCCCGCGAGCGCGCCACCGAGCGCGAAGCGCCTTCGCTGCGCCGGGCGCCGGGCACGCTCCCGCTCGGCCTCGATCCGCGTCCGCAGCCGGATGGGCGCGCGAAGCTCCACCGACCGCAACGCGGCGACGGCGAAACGCTCCCGGTCGAGGTCGGCCTGTTCGCTCATATCTCCAAGGATGCTCGCTATGGGGCTCCTATTCCCGCATGGAAACATGCAGACATGAGCACAGTCGAACTGAACGCGCGTGCCCGCCGCGCGCTGGACGCCATCGCCGACACCTTCGCGCCCGGCGGAGAGGGCCTACCGTCCGCCACGGACCTCGGCGTGCCGGACGCCCTCCTCGAGCTGGTGGCGCGAAACCCGCGGGCCGCCGAGCGCAAGCAGGTCGGCCAGCTGCTCGGCCTATGGGACACCCGCCTGCTGTGCGCGGTTGCCGGCGGGGGCGCGAGGAACTTCAGCTCCCTGTCGCAGGCCGAGCGCGAGAAGGTGCTGCTCTCCTGGGCGGATAGCCGCGTGCCACAGCGGCGCGCCGCCTTCCAGGCTCTACGCAAGGGCACGCTGCTCGCCTACTACGGCCGGAACGGCGACAACCCGGTGCTCGAGGCGATGGGCTACCCGGGGTCGCTCGGGCCACCCGAGAATCCGCCGCCGCCCGGGATCGAGCCCCTCGAGATCAGCGCGGACACCGACCTCGACTGCGACGTCGTCGTCGTCGGCTCAGGAGCAGGTGGCGGGCCCGCGGCGGCGGTGCTCGCGCAGGCCGGCCTCGACGTCGTGGTGATCGAGGCGGGCGGCTACTACTCGGAAAAGGACTTCGACGGCGCCGAGCTGTCCGGCTTCTCGCGCCTCTACCTCAACGCCGGCGGGATGGCCTCGCACGACGGCAGCATCGGCCTGCTGGCGGGCTCATGCCTTGGCGGCGGCACGGTCATCAACTACACGTTCTCGTTCCGCACTCCCGAGCACGTCCGTCGCGAATGGGTCTCGATGGGCGTGCCGACCGTCGACGGGCCGGCCTTCGACGAGAGCCTCGACGCGGTCTGGGAGCGCATCTCGGTCAACGAGGAGCACAGCGTGCCGAGCTCCCGCGACGAGGTGATCCGGCGTGGCCTCGACAAACTGGGCTGGGAGTGGCAGGTGATGAAGCGCAACGTGCGCGGCTGCCGCGAGGAGATCTGCCGGCTCTGCCACTACGGCTGCCAGCTCGGAGCGAAGCAGTCGACGCTCAAGACCTGGTTGCAGGACGCCCACGACAGCGGTACGCGGATCCTGGTCCGAACGCGCGCCAACCGCGTGATTGTCGAGAACGGTGCCGCCCGCGGAGTCGAGGCCCGCACGGACGACGGCCATCGCGTGACCGTGCGCGCCCGCGCCGTCATCAGCGCGGCCGGCGCGCTCCACACGCCGGCGTTGCTGGCTCGCTCCGGCGTTCGCTCGAAGGCGCTCGGCAAGCACCTGCGCCTGCACCCGGTGATGGTGGTCTGGGGCCAGACGGAGGAGGAGGTGCGGCCCTGGGAGGGGATGCTCGCGTCCACCTTCTCAGACCACCACGCCGACCTCGACGGCAACGGCTACGGCCTGAAGTACGAGCACGTCGCGCTGCCGCCGAGCATCCTGCTCTACTTCTCGCCCTGGCGCGGGGGGCGCGCCCACCAGGAGCTGATGCAGGCGCTTCCGTTCACGGCGGGCATCGGCATCCTCCTGCGCGACCACGGGCGCGGCGAGGTCCGTGTGGGTCGCGACGGCGAGCCTGTCGTGCGCTACGCGTTCACGGACGAGGACATCCGCCACCTGCGGATCGGGACCTGGGGCGCCGCCCAGCTGACCGAGGCAATGGGAGCGAAGCTGATCTACTCGTCGCACTCGAAATGGGTGGCCTACGAGCCCGGGCGCCGCGGTGACCGGACGACGTTCCTCGACGACGCCGACGCCTGCGGCTGGGGGCCCGGGCAGTCGCAGCCGGTCTCGTTCCACATCATGGGAAGTGCGCGCATGGGCGGCTCTGAGCACGACTCGGTCTGCGATCCGAGCGGCCAGACCTGGAACGTGCGCGACCTGTACGTGTGCGACGCGTCGGCCTTCCCGACCGCCTCGGGCGCGAACCCGATGGTCACGATCGAGGCGCTCGCGCATATGAACGCCCGCGGACTGGCGGCGAGGCTGGCCTGAGGGGCCGCTACCAGCTGACCAGCTTCCAGATCTCCGGCAGGCGGGTGGCCTCGTCCGCGCCAACCTCCGTGAAGATCGCGAGCGCGCGCTTCAGGTGCTCCATCGACTCTCCGCTGCGGCCGGCGGCGTGGTGGAGGTCGGCCAGGTTGTTCTCGAGCGCGGCCTCTCGGTGGCGGTCGCCCGACTCGGCGCACAGCGCCAGCGCCCGCTCAGTCAACTCGAGCGCGCGCGCGGGCTCTTCGGCATCGCGGGCCACGAGCGCCAGGTTGTTCAGCGCGGCGGTCTGCCCGGCCTGGTCCGCGAGCTGCTCCGCGAGCGCGAGGCTCCGCTCGAGCTCGGCTCGGGCGGGCTCGAGGCGGCCCACCCCTCGTGCGAGCACCCCCAGCAGGTTGTGCGCCTGGGCCTGGGCGCGGTCGTCGGCGGCTGTCTCGGCGAGCGCGAGCGCCTCCTCGGCGAGCTCCTCGGCCCGCGCGGACCGGCCAGCCTGTTGGAGCGTCAGGCTCAGGTCGGCGAGGATGCGGGCGCGCAGCCCGTCCTCACCCGGGGCGAGCGCCTCGAGCGCCACCGCGAAGCGCGCCTCGGCCCGCTCCCACTCGCCGCGGCGCTGGTACACGCCGCCCAGCTTGTGCTCTCGCCTCGCGACCGCCCCGGCGTCGCCGTGGGCGGCCGCGCTCTCGTAGCTTGCGAGCGCGCCGGCGTAATCGCCGACGAGTGTGCGCAGGTCCCCGATGCGCTCGTGAAGCCCGGCGGTGTCCCGGTGGCCGAGCCCGAGCGCGGCGTCGAAGTGCTCGAGCGCGTCCACGTGGGCGAGCAGCGACGCCGCCTGCTCGCCCGCCCGGCGATGCTGCTCCGCCGCCCCAGCCAGGTCGCCCGCCATGCGCAGGTGCTGGGCCACGAGCGCCGCGCGTTCGGCGCCCCGGGTTGACCTCAAGAGCGCGTCCGCCACGCGCCCGTGGAGCAGCCGGCGCCGGGCCTGGCCGACGTCCTCGTACACGAGCGTGCGCAGCTTCTCGTGTGTGAAGTCGTAGGCCGGCTCGGGGCCCGCGAGCTCCCGCACCAGGCCGCGGCCCACGAGCTCGTCGAGCCCCTCGGCCGTCTCGTCGTCACTGCGACCGCTCGCGGCCCGCACCGAGTCCAGGTCGAACGACCTCCCCATGACCGCGGCCGTCTCGAGCAGCTGGCGGCCCATCGCCCCGAGCTCGCCGAGCCGGGCCTCGAGGAGTCCGCGCATCTCGCGCGGCAGCGCCTCCTCCCCCGGCTCGCCGCCCGCGCGCAGCACCGCGAGGTACTCGGCCACGAAGAGCGGCAGGCCCTCGCTCTCGACGTAGATCCGCCGCACGAGCTCCGGCGCCGCGGACGGCTGCACCGCATCCACCAGCACGGCCACCTCGCTCTCGTCGAGGCGCGCGAGCCTCACGACCGTGGCCGCCCCCTCGCGCGCGAGCTCGGTGACGAGCCGGCGAAGCCGGTGTCCGGGCGGGATGCCCTCACTGCGCCAGCCGAGCACGAGGAGCAGCGGCCGGCTGCGCAGCCGGCGACCGAGGTAGCCGAGCGCGTCGAGCGTCGCCTCGTCGGCGGCATGAACATCGTCGACGAGCACGAGGCCGGGCGCCGGTCCGCGGCAGGCGGCGGCGAGCACGGCGGCCACGCCCTCGAGCAGACGGGCCTGGGCGCCGGGGCCGCTGAGTGAGACGGGCGCCGGCGGCTCCGCGTGCAGCGATGCGAGCTCCGGCAGGAGCAACGAGGCATCCGCGAGGCGTTGAGGTGGGACCGCCTCCCCCAGTGCGTCCGGCGCTACCCGAAGCGCCTCGCTCAGCAGGTCCACCATCGGGCCATAGGGGAGCCCCGCCTCGTCGTCGTGGCAGCGTGCGGCGAGCATCGCGCCCTCCTGCGCCGCCACGCTCGCGCCGAGCTCCCGACCGAGACGGGTCTTCCCGATCCCGGCCTCGCCCTCGATCACGGCGAGCCTGCCGTCCGGGATCGCCGCGCGCCACGAGGCGACCAGCGCCCCCAACTCATCCGCGCGCCCCACGAACGGCAGCTCGGAGGGCGTGACCGGGGCGGAGGCTGCCGCTCCGCGCTTCGGTGCGCTCGGCGCCCCCGGCGCCGGTGTCCCCTCGCTCACCTGCTCGAACAGCGCCGCCGTCTCCTCGACCGGCGCCACGCCCAGCTCCTCGCTGAGCGTCCTGACGCAGTCGCGGTACTGGGTGAGGGCCGCTGCCCGGTCTCCGTTCAGCGCGTAGAGCCGAATCAGCTCGCGATGCGCGGGCTCGTGGAGCGGATCGAGCTCGAGCCAGCGGCGGGCGTGGGCGATGGCGCGCGCGTGGTCGCCCTGCGCCCGCAACAGCGCGACGAGGCGGCCGAGCGCCGAGGCGAGCTCGCGGCGCAGAAGGTCCGCCTCGTACATGTGCCAAGCGTCGAACTCGGGGCTGTCACGGATTGAGAACCCCTCGAGCAGCTCGCCGCCGTAGAGCTGGATCGCCGCCCCGAGCTCGTCCGGCGAGGCCGCATCCGCCGTGAGTGAGCGAAAGCGGCGCACGTCGATATCGAGGCCGTCGCCGGCCCGCAGGGCCACGCTGTCGGCAACGGTTTCGATCCATTGCTCACCGATCGATCTGCGCAGCGCCGAGAGCGTGCGGCGCAGCGCCCCGCGCGCGTGCTCGGGGTCGTGCGCCGGCCACAGGAGCTCGCACAGCGCCTCGCGCGAGCGGGGCCGCTCGGCCAGCGCGAGGTGCGCCAGCAGTGCCGTCGCTTTGCGCGTGTCGAAGGCCACCGGCTCGCCGTCACGCGCCACCCGGGGCGGGCCGAGGAGGGTGACTTCCAGTGCCGGCGCCCGCTGTGCGGTGACTGCGGGCTCGAGTGCCGGGTCCTGCGCCAGGATCGCCGCCTGCAGGGAGCGCAGCTCCGCGCCGGGCTCCACGCCGATCTCGTCCACCAGGGTCTGGCGCGCACGGCGGTAGGCCTCGAGTGCCTCGGCCTGCCGGCCGCAGCGGTAGAGGGCGAGCATCAGCTGGGCGTGCAGGCGCTCACGCAGGGGCTGCGCCGCCACGGCTGCCTCGAGCTCGCCGACGAGATCCGCGTCGCTCCCGAGCGCGAGGTCGGCCTCGACCCGCTCCTCGAACGCCACGAGGCGCCGCTCCTCCAAACGCGCGATCTCCGGCTGCGCGAACGCCTCGTAGGCGAACTCGGCCAGCGGCTCCCCGCGCCACAGCTCGAGCGCCCCGCGGAAGGCGGAGGCCGCGGCCACTGGGTCGTCGCTCGGCGTAGCGCCCGACCGCGATCCAGCAACTGCTCGAAGCGGTCGACGTCGAGCTCGCCCTCCCGGACGCGGAGCCGGTAGGCGCCTCGTTCGGTCTCGAGTCGTTCGTCCGGCCCGAGCGCGCGGCGCAGCCCGGACATCTGGTTCTGCAGCATCTTGTTGGCGGTGGGCGGGGGCGACTCTCCCCAGAGCTCCTCGACCAGGCGCTCGTTCGGGACCAGCTCGTTGGCCCGCAGCAGCAGCAGCGCAAGCACCGCACGCTGCTGCCCGGACCTGACCGCGATCTGGAGCCCACGGTCGTCGGCCACCTCGAGCGGGCCAAGCAGACGGAAGTCCAACCTGCGGCGAACGTAGCAGCGGTCGATCGGCTCCGCAATCGGCGCCGGGGCCCGGCAGCCATCCGCAGTTACGGCGAAATGGGCGCCCGATTACCGAGGGGGCGGAGGCTGTTTCCCGATCGACCGCACCGGGCGGTCGCCCAGAGCAAGGAGCTCACATGACTCGCACCTTCAGGACCTCGAGGCTCGCCGTGGCGCTGGCGGTTGCAGCGCTCGCCGCCACGGCGCTCGCGCCCGGCGCGACCGCCATCCCGTACGAGGACCTGCGCTCGCCGGACACCGTCGACGCCGCCCGCGCGGCGGCCGATCCGCCGCCGGCGTCCTCGATTGCCGCCTCGGCCGGCGAGGAGTACCAGGACCTGCGCTCGCCGGACGCCGTCGACGCCGCGAGCGCGGCGGGCGATCCCACCCGCGTTGTGCCGCGCGCGGCCCCGATCGCGGCGTTGGCCGGCGATTGGGCCCAAGACCTGCGCTCACCCGACGCCCGCGACGCCGCTCTGGCGCAGTCGACGCAGGACCTGCGCGCTCCCGACACCCGGGACGCTGCCGCCGGCTACAGCCCGACGACCGCTTCCCAGCCGGTAGCGGACAAGGCACCCGCGTCGGATGGGTTCAACTGGACGTCGGCGGCCATCGGTGCGGCCGTCGGCGCGGGCCTGCTGCTGGTCCTGATCGCCGCGTTCACGGGCACCGGCAAGCTCGGCCGGCGCTCGATCCCCACTCGTGGTCAGAGCACGGCGAGCGCCTGAGCTCACCTCCTCCGGTCACGTCGCAGCCGCCCCGCGCCCGCCGGCGCGGGGCGGCGCCGTAACGATCCCCGGACGCCCGGCTGAGAGCGTGACTCTGAATGCAGCGGTTGCTCGGGACGACGGTCGCGGAGAGAATGGCCATGATGCAACTGAGCTCGCGCGGCCCTGCGCGGCTGGCCTGGACGCTCTGTGGACTCGCCACGGCGGCGACCCTGCTCGCCTCCGTGCTCCGGATCCTGACCGCCGGAGCGAGTCATGACGTGCCGGCTGATCTCGACGTTGGGACAGGCGACTTGGTGTGGCCCGTCGCGGTGCTCGGATTCGCCTTCGTCGGCGCGCTCGTCGCCTCGCGGCAGCCCGGCAACGCGGTCGGGTGGATCTTCTGCGGCGGCGCGTTGGCCTTCAGCCTCTCGGGACTGGCGGAGTCGTATGCCGTCTACACGCTGTTCGCCGATCCAGGGGGACTGCTCGGGGGCGGCGAGACGATGGCCTGGGTCTCGGTGTGGGTCTGGGTGCCTGGCGGAGTGCCCCTGATCACGTTGTTCCCGTTGCTGTTCCCGAACGGAGAGCTGTTGTCTCCACGCTGGCGGCCCGTGGTTTGGGCCGCGATTGCAGCGCTCGTGAGCCTCAGCGTCGGCATCGCGTTTGCGCCGGGGCTGTTCGACGACTTCCCCCAAGTCGAGAACCCGTACGGAGTGGGGGGTGCGGCGGGCGACCTCTTCAGCGTCATGCAGGGCCTTGGCTGGCTACTGGTGATCCTCTCCCTCATCGCATCGGCGACCTCCCTTGTGCTGCGCTTCCGCCGCTCTCGCGGGGTCGAGCAGCTCCAGCTCAAGTGGGTCGCGGCGGCCGGCGTCGTCCTCGTCGCCTGCTTCCTGCTCTGGGAGGTCTGGGAAGGCATGGCGCCGCTCGGCATTGTGGCGATGGTTGTCGCGGCGGGCATCGCGATCCTGCGCCACCGCCTCTACGACATCGACGTCGTGATCAACCGCACGCTGGTCTACGGCACGCTCACCGCGACGCTGGCGGCGACCTACGTGGGGCTGGTACTGCTGCTGCAGCTGGTGCTGAGCCCGGGATCGGATCTTGCGATCGCGGGCTCGACCCTGGCGGTGGCGGCGCTGTTCCGGCCCGCCCGTGCGCGTATCCAGGCAGCGGTCGACCGGCGCTTCTACAGGCGCAAGTACGACGCGCAGCTGACGCTCGAAGGCTTCTCCGGCCGGCTGCGCGACGAGGTCGAGCTCGACTCGCTGAGCGCGGCGCTGCGCAAGGTCGTGGCGGAGACGATGCAGCCCGCCCACGTGTCGCTGTGGCTGAGGGCGGACCGATGACTGCTCCGCGCCTGGCCTGGGGCTGCGCCGCGCTGGCGGTGCTCGTGCTCGTCGCCGGCTGGAGCCTCTCGCTTGCGGGCTCGAGCCTCGAGGCCAGCACACTCACGGCGCTCGTAGCCGCGATCGTGATCGGGTTCGCGGGGGTGGGAGCGCTGATCGCGTCACGCCACCCCGGCAACCTGATCGGCTGGCTCTTCTGCGGCATCGCCCTAGCGGGGTCGCTAATGAGCCTGTCACGTGGGTATGCGGAGTACTGGCTCGACGGCAACTCTGCGTCTACGACCCTGGGCGAGCTGGCGGCCTCGTATGGCGACGTCAGCTGGATTCCCGTGATCCTCCCCGCCGCGACGTTCCTCCTGCTCCTCTTCCCGAACGGGCGCTTGCCGTCGCGACGCTGGCGACCAGTCGCGTGGTGCGCGGGACTCGGGATCGCGCTGCTCTTCGTCGGCGACTTCACCGACCGCGGCCCCCTGGAGGACTACCCGGAGGTCGTGAACGCCTACGGTGTCGACAACTCACTGCTCGACCTGGTCGAGGCGATGGGTGCGCTACTGCTCCTTGTCGCGCTCGTCGGCTCGCCACTGTCACTCGTCCTCAGATTCCGACGCGCCGGCCGCGACGAGCGCCAGCAGATCAAGTGGCTCGCGCTGGCGGGAGCCGTGGCCGCCGCCACCTTCATGATCGCCCTCGTCTCCTGGGACCTCTTGACCGAGCCGGTCGCCAACGGCGCGATAATGCTCAGCATCGTCGCGCTGCCGGTCGCGGCCGGCGTCGCGATCCTGCGCCACCGCCTCTACGACATCG
This sequence comes from uncultured Thermoleophilaceae bacterium, assembly GCA_963751835.1. GTDB lineage: Bacteria > Actinomycetota > Thermoleophilia > Solirubrobacterales > Thermoleophilaceae > JACVRW01. The sequence goes on along the minus strand of CAVVWD010000005.1, from coordinate 61,875 downwards.
ACGTCGTGATCAACCGGACGCTGGTCTACGGCGCGCTGACGGCGACGCTGGCGGGGGCTTACGTCGGGAGCGTGCTGCTGCTGCAGCTCGTGTTGAGCCCGTCCTCCGATCTGGCGATCGCCGCGTCCACCCTCGCGGTCGCGGCGCTGTTCCGGCCCGCTCGCTCGCGTATCCAGGAGCTCGTGGACCGGCGCTTCTACCGGCGCAGGTACGACGCGCAGCGCACGCTCGAGGCCTTCGCTGCTCGCCTCCGCGACGAGGTCGAGCTGCCGGCGCTCACGGGTGAGCTCGGGGCCGTCGTCCACCAGACCATGCAGCCCGCCCACGTGTCATTGTGGCTGCGCCCTCCGCGGGTCGGCCCGTGAACCGCCGCGCCGAGCTCGTCGCCTGGGGCCTGGTCGGCTTGGCCTTCGCGAGCATCCTGGCGGCGCCGGTCGTCGAGCTCGCGGCGGGCGGCAAGTCTCTCGGCGAGGCCCTCGAGGGCGTAGCCGATATCGGGCTCGTCTTCTCGATCTGCTTCCCCGTCCTTGGAGCCTTCGTCGTTCGTCAGCGAGGCAGCCACGCGGTTGGGTGGCTGATGAGCGGCATCGGCGTCACGATCGCGCTCCACAACCTCGTCGACACCTGGCAGAACACGGCGCATCTCAACCCGGGCTCGCTGCCCTGGGGGGACTTCGCCCACTGGGTCGGAATGTGGCTGTGGTTCCCCGGTTGGGTGGCCGTCACGACACTCCTGCCCACCCTCTTTCCGGACGGGCGGCCGAGCGGGCGTCGCCGGCGGCTGGCCTGGCTGGACGCGGTGGGCGTCGCGGCGGTGACAGTCGCCTTCGCTGGGGTCAGCTGGCAGCTGCGTGGGATCTACGACGAGTCGGGCAACGACCCGCCGTCGGTGGCCGCCGTGTACACGGCCGGCATCCTCGTGGTTGCGCTGCTCACGTTCGTCTCGCTTGGATCCCTCGTGGCTCGCTATCGCCGCGCCAACCCGATCCTGCGTCGCCAGATCGCCTGGGTCGTCTACGGCGCCGCCGTGGCGGTGGTGATGTCCGTGATCGGCGCCGTACCCAGCGTGAGCTCGATCTTCCAGGTCCTGGAGGCCCTCGCGATCGTTGGGGGCCTGACGGTCGCGATGTTCCGCTACGAGCTCTACGACATCGGGGTCGTCGTCAACCGCACGCTGGTCTACGGCGCCTTGACCGCGACGCTGGCAGCCACGTACCTCGGGAGCGTGCTGCTGCTGCAGTTGGTCCTGAGCCCGTCGTCCGACCTTGCGATAGCTGCCTCGACCCTTTCTGTGGCGGCGTTGTTCCGCCCGGCACGGGCGCGCATCCAGGCCGTGGTGGATCGGCGCTTCTACCGGAGCAGGTATGACGCGGCCCGGACGCTCGCGCGGTTCGGGGTGCGGCTGCGCGACGAGGTCGATCTAGATGCCCTCGGCGGCGAGCTGCGCGGCGTGGTGGCGGAGACCATGCGGCCTGCGCACGTCTCGCTCTGGCTGCGGGAGACGGGACGATGAGCCATCGCCGCGCCGCCCTGGTCGCGTGGTCGGTGTTCGGGGTGACCGTCGCGCTCGCCCTGACGTCCGTGGTCCTTGCGATCGCCGATCCGAAGTCCGCGGGTCCCGCTGATCTCAGCCCCTCCGGGCCGACAGTGCACGACAGGGTGCCGGACGTCGACGCCCCCTTCGCGGTCCTGCAGGCGATCGTGTTCCTGGCGTTTGCCCTGGTGGGCGCGGTCGTGGCGGCGCGCCGTCCCCGCAACGCGGTCGGCTGGCTGTTTGGCGTCGCGGCGCTCTTCTTCGCCCTAGGTGAGGTCGCGAACGCGCTGTTCTGGCAGATCGCATTCCGCGACCCGCACCCAGGCGCCGCGGCCGACCTGCTGGCCTGGTTCATGAACTGGTCCTGGATCCCAGCGGTCCTGCCGGCGTGGAGCTTCATCCCGCTGCTGTTCCCGACGGGCTCGCCGCCGGGGCCGCGTTGGCGCGTGGTGGGCTGGACGGCGGCTGTGGCAGGCGCGGTGGCGCTCGTGAGCACCGCCTTCACGCCCGGCCCCCTGCGCAACGCCGACTTCGGGTGGATCGACAACCCGCTCGGGATCGAGGGCCTACCCCTGGGCACTCTCGCCGACGTGTCGTTCTGGGTTTGGGGGGCCGCGGCACTGGCCGCGATCGCCTCGCTCGTGGTGCGCTACCGCCGCTCCCACGGAATAGAGCGGATGCAACTCAGGTGGGTTGCCACGGCCGGCTGCCTCCTGCTCCTGAGCTTCGTCGCCAACGCAGCGCTGAGCCCCTGGCTCGGCGACGCGAGCTGGTTCTTCATGCTGTTCGGCCTTCTGGCCATGGCGGGCGCGGTGGCGATCGCCCTGCTGCGCTACCGCCTCTACGACATCGACGTGGTCATCAACCGCACGCTGGTCTACGGCGCGCTGACGGCGACGCTGGCGGGCGCGTACGTCGGCAGCGTGCTGCTGCTGCAGCTCGTGTTGAGCCCGGGGTCGGACCTGGCGATCGCCGTCTCGACGCTGGCGGTGGCAGCGCTGTTCCGCCCGGCTCGCGGGCGCATCCAGGCCGCAGTGGATCGCCGCTTCTACCGGCGCAAGTACGATGCGCATCGCACCCTGGAGTCGTTCGCGGGTCGCATGCGCAACCAGGTGGCTCTCGACGCGATCGCGGGCGAGCTGCGCGCCGTGGTCGCGGAGACGATGCAGCCGGGGCATGTATCCCTGTGGGTCCGGGGCCGATGAACACGCCGCACGTCGAGCCCGAGTGGGCGATGGTCACGGTCCTGTTCGTCGACATCCGCGGCTTCACCGCGTTCGCCGACCGGAGCACTGCCCGCGAGGCCGTGGACTATCTGAACGAGTTCTTCGACCTGGCCGTCCCTGTCGTGCAAAAGCACGGCGGCCAGGTCAACAAGCTGCTCGGCGACGGCCTGCTCGCCGTCTTCGCCGCTCCGGACCACGCCGATCGGGCGCTGGCGGCCGCGACCGGTCTGCTCGCCGCCGTGGACGGGCGCTGCCGGGTCGGCGTCGGCGTGAACTCAGGCTTGGTGCTCATAGGGACGATCGGCTCGGGGGACGTGGTCGAGGTCGGCGTCGTCGGCGACCCTGTGAACGTGGCCGCGCGCGTGCAGGACGCGACGCGCGAGCTCGGCGAACGGCTGCTCCTGACCGAGGCGACCCGGGTGCTGCTGGAGGCCGAGCCCGTTCTGGAGCCCCGCGGCGCGCTTGAGCTGCGCGGCAAGTCAGAGGCGACGCCGGTCTATTCCGTAACGCTTTCTGGACGCCCCGTCCGTACAAAGGAGACCGCATGACGGCTCTGACCAGACCCTTTCGGCGCAGGTTTCTGGGACGCCGACGCGCGACGACCGAGGCGGGGCCAAAGGAGCAGGTGGCCACGCATGCCGGGGCCCCTCCCGAGCAGGCGCCAGTCGAGATCGCGCCGAATGACCCGCTGCTCGCCTACTTCCAGTCCGCCGCCGAGGCCGTCGACATCGAGACGCTCGAGCTCGACTCGCCGGCCCTGCGTGAGCTCAAGGCGGCCGGCGTCAAGCTGGCCGTGCCGCTCGTAAGCCAGGGCGAGCTGATCGGCGTGCTCAACCTCGGCGCGCGCCTGTCCGAGCAGGAGTATTCCTCGGACGACCGCAAGCTGCTCGACAACCTCGCCTCCCAGGCCGCGCCGGCGCTGCGGGTTGGCCAGCTCGTGCGCGAGCAGGAGGCCGAGGCCGCCACCCGGCAGCGCTTCGAGCAGGAGCTCGAGGTCGCCCGGCTGATCCAACAGAACTTCCTGCCGAAGGAGCTGCCCGACCTGCCCGGCTGGCAGGTGTCCGCGTATTACCGCCCCGCCCGCGAGGTGGGTGGGGACTTCTACGACGTGATCCCGCTGCCCGACGGCCGCGTTGCCTTCGTGGTCGGCGACGTGACCGACAAGGGCGTGCCTGCCGCGCTCGTCATGTCGGCCACCCGCAGCGTGCTGCGCGCCTCCGCCCAGCGCCTGATCGAGCCCGGCGCCGTGCTCGAGCGTGTCAACGAGCACCTCTGCCCGGACATGCCCGAGAAGATGTTCGTGACCTGCCTGTACGGGGTGCTCGACCCCGCGAGCGGGCTGCTCCGGTTCGCGAACGCGGGTCATGATCTGCCCAAGGTCAAAACCGCCGAGGGCGCGGTCGAGCTGCGCGCCCGCGGTATGCCGCTCGGCCTGATGCCGGGCATGTCCTATGAGGAGAAGGAGACGCTGCTCCAGCCCGGCGACAGCGTGCTGCTGCATTCCGACGGCATCGTCGAGGCGCACGATCCGGAGCGCGACATGTTCGGCTCCCCGCGCCTCATGGAGACCGTCACCCGGACCCCGGGCGGGCAGCGCCTGATCGACCGGGTGATCGAGGAGCTCGAGGTCTTCGCGGGCCCCGACGCCGAGCAGGAGGACGACATCACGATGGTCACCCTCGAGCGTTCCGCGGGCGCGGCCCGGCTCGCCGCCTCGGCCAACGGCAGCGTGCTCGACGAGTTCGAGCTGGCCAGCGCGCCGGGCAACGAGCGCGAGGCGACCGAGCGGGTCGAGCGCGCGCTCGCGGGCGTCGAGCTCGACGCGGCTCGCCTCGAGCGGCTCAAGACCGCGGTGGCCGAGGCCACGATGAACGCGATGGAGCACGGCAACGAGTACGGGCCCGACCGGCCGGTCTCGATTCGCGTGCTGCGCGCGGCCGACGCCGTGCTCGTGCAGGTCAGTGACCTGGGCGCCGCCGGGGAGCTCCCGCCCGCCGAGATCCCCGACCTGGAGGCGAAGCTCGCGGGGCGCCAAAGGCCCCGCGGCTGGGGCCTCTTCCTGATCGAGAAGATGGTCGACGAGGCGCGCGAGACGGGCGAAGGCGGCCGCCACACCCTCGAGCTCGTGATGCGCCTGCAAGGAGGGGACGATGCCCACGCGTGAGCTCGAGGTAACCGTGCGACGGCGGGAGGGCGCGGCGGTCATCGACCTTGCCGGCGACGTCGACGCCTCCGCCGAGGCTGCCCTGCAGCGCGGCTACGACGAGGCGGTGACGGGCGACGGGCCCGTAGTCCTGAACTTCGCCGGCGCCGACTACATCAACAGCACCGGCATTGCCCTGATCGTGGGGCTGCTTGCACAGGCTCGCGCGCGCGAGATCGACATCACCGCCTGCGGGCTGTCCGACCACTACCGCGAGATCTTCGAGATCACGCGGCTGGCCGACTTCATGAGGATCGCTGACAACGAGGACGGCGCCTTGAAAGGCGCGGAAAGGACCGACGATGCCTGACGCGGCGACCATTTTCGAGGTGCGCGAGGCCTCGCCCCTTGTGCGCGTGATCGACATAACGGGCGACATCACCGCGGCCAGCGAGGACGTGCTGATGGACGCGTACGGCCGAGCCAGCGGTGACGGCGTGCGTGCGATCGTGCTGAGCTTCGAGGGGCTCGCCTACATGAACAGCGGCGGCATCGGCCTGCTCGTGACACTGCTCGTCCGCGCTCAGCGCCAGCGTCAGCGCGTCCTCGCCTACGGCCTGTCCGACCACTACCGGCAGATCTTCGAGCTCACCCGCCTCGACGAGGCCGTCGGGATCCACGAGAGCGAGGCCGAGGCAGTGGAGGCGGCGCCATGAGCCGCGAGGAGAACTGGGCCAGAGACATTTCGCGCCTGACCGTCGAGCAGAAGCCGGAAGGGGCGCTCAACCTGAACGTCGAGGGCCGCCGGCTCACGTCGCCGATCCAGGGCTTCGGGAAGATGTGGCAGAAGACCTACCGGGTGCGCCTGCCTGCCGACCGCGTCCCGGCTGCCGAGCTGATCGCCACCTGGAAGCAGCGCTTCCCGGACTTCTGGCCGGATGGCAACCGCTTCTACGCGCCGCTCACCGGCATCGCGCCGGGTGAGGTGGCGCTGCTCAACATGACGCTGCCCGGCCGCGTGAAGCTCTCCACGGGCGTGATGGTGCTCTACGCGGACGAGGAGTCGTTCACCCTGATGACCCCGCAGGGGCACATGTTCGCCGGCTGGATCACCTTCAGCGCGGCCGAGACGGGCAGCGAGACCGTGGCCCAGGCCCAGGTGCTGATGCGCGCCAGCGATCCGATCTACGAGCTCGGGCTGGCGTTCGGCGGCCACCGCCAGGAGGACCGCTTCTGGCAGCACACCCTCACCGAGCTCGCGGCTGCCTTCGGCCACGAAGCCGAGGTCGACACACAGGTCGTTTGCGTCGACACGAAGCGGCAATGGTCGAGGTGGAGCAACGTCTGGCAGAGTGCGGCGATCCGCTCCACGCTCTACACACTCGGGGCGCCCGTCCGACTCTTCCAGCGCGGCCGCCCGGTTGGCTGACGCCGGCCGGGCCACCGTCGTCGGCTCAGGGCCGAACGGGCTCACGGCGGCGATCGTGCTCGCCGCGGCCGGCCACAGCGTCAGCGTGCTCGAAGGCGAGGACAGCCTCGGCGGCGGCTGCCGCTCCTCCGAGCTGACCGTCCCCGGGTTCGTGCACGACACCTGCTCGACGGTGCATGCGCTGGCGCTCGCGTCGCCGTTTCTCAGCGGGCTGCCGCTGGCGCGTCACGGATTCGAGCCGGTGCATCCGGCGGCGCCGCTCGCCCATCCGCTCGATGACGGGTCGGCGGTACTGCTGGAGCGCTCAATCGAGGAGACCGCCCGCGGGTTGGGGGTGGACGAGGCCGCCTACAGACGTCTCTTGGGGCCGCTCGTGAGGAACGCCGCGCCGCTCCTCCGGCAGCTGCTCGGACCGCTGCGGCCCCCTCGCCATCCGCTCCTGCTGGGGCGCTTCGGCATGAGTGGGATCCGCTCCGCCGTCGGGCTCGCCCGCTCCCGGTTCGAGGGCGAGCGTGCGCGGGCCCTGTTCGCCGGCTGCGCCGCCCACTCGATACTCCCGCTGAGCGCCCCCGCCAGCGCGGCCTTCGGCATCGTCCTGGCCCTGACCGGCCACGCCGTCGGCTGGCCGGTGGCGCGCGGCGGGTCGCAGCGCCTCGCCGACGCGCTCGCCGCACACCTGGGCGAGCTGAGCGGCACGATCGAGACGGGCCACAGCGTCGAGTCGCTCGACGAGTTGCCGGCCGGCGCCGTGCTCCTCGACGTCACGCCCCGGCAGCTGCTCCGCTTGGCCGGTGAGCGTCTGCCGCGCCGCTACCGGCGCGGGCTGACGCGCTACCGCTACGGCGACGGCGTGTTCAAGCTCGACTGGGCGCTCGACGGGCCGATCCCGTGGACGGCGGCGGAGGCCGCCCGTGCCGGCACCGTGCACCTCGGCGGAACCCTGGACGAGATCGCCACGGCCGAGGACGCGGTCGAGCGCGGCGGGCATCCCGAGCGGCCCTTCGTGCTGCTCGTGCAGCCGAGCTCCTTCGACCCCACGCGCGCCCCTCCCGGAAAGCACACCGCCTGGGCCTACTGCCACGTGCCCAACGGGTCGACGGAGGACATGACGGACGCGATCGAGGCCCAGGTCGAGCGCTTCGCGCCCGGCTTCCGCGACCTGGTCATCGCCCGCTCTGCGATGGACACGATCGAGGTCGAGCGGCGCAACCCCAACTACGTGGGCGGGGACATCATCGGCGGCCGGCAGGACCTGCGCCAGCTTTTCACTCGGCCGGTCGCGCGCCCGGTGCCCTACTCAACCCCGCTCCCGGGCATCTTCCTCTGCTCGTCCTCCACACCCCCCGGCGGCGGCGTGCACGGCATGTGCGGCTACTGGGCGGCCCGCGCGGCGCTCCGGACTGAGGGAACCTCCTTCGGCCGACAGTTGTAGACGATGCATGAGCCGCATCGTCGTCGCATCTCTCCTGCTGGCCGGCATGGCGCTTGCGCCGAGCGCCGCCGCCAAAGGCCCACACGCAACGGTGGCGTCCGGCCCGGGAGGCATCGAGCCGGGCGAGCCCTGGGTCACGACGCTGACGCTCGTCGAGTTCGGCGGCCGTGAGGCCGCCGCGGCCCGCCCGGTCGTGATCCTGCGCAGCGGCTCCGACCGCTTCGCCGTCAGGCCGACCCGCCTGGGCGCCCGCGTACCGGGCCGGTCAGACGTGCTCGCCGAGGCGCGCTACCGGCTGCGCGTGCTGTTTCCGCGCGCCGGCCGCTGGTCGTACACCGTCCTCGACGGCACCCGGAAGCAGCGCCGCTTCCACTTCCCCGCCGCGACGATCGGCGGGAACGTCAAGCGCGTGACCACGGGCTTCGTGGCCTTCCCCGAGGGCAGTCCGGAGGAGGCCCAGGGCGCGGGCGGCGCGATCCTCGGCGATGCCGCGCCCGCCGCGGGCGGCCGCGGCGACTCGCTTCCCCCCGAGGTCGTGTCGCCCGCGACGGGTGGTAGCGACGGGGGTGGGCTCCCACTCTGGATCCCGGCGGCCGGGCTCGCGCTGGCGGGCGCGGGGACGCTGACGCTCATGCGCCGCCGCGGCCACCACTGAACGAACCCGCATTCGTACGTCTGTGACGCGCACCTGACGGCTCTGCACCAACCCGGCTCCAATTCGGCGATTCCTCGCTGATCTCGCCGGCGGGCGGACATGCTCTCCACGTGCATCACTACCGCGTCAATGTCAATGGGCCTGCCCCGACCGTCGGCGCGCTCGTGGCGGAGCTCGGGCGGGCGGGCGCGAGGCCAGTAGAGCCGTCGAGGAAGAGCTGTCTCGTGATGGCAAGTGAGGACGGCATCGAGACGTGGGAGGCGCTCTCGAGACGGCACCCGGCGGCGAGGCTCGGGCTCGAATGCTTCACGGAGTTCGAGGACGACCTCCACCACATCGTCATCGAGAACGGGCAGGTGACGGTGATGGCGTGTGATCGCGTGCTGCCCGACGACTGGGGCAGCTTCCACGACGAGGATGGAGAGCGGCTCGACCAGGACCTGCTTCGGGCAGCGGCCGAGTCGATCGCTGCACAACGGGACCGGCACGACGTGGGGACCATGGCGGACGGCTTGGACATCGCTTTGACGATGGGCAAGGCACTCGGCCGGTTGTGCGGTCGAGTCGAACCGAGTGTGTTCGAGAACGCGCCACGCGAGGCGGTCGAGGCGATCACGGAGCTTGCGGTGTTCGCGCTTTTCGTCAGCGCGTCAAGCCAGTCCTCCGGAGCGGCCGAGCGCGATTTCGACCACGCCCTGCGGCTCACGCAATCGATGGTGCACGCCGGCCGTTCGGAGTTTCGGGATAAGCCCGGAGACGCCTGCTGGAGCGAGTGGCTCGGCATCCTGATCGGCGCGGCGAGCAATGTCATCGATGCGGCGTGTGACTGCCGGATCGAGCTGGAGAGCGAATCCCAGGCGTTCGGGTCGGAGCACTATCAAACAGCAGCCGAGCGGCTGGAGGTCGAGGCTCGAGCGCTACTTACCACCTGCGTGGAGGCGCTCGCGCTGTTCGGCGCGGGAGCGCCGGAGTCGATGTAGACTGATGATCTACATGAAGACAACCACGATCCGAGTGCCCACCGAAACGCGCGATCGCCTCAATGAACTTGCTCGCAGACGCGGAGCGCCGGCCGGCGAGGTCGTGGCGGCACTGATTCGGGAGGCCGATGACCGGGCCCTGCTCGCCGACGCCGCGGCGGGCTGGGACCAGATCGCCCGCGATCCGGCGGTGGCCGCGACCTACCGGGCCGAGGCGCGGGAACTGGAAGGCTTCGAAGCTCCGCTGCCCGACTATTGAGCCGGTCGTTGCATCAGGGCGATGTCGTCTGGGCCGATCCGGATCCGACCCGGGGTGCGGAGCAGGCCAAGGCGAGGCCGTTCGTGGTCGTATCCGTCGATCAGCTCAATCGCTCCCCGTTGGGCATCTCGCTTGTTGTTCCACTCACGCGTACGGACTTCTCCAACGCCCTGCACATGGAGATCAGGCCGCCCGAAGGCGGTCTCAGAGCACGCAGCTTCGCGATGCCCGAGCAACTCCGCACTCTCTCGCACGAGCGAGTCACGCGGCGGCTCGGCGCCCTCCGCGGCGCGACCCTCGCGGAGCTCTTGCGCCGCTGCCGCCTGCTCTTGAGCGAGGCGGTCTGACGGTATCCTCGGGCGCCGTGACCCCGCAGCGCGATCTATTCGCGAACTTCGAGCGCATGCGGCGCGAGATCGACGAGCTGTTCGGTGACGTCTTCGAGCGTCAGACGGGCCTCCGCGGCCGTGGCTTCTCGCCCTCGGTGGACGTGTACTACGCCGATGATCCGCCGCGGGCGGTCGTCAAGGCCGATCTCGCCGGCGTGGACATCCAGGATGTGGCGCTCGAGATCCGCGGCCGGCAGCTCCTGATCGCAGGCGAGCGCCGGCCCACCGCGGCCACCGGCAGGCTCTACCAGCAGATCGAGATCGAGCACGGGCCGTTCCGCCGGCTCGTCGAGCTCGGCGCCGAGGTCGAGGCCGACGCCGCCCGCGCGTCCTACGAGGACGGCATGCTCGCGGTGGAGATCCCGCTCGCCCGGCCAGAGCAGAGCGCGCGGCGGGTCCCGATCGAGGAGGGCTGATGAGCATCCACATCCCGTCCTCGAATGGCGAGCCCGTCGAGCCGGCCATCAAGACGGCGCTGCCGGAGACGCTGCCGATCCTGCCGCTTCGCGACAGCGTTCCGTTCCCGGAGACGCTAACGCCGCTCGCCATCGGGCAGGACCGCTCGATTGCGCTGATCAACGACGTGCTGGCGGGCGACCGCATGCTCGCGATGGTCGCCTCGCGGGACCCCGAGGTCGAGGAGCCTGGGCCCGAGGATCTCTATGGAGTCGGCGTCGCCGGCGTGGTGGCTCGGATGCTCAAGGTTCCCGACGGCACTCTGCGCATCCTCGTCCACGGCGCCCAACGGGTCGACCTGAAGGAGTTCACCTCCACCCAGCCCTATTTGGTCGCGCGGATCGAGGAGGCCCCGGACATAGTCACGCCGTCCGCGCAGCTCGAGGCTCTCCACCGCAACGTGCAGAGCACTTTCTCGCGGATCATCGAGGAGGTGCCCTACCTGCCCGAGGAACTGCAGGTGGCTGTGGCGAATCTCGACGATCCCGCGGAGCTCGGGCACATGATCGCGGGCGCGCTGCGGATCAAGACCGACGAGAAGCAGGCGCTGCTCGAGGAGCGCGACGTGACGAAGCGGCTGCGCATGCTCTCAGAGCTGCTCGCGCGTGAGCTCGAGCTCGTTGAGATCGGGACCAAGATCCAGACCCAGGTCCAGTCGGAGATGGAGAAGGGCCAGCGCGAGTGGTTCCTGCGCCAGCAGATGAAGGCGATCCAGGAGGAGCTCGGCGAGTTCGACGAGCAGGAGCTCGAGGCGCAGGAGCTGCGCCGGCAGCTCGACGAGGCGGACCTGCCCGAGGAAGCCCTGAAGCAGGCCGAGCGCGAGCTCGGACGCTTCGAGCGACTGCCTCCGCAGGCGGCCGAGCACGGCGTGATCCGCACGTACCTCGAATGGCTTGCGTCGCTGCCCTGGTCGAAGTCGACGACGGACAACCTCGACCTCAAGCACGCGCGCGAGGTGCTCGACCGCGACCACTACGACATCGAGGAGGTCAAGGACCGCATCCTCGAGTTCCTCGCCGTGCGCAAGCTCAAGCCCGACGCCCGCTCCTCGATCCTGTGCTTCGTCGGCCCGCCCGGCGTGGGCAAGACCTCACTCGGCAGGTCGATCGCCGACGCCATGGGGCGGGAGTTCGAGCGCATCTCGGTGGGTGGAGTGCGCGACGAGTCGGAGATTCGCGGCCACCGGCGCACCTACATCGGTGCCCTGCCGGGAACGATTGTGCGCGCACTGCGCGACGCGGGCTCGAACAACCCGGTCTTCATGATCGACGAGATCGACAAGATGGGCGCGGACTTCCGCGGCGACCCGGCGAGCGCGATGCTCGAGGTGCTCGACCCCGAGCAAAACTCGACCTTCCGCGACCACTACCTCGACCTGCAGTTCGACCTGTCGAGCTGCTTCTTCATCTGCACCGCGAACCTTCTCGACCCCGTCCCTCCCGCGCTTCGCGACCGCATGGAGGTCATCGAGCTGTCCGGCTACACCCACGAGGAAAAGCGCGAGATCGCCAAGCGCTACCTCGTGCCGCGCCAGATGGAGCGGAACGGGCTGGGGCGCTCGAAGATCGAGTTCACCGACGAGGCGCTCGACCTCATCATCGACGGCTACACGCGCGAGGCCGGCGTGCGCGGGCTCGAGCGCGAGATCGGCTCGGTCTGCCGCAAGGTGGCGCGCGAGTACGCGGAGGGCAAGCGCCGCTCCAAGCGCACGATCAGGGCCGCGACCGTGACCGAGCTGCTGGGCAAGCGGCGCATCCAGCCGGACGCCCAGCGCCGCACTGGGGTCCCCGGCGTGGCCACCGGGCTCGCGTGGACGCCGGTCGGCGGAGACGTCCTGTTCGTCGAGGCGACCGCCTACCCGGGTGACGGCAAGCTCCAGATCACCGGGCAGCTAGGCGACGTCATGAAGGAATCGGCTGCCGCCGCGCTCTCCTACGTGAAGACGGCCGCCGAGTCGTCAGAGGACGGTGAGGTATCGCCGGACTGGTTTCGCAAGCACGACATCCATGTCCACGTACCGGCGGGCGCCATCCCAAAGGACGGCCCGAGCGCCGGCATCACGATGGCCACTGCGCTGGCCTCGCGGATCAGCGGCCGGCCCGTGCGCGCCGACACGGCCATGACGGGCGAGATAACCCTCACCGGCCAGGTGCTCCCGATCGGCGGCCTGAAGGAGAAGGCGCTTGCCGCCCAGCGCGCGGACATCAAGCGGCTGATCATCCCGCGCCGCAACGAGCCGGACATCGACGACATCCCGGCCCACCTGCGCAAACGGATGAAGTTCATCCTCGTCGACAGCGCCGACGAGGTGCTGGACGCGGCGCTCGAGCGCGGGAAACGCTCGCGACCGCGTGCGTCTTCTGGGGCCGGGTAGAGTGTCCGCAGCCGAAAGCGGACCGAGGAGAGCAATGGCATCAAACAAGAAGGCCTCAAAGGCGGAACGAGCGGCCGCCGCCGGCAAGGCCGTCCGCTCCAACCCCTACGTGCAGAAGGTCATGGACGACCCCGAGCTGCGTGAGAACCTCCGCAACGCCTTCGAGTCCGCCCGCAAGGCGTACGGGCGGATGAACGGCAAGAGCCCGGTCAAGGCCGTCACGGAAGACAAGAAGGTCCAGAAGGAGCTCAAGCACGCTGCGGACTCGCTGAAGGAGGCCGCGGGCTCGCTGCGTGAGCCCAAGAAGAAGAAGGGCCGCTTTGGCAAGCTGCTCCTGCTCGCCATCGTGGGCGGGATCGTGGCGCTCGTGGCGAGCGAGGGCCTGCGCAAGAAGGTCCTTGACGCGCTGTTCGGCGCCGAGGAGGAGTTCGAGTACACGGCGAGCACCACCCCAGAGCCAACCGGCAGCACACCGCCCGGTGGCAACGAACCGGTGGAATCAGCCACCTGAATTTCGACAAGGGCGCCTCCGGGCGCCCTTTTCGTTTGGCCTCGTTTTGACCGGGTAGCCCTCGAAGCAGAGGGAGATGCGACGTTGGTACCTGCTTCTAGCCCTGCCGTTCCTCGGGCTTCTCTATCCGCCGCTCTACGCGACGGAGGACCCGGAGCTGTTCGGCTTCCCGTTCTTCTACTGGTACCAGTTCGCCTGGGTCCCGCTCACAGCCGGCCTGACGTACTTCGTCTATAGGAAGACACGCCCGGCCGAGCGCGCGCCCGCTCAAAGCAGCGGGAGGTTCAGGCGCACGTGAACGAGGGCTTTCCTGTCGACGGCGTTGCCATCGCCGTCTTCTGCGCGCTGTTCGGTCTGGTGACCGTGCTCGGATTCGTCGCCGCCCGCTGGAAGCGGGGCGACCTCGGGCAGCTCGACGAGTGGGGACTCGGCGGGCGCCGTTTCGGCACCGTGATCACGTGGTTCCTGCTCGGTGGTGACCTGTTCACCGCCTACACGTTCATCGCGGTGCCGGCGCTCGTCTGGGCCGTGGGCGCCGGCGGTTTCTTCGCCCTGCCCTACACGATCCTCGTCTTCCCGCTCGTCTTCCTCGTCATGCCGCGGCTCTGGGCGGTGGCTTCGAAGCACCGCTATGTGACCGCGGCGGACTACGTGAAGGGCCGCTACGCGAGCCGCGGCCTCGCCAGCGCCGTCGCCTTCACCGGCCTCCTTGCAACGATGCCCTACATCGCACTCCAGCTCGTCGGCATCCAGTTCGTGCTCGGCGGGCTCGGGATCGAGGGCGAGTGGCCGCTCGTGATCGCCTTCGCGATCCTTGCCGCCTACACGTACACGAGCGGCCTGCGGGCGCCGGCGATGATCGCGCTCGTCAAGGACACGCTCATCTACGCGACCGTGCTGGTCGCGATCATCTACATCCCGTCGAAGCTGGGCGGCTGGGACGCAATCTTCTCGTCCGCCTCCGAGGAGCTGCCGAATCGCGACACACCCGGCGCTCTGGTCCCTTCGGGCGCGGACGCCCAGGTCGCCTACGCCACGCTCGCCCTCGGCTCGGCGATGGCGCTGTTCCTGTACCCACACGCGCTGACAGCCGTGCTCAGCTCGCGCTCCCAGGACGTGGTGCGCCGCAACATGTCACTGCTGCCGGCCTGGACCTTCCTGCTCGGGTTGATGGCGCTGCTCGGCTATATGGCGATCGCAGCGGGCCTCAACGTGAGCGAGCCGAACAACGCCGTGCCGGCGCTGTTCGTCGATATGTTCCCGTCCTGGTTCCTCGGCGTGGCGTTCGCGGCGATCGCGATCGGCGCGCTCGTGCCCGCGGCGGTGATGTCGATCGCGGCGGCCAACCTGTTCACACGCAACGTCTGGAAGGAGTTCATCCGCCCGGACTGCTCCGACGCCGAGGAGGCGCAGGTCGCGAAGATCGTCTCGCTCGTCGTCAAGGTGGGCGCGCTCGTGTTCGTGATCTTCCTGCCCACCCAGTTCGCGATCGACCTGCAGCTGCTCGGCGGCGTCTGGATGCTGCAGACGCTGCCCGCGGTGATGATCGCCCTCTACACGCGCTGGTTCCACCGCTGGGGCCTCCTGGCGGGCTGGGCCGTGGGCATGGTCTTAGGCACCTGGGTCGCGGCGTCGCAGGACTTCGTGCCCGTCTGGGAGCTGCCGGTGCTGAGCGTGACCGCCTACACCGCGCTTGCCGCGCTCGCCGTCAACCTCGCCGTGGCGGCCGTCGTGACCGTCGTGCTCGGAGGGCGCGGCCGCGCCGACGACCTCGACGAGACCCGGCCACGCGAGTACGACGAGCTCGAGGTCGAGGAGACCCGCGAGCCGGCGCCGCTGGTCGGAGCCGGCGCACGCTGAGCGAATCCGGCTGGCCAGCCAGCTAGCATGTGCCGCGAGGGATGGAAGCAGCGGCAACCGAGGCACCGCGCAGGCTCGAGGGCGAGAAGGCCCAGCGGATCATCGCGGCAATGCGGACGAGCGTAGGCAAGCGCGGCG
The DNA here is from genome assembly GCA_963751835.1 of uncultured Thermoleophilaceae bacterium. Lineage (GTDB taxonomy): Bacteria > Actinomycetota > Thermoleophilia > Solirubrobacterales > Thermoleophilaceae > JACVRW01. The sequence continues at coordinate 46,489 of CAVVWD010000005.1, read as the reverse complement.
CCGCCGGTTCGACCTTCGACCACGTTGCCCGCGAGGCGGGCGTCTCGCGCGGGCTCCTGCATTACTACTTCGGCTCCAAGGAGCGGCTGCTGGTCGAGGTCGTGCGCCACGACTGCGAGGTCCGCAACCGCAACATGGACGACCGCCTCGCCAAGGCCGGGAGCGTCGACGAGATCCTCGACGCGCTCGTCGTCGGACTCAACGAGTTCATCGAGGACGAGGAGGGCGGCCAGGCGGTCATCTACGAAATGCTCTCGGCCTCCCGCCACTCGGACGAGATCCGCGCCGAGCTGGCCGAGCTCTACCGCCAGTCGCGCGAGCGGCTGGCCGGCTGGCTGCGGGTCAAGGAGCGCGAGGGCGCGATCCGTCTGCAGGCCGAGCCCGAGGCGATCGCCTCGATCCTCTTCTCGCTGGGCGACGGCTTCGGCATCCAGGTCCTGTCCGACCCCGAATGGGACCAGCAGGCGGCCTTCGAACTGGGCGTTGCCACCGCGCGGCGCCTGCTCGGCGCGACCGACTAGGCCCCCGGCGGCGCCTAGCTCGGCTCGTCGTGGAGGCCGAGCCAGTCGTCCAGATACACCCACGTGGTGCCGCGCGCCGACATGCCCGTGAGCACGCCGAGGTGCCCGCCGGGCGCCGACTCGAGGCGCACGAGCGGGGAGTTCTCCAGCAGCGTGCCGACGTGATGGACGGCCGGCTCGGGGGCGAGCACGTCCGCCTCGCCGGCCACGGACAGGACGGGCAGCCGCACGTCGCGCAGGTCGATCGTCTTGTCCGACAGGACGATCCGTCCGTCGGCCAGGTCGTTGACGCGGAAGAACGCGTGGTAGAGCTGGCCGAAGGTGCGACCCGGGTAGGCGAGCATGTTCGCCATGTAGTCGTCGACCGCCTCCATCTGGGCCAGTGCCTCGCGGTCGTCCAGGTGCGTCGCGAGCCACAGCGGGCGGGTCGCGTAGCGCTCGATCGACGTGAGCCGGAATCCGAGCGAGACGAGCGGTGCCGGCGCGCCGCCGAGCATGCGGTAGAGCGCCGTGCCGAGCGCACCGCCGGTGAGCCGGCCGAGGCGGCGGATGGGTTCGAGGACGCCGACCTCGCGGAAGTCGAACGGGCTGCCGACGAGTGCGATCGAGCTCACCGGCAGGCCCGGTTCGCCCGCCTCGGCGAGCAGCAGCATGATCCCGCCGAGGGACCAGCCGACGGCCCCGGCCGGCGCGCCGCCGGCGTCCTCGGACACGGCCCGAATCGCGGCCGGCAGCACGTCCTCGACCCAGTGCTCGAGCCCGAGCGCCCGGTCGCCGAAGCCGATCGGCCCGTAGTCCACGAGGTACGTCGGATAGCCGATCGCGATCAGATGCTCGGCCAGGCTGCAGCCGCGCCTCAGGTCGAAGCACGTCGCGGGGGCGGCGAGCGGCGGCACGAGCAGGACGGGCGCGTGGCGCCTGCGTGCGCCGCCCCGGGTGCGAAAGCGGCGCACCGTGCGCTGCGGCCCCTCGTCGATCACCACTGAGGGCTGCCTGGTGAGGTCGGCAACCCCGCCGCCCACGACCGGCAGCAGGTCCCAGGCGTTGGCGGCGCCGTCGATCAGCGCGCCTGCGGACGGGAGCTTCAAGGCGGCCCTCAGGCGGGGAGCTTTGGCGAGCGCCACCCGCCCGCCAGCCTGCGCTGGAGCTCCTCGCCGAGCTCGTCGAGCGGCACGCGGACCTGCTCGAGCGTGTCGCGGTCGCGCAGCGTGACCGTGCGGTCCTCGATCGTCTGGCCGTCGACGGTCACTCCCCAGGGCGTGCCAATTTCGTCCTGGCGCCGGTAGCGGCGCCCGATCGAGCCGCCCGCGTCGTACTCGGCCGGTATCAGCTGACGCAGCTCCTCGTAGGTCTCACGTGCCAGCTCCGGCATGCCGTCGCGGTTGACGAGCGGCAGCACGGCGACCTTCACCGGTGCCACCTTCGGGTGCAGGCGCAGCACCGTGCGCCGGCGGCCCTCGACCTCCTCCTCGTGGTAGGCGTCGCATATGAGCGCGAGCATCGTGCGCGCCACCCCTCCCGCAGGCTCGATCACGTGCGGCACATAGCGCTCCTGGGTGGCGGTGTCGACGTACTCGAGCTTCTCGCCGGAGAACTTCGCGTGCTGGGTGAGGTCGAAGTCGCCCCGGTTGGCAATCCCCTCGAGCTCGGACCAGCCGATCGGGTAGAGGTACTCGATGTCACTGGTGGCGGACGAGTAGTGCGACAGCTCGTCGGGCCCATGGGGCCGCAGCCGCAGGCTGTCCGGCTCGATTCCGAGCTCGACATACCAGTTCATGCGGGCCTGCTTCCAGTGCTCGAACCAGCGCTCGGCATCGGCCGGCGGGACGAAGAACTCCATTTCCATCTGCTCGAACTCGAGCGTGCGGAAGATGAAGTTGCCGGGCGTGATCTCGTTGCGGAACGACTTGCCGACCTGCGCGATCCCGAACGGGGGCTTGCGGCGCGCGTACTGCAGGGTCGTCTTGAAGTCGAGGAAGATGCCCTGGGCCGTCTCGGGGCGCAGAAAGACGGTCGATCCGGCGTCCTTGACCGGGCCGATCGTGGTCTCGAACATGAGGTTGAACTCGCGCGGGTCGGTGAGATCGCAGTCCGGGTACTCGCCGGGCAGCTTCGATGGCGCCTTGCCGCAGCGGATCTCCGGGTTGTTGCCCACGCCCGCGCGCTCCTCCTCGAGGTGATCCGCGCGGAAGCGCAGGTGACAGGCCCGGCAGTCGACGAGTGGGTCGGTGAAGCCCTCGAGGTGGCCGGACGCCTCCCACGTGCGCGGGTGCTGGATGATCGCCGAGTCGAGCGCCACCACGTCGTCGCGCTCCTGGATCATCGACTTCCACCACTCGCCGATCACGTTGTTCTTCAGGAGCACGCCGTAGTGCCCGTAGTCGTAGGTGTTGGCGATCCCGCCGTAGATCTCCGAGGCGGGGAACACGAAGCCGCGCCGCTTGCAGAGCGCGACGACCTTTTCCATGGTGACCACGGCCCGCCACCCTACCCGGCGCGGGCGCAAGCCCACCCGGAGGCGAAAAGGTCGGTAATTCCGCCCTTATCCATGCCCCCTCGCTTCGGGCGCCGGTACCTCGGGTACCGTGGGCGTCGATGGTCACGACGGCCCTGCGCCCGCTCGGCCACCTGGCCGCATGGCTCGTGTGGCACAGCATGCGGGTGTCGCTCCTCCACGATCTCGAGCGCCCCAGCCCGCCTGCCGACTGAGCCTCCGGTTGGCACTCCTATACTGAGAGTGCCATGCCGATCTACGAGTACCGCTGTGAGCGTGGGCACACCTTCGAGGTCATGCAGCGCATGACCGACGACCCGCTCACCAGCTGCTCGACCTGTGAGGCGCCCGTGCAGCGGGTGTTCCACCCGGTGGCGGTGCACTTCAAGGGCTCAGGCTTCTACAACACGGACTACGGCAAGAAGAAGTCCGGCGGGGCGAGCTCCTCCACGTCCGAGGCCGGGTCCTCGTCCGAGGGCTCGGGCGCGTCCTCCAAGTCGGAGAGCTCGAAGAAGGAGTCCGGCTCGAGCTCGTCCGGCTCCTCCTCGAGCTCGGACTAGCTCCCCTCCAGCAGCTTCCCTACGGCGTCCTCCTTGGCGCCGTCGCTCACGAACAGGTTGCTGCCGTTGCAGCAGGTGGCCTCGAGCACCTCGGTGTCGCTCGAGTTGCCGGTCGCCATGTCGGCGAACAGCCCCATCAGCTGAAAGCCGCCCATGTCGGTCTTGAGCGTCTTGGGCGCCGTCCAGCTGACCCACGGCAGCCGGAAGAACGTGCTCGGCGACTTGATCTGGTCGCCGATCGCGCTCAGCACCTCCTGCTGGCGGGCCGCCCGGTCGCGATCGTCCTCGCCGGGCGCGCAGGAGTTCTTCCGAACGCGCGCGAACCCGAGGGCACGCGTGCCGTCCAGCTCGTTCTCGCCCTTCTTGAAGTTGAGGCCCTTCCAGAAGTTGTCGAACGGGGGCGAACAGATGCGCGTCTTCGAGTCGACCGTGATGCCGCCGAGCGAGTCGATGAATTCGGGGAAGTCCTCGAAGTCGACCTCGACGAGGTGGTTGATCTCGAGCCCGTTCCCGAGGAAGGACTCCACCGTCTCGATCGTGAGCGCCGCGCCGCCGATCGCGTAGGCGGCGTTGATCTTGTTGACACCGTGGCCGGGAACCTCGACCTCCACGTCACGCGGTATCGAGAGCTTGCGCACGCTCCCGAGCGAGGCATGGACGAGCATGATCGTGTCGGACCGGCCCGGTCCCTGGTCGCTCTGGTCGATCGACTCGCCGGTGCGCTGGTCGGAACCGAGCACGAGAATCGTGCTGCCCGTGATGAGGTTGCCGCCTGACGAGAGGGCCCTCTCAGAGGCGGGCGACACGCCCTCCTGCATCGTCGCGCTGATGAGGAACAGGACGAACGAGAGGGCGAGCCAGCCGGCGATCGCAAGCGCGACCCACTTGATTACCCGCCCAGGGGTGATTCGGCGCTTGTCGCGCGCCGGCGGTGGGGCCTCGTCGCCGCGGCTTCTCGACAGGCGGCGGCGCAGCGCATCGAGGTCGCCGGCGCGGGCCAGCGGCCGCTTCCGGGCGCGATAGACCTTGTACTCCGGGCGTTCCGGAGGGCCAGGAGTCGAATCGTTCACCCCCCTCTGTATATCTACCCGCCATGCCACCGAGGCGGGTTATCGGGATCGACGCCGGCGGAACGAAGCTACTGGGAGGGGTGGTCGACGAGGGTCTTGTGGTGCATCACCGCGTCCACAGGGTATGGCGCGGGGCGGATCGCCAGGAGACGCTCGACATCTTTCTGGAGGCAGTCGAGGAGGTGCGCGCCGCGGCTCCGGAGGTCGAGGCGGTCGGCTTCGGGATCCCGGCGCTGGTGGAGTGGGAGACCGGGGTCGCACGCTGGTGCAACCACCTGCCGCTGCAGGGCGTGCGCTTCCGCGACCTGATGAGCGAGAGGCTCGGGCTGCCCGTGGTGGTGGACAACGACGGCAACGCGTCCGTGCTCGCCGAGAGCCGCGTGGGCGCGGGGGCGGGGGCGAGGCACGTCGTGATGGTGTCGCTCGGGACGGGGATCGGCACCGGGCTCTTCCTGGACGGGCGCGTCTATCGGGGCTCCACGGGGCTGGGCGCCGAGCTCGGCCACTCGGTGCTCGACATCCACGGTGCGCGAGTGCCCAAGCGCCTGTCCGGGCCGGGGCTGCTTCGAGACGCTCGTCTCCGGCAACGCGATCGGGCGCGAGGGCCTGCGCTTGGCCGCCGAGCGCCCGGACTCGGCGCTGGGACGGCGTCTGGCGGCCGGGCGCGAGATCACCGGCGGGATCGTGACGGAGCTGGCACACAGCGGAGACGAGGCGGCGCGCGGCGTGCTCGCCGAGATCGGAGAACGGCTCGGCTACGGGCTGGTCGGCGTGGTCAACGTCTTCAACCCCGAGGTGATCGTGATCGGGGGCGGCGCGGTCCGGGCGGGCGAGCTGCTGCTCGAGCCGGCTCGCGCGGTGCTCTTCGAGCGGGCGATGCCGCCCGTGCGGGAGGGAGTGCGGCTCGTGCCCGCCCACTTCGGCGACGAGGCGGGGATGATGGGCGCCGCGCTGCTCGCCTTCGACCACCTTGCCGAGGCTTCCCCGTGAGCGGCCGGCTGGTCGTCTGCCCTACGCCGATAGGGAACCTCGAGGACGTGACGCTGCGGGTCCTCTCGGCGCTGCGCGACGCTGACGTGGTGGCCTGCGAGGACACGCGCCGGACGCGCATCCTGCTCGACCGCTACGGCGTCAAGGCGAAGCTCGTCTCCTACCACGAGCACAACGAGCGAGCCCGCTCGGCGGAGCTCGTCGGACGCATGCGCGAGGGAGCGGTGGTGGCGCTCGTGTCCGATGCCGGCATGCCGCTCGTGTCCGACCCGGGCTACCTGCTCGTGCGCGGCTGCGTGGCGGCGGGCCTGCCGGTCGAGGTGCTGCCCGGCCCGTCGGCGGCCATTACGGCGCTGGTGGCCTCGGGACTGCCGGCGGACGAGTGGCGCTTCCACGGCTTCCTGCCGCGCAAGAAGGGCGAGCTGCGCCGCGAGCTCGCCGAGCCGGGAGGCACGCTGGTGGCGTTCGAGTCTCCGCGGCGGGTGCCGGCGACGCTCGCGCTGCTGGCGGAGATCGACCCCGCGCGCGAGGTCGCCGTCTGCCGCGAGCTGACGAAGGTGCACGAGGAGATCGTGCGGGGGAGCGCCGCGGAGCTGGCCGCCCGTTATGAGGGCTCGCCTCCGAAGGGGGAGGTGGTGCTGGTGATCGGGTCTCCGGCCGCGGTCGAGGGGGATGCCGGTGTCGGCGAGCCCGCTGGGCTGGACGCGCTGCGCCGGCTCGTGGACGCCGGCGCCCACCCGCGCAAGGCGGCGTCGGTGGTAGCCGAGCTGACCGGCGCGAGCGCCAACTCGCTGTACAAGGCGCTCACCTCGCGCGACTGAGTAACGGTCGCGTCACAAACGGTCACGGGACCGCGACGGCCCGCGGCGAGCCGCGGCAGGGCGGCCTTACGGTCCGGCCATGCGCCGCCTTCTGCTCGTCACAGCCGCCCAGTTGATCGTTCTCCTGCTTGCCGCCGCGCCGGCCAGGGCGGCGTGGATCTGGCCACTGCACGGCGAGGTGATCACGCCGTACCGGAACGGTGACGACCCGTACGCGGCGGGACAGCACCGCGGCATCGACATAGCGGGGGCGGTCGGGGCTCCGGTCGTGGCGGCCGCCGGCGGCGAGGTCAGGTTCGCCGGCACGGCGGGCTCGTCAGGGCTCACGGTGAGCGTCCGCACATCCGAGGGCCACGACACCTCCTACCTCCACCTGTCGTCACTCGAAGTCGGCGCGGGGGAGCGTGTTTCCGCGGGCGCGCGGATCGGGGCGGTCGGGACCTCGGGCACGCGCTCGGCGGCAGCGCCCCACCTCCATTTCGGTGTGCGGGAGGCCGGCCGGCGGCACGCCTACCTCGACCCGCTCGCGTTCCTGCCGCCGCCGGCGCCGGGCGCCCCCGACGGACCAAGCCCGGAGCCCGCTCCGGCCCCTGTCCCCGTTGCTCCGCCGGCAGTTCCGGCGCCCACGGGCGCTCCGGCGCCGCGGCGCGTGCCGGCGGCCCGGCGCGTGCCGGTTGGTCGACGGGTGCCGGTTGGTCGGCGCGTGCCGGCGGGGCGCCGCGTACCGGCGGGGCGCCGCTTGCCGGCGGGCCGCCCGGTTCCGGGCGCTCGCCGTCTGCCCGCCGCGCGGCCTGTCCCGGCCGCGCCCCGTGGCGAAGCCGTGAGTCCGGTCCCTGACGCCCGCCGCGCTCCGGTCCCGCGGCCATTGCCCGGGCGCGCGCGACAGCCGGCCGGGCGGCGGGCACCGGCTCCAGCGAACGCCGCGGTCCTCGCTCCCGGCGGCCGGCGCATGCCCGGCCTCGGGGAGGCGCCCGGGGCCGCCGCCTCGAGCGCCGCTTCTCCGGGCTCTCCCGACACTCCCGGAGCGTCCCCCGCCGATCGCCCTGCAAGCGCCGGCCCCGACCTCGGCTGGGCGCTCGCATGCGCGGGGCTCCTGCTCGCGGCGGCGATCCTCGCGCTGAACGGCGACGGCCGGCAGGTCACGCGGCGCGGAGGTGCCAGGCTCGCCGCGGCGATCCGGCCGCTGCTCGGCAGGCGATGAAGCGCCGGCCGGCACATCTGAGGGCGGTTGCCGCGGCACGGGTAGCATCGAATGCCCATGTCGTACTACGTGACTACGCCCATCTACTACGTGAACGGCGAGCCTCACCTCGGGCACGCCTACACGACCATCGCCGCCGATGTGCTCGCGCGCCACATGCGCCAGCGCGGCGAGGACGTGTTCTTCCTCACCGGGACCGACGAGCACGGCGAGCCGGTTGCGCAGGAGGCGGAGAGACTCGGCATCACGCCGCGCGAGCTCGGCGACCGCAATGCCGTCCGCTTCAAGGAGCTCGCGGCCACCCTCAACGTCACGAACAGCTTCTTCATCCGCACCACCGATCCCGAGCACATGGCGAAGGTGGCCGAGGTGGTGCAGCGCATCTACGACAACGGGCATGTCTACGCCGGCCACTACGAGGGCTGGTACTGCCCGCGCTGCGCGGACTTCAAGACCGAATCCGAGCTCGAGGAGGGCAACCGCTGCCCGATCCACAAGATCGTCCTCGAGATCGAGCAGGAGGACAACTGGTTCTTCCGGCTCTCCGAGTTCCAGGAGCCGCTCGAGCGCCTCTACGCCGAGCGGCCGGACTTCGTCACCCCGCAGATCCGCTACAACGAGGCGCTCTCCTTCATCAAGAGCGGGCTGCGCGACTTCTCGCTCAGCCGCCAGCGGCTCAAGTGGGGCGTGCCGGTCCCCTGGGACGAGTCCCAGGTGGTCTACGTCTGGATCGACGCTCTGCTCAACTACTACACGGCGCTCTCCTACGCCCGCCCTGGCGAGGACCTTACCGACCGCTTCTGGCCGGCGACCGTCCACCTGATCGGCAAGGACATCCTCAAGTTCCACGCGGTCATCTGGCCGGCGATGCTGATGGCTGCCGGCATCGAGGTGCCGCGACGGGTGACGATCCACGGCTTCCTGCTGCTCGGCGAGCACAAGATGTCCAAGTCGCTCGGCAACGTGATCGAGCCGTTTCAGGTGGCCGACCTCTACGGCGCGGACGCGCTGCGCTTCTATCTGCTTCGCGACGTCAGCTTCGGCGCGGACGGCGACGTGTCGCCCGAGGGATTCGAGACGCGCTACACGACCGAGCTGGCGAACGAATACGGCAACCTGGCGAGCCGGACGCTCGCGATGATCGACCGCTACCGCGACGGCGGCGTGCCCGAAGCAACCCCACCCGAGAGGCTGGCCGGCGAGTTCGAGGGCCTCGTCGAGGCCGTTCGGGACGCGCTCGACAGGGTCGAGATCACCGTCGCGCTCGACGAGATATGGCGGCGCATCAAGCTGCTCAACCGCTACGTGCAGGACGAGCAGCCGTGGCAGCTCTCCAAGGACGAGTCCCAGGCGGCGCGGCTCGACGAGGTCCTGTACGGCCTTGCCGAGGGCCTGCGCGTGGTGTCGGTGCTGCTCCACCCGTTCATGCCGACGTCGGCCGGGCGGCTGCTCGAGGCCCTCGGGCGCCCAGACCTCTCGCTCGAGGACGCGCGCTTCGGTGCCGTCGGGGGAGGAGCGAGCATCGGCGAGCTGGGGCAGCTGTTCCCGCGCGTCGAGGCCGAGACCCCAGCGGCCTGAGCGTTGATCGACACGCACTGCCACCTCGACGCGTGCGAGCCGCCGGTGGAGGGGCTCGTCGAGCGTGCCCGGGCGGCGGGTGTCTCGCGGCTCGCAACAGTGGGCACCGACGCTGCCTCGATCGAGAGCGCGCTCACGGCCGCGCACGACCACGAGGAGGTGATCGCGATCGTCGGCCGCCACCCGCACGAAACGGCAGAATTCGGCGACGCCGACCTCGCCGAGATCGAGCAGGCCGCGGCCGACCCGCGGGCGAGGGCGATCGGCGAGACCGGTCTCGACTACTACCGCGACCACGCGCCGCGACCCGATCAACGACGCGCCTTCGAGGCCCAGCTCGAGCTGGCGAGCCGGGCACGACTTCCCGTCGTGATCCACACCCGCGCGGCCGAGGACGACACGTTTGCGCTGCTCCGCGAGCACTCCGGCTCGCTGCCCGCGGTGATCATGCACTGCTTCTCTGCACCGGATCGAATCGAGGAGTGCGTTGAGCGCGGCTACCTCTGTTCGTTCGCGGGCAACGTCACCTACCCGAAGGCGACCGACCTTCAGGCGGCGGCGCGTGCGCTCCCCCCGAGCTCCTGCTCGTGGAGACGGACGCGCCCTACCTGTCGCCCCAGCCCGTGCGCGGAAAGCGCAACGAGCCCGCCAACGTGGTCCACACCGCGCGTTTTGTGGCCGAGCTGCGGGAGGTCTCATACGAAGAGCTCGAGCGCACGGTCGAAGCGAACGCGGCGCGCGTGCTCGGACCGTGAGCGACGAGCCGGAGGCGGGCCCGCGGCAGGCGAGCCTTCGTCGCCTACGCGAGCTTCTCCGTCCATCCCAACCGGGAGCTCGGCCAGAACTTCCTCATCGACGACAACATCCTGAGGCTGATCGGCGCCGCCGCCGAGCTCACGAACGGCGACGTGGTGCTCGAGGTGGGCGGCGGCCTCGGCGTCCTGTCCGAGTACCTGGCGCCGCGAGTCGGGCACCTGCACGTCGTGGAGGTCGACCGCTCCCTGGAGGCGCCGCTGCGGGATGCGCTCGACCCGTTCGCCAACGTCGACCTGCACCTGGCCGACGCCGCCAAGCTCGACCTGTCGACGCTCGACCCGGCGCCCGGCAAGGTCGTCGCGAACCTGCCCTACGGAGTGGCGGCGACGGTGCTGCTCAAGTCGATCGCCGAGCTCCCCGGCGCCACGCTCTGGGTGGCCATGGTCCAGCGCGAGGTGGCCGACCGGCTTGCCGCCGCGGCGGGCGGGCGGAGCTACGGGGCCACCTCGGTGCTGGCCCAGCTCTCCTGCGAGGTGCGCGTCCTTCGCAAGGTGCCGCGCACGGTGTTCCATCCGGTGCCGAACGTCGACTCGGCCCTCCTGCTCCTGCGGCGCGAGGCGCCCGCACCGCCCGCCGCGCTGGTGGCGCTCGTGCACGCGGGCTTCGCGCACCGGCGCAAGGCGCTGGCCGGCTCGCTCGCCTTGACACCCGGCGCGCCGGACGATATCCGCGGCGCCACCCGCGCCGCCCTCGAGCAAATCGGCCACCCACCGGACGCCCGCGCCGAGCGCCTCGCGCCCCACGAATGGTCGCGGCTGGCCGAGCTACTCGGGCCTGAGCGCGTGGACGGGCTGAAGCCACGCTGACCGGCCGTTTGCAGCTGAACGAGCCCGACTTGATGTCGCGTGACAGCACGAAGTCGGGTTTGTTCCGGCCCCGTCTAGCCTCAACGCGTGTCCTTTCGCGAGCGCGCCTACGCCAAGCTCAACCTGATCCTGCACGTGGGCCCGCCGCGCGATGCGGACGGCCTCCATCCGCTCTGCTCGCTGTTCGCCTCGATCGACCTTGCCGACGAGCTCGAGGGCGGCCCCGCAGGCGCCGGCGAAGACAGCGTGGAGGCCCCGGGGGTCGCGGGCGAAAACCTCGCGCTCCGCGCCATCGAGGCCTTCCGCGAGCGAACCGGGTTGCCGACCGGGTCCTTGGCGGTGCGGATCGTCAAGCGCATACCGGTGGCGGCCGGCCTGGGCGGGGGGAGTGCCGACGCCGCGGCGATGCTGCGCACGCTCAACCGCATGAACGGCTCTCCACTCGACTCGGACGAGCTGAGGGATCTTGCCGCTCAGCTCGGCGCGGACGTCCCGAGTCAGGTCGAGCCCGACCACGCTCTCGTGCAGGGAGTGGGTGAGCAGGTGGAGCGGGTCGCGCTGCCGCCGCTGACTGTGGTGCTCGTCCGGAGCCACACCGGCCTGCGCACAGCGGAGGTCTACGCCGAGCTGGACCGCCTCGGTGGCTGGCGCGAGCGCCTCGACCCGGAGCCGCTGCGGCGAATCGCGGGCGCGGACCCGGCGCTCCTGGCCGCCGCCGTCGAGAACGACCTCGAAGCGGCGGCCCTGTCGTTGCGGCCCGAGCTGGTGGGAACGCTCGCCCGCCTTCGAAGCGCCGGAGCGCTCGGCGCCGCTGTCAGCGGCTCGGGTCCCACCTGCTTCGGGCTGTTTGACAGTCGCGCGCCGGCCGATGCGGCGGCCGCCTCGATTCCGGGTGCCATCGTCACCCGATTGCGGAGTCGCTGAGCCGAAGGCGCCCTGGCTGGCAGCTCCGAGTGCTGCCCTACCCTCTCGCGCGTGGACACCCGCGAGGTCATCGCCGCGGTCGCGGCAGTCCTGGTGGCGGCTTTCGTCGTGTGGCGCTGGCGACGGCTATCGACGGAACGCAAGGCGATCGGCATCGTGATCGCACTTGGGCTCGCCGTCTACGCCGGGGGTGTCCTGTCCTGGCTTCCTGATCCGAAGACGGTGATCGAGGACATCGCCGAGGCGCTCGGCCCCTGGACGTACGCGCTCGTCGGCGTAATGGCCTTCCTCGAGACAGGCGCCTTCGTCGGCCTGGTGGCACCGGGCGAGACCGTCGTGATCGCGGGCGGGGTGATTGCCGGGCAGGGGACGATCGCGCTCCTGCCGCTGATCGGGCTCGTCTGGGTGTGCGCCGTCCTCGGCGATAGCACGAGCTTCTACATCGGCCGGCGCCTGGGGCGCGGCTTCCTCGAGAAGCACGGCCCGCGCGTGAAGATCACCCACGAGCGCCTCGAGCAGGTCGAGAGCTACTTCGACCGCCACGGCGGAAAGACGATCCTGATCGGGCGCTTCATCGGCCTGGTGCGCGCGCTGGCGCCGTTCATCGCCGGGTCATCCGGACTGAGCTACAGGCGCTTCATCCCCTACAGCATCGTCGGGACAGGGCTCTGGGCGACGATCTTCTGCACGCTCGGCTACATCTTCTGGCGTTCGTTCGACCGCGTGGTGGATATCGCGGGCCAGGCGATCTTCGGCTTCGGCGTGACGGTGGCGGTGATCGTAGGGGTCGTGGTCGCCTACAGGCGCCGCGCCGAGATCAAGGCCTGGGCGCTCGCCCACGAGAGCCATCCGCTCATGCGGCCGCTGTTCGCCGTTGGCCGGCCTGTTTATCGCGCTGTCGTCCGGCCCGTCGTCCAGGTGGTCGCGCCCCGAGTGCGCTTCCTGTGGAACCGCGTCACCCCGGGCGAGCTGGGCCTCGAGCTCACAACCGCCGTGGCGGTCGGAGGAGTCGGGATCTTCGTGTACGTGCTCTACCTGGTCGAGCTGTCCGGCAACCTCGGACCCACGCCGCTCGACACCGAGCTGCTCGATCTCGCCGACAAGCTCAACAACCAGATGCTCGTGGACATCGCGAAGCTCGTGAGCGGGCTGGGCGCGCTTCCCACCGTCCTCGCCCTCGTCGGCGCCACCTCCATCGTGCTGGCCGCAAGGCGCCGCTGGACCGAGTTGCTCGTGCTCGTGACCGGGCTCGGCCTCGTCTACGTCGCCGTGCACGTCGCCAAGGCCGAGATCGACCGCCCGCGCCCGGCGGACCCGCTGGTCGATACCGCCCTGTCCTCCTACCCGAGCGGCCACGCGGCCTACGCGACGGCCTGGATCGCAGTCGCGTTCGTCCTCACCCGGCGGCTCGGCCTGGTCGCCAACGCCGCCCTGGTGATCGTGGGGATAGCGATCGCCGCGGCGGTCGGGCTCTCGCGGATCTACCTGCGCGCGCACTACTGGTCGGACGTGGCGGGCGGCTGGGGCATCGGCTGCGGGATCTTCGCCACGCTGGCGGCGATGGTCCTCGTCGTCGAGTACATCCGCCACAATGGCGGGCGACGCGAGCAGGAGCCACCGCTCGCGAAAGCCGAGCGATGACAAACCTTGACCTGTCCAACACCGAGATCGCGATCGCGCTGGCGTCCGGCCTGGTCGGCGCCTGCTACATCGCTCTGATACTCGTGCCCGCGTGGCGCTGCTACGGCCGGCTGTGGGAGAAGATCGCCGCGAGCTTCCTGACGCTCTTCGTCCTCGCGACGCTGCTCGGTGTGGGCGCCGCGATCGGCCTCGCGGTCGTCTGGACCTACGACACCTACGCCTAATGGCCGCGAGCCGTCAACCTGTCGGCGTGGCCGGTCAGTCGCGCCCGTTCCTCGAGGCGCTCGACGAGGTCTCGGAGGCCGTCGAATCGGGTGCCGGACTGCCCTCGGTCACCCGCGCGGCTGCGCGGGCGCTCGATGCGAGCGCGATCGTGCTCGACGCGTCGAGCAGCGTCCTGGCCGTGGCGTGCGAGTCATCCGAGGACGAGCGCGCGGTGATGGCCGGCGAGGGCGGCACCGAGACGGTTGACCTGCTCGTGGCCGACGCGGTGGTCGGCCAGCTCCGCTTCCGTGTTCGCGGCGAATCGCCCCCGGCGGCGCTGTTGCGCCTGGTGGCCAACCTCATCGCCCTCGAGCTCGACCGCGCCAAGGCGCCCGAGCGGGCGAGCGAGGAAGCGGTCGGCGATTTCCTGGGCGACCTGCTCGCGCGTCGTATCACCGATCGCGAGAACATCGCGGCCCGCTCGGCGGAGCTCGGCTGCGACCTGGCCGGCGGCGCGACGGCCCTCGTGGTCCGGGCGCGCCCGAAGCACCCCGAGGAGGGCGACTGGCGAGCCCGCGTGCTGACGCTCGCCGAGCGCGGAGCGCGCGCGGTCGAGCGCACCTCGCTGGCGGCGCTCGTGGCGTCGAGCTGGGGCGCCGGCCCGAACGCGCACACCGGCGTTCGCGGCGAGCGCGAGCTCGTGATCCTCGCACCGGGTCCCGCGGGTAACTCCGGCCGCCGTGTCGCGGGCGCGGTCTTTCGCGAGCTCGAGGCCAATCTGCCCGGCTTTGCCGTGACCGTGGCGCGCTCGCGGCACACCGCCGACCCGGCGGACCTGCACCGTGCCGGTGCCGAGGCGCTGCTGGCGGCCAACGTGGCGGAGGCCCGCGGCCATCCCGAGCTCTCATTCGAGGAGACGGGCGCGTACCGGCTCCTCCTCCCTGCGATGAGCGAGGACCCGGGCGAGTTGCAGGGTTTCTTCGACGAGACGGTCGCGCCGCTCGTGGCCTATGACGACCAGTACGAGACCGAGCTCGTCCGTACCCTGGAGACCTTCCTCGACGCCGACGGAAACGTCGCGCGCACCGCCGAGAAGCTCTTCACCCACCGCCACACCGTTCGCTACCGCCTCGAGCGCGTGAAGGAGCTGACCGAGCTCGACGTATCGTCGACCGACGGCCGCGAGCGCCTGTCGCTCGGGCTCAAGGCGATGCGCGTGCTCGGCATCGTCGCGCCCGGCGGCCCGACGCAGGAGAAGGGAACCGAGGCCGGGCGGGTACCGAAGGAGCAGAAGGACCGCTGAGCCGCCGGGGGCGCTCAGCGGTCGGCCACGGCACAATCCTGGCGGTCCGCGCGCTTGATCGCATTCGACCTGGTCGTGGACGGCTCGAGCGTCGTGCGTCACCGTTCGGGTCATGCCGACCTGGACCGAATTCGAAGCCGCGGCGCCGGAGCTCGCAAAGAGCGTCCGGGCGCGCCTCGATGCCCACACCCACAAGACAATCGCCACTCTCCGTCGCGACGGCTCGCCGCGCATCTCCGGAATCGAGACCGCCTTCGTCGACGGCGATCTCTGGATCGGCTCGATGTGGCAGGCCCTCAAGGCTCACGACCTCCAGCGCGATCCGCGCTTCGCGCTGCACAGCGGCTCCGCGGAGCCGTCAGAGTGGGAGGGCGATGCCAAGCTCGCGGGCGTGGCCGAGGAGATCACCGACCCCGAGCGCGTCCGAGAGATCAACGGCGACGACGCCCCGCCCGGCCCCTCCCACTTATTCCGCCTCGACCTCCACGAGGCCTCAACGGTCGGCCTCGACGCCGAGCGCAAGGCACTCGTGATCGAGATCTGGACGCCCGAGCAGGGCGTGCGCACGATGAAGCGCTCGTAGCTGGCCGCTGTGGCACTGGGGGGGAGGGACTCGAACCCCCGTTGCCGGGACCAAAACCCGGAGTCCTGCCAACTGGACGACCCCCCAACGGACGGGAATTGAGCGTACTCGTTCAGCCGTCCCACGGACCGCTACGCTCACGTCCCCATGGCCGAGTCCTTCACGGTCCTGATCATGGCCGCCGGCCAGGGCACGCGGATGCGATCGCGCACTCCCAAGGTGCTGCATCGGGTCTGCGGGAAGCCCATGGTCGAGTGGGTCGTGGACGCCGCGCGGGAGGCCGGGGCGGAGAGGGTCGTGTGCGTGGTCCGCCCGGGCGACGGTGTTGCCGCCGGGTTGCAGCCCGGTGTCGAGACGGTCGAGCAGCACGAGGGTGAGGGCACGGCCGCCGCGGTTCTCGCCGCGCGCGGGGCGGTCGACGAGGGCCCGGTCGTCGTCCTCTCGGGCGACCATCCACTCGTCACGGCCGAGCAGATCGCGGGCCTCCGCGCCGCCCGGCACGCCCAGGACGCTGCGGCGGCGATTCTGACCACCGACCGGCTCGATCCCACCGGATACGGGCGGATCGTGCGCGACGCCGGCGGGCGCTTCGAGCGGATCGTCGAGACCAAGTACGTCGACGGTGTTCCGAGCGAGATCCTCGCCATCCGCGAGATCAACCTCGGGAGCTACGTGTTCCAGGCCGGCCAGCTCTTCTCGGCCCTGGACGCCGTCCAGCCCACGGACGGCGAGCTCTACCTCACGGGCGCGTTCCCGCTGATACTCGCTCGCGGCGGCGGCATCGCCGTCCACCCGACCGATGACCCGGCCGTCGCGCTGGGCGTCAACGACCGAGCGGGGCTGATGGAGGTCGAGGCGGTCGCGCAGCGCCGCATCATCGAGGCTCACGCACGAGCGGGCGTGACCTTCCTCCAGCCGGAGACGACCCGCGTCGAGGCGGGCATCACGATCGGCGAGGACACCACCGTCGGCCCGGGTGTGAGCCTGCTCGGCAAGACGACCATCGGCGGCGGGAGCGAGATCGGTCCGCACACGACGCTGCAGGATGCGCGCGTGGGCGACGGCGCCACCGTCCGCCAGGCGTACGTGGTCGAATCCGAGATCGAGGACGGCGCCCTGATCGGCCCGTTTGCCTACCTGCGCCCCGGCACCATCGTCAGGGCAGGCGCCAAGGTCGGAACCTATGTCGAGGTCAAGAACTCGGACATCGGGCCTGGCGCCAAGGTCCCGCACCTGTCCTACATCGGCGATGCCGAGGTGGGCGAGAAGGCCAATCTCGGGGCCAGCACGATCGTCGCCAACTACGACGGCCGCCGCAAGCACCGCACGAAGATCGGAAAGAGCGCGAAGACCGGCATTCACACCTCCCTGGTGGCTCCCGTGGACGTCGGCGATCGGGCGTACACTGGGGCCGGTTCGGTGATCACGGACGACATTCCCGAGGGAGCGCTCGGGATCGCCCGCGAGAGGCAGAAAAACGTGGAGGGTTACGCGGACCGCGTGGAGGAGGATCCGGAATGAGCAAGCTCCTCGAGACGGCCACTTCGCCGGCGTTCTCGTCGAGCATTCCCGCCGGCTACGAGAAGCGCCTGATGGTGACCGCCGGGCGCGCCAGCCTGGAGCTCGGCGGCAAGATCGCGGACAAGCTGGGTGTGGCGCTCACGGACGCCGGCCTCAAGACCTTCGCCGGCGGCGAGATCTACTGCCGCTACGCCGAGTCGATCCGCGGCGCCGACCTGTTCATCGTCCAGTCGATCTGCGGGTCCGAGCGCGATGGACTGACCGTCAACGACGCGCTCTGGGAGCTCCTCCTCATGATCCACGCGGCCAAGCACGCGTCCGCCCACCGGATCGTGGCGGTGACCCCGTGGTACGGCTACTCGCGCCAGGACAAGAAGTCCGCCCCGCGGGAGCCGATTTCCGCCCGGCTCGTGGCCGACGTGCTCGAGAGCGCCGGCATCGACCGGCTCGTGACGATGGACCTTCACGCCGGCCAGGTGCAGGGCTTCTTCTCGAAGCCCGTCGACCACATGACCGCGATGCCGATCCTCACCCAGTTCGTGATCGACCGGCTCGGCGACCAAGAGCTCGTGATCATCGCCCCTGACGCCGGACGGGTGAAGCTCGTCCGCAATTTCGCGCAGAAGGTCGGCGCCCCCTACGCGCTCATGGAGAAGGAGCGCCCGGCGCAGCAGGTGGCCGAGATCGGCTACGTGATCGGCGACGTCAAGGGCAAGACCGCCGTGATCGTGGACGACATCATCGACACGGGCGGCACCCTGAGCGCGGCGGCGCAGACCGTGCTCGACGAGGGCGCCGAGCGCGTGTTCGCGGTCGCGACCCACGGGCTCTTCTCGGGCCGCGCCTTCGAGATCCTGGAGAGCGGCCCGCTGTCCGGCATCGTCGTGACCGACACCGTGCCGCTGCGCAGCGGCGCCCCCGAGCTGATCACGCAGCTCACCTGCGCCGACATCCTCGAGGACTCGATCCGGCGCATCTTCACGGACGACTCGGTCTCCGAGATCTTCGCGGGCGAGAACCAGCTGTTCTAGGCCCGTCCGCGTCGCTGCATAGGCTCCCGGCCCGATGTACGAGCTCTGGCTCGCCGTCCACATCCTGTGCGCCGTGATCTGGGTCGGCGGCGGCGTGTCCGTGCACGTCCTGGGACGCTGGACGGTCAAGCGTGGCGATCCCGAGCAGATCGTCGCCTTCAACCGCGACGCGGTGAAGCTCGGCAACGTCTTCTATGCGCCCCTGGCGATAGTCCTCATCATCGCCGGGGTCCTGCTGGTCGAGGAGGTGGGCTACAGCTACGGCGACCTCTGGATCACGCTCGGCTTCGTCGGCTGGCTGTTCAGCCTGGCTCTCGGGATCGGCTTCTACACACGTCAGGCTCGGAAGGTCGAGGCGGCGGTCACGGCCGGAGGTCCGGCGGCGCCCGAGGCGCAGGCGACCATCCGCCGCATCCTGCTCGTCAACTCGATCGAGATCACCGTTCTGCTGCTCGTGATCGTCGACATGGCGGTCAAGCCCGGCGCCTAGCCTGGATCCACCGATCCTGACGGCGTTTCCGCGCCGGAATGCCTTCGCCAGGGGCCACCGGCTCACTCGCGAGGGTTCACCCTCGCTCCGTTCGCCAGCGGCCCCTGGCTCGGCCTCCGGCGCGCAAACGCTCGCCAGTCCCGGTGGATCCAGGCCTAGCAGGTTAGGGCTCCGAAGCCGGGCCGCGCGTCCGCCACGGGCCGGCGGAGCGGCCGAGCCGCGCCCGCACCCAGGCCTGCTCGCGCCGGCCCAGCTCGGTCGCGGGCGGTTCGCCGAACCACCACTCGCGGCCGATCCGGTGCCAGTTGCGAGTGGCCTCGAGCTGGCCCAGCACCGCCAGCACTCCCGACTCCATCCGCCTCCCCATCAGCTCGTTGGCGGGCAGGTTCTCGCGCCGCATGAGCCGGTAGAACGATGAGCGCGGATCCGAGACCGCGGCGATCGCCTCCATCACCCGAGCCGAGTCGATCGTGACCTCCCGGTCCTCCATGTACCAGCCGCCGATCGCGCGTACGTGCTCCATCAGGAGCTCGGCGTCGATCTTGCGGGGGTCGTTCAGGAAGCCGAGGTCGTGGAGCGCCACGCGCAGCTCCTCGGGGTCGTCGTCGAAGATGGCCTGCAGGGCGGCGATCTCGAGCTCGATCTGGTCGCTGTCGAGCTGCTTGGTCATCCCGAAGTCGAGGAACGCGACGCGGCCGTCCGGCATCAGCAGGTAGTTGCCGGGATGGGCGTCGGCGTTGAAGTGCTGCAGGTGGTAGATCGAGCCGAAGCAGAAGCGGAAGACGATCTCGCCGAAGCGGTCGCGTCCCTCCTGCGGCAGCGCGCGCACCTCCTCGAAGGCCGCGCCGTCCACCCACTCGCTGACCAGGATGCGCTCGGTCGAAAGCCGCGTCACGACGTCGGGGACGTAGATGAACGGATGCTCGCGATAGCCGCGTGCGAACGCGCGCTGGGATTGCGCCTCGAGCTCGTAGTCGAGCTCCTCCATCACGCGCTCCTTGAGCTCGGCGGCCGCGGCACCCGCGTCGAGTCCCGGAGCGAATGCCTTCGCCATTCGCAGGATCAGCCCGGCGTTCTGCATGTCCGCCGCAATCGCCCGGGCCACGCCGGGGTACTGCACCTTCACGGCCACGCGGCGGCCGTCCGGCAGCACCGCCTTGTGCACCTGGCCGATCGAGGCCGCCGCGGATGCGTCGTGGTCGAAATCCTCGAAGACCTCTTCCACCGGGTCTGCCCACTCCTCGTCGAGCACCGAGCGCACCGTCTCCCATGACATCGGTGGGGCGGTGGAGCGCAGCGTGGCGAGCTGCTCCTGGTAGAGCTCGCGGTACTCGGGCGGCAGGAACTCGGTGTCGATGAACGAGGCGAGCTGTCCGACCTTCATCGCGGCGCCCTTCATGCGCCCGAGCGTCTCGACCATGCGCTCGGCCGCGTCCAGGTGGCGCTGCTCGAGCGCCTCCGAGGCCTGCTCGGGCGAGCGGGCGATGTTCGCCGCCCGGGTGCCGGCGTAGCGGGCGCCCTGGGTGCCCACGACCGAGCCAACCTGCGCCGTGCGGCGGATCCAACCGGTCGGAATCGTGTCTTCCTCACGCGGCGCCACAGCCGCCAGGATAGGCGGCAGCATCGCTACACTGGCCAGCCGTCATGGCCTCTTCACAGCGACCCACTCTCACCGCCAGCGACCGCTCCGAGCGCGGCTCGCGCGCCGCAAGGCGCCTGCGCCGCGATGGCTTCGTGCCGGGAGTCGTCTATGGCGGCCAGGACGGCGAGACCACCTCGTTCAAGGTCGACAGCCGCGCGCTGCGCCAGGTGCTCGTCGACGGGTCCGCGCTCATCGACCTAGAGGTGGCCGGCACGACCCGCCCGGTGATCGTCAAGGACCAGCAACTGCACCCCGTGCGCGGAAATGTGGTGCACATCGACCTGCTCGAGGTCCGGCTCGACGAGAAGATCCAGACCACCGTCGCGATCCACGTCGAGCGTGCCGAGGAGGCGCCCGGGATCAAGGAGGGCGGGGTGCTCGAGCAGGTGACCCACCAGCTCAACATCGAGGCGCTGCCCACGGCGATCCCCGACTACGTGGCGGTCGACGTGTCCGGCATGGAGATCGCGGCCACGATGAACCTCTCGGAGGTCACCCCTCCTGAGGGCGTGACCTTCCTCGACGATCCCGAGGAGACGATCATCGCGACCGTCGTCGTGCCGACCGAGGTCGAGGAGCCCGAGATCGAGGAGGAGACCGAGCTGGTCGGCGAGCTCGCCGAGGGCGAGGAGGCTCCGGCCGAAGAGGGTGAGGCGCCCGAGGGCGAGGCGGCCGCCGAGGAGGGCGAGGAGTCCTGAGCCTCTTCCGCCGCTCGGAACGCGGCGGCGGGAAGGTCGACTGGCTCATCGTCGGGCTCGGCAACCCCGGCGACCGCTACGCGCGCACCCGCCACAACGTCGGCTTCGAGGTCGCCGCGCTGGCGGCCGAACGCTGGGGGCTGCCGAAGGCGAAGAAGAAGTACGGCGGCCTGTACACCGACGGACGCACGGGCCCCGGTGGCCCGCGCGTGGGGGTGCTGCTGCCGCAGACCTACATGAACGAGTCCGGCAACGCGGTGGGGCCGGCGCGGGGAGCTCTCGGTGTCGATCTCGATCACGTCGTCGCCATCCATGACGAGATCGACCTGCCGTTTGGCCGCATCGAGTCGCGGCTCGGTGGCGGGCTTGCGGGGCACAACGGGCTCAGGTCGCTGAAGCGCGGCCTCGGGAGCGAGGACTTTCGCCGCATCCGCGTGGGGGTCGGTCGCCCCGACACGACCGACCCGGAGATCGTCTCCGCCCACGTGCTGGGGCGCTTCTCTGAGCCGAAGGAAGAGGTTCGCGAGCTGATCGAGCGCGGCCGCCGACGAGCTCGAGCGGGTGGTCGGAGCGCCGCCGCCCGGCGGCATGGCGCCGCCCATCATCGACTTCGCCTGACGAGGGCGGCGCGCCTAGGAGCGCCCCGGGCGGCCGTTACCCGTGGCTTCGCACCGGGCAACGCCCGATGCTCGCCCAAGACGCATGCTCAGGAGCCTCCTCACATACGCACAGCACGACCCCTCGGTCAGCGCCCTCGCCGACGCCGCCCGCAGCGAGCCCCAGCGCGCATTCGTGTCGGCCAGCATGCGGCCCTACCTGCTCGCGGCGTTGATCGACAGCGAGCCCGAGCGGCCGGCGCTGGTGGTGGCGGGAGACGATCGCGCCGCGCGCGACCTCGCCGCCGACCTGAAGGCGTTCCTGAGCCCGCGCAGGGTGCGCTTCTACCCGGCGCGCGGCATGCGTTACGAGTCGCACCTCGCACCGCCGCCGCACCTGGTCGGCCTGCGCATCGCGGCGCTCGACGCGCTGCTGGGCGAGGAGCCCGCTGTGCTGGTGACGAGCGCGGTCGCGCTCGCCGAGAAGGTGCCCGATCCCGACCTGCGCCCGCGCGGATTCGAGATCGAGAAGGGCGGCCTGCTCGACCTGGACGAGGCCGCGGCCCAGCTCGTGGCCTGCGGCTACGAGCGCGTCGACCAGGTGGAGGAGCGCGGCCAGTTCGCGATCCGCGGCGACATTCTCGACGTCTACCCCGCCACCGAGGAGCGCGCGGTCCGCTGCGAGCTGTTCGACATCGAGGTCGAGCGCCTGACCTGGTTCTCGACCTTCACGCAGCGCTCGCTGGAGGAGGCGGACAGCGTCGAGATCGCGCCCGCCGCCGAGCTTGGGCCAGAGCACCGCGAGCTTGCGGAGATCGCGGCCATGAGCGACGAGTCCGAGCGCCCGGACGTGGCGGACGTGCTCCCGGTCGACCGCTTCCGCGAGCTGCTCGAGCTGCTCCCGGACGGCGCGCTCGTCGCCGTTTCGGCCGAGGAGGAGCTGGCGCCCGCGCTGCGCGACTACTGGGAGGACGTCACTACCAGCTTCCACGATGAGGATGCGCACCATCTCTATGTGAAGCCGGACGAGCTCGACGCCGCGCTCGGCCAGCGCGCGGCGCTCCGGCTGTCGAGCATCTCCCAGGACCAGCCGCACGAGTTCCGGGCGCAGTCCGCCGACACCGCCGCGCGCTCGCTGCGCGACGCGGAGCCCGAGCTCGAGAAGCTCGTGCGCTCGGGCTACCGCACCTTCGTCGCCTGGGCGCGGCGCGGCGAGGCGGAGCGGGCACGCCTCAACCTTGCCCGCATGCAGCCCGCCTTCCTCGACGGGCGTCCCGCGCCCGAGGACGCCTCGCTCACCTTCGCCCACGCGAGCCTGCGCGACGGCTTCATCGCGCCGAACCTCAAGCTGGCCGTCCTGCCGGAGCACCGGCTGCTGCGCCGTCGCCGGGCCGAGCGCCCGGTGGGACCCCAGGCGGGAACGATCGCGTCGTTCACCGAGCTGCGTGCGGGCGCTCCGGTCGTGCACGAGGATCACGGCATCGCGCGCTTCACGGGTTTCGAGACCAAGACGGTGGGCGGCGTGACGCGGGACTACCTCGAGCTCGAGTACCTCGACGGCGACCGCGTGTTCGTGCCGAGCGACCAGCTCCACAAGATCAGCCGCTACGTCGGCGCGGACGCCGGCGACCCGCCGCTCTCGAAGCTGGGCGGCAAGCAGTGGGAGCGGATGAAGCTGCGTGCCAGGCGCGCGGCCCAGGCGCTCGCGGGCGAGCTGATCAACCTCTACGCCGAGCGCAAGCGCCGGGCCGGCCATGCGTTCCCGCACGACGGCGAGTGGCAGCTCGAGTTCGAGCAGAGCTTCCCCTACCGCGAGACGCCGGACCAGCTGGAGGCGATCGAGGCCGTCCGCGCCGACATGGAGGAGGCGCGCCCGATGGACCGCCTGATCTGCGGCGACGTGGGCTACGGCAAGACCGAGGTGGCTCTGCGGGCGGCGTTCAAGGCCGCCGAGGATGGGAAGCAGGTGATGTTCCTGGTGCCGACGACGGTCCTCGCCCAACAGCATCTCGGCACATTCACGGAGCGCCTGCGCGACTACCCGTTCAGGATCGAGATGGCCTCGCGCTTCCGTACCCCGGCCCAGGTGCGCGAGGCGCTCGCGGACTTCAGCGCCGGCAAGGTCGACATCCTGATCGGCACCCACCGGCTGCTCTCGCGCGACGTACGGCCGAAGGACCTCGGCCTGCTGATCGTGGACGAGGAGCAGCGCTTCGGGGTGAAGCAGAAGGAGTTGATGCGCCAGCTCCGGCTCAAGGTGGACGTGCTGTCGCTCTCCGCCACCCCGATCCCGCGCACGCTGCAGATGTCGCTCGCCGGGCTGCGCGACATCTCGGTGATCGAGACCCCGCCCGAGGGCCGGCGTCCTGTTCGGACCTACGTGGGCGACTACGACGACGACCTGGTCGGCAAGGCGATCCGGCGGGAGCTGGCGCGCGGCGGCCAGGCGTTCTTCCTCCACAACCGGATCGACACGATCGACGAGACCGCGGAGCGCGTGCGCGCCCTCGTCCCGGACGCCCGCGTGGCCGTGGCGCACGGCCAGATGGCCGAGGGGAGCCTCGAGAGCATCATGCTGTCGTTCCTGCGCGGTGACGCGGATGTGCTCGTGTGCACCACGATCGTCGAGTCCGGCCTCGACATCCCGAGCGCTAACACGCTCATCGTCGAGCGGGCCGATGAGCTCGGGCTCGCCCAGCTCTACCAGATCCGCGGCCGGGTGGGCCGTTCGCGCGAGCGCGCCTATGCCTACCTCCTCTACCCGAGCGCGGCGGCCCTCTCGGAGGAGGCAGGCCAGCGGCTCGCCACGCTCTCCGACTACACCGAGCTCGGGTCCGGCTTCAAGATCGCCATGCGCGATCTGGAGATCCGCGGTGCCGGCAACCTGCTCGGCGACGAGCAGTCAGGCCACGTGGCGGCGGTGGGCTTCGAGCTCTACGTGGGCATGATCGACGAGGCGGTGCGCCTGCTCAGCGGCGACTCGGCCGAGGAGGCCGCCGAGCCGGTGCGCATGGACCTGCCGGTGGACGCCTACGTGCCGGGCGAGTACGTGCCATACGAGGCGGCCAAGATCGAGATCCACCGGCGCGTGGCGGGGGCGCGAGAGATAGCCCAGCTGATCATGCTGCGCGAGGAGCTCGCCGACCGGTTCGGCCCGATCCCCGCGCCCCTCGAGAACCTCATCAGGCTCCAAGATGCCCGAATCAAGCTCGGCCGCGCGGGCGCGGCGTCGGTGGACTTCACCGGCGGGCGTATGGCGGTCACGCCGATTGAGCTGGACTCGCGCGGCGCGAAGGCACTTCGCGAGCGCGTGCCCGAGGCAATGTACGAGTCGGGTCGTGAAACCGTCCGCGTCCGGTTGCCCGACGATGCCGGTGAGCGCTTCCGCGCCGTGGTGACCGCTGCAGAGGCGATTCTCGAGGTCGCTACGGAACCCGACAGCGGCTGAAAACGCGTTCGCTACCCTTCGCCACCGCTCCGCCCCCGGAACTGCTTAAGCGAGCTTTAGTCACACGCCCTACACATGGCTTCGATGAAACACGTCTTCAAGTTCACTCTCGGAATCGCCCTTCTCGGGCTCTCGGCGATCGCGATCAGCGCCTGCGGCAACGACGTGCCGTCGGGCGCGGTCGCCACGGTCGGTGACGAATCCATCAGCCAGCAGGAGTTCGATAGGTGGTTCAAGACTGCCTCGGCGGCCCAGGCGCAGGGCGGTCAGGTGGCCGAGCCGGATCCGCCGGACTTCGAAAAGTGCGTGGCGACCAAGAAGAAGCTGCCGCAGCCCCAGGGGCAGGACAAGCCCAGCGACTCGGAGCTCAAGAAGCAGTGCAAGACGGAGTACGAGACGCTCAGGACGCAGGTGATGCAGTTCCTGATCCAGGCCGAGTGGGTCCAGCAGGAGGCCGAGAAGCAGGACGTCAAGGTCACCGACGCCCAGATCAACAAGTCACTCGAGGATCAGAAGAAGCAGGCGTTCCCGAACGAGAAGGCCTACAAGGAGTACCTCAAGAGCTCCGGCCTGACCGAGGAGGACGTCCTCTTCCGGGTCAAGCTCGACCAGCTGCAGCAGAAACTGACACAGAAGATCACCGAGGACTCCAAGAAGGTCACTGACCAGGACATCGAGGAGTACTACGAGAAGAACAAGAAGCGCTTTGCCCAGCCTGAGCGCCGCGACCTGCGGGTGGTCCTGACCAAGACCGAGGCCAAGGCCCAGGAGGCCAAGCAGGCGCTCGAGGACGGGGACAGCTTCAAGCAGGTGGCCAAGCAGTACTCGATCGACGAGGCGTCCAAGGCGCAGGGCGGCAAGCTGCCGGCCATCACCAAGGGTCAGCAGGAGAAGGCCTTCGACGAGGCGATCTTCAGCGCCGACAAGGGCGAGCTCGTCGGCCCGGTCAAGACCCAGTTCGGCTGGTACGTCTTCGAGGTGGACAAGATCACCGAGGCCTCGCAGCAGACGCTCGAGCAGTCGAAGGAGACGGTCAGGAACCTCCTTCGCTCGCAGGGTCAGCAGAAGGCGCTCGACGAGTGGATCAAGAACTTCCGCGAGGAGTACAAGGACGACACGAGCTGCGCGGACGACTTCCGAATCGCCGAGTGCAGCAACGCGCCGAAGGAGGCGACGGACACCGGTCCGGCCTCCGGAGGTAACCCCGGAGGCACGCCCCAGCCGGCCCCGGCTCCCACGCCGCAGACCCCGCCGCAGCAGTAGTGACGGGCGATCTGTCCGCTGCCCTGCTGCGGCTGGACGAGATCACGCGCAGATTGCGGATGGAATGCCCGTGGGACCGGGAGCAGGACGAACGCTCGATCGTGCCGCACACGGTCGAGGAGGCGTACGAGCTCGCCGACGCGGCCAACTCAGGCGATGACGCCAAGCTGCTCGACGAGCTCGGTGACGTCCTGTTCCAGGTCTACTTCCTGGCCCTGCTCCTCGAGGAGCGGGGACAGGGCTCGCTGGCCGAGGTGGCCGACCACTGCCGCGAGAAGCTGATCCGCCGCCATCCCCACGTCTTCGGGGATCGTGCGGCGGAAACGGCCGGCGACGTGGTGCGCAACTGGAACGAGATCAAGCGCGACGACGAGCGCGGCGGCGAGATTTTCGGCCACATCCCCGAGACGCTCCCCTCGACGCTCTACGCGAAGAAGATCCTGAAGCGTGCCGAGAGCGCGGGCCATCGTCCGGGCGCCGCCGATGTACCCGGAGAGCGCCTGTTGGCCGCGGTGCTGGAAGCTGTCGAGGCCGGGGTCGATCCCGAGCTCGCCCTGCGGCGAGCGGCGGACAGTTTCAGAGAACAGGTGGAACGAGGTTGAGCCGCGACGGGCTGTGGCCAAATCAAGACGGGTGCTCCCTCGCGCTCCGACCGGGTCGCGAAGTACAACCAGCTGCTTCGCATCGAGGAGGCGCTCGGGGCCGACGCCTCCTATCCGGGGCGCAACGTCTTCCGCAGCTAGGCAGGGGAGTCGGCAGGAGGCCGGCGCTTCGCGGCGAAGCCAGTCCGGATGGGACGCGCCGCCGCCTTCCCGAGCCGCCGCCGCTCGGGGATTCGCTGGGACCGCCTCGGGCGCTTTGCCCTGCTGGCGACGCTCGTCTTCATCCTCCTGCTCTACATCTCGCCCGCGAAGCACTGGATCCAGCAGTCCCGCACGGCCGGTCGGCAGCAGGAGGAGCTCCGCGAGTTGACCGCCGAGAACCGGGCGCTCAAGCGAAGCGTGCGCGCCCTGGGCAATCCGGGCGCGCTCGAACGTGAGGCGCGCCGCCTCGGGATGGTGCGCGAAGGCGAGCGTGCCTACGTGATCGAGAACCTGCCCTGATAGAAGGGTTCGAGCTCTACGGCTTCGAGTGCGTCTCGCGGGCGCGCCCGCCCGCGAAGTCGGAAGCCTCGCGCGCGTAGCGGTTGAAGGCGGCGTCCACGACAGCCGTGGCGTCGCCTCCGGCCGCGTGCCGCCAGGCGAGGTCGGTGGCCCAGTCCGTACCGGCCGCGTAGAAGTTGGCCAGCTCGTCGACCACGAAGCTCGATCCGAGCCGCCGGCGCAGCTCCTCGATCACGGCGTCAACGGCGAGCTCCAGGTCTGCGCGAGCGGGCTCGGGCGTCCCGGCGAGGGTCCGCTCCCCCTCGCGCCATTGGTAGAGGGCGTTCTCGAGCGCATACGCCATGGAGTCCCCGAGAGTAGCTGTGGGCCCGGTTAGGACTCGTCGTCCTCGTCGCCGTCGTCTTCGCCGGCGCGACTGATCACGATCCGGTCGGGCTCGACGGATACCGTCACGGGACGGTGCCCCGCCCAGTGCTCCGCGTAGACGGGGTCGTCCTGGACAGCGGGATCGAGCCACAGCCCGTAGCCCTCCTCGCCGTGGTCGAAGGTGCCCTCGAGCGCCCTCGGCCTGCGGCGGCGGCCGCGCCCTCCACGGCGCCCGCGGCGGCGGCGGCGAGGCCGGCCCCTGTCCTCGTCCTCCTCACCCTCGTCCTCCTCGCCTTCGTCCTCCTCGCCTTCGTCCTCCGATTCCTCCTCCTCGGACTCCTCGTCCTCGGATGGCTCCTCCTCGGCGCGGCGCTCGGCCTCGAGCGCCGCGGCCACGAGCGCGTCGTCCTCGGCGCGCAGGTCCTGCTCGACGAGGTCGGCGCCGGCCGCGGAGATCTCGCCCTCGGTCTCGCCGGCCTCGGCCGGGGCGAGCTCGTGCTCGCGCTTGAAGGCGCGGATGTCGGCAACCGAGACGTCGAGCTGATGGGCGATCCACGCGTCCGTGCGCCCCTGCCGGACCCAGGTCCGGATCTGGTTGAGCTGTGGCTTTAGCGATCTCCGTGCCAAGCGGCGCGCACACTAGCAATCAGGGGGCCGCAATCGACCTGCCTCGTCGCGCGCGACGGTTGTCCATTGCGCGCACCGGTGAGGGGTGCTTTATTGAGTGAGGCAATTCCGTCGGCAGGGGAGGCGCCCGGCGTGTTGGTCCTGACGCGCAAGTCCAACGAGAGCATCATGATCGGAGACGAGATCGAGATCTCGGTTCTAGCGATCACGGGTGAGAAGGTCCGCATCGGAATCGAGGCGCCGCGCTCGGTGCCGGTATTCCGGCGCGAGGTCTACATCGAGATCCGCGAGGACGCGAACGGCTCAGGTATCGGCGCGAGGAACGGTCGCTGACCGGCTCAGCCGGCCAGCATCGCGAGCGTCTCGAACATGACGATCGTCACGATCACGGCCGTGGCGATCAGCGTCAGCGCGAGCAGGACGAAACGGAGCTTGCCGGCCTTGCGCGAGCGCTGCACGCGCCGGAAACGCGCACGCTGAGCGGACCGTTTGCGCAGCAACTCCCGGCGTTCGATCGACTCGGCGGCTTCCTCGCGGAAGGCCTCCTCGAACTGCGCGAGCGATTGGCGCATCCGCATGGTGGGCGGAAGGCTACCACCGGGATTCGGGGCGAAAATGCGCTTCCGCACCTTCAGGCTCATGCCGTGGCGGGCTCCTTGGCGGCGTCCGCATACACGCGGACGAAGCGCAGGTAGTTGTCCGCAATCCGCTGCGCCGCGTCCTCGCGCGGAAGGCCTCCGTCGAGGAATCCCTTGAGCGCGTCCCACCAGATGCTCCGGCCGATCGCGAAGCCGGCGTAGCCGGGCACGGGAGCGCCCTGGCGCAGCCAGTGATCGACCTTGGCGTCGTCGGCGCCGCGGCCGAGAACCACGCAGATCACGCCGTCGCGGCCGTCGCGGCGGGCGGTGCGGGCGATCGTGTCGCAGTCCTCCTGACGGTCGACACCCTCGATCTTCCAGATGTCCGGCTCGACCCCCGCCTCCTGGAGCTCGACGATCGCGCGGCGCATCAGCTCGGGGCGCAGCTCGGCGTCGTAGCGGTCCTCGTCGCCTCCGACCTGCTCGAGCTGGGTCTCCTCGGCCGGGACGAGCAGCTCGAAGAGGTACTTGCGCCCGGTCTCATGCAGCCAGTCGCCGAGCCGGGCGAGCCGCTCGGCCTGGCGCCCGTTCACGTCCTTGCCGCCGTCCGGGTTGTAGCGGACGAGCACCTTGGAGAAGTCCGGATCGAACTGCTCGATGTGTGCGGGGAAGTCGTCGCCGTACTCGAAGTCGAACTCGTCCACGCCGGACTTCTCGACCGGCATAGCGAGCAGCAGGCCGCGCTCCTTCGCCTGGCCGGGCAGCCCGGTCGGCGCGCCGAACTGCTCGTCGACGAGGGCTCCGGTGACGCCCGCCTCGGCGCCCTGCTCGGTCGCCTTCACGAGTCCCTCGAAGATGAGGTGCTTGGCGTCGGCGATCCTCTCGGTCTCTTCCGTCGCTGGGTCGCCCTGAATCCCGAACATCTTCTTCTGGAAGGACCCGCGGTGGTCGAACGCGAGGATGTAGAGCAGGCCGTCGTAGCCGAGTGGCATCGGTTCTCCTTCGTACTCGGTCAACCGGCTTTATACCCCGTTTGCCGCCGCGACCTCCGGATACGATGGCAAGGTGGAGCACCGCTTCGGGGGCCCCTCCTACACCCTTGGGATCGAGGAGGAGCTCATGATCGTCGACGACGAGACCCTCGACCTGGCCAACGCGATCGAGACGTTGCTCGAGGACGTGAGCGCCGACGCAATCGCCGAGGGCGAAGTGAAGCCCGAGCTGATGGAGTCGGTGTGCGAGATCGCGACCACGCCGTGCAAGAACACCGCCCAGGCGGGTGCTCAGCTGCGTTCGCTGCGGCGCACCGTCAACGAGGCGGCGAACAGGCGCGGCCTCTCGATGGGGTCGGCGGGGACGCACCCGTTCGCGCTCTGGGAGGACCAGCGCGTGGTGGCCCGCACGCGCTACCGCGACCTCATCTCCGGCCTGCAGTTCGTGGCGCGGCAGGAGATCATCTTCGGCACCCACGTGCACGTGGGCCTGGACGATCCGGACAAGGCGATCCACGTGACCAACGGGATGCGCGTGCACATCCCGCTCCTGCTCGCGCTGTCGGGCAACTCGCCGTTCTGGCGCGGCGACTCCACGGGCCTCGATTCGACCCGCACGCCGATCTTCCGCGCCTTCCCGCGCGTCGGCATCCCGCCGCGTTACGACGACTTCGCCGACTGGGCGCGCCGAATCGAGTTCATGATGAGCTCGAAGGTGATCGGCGACTACACCTACCTCTGGTACGACGTCCGCCCGCACCCGAACTTCGGCACCGTCGAGATCCGCTGCATGGACTCCCAGACCCGGGTCGAGCACACGCTCGCCATCGCTGCCCTCATTCAGGCGATGGTCAAGGAGCTGGCGGAGCACTACGAGGCGGGCAAGGAGCTGTCGCGCTACCCCTACGAGATGCTCGACGAGAACAAGTGGCTCGCCGCCCGCCACGGCCTGGCCGGCTCGCTTGTCGATCTGCCCGACAGGAGCCGCGTCCCGGTGCCCGAGCTCGCCCGGCGGCTGATCGAGCGCCTGCGCCCGCACGCGGAGGAGCTCGGCTCGGCGGCGGAGTTCGACGGCCTCGAGGACATCCTCGAGAAGGGCAACGGCGCCTCCCGCCAGGTTGTGGTCTACGAGGCCAACCACGACCTGCGCGAGGTCGTGCGGGAGATCCTCGACGCGACGGTGCCGGAGACAGCCGAGGCGCCGAGCGAGTAGCCGAACGAGCAGGCTTTTCCGGGCGGGTACTCTGAGAGGGCGTGTCGCAGCCCGACCTCTTCGTCGTGTGCAAGAACTGCGGGTCCGAGGTGAGCCCGTACATCACCGAGTGCCCGTACTGCGGCCAGCGGATCCGCAAGCGGGCACCGAAGATCGACCGATCCGGGGGTGAGGCACAGCCCAAGCGCAGGCGCCGGGCGAAGCTGCCGCGGCTGCGCGCGGAGGAGATCGCCGGCATCGCGCCCGACACGCGCCCGTACGCGACCTTCGCGCTGCTCCTCGTGTGCGTGGCCGCGCTGCTCGTCTACGCCGCCGACCCGAGCTTCGACCCCGGCTACATCATCCTGCCGCCGCAGGACGACGTCTGGCGCTGGTTCGTCGCTCCGTTCCTGCACGGGGACCAGCTCGGCTACGCGTTCGTCGCCCTCGTGCCGGTGGCGATCTTCGGGACACTCCTGGAGCGGCGCTTCGGTCCGCTGGTGCCCGTTGCCATATTCGTGCTCGCGGGCGCCGCCGGCGCCGGCCTCGCGGTGACCCTCGAGACGCCGCCGCTCCTCGAGGACTTCCCGCTCTACCCGGTGTTCGGAGCCAACGGCGCGGCGCTCGGGATGCTCTGTGCCTGGCTCGTCGACGACCGCATGGCGGCGCGCCGCGGTCAGGACCGGGAGAACGACCTGCTCGGCGTGTACGTGATCGCGGTCGTCCTCCTTCTGCTGTCGCTCACCACCGAGGAGGCGAACATCGCGGCGGCCGTGGGCGGCGCCGCGGTGGGGGCCGTGCTCGGCCTGGTGCTGCCGCTCTTCACGAAGAAGAGCGCCTACTGACGGCCGCGCGCGCCTAGTATCCCGCGCGATGTTCACGGACGAGCAGCTCGAGGCTGCCGTGCGCGCGCTGTCGGACCCGGGGCGTTTCGAGGGCGCCGAGCGGCTCGTGTCGGCGGCGGCGCCTCAGCTCCAGCGGATCCTCGGCGAGGCGCTGAGCGAGGGCGGCTGGTTCGGCGAGGCGCACGCCAGCCGGGTGCGCGCGGCAGCGCGCGAGCAGGACGAGGCCGCTCGCGCCGCGACCATCGAGGAGCTGATCGCCGAGGAGACCCGTATGGGGATGATGATCGGCGTGGCGGTGGGGTGGGAGCTTGCCCGTGAACTGGGAAGTTTCGAAGACGAACCCGAATCATCCGGAGGGAACTGACGGTGGACATCCGCTTTATTGGACATGCCTGCTTCGAGCTGAGCGACGGCGACACGCGCGTGCTGGTCGACCCGTTCCTGACCGGGAATCCGAAGGCGGCCGTCCAGGCCTCCGACGTGAATCCCACGCATGTCTTCCTCACCCACGGCCACGGCGACCACTGGGGCGACATCGTCGACATCGCCAAGCGCACGGGCGCGCAGTGCGTCGCGATCGTGGAGCTTGCCGACGAGCTCGGTGGCCACGGCGTCGAGAACGTGGCTGACCCCAACCTGGGCGGGACCGTCGAGTTCGACGGCGGCTGGGTACGGCTGGTGCCGGCCTGGCACACCTCGACGACCCCTGGCGGGACGGTCAACACGCCCGCGGGCCTCGTGATCAACCTGGGCGGGAAGACGGTCTACCACCTTGGCGACACGGCGCTGTTCTCCGACCTGCGCCTGGTTGCCGAGCGCGACGAGCTCGACGCGGCGCTCGTGTGCATCGGCGGCCACTACACGATGGATCGCCGGGACGCGGTAATCGCCTGCGAGCTGATCGCCGCCCGCACGGTGATCCCCTGCCACTACAACACGTTCCCGCCGATCGAGACGGACGCCCAGGCATTCAAGGCGGACGTGGAGGAGCGCACGGCCGGCGAGGGCCGCAGGCAATCGACCGTCGAGGTGCTCGAGCCCGGCGATTCGCTCAGCATCTAGGCCCGCGGTGTCATTCCGCACCGTCGCAGTCGCGCTCGCCCTCGCGCTCGTGCTCGCGCCGGCGGGTTGTGGCGACGACGACGAGGAGCCCGAGACGGTCGCGACCTCGCCGCCCACCACGGCCGAGACCACCGCCACCGAGGAGGTTCCGACGGAGCCGCAGGAGACCGAGGAGGAGCCCGAGACGGAGCCGGAGACCGCGCCCGAGCCGCCCGCCCCGTCGCCGGAGGCCGAGCCCGGCGGCGCGGGGGACGAGGAGCCCGCGCGCTCGCTCGCCCTGTTCACGGGAGAGAACGGCCAAGTGAGGCCGCGCGTGGTCAGGGTGCCCGCGTTCATCTCGATAAGGGTCGAGCTGCGGACGAACGACGGCGGCTCGTACGGCCTGAAGATCGACGGCAGGACGCTCGAGGCGAGCGGCGGGCTCGCGTCGGTGTCGTCAACCCTCGACGGCCTGCGTCCCGGAGACGCGTATGTGGGCACGCTCACAGGCGCCGAGGGGCGGGTCCGGATCGAGGCGACGGCGGAGCCCGGCCCCTGAGTTGGCTGGCCAGCCAAGCTTCGGTACGCTGGCAATCCGAGCACGAGCGAGCATCGAGGAGAGAGATGGACGCCAGCGATTCCGTCATCCAGCGGACCGACCGCGAGGATTTCCAGGCGACGAGCGACCCGGCCGTGCTGGAGTCGGCGGACCGCGGCGAGGTCAACCTGCTGAGCTACGCGCAGCTCTACGAGCTCTGGGAGCGTCAGCAGTGGGCGACCCAGGACATCGACTTCACCCAGGACCGGATCGACTGGCACGAGCGCATTCCCGAGCAGGAGCGCTTCCAGCGGATGTACGGGCTCTCCTCGTTCTTCATCGGCGAGCAGAAGGTGGCCGAGGAGCTCGGCCCGATGATGCGCGCCGCTCCGACCGAGGAGATGCGCATCTTCCTATGCACGCAGATCGCGGACGAGGCGCGCCATGTGCGCTTCTTCAACCGCTTCTACGAGGAGGTGGGGGTACTCGAGGCCGACTCGCTCCAGGGGCGACTTGTGGAGACCAGCGAGCACGTGAACCCCGAGTTCAACGAGCTCTTCGACGAGATGCTCAAGGGTCGCGTCGACCACCTTGCCCGCAAGCCCGAGGACCTCGAGGCATTGGTCGAGGCGGTCACGCTCTACCACATGGTGATCGAGGGCATGCTCGCCCTCACCGGGCAGCACTTCATCCTCCAGTACAACGAGGAGGTCGGCACGCTGCCGGGCTTCTGCGAGGGCTTCAACAAGATCGCCCGCGACGAGCACCGCCACGTGGCCTTCGGGGCGCGCTTCCTGCGTGAGATGGCGCAGGAGGCGCCGAGGTACGCCGAGGCGATCACGCGCACGCTCGGAGAGGTCGCGCCGATCGCCGACGCCGTGCTCCAGCCCAAGTGGTACGTCGAGGGCGAGACCGAGATCCTGGGGGCTTCGATGGAGGAGACGCGGGCGTTCGCGATGAAGGCCCTGGAGCGGCGCCTCAAGGTGATCGGGCTGGCGCCGGCGGCCGCGGCCTGAGCCGCTACATCGCGAAGCGGCCCGCAGCGACGAGCTCGGCCGCGCGCCGGCAGAGCTCGCCGGCGACGTCGAGGTCCAGGTTCTCGAGCCTCGTGAAGCGGATGCAGCTCTTGCCGACGCTCACCTTGCCGAGCCGTTCGGCGTTCTGCTCGGCGAGGTAGCCGTCGTCGTCCGCCACGCAGACGTAGAGCGAGACGTAGCGCTTGTTGTTCGTCAGCCCGATCGGGAACCAGTCGCCCTCGCGGCCAGAGGCGGAGCGGTAGTGGTAACTGCCGTACCCGATGAACTTGTTCCACATCCTGACGTCGAGCTGGGGGACCTCGGCGAGCACACGTTCATGAACTGCGCGGACAGTCTCGCGGCGCTCGTCGGGCAGCGAGTCGATGTAGTCCTCTACCGCAGCGTCGACGGTCATCGCTCAGGACATCCTTTCGCCTAGTGGCACCTCGGAGTCGGGGCGCAGCAGGATCACCCGACCCTCCTCGTCATGCACTCCGAGTGTCAGCACCTCGGACCTGACCGGGCCGATCTGGCGCGGCGGGAAGTTCACCACGGCGACCACGAGGCTGCCCTCGAGCTCGTCCCGCGAGTAGTTCGTGATCTGGGCCGAGGAGCGCTTCTCCCCGATCTCGGGGCCGAAGTCGATAACGAGCTTCCAGGCCGGTTTGCGCGCCTCGGGGAAGTCCTCCACGCGCGTGACGCGCCCGACGCGGATGTCGACCTTCATGAAGTCGTCGTAGTCGATCACGGGCAGCAGGGTAATCGGCGCGCTCATCTCACGGATCCGGGTCCGGCGACGTTTCGTCCTCAGCCGTGGCCACAACCGTGTCCGTCACCGCCCCCGCACCCACCCGCGTCCCGGTGCTCGCGGGCGCGGCCGCCCTGGTCACGGTGGCCGCCTGGGCGTCCGCCTTCATCGGGATCCGCGCCGCGGGGGAGGACATCTCGCCGGGCGCGCTCTCACTCGGCCGGCTTCTGGTCGGCAGTCTCGCCCTCGGCGCCGTCGTCGCGGTGCGCCGTGAGCCGCTGCCGGCTCGCCGCGACATCCCCGGGATCGTGATGTGCGGCCTCCTGTGGTTCGGGATCTACAGCGTCGCGCTCAACGAGGCCGAGCGACGCATCGACGCCGGTACGGCCGCCATGCTCGTCAACGTCGGCCCGGTCCTGATCGCGCTGCTCGCCGGCATCCTCCTCCGCGAGGGGTTTCCGCGCTCGCTGCTCGCCGGCTCGGCGGTCGCGTTCGCGGGCGCGGTGCTGATCGGGCTGGCGACCTCGGAGGGCGGCATCGCGGCCGGGGGAGGAGCGGCGCTGTGCCTGCTGGCGGCGCTCGCGTACGCGGGCGGGGTGGTCTCGCAGAAGCCGGTGCTGAGCCGCGTTTCGGCGCTGCAGGTGACCTTTCTTGCGTGTGCGGTCGGGACGCTGGCATGCCTTCCGTTCGCACCCACGATGGTGGGGGAACTGGGCAGCGCGCCGGGCTCGTCGGTCCGCTGGATGGTCTATCTCGGTCTGGTACCGACGGCTCTCGCTTTCACAACCTGGGCCTACGCGCTCTCGCAAACGACCGCGGGGCGGATGGGGGCCACGACCTATCTCGTGCCGCCGCTGGCGATCCTGATGGGCTGGCTCATCCTCTCCGAGACCCCTCCGGTCCTGGCGCTCGCCGGCGGGGCGCTCTGCCTCGGCGGGGTCGTGCTGGCCCGGCGCTAGGGAGCGGGCGGCGGAGGCGGCGGCGGGGCCGGCGGCAGCGCAGGCTCTCCGGCGGGCGGGGCGGGCGGCGGCACGGGAGTGGTTGCGGTGCCCTCACCGGGCGGCGGGGGCGGCTCGACCGGCTCACCGGGTGCAGGCTCGGTGGGCGGCGGCTCTTCCTCGCGCGGCGGCAGGACCACTGTCGAGGACTCCTCCTGGACCGGCGCGGGCGCCGGGACGGGGGCTGGAGCTGGAGCCGGAGCCGGGACCGGCTCGGGGACCGGCGCGGCGGCGACGGGCTCCGGAGCGGCGGGCTCGGGCTTCGCGGCCGGCGGCTTCGGCTTGCCGTTTGCCTTCGCGGCCTTGGCCGGCTTCGTCTCGGCCGGGGCGGGCGCCGCCGGAGCCGGTGCGACCGGGGATTGGGCCACGACGGCGGGCGCCGGGGGCGCCACCGGGCTCCGCGTCGCGTGCTTCACCTCGACGGCGCCGGCGGTCACGATCACGGCGGCTGCCATGCCCGCGGCGGCCTTGGAGGCGAGCGTGCCGACTCCGGCCGAGACCGCGCCTCCGGCGGTGATACCGCCGGCCGCGGTCGCGGCCACTCCGGCCATGCCGGTGCCGGCCACTCCGGCGCCCGCGCCGCCGCCGGAAGCCGCCGCGGCGGACGCGCCGCCCACGCCGAGCTTCGCGACCCAGAGCTTCTTGAGGAAGATGAACGGCGCCACGGGATAGACCGCCGCGAGCGCTTTGGTGGTGGCGCGCAGCTCGCCTTTGAAGGTGCGGCAGCGGTCGCAGGACTTGAGGTGGCGGCGCACCGGCGGCGAGGACTTCGTCAGGCCCTCGGCGACCTGCCCGAGCTCCAGGCGTACCTCCCCGCAGGTCAGGAGCCGGGCCTCGGAGGCCTCGGCGAGCGCCACGCGCGCGCGCACGAGGAGCGACTTGACGCTCGGCACGGTCGTGTCCATCGCCTCGGCGATCTGGTCGTACGAGAGAGCGTCGATCTCGCGCAGCAGCAGCGCCGTGCGCTGGGTCTCGGGAAGCTCCTGGACGTCCGAGACGATGTGGCGGAACTCCTCGCGCCTGTGGACCGTGTCCGCGGTGCTGACGCCGCCGTCACGCTCGAACACGTCCATCGAGTCCTGACCGGCCGGCTGGGGGCGACGCAGGTGGTTCAGGCAGCGGTTGCGGGCGATCCGGTACAGCCACGGGCGCGCGTTGATCGGCCGGTCGTCGGCGCAGATCGCGTTGAACGAGGCGGCGAAGACCTCCTGCAGGACATCCTCGGCGTCCTCCTGGGAGCCGAGCATGTGCCGGCAGAAGGCCAGCAGTCGTGGCTGGTAGCGCTGGACCAACGCCTCGAACGCGCCGTGGTGGCCACGACGAATCAGAGCGACGAGTCTCTCGTCGCTCTGTAGCCGCAGTAGCGGCGAACGCCCCGCGAGCGCGGGCATTCCGGCTGAATGCCTGAGAGCAGAAGCTTCCAAAGTGGTGACCCCTACGGGTGGGTACCCGCCGCCGAAACACCGTAGCAATGCGCGAGTTGCGCGCGCGCTTACCGCCACATGTCTAGCCGGGTCGTGCGCCGGGTAGCGGCGAGTGACCCGACACGCGAGGAGACGATGGCCAAGACCAAGGACAAGAAGCTCTACAGCCAAATGCGCGCGAGCGGCGTTCGCAAGAAGATCGCCCGCCAGCTGACCGAGCTGACCGCACACTCGAATAGCGGCAAGCGGGCGCCCAAGCCGCTGCGCGAGGCGGTCGACCGGCTCGACGCGACGGTCACGGAGCTCCGCGGCCACATCCGGCGCGGCGACCGCAAGACCGCCGCTCGGAAGGCCGCACGGACCCGGGGAGCAAAGGCAGGCAAACGCGGCGCGTCGGCCCGCAAGGGCGCGCGCAGCCGCGCCAAGTCGTAGCCCGAAAGTTTCCCATGCCCGCACCCGCTCGTTAGGCTCCCGGCACCCCGAGGAAAGGAGTCGCTCCATGCCCGCGCTGCGTCAATTCGACCTCGGCGACGACGAACGCGTTCGGCTTCAGATCCACGCGACCTGCCGCGGCTGATGGACAAGCTCGAGTTCATCAAGGACATCACGTACAAGATGTGCGACCGCGATTTCGACCTCGACCTCGTGGAGTCGACGTTCGCTGACAACTTCGTCCATCACGCGAACGGGGCTACGACGGACAAGGCCGGGTACCTCGCACGCGGCCGGGAGTATCGCGAGCAGTACGCGAGCATCGACCAGCCGGAGTTCGACGAGCTCTTCGAGGCCGACGACCGGGTCATCGTCGCGTACACGCTGCACCTGCACCGCAAGGACGGGTCCAGCGAGCGCATGGCGGTGATCGCCGTTTGGACGGTGAGTGACGACGGCAAGGTCACCGCGCTGCGGGAGGTCGACGCCCCCGCCGCCTGACGGTCCAAGGCTCAACTACGTCCGCAAGACGGATCGACAAGGTCGCCGGGAGCGGCCTACGGGCGCCGGGGCGTCTCGGCGCCCGGTCGTCTCCGGCCGGCGCCCCGCTCCGTCGGTTCTCCTTGATAGGTGAGCTAACTTGATATATCGTTGACTATCGAGACAGCTCGCTGAAGGAGGTCAACGATGCATGCATTTGCAGCCCACTGGTTCGGCAGGCCCGGCCTTCACCGCATGACCCGCCGACACGGAAGGCACGGCTCCCACGGATACGGTGGCCACTACGACCCGCGCGCGTTCTGGCAGGGCCCCTGGCGCGGTATGGGCTTCGGCCCCGGGGGACGTCGCTCACGGGCGCGCCGCGGCGACGTCCGGGCGGCGACGCTGCTGCTGCTCGAGGAGGAGCCTCGCAACGGCTATCAGCTCATGGAGGAGATCGAGCGGCGCAGCGACGGAGCCTGGCGCCCCAGCCCTGGCTCGATCTACCCGGCCTTGGCGCAGCTCGAGGACGAGGGCCTGATCCAGGCGGAGGAGAGCGCCGGGCGCCGGTCGTTCCAGCTCACCGACGAGGGCAGGGCGTACGTCGACGAGAACCGCGATGCGCTCGGCAGCCCATGGGATGAGGCCGGTGAGGAGGTCCCGAGCGACTTCGTGGACCTGCGCACGCTGATCGCGCAGGTCGGCATGGCCACGATCCAGGTGGCGCAGTCCGGGGACGAGGGGCAGGTGGCCGAGGCCAAGCGGATCCTGGGCGACGCCCGCAAGTCCCTTTACAGGATCCTCGCGGACGCGGAGTGAGGAGCGGGTGAGTGCCCGGGGTGGGACTCGAACCCACAATGCTCTCGCGAGCGGCGCCTTTTAAGGGCGCGGGCTGTGCCAATTCGCCTACCCGGGCAGGGGCAATGGTAGGCGGGGCCCGACAGCGCTCCACGCGGTCGGGTATACACCCGGCATGGCCAAGCTCTTCTTCATCCCGGTGTCGATCGCCGCAGGTCTGATCGCCGGCTCCATTTCGAGGAAGATCTTTGATCAGCTCTGGGGCCTGGTCGACGAGGAGGAGCCGCCGGACTCAAAGCACCGCGACATCCCCTGGAGCAAACTCCTGCTCGCAGGCGCCATCCAGGGCGCGATCTTTCGGATGGTGAAAGAGGGCATCGACCACGGCACCCGGCAGGCCGTCTACCGGACGACCGGCTCCTGGCCGGGCAAGCCGCATCCTGAGAAGGAATAGGGCCGGCGAAGCACGGCTGCGTCCGGTGCCGCTGCGCAACGCCGGGGCGTCGCAGGCGGTGGATCCGAAGCCCGCAGAGTGCGCAATGGCCCAAATTCGGGCGTTGTCGCCCGCTGGGGAGCGGAATCGGTCGCGCTGAGGCATATCCGGGGGCATACTGGAGACGTGGTCCTGCTCACGGAGGAGAGGCGCCGCAGGATGCGGATCGGTCGCGCGCTGGTGCCCTACTCGCTGCCGTTCGAGCTGGGCGGACGTTCGGATGAATTTTTCACATCCGACTCAAGCCGGCGCCCCGAAATGCCGAGATAAAACACGTGGTCCCCTTCCACCCCCTGCGTCACGACGCACGGGTCCGAGCAGCCCGTGCTCTTGCGAGCGTCGCAACCTTCCTTGCGATCGCGCTCGTGCTGCTTGGTGGAAGCGCCAATGGCCCGCTTGCAAGCGCGGAAGCCGACGAGGGGGTGCCCAGCGCCGCTGCCGTGGCACAGACTGAACCGGTTGCACAGACCGAGCCGGTTGCGGTTCCGACCGAGCCGGTAGCAGCCCAGGCGGAGGCGCCGCCGCCCGAGCCCGCGCCGGCCGCACCCGGGCCCGCGCCAGCTGCGCCGGCCACGCCCGCCGCACCAACCACACCGGCCCCGCCGGAGCCATCGGGTCAGGGCGCTGCCCCGCCGGTGCAAGATCCCGTGCAGGGGGTCGATCCTGCGCCGAGCGACATGCCGCCCGGGGGCGGCTCGAAGGGTCAGCCGGAGGACCCGGAGGAGCCCGAGACCCCGCCGACCACGCCCAACCCGGCCGAGCCGACGCCGGATCCAGGCCCGGCGCCGTCCGGCAGCTCGGGCCGCAGGGGATTCCCTGGGTTCTTCGGTAAGCCCGGCAGCGAGGAGCCGGGCAGTGTCCCCGCGCCGAGCGGCGCGAGCAAGCCGGACGTGGAGGAGGCGGTAGTGGAGCCCGCTCCGTCGGGCGCGACGCCCGGTGGCGATCAGACTCCGGGACAGGCGCCCGGCGGACAGAATTCCGCGAACCCGGGAACGACCCCGGCGCCTCAAACGGATCCGACGACGCTTCCCTCGGAGAAGTTCATCGTCGAGACCGGCTCGGGTGGCAAGCGGATCACCGTCGGTCCCGCCGGCCAGAACGTCGGCGGCGGCGGCGATGGCACCGGAACGGGGACCGGCGCAGGCGCAGGCGCCGCTCCGGGAGCCGCGCTCGGCGCCACCGCCACGGCCGCACCCGTGGACGTGGCCGCGGTGCTGTCTGGCGTATCGGGTGACGCCGGCGGGGACGCGGGCGACGCCGCACCGGAGGACGAGCTCGTTGCCGACACCAGCGCCGGGGCGGACCAGGCTTTCGGCCCGGTATTCGCCAGCTTTGGCGACGCCCTCTCGTTCGTGCCTGACGAGATCAGGGTCGCGCTCGCCCTGCTCGCCGCTATGACGATCCTGCTCGGGTTCGCCTACCTCCTTTCGGCCCTCCGCAACCGCCGCCTCGAGCGCCAGCGCGGCGAGCTCCTCAAGGAGGTCGGCCTGCTTCAGACCGCCCTGCTGCCCCCGGTGCCAGAGCGCGTGGGTGCACTGCTGACCTCGGTGGCCTACCGCCCGGCCGACGGACCGGGCGCCGGCGGAGACTTCTAC
The DNA here is from genome assembly GCA_963751835.1 of uncultured Thermoleophilaceae bacterium. Taxonomy (GTDB): domain Bacteria; phylum Actinomycetota; class Thermoleophilia; order Solirubrobacterales; family Thermoleophilaceae; genus JACVRW01. Next base: position 5,022 of record CAVVWD010000005.1, on the reverse strand, counting down.
GACGTGCTCCCGCTGGCGGGCGGGCGAGTTGGCTTCATCCTCGGCGACGTGTCCGGCCACGGACGCGGCGCGCTCGCCCGCACCGCCTTCATGCGCTACACGCTGCGCGCCTACCTCGAGGCCGGTCTCGAGCCTCGAGTGGCGCTGCAGGTGGCCGGGCGCGTGATCGACGAGAACCTGGGTGGGGACTTCGCAACCGTGCTTCTGGCCGTGCACGATCCGGAGACGGGCTCGCTGACGTATGCGAGCGCCGGGCACCCTGCACCGATCGTCGTTGGCCCGCAGGCCCATGAGCCCGTGACCGCGGGATCCTCCCCGCCGATCGGGGTCGGGGTCAGGACGGGGCTACGTCAGACGACGGTGCCACTGGTGCCCGGCGCGGTCGCTGCCCTCTTCACGGACGGCCTCATGGAGGCGCGCGTGAACGGCGGCATCCTCGGACGCGAGCGCCTTGAGACGCTGCTGGCAGATCTCGGCCCTGAGGCCACCGCGGCGGCGCTGATCGCCAGCGTCCGCCAGGAGGCGCGCCTGCTCTCGGATGACATCGCCGCCGTGGTCATTCAGCCGACCGCGGGCGCGACGGCCGGGCTGTTCCGCACCGAGCAGCTCGAGCTGACGGCTCGCGAGCTCGACGGTCCGATTGCGCCCCGCTTCCTCGAGTCCTGCGGCATCCCGAAGGCCGAGGCCGACGCGGCCATTCGCGAGGCGCGCGGGCTCGCCGAGCGTTTCGGTGGCGTGATCCTGCACGTGGTGTTCGGCAACCGGCTGCGCGTGGAGGTCCTCCCGCGCAACCTGGAGTCGATCGAGGCGGCCTCGCGGCGCGCCGCCGCGGCGCGCTAGCTCTCGTCGGGCCAGCTGCGCAGCGCCTCGGTGAGAGCGTCCGGCTCGTCCTCCGGGACGAAGTGCGCCGCGCTCTCGACCCTAACCACCTCGGCGCCCGGGAAGATCTCGAGCCACTGCTCGAGGAACACCGGCTGAAATACGGGGTCGCGCATGCCCCAGACGAGCTTCACCGGCACCTCGAGCCGGTCCAGGCTCTCGTGGATCGAGCCCATGAGCCTGGCGCTGCGGTCGCGCTCGGTCAGCGGGATCTCGCGCTGGAAAGCGAGCGTGCCGACCCGCGACCAGTAGTCGGGGAACGGCGCCCGGTAGGCCTCCATCATCAACGGGTCGATCTCGCGCTTGGCCATCCCGCCGGGGATCGACTCGACGAACAGGTTGCCGCCGAGCGCGAGGATCTCGCCCAGCCCCTCGGTGCGGAACTCACGCAGGAAGGGCGGCAGGAAGCTCGGCAGCTCCCAGGCCCAGGTGTTGATGAGGACGAGGCCGCGCAGCCGTTCGACGCGCTCCAGCATCGCCCCCAGCCCGATCGGGCCGCCCCAGTCGTGCGCGACGAGTGTGAGGTCGCGCAAGTCGAGCTGATCGATCAGGGCGATCGCGTTGTGGATGTGGGCCTGAAGCGAGTAGCCGGACAAGTAGGGGGGCTTGTCGGAGCGTCCGAAGCCCATGTGGTCGAGCGCGACGCAGCGGCGCCCGGCGGCCGACAGCTCGGCGATCTGGCGCCTCCACAGGTAGCTCCAGGTCGGATTGCCGTGCGCGAACAGCAGCGGCGGTGACTCCGTCGGGCCCTCGTCGACGTAGTGCAGGCGCACGCGGCCCACGCTCGCGAAGCGCGGCTCGAAGGGGAAGGTCCCCTGGAAATCGCCGTCGAGTCCGTCCGGCATCGGCACTTCGCTTATACCCGATCCAGTAGGCTCGCGACCCCGTGTCCACCGGTACCGAGGCAGAGCAGCGAACCGCGCTCCACGGCGGTCGGCTCGTCGCCAAGCGTCTCAAGGCGCACGGCGTGTCGAAGCTGTTCACGCTCTCGGGCGGGCACCTGTTTTCGATCTACGACGGCTGCCGCGAGGAGGGCATCGACATCGTCGACGTGCGCCACGAGCAGTCGGCGGCGTTCGCGGCGGAAGGGTGGGCGAAGGCCACGCGGGAACCCGGAGTGTGTGCACTCACCGCCGGGCCAGGGGTGACCAACGGGATGAGCGCGATGGCCTCGGCGCAGATGAACGGGTCGCCGTTGCTGGCCCTCGGCGGGCGGGCGCCGGCTCTGCGGTGGGGGATGGGTTCGCTACAGGAGATCGACCATGTGCCCTTCGTCGCACCGGTGACGAAGCTGGCACGCACGGCGGGGACGACGGACGAGATCCCGGGGCTGATCGACGAGGCGCTCAAGGCGTCGCTCACGCCTCCGTCGGGCCCGACCTTCATCGACTTCCCGCTGGACCAGGTGTTCATGGAGTCGGAGGTCGACGCGGACGCGCCCGCGTCGCAGCCGGACCCGGTCGTGCTGCCGGCGGCGGACGGGCAAGCGCTCGATCGCGCGGCGTCGCTTCTTCGCGAGGGCTCGCGGCCGGTGGTGATGGCGGGCACCGGGTTGTACTGGGCCCACGGCGAGAACGCCCTGCGCGCACTCTGCGAGGAGCACTCGGTGCCGGTCTTCCTCAACGGGCTGGCACGCGGCTGCGTGCCGGCCGACCACCCGATGTTCTTCTCGCGCGCCCGAAGCGCCGGCTTGAAGGGCGCGGACGTGGCGCTCGTGGTCGGCGTCCCGATGGACTTCAGGCTCGGCTTCGGCGCCTCGTTCGGCGAGGACACCCAGCTCATCGTGATCGACTCCGCGCGTCCGGAGCGAGCCCATCCGCGCGAGGTCGCCGTCGAGCTGTACGGCAGCGTGGTCGGCTCGCTCGAGGCGCTCCGCGAGGGTGCGGCCGGCGCCGCGGCCGCGCGCACGGAGTGGGTCGCTTCGCTGCGGGAGACTGAGAACGAAAAGCGGGCGGGGGAGCAGGCGGACCTTGCCGACGACCGCTCGCCACTCCACCCGATGCGCGTCTACGCGGAGCTCGCGCAGGTCCTCAATCGGGACGCGGTCGTGATCGGGGACGGCGGCGACTTCGTGTCGTTCGCGGGCCGGATGATCGAGACCTACGAGCCGGGCTGTTGGATGGACCCGGGTCCATACGGGTGCCTCGGGGCCGGTCCGGGCTTCGCCCTGGCGGCGAAGCTCGCGCACCCCGAGCGGCAGGTCTGCCTACTCCTCGGCGACGGCGCCTTCGGCTTCGCGGGGATGGAGTTCGACACCTTCGTGCGCCACGGCGTCCCGGTCGTGGGGGTGATGGGCAACAACGGGATCTGGGCGCTCGAGAAGCACCCGATGGAGTTCATCTACGGCTACTCGGTCGCCGCCGACCTGCAGCCCGGTTGCCGCTACGACGAGGTCGTGCGGGCGCTCGGCGGCCACGGCGAGCTGGTCTCGAAGCCCGACGAGCTGCGTCCGGCGATCGAACGCGCCTTCGCCTCGAGCAGGCCGGCGCTCGTGAACGTGCTCACCGACCCGAGCGTCGTCTACCCGCGCAAGGCGAATCTGGCCTAGCGGTCCGGCCGCGCGGCGCCGGTCAGCGCATTCGGGCGGCACCCTTTCATCATCTGGCGTGGTCGGTTATAGTGTGCGCGCTGGGTGGAGTGTCCGTGCGGCAAACCCGTCGGCCTCCAACCGGTGCATAGGTTCGGGCGAAGCCGCATCGTATCGGCGCCTCCCGCCGTCCGAACCGCCAGGCCCTTTCATGGCACGTACCCCTGCCCGTCCTGATGGGGCCGTTTTGAGAGCCGCCCGCATGATGCGGGCGGTTCTTTTTCAGCGGTCCGCCGCGGCCATCGCGGCACCCTGCAGGATGTCGGACTCACTGATCTCGATCTCGTCGAGACCGAACGCGCGGATCGACTCCACGAGGATCGTCACCCCGGCGACGATCACCGGTGCGCGATCGGGGTGGAGGCCGGTGACCTCCCTTCGCTCCTCGACCGGCAGGGCGGCGAGCATCGCCTGAATGCGCTCGGCCGCGGCCAGGCCCAAGCGGTAGCCCTGGACCTTCTCGGGGTCGTAGGGGTCGAGCTCCAGGTCGATCGCCGCGAGCGTGGTGGCCGTGCCGGCCACCGCGATGCCCTCCGCCGTCTGCTCGCGAACCTCCTCGGGAACGCTCTCCTCGACGATCCGGCGGACGTCGGCCGCGAGCGCCTCGAGCTCCTCGTGCGTCGGCGGATCGGACTGCAGGAAGCGCTCGGTGTGGCGGCGTGAACCCATCTGCGCCGAGACGTGGAAGTCGGGATCGGCGCCGTTCGAGCCGACCACGTACTCGGTCGAGCCGCCGCCGATGTCTATGACGACCATCGAAGGAGGACGTTTGGCCGCCGCTGTCCGGCCGCTCGTCGCCCCGAGGAAGGTCAGGCGTGCCTCCTCGTCACCAGAGATCGTCCGCGCGTCGATTCCGTAGCGCCGGTTCAGCTCGTCCCGGAACTCCGGGCCGTTGTCCGCGTCGCGCATCGCGCTTGTCGCAACGGCGATCACTTCCTCGGCTTGCAGTCTGTCGATCGTCTGGCGGTACTCGTCCAGCGTCTCCCGGACACGGTCCATCGCCTCGTCAGCCAGCCGGCCGGTGGCATCGACGCCCTGGCCGAGCCGCGTGATCGTCGTCTGCTTCTCGAGCTCTTCAAGCTGACCGTCCTGGACGTCGGCCACCAGGAGCCGGGTCGTGTTCGTCCCCAGATCGACGACCGCGACGCGCATGCTCAGTCGAACAGTTCGTTGACGCGCTCGACGGGACGAGCGAGCACGGCCCGCTCGCCCCTGACCACGACGGGGCGTTGCAGCAGCGCCGGGTGCTCCGCCATGAGGGCGATCGCCTCGTCGTCATCCACCTCCCGTTCGCCGAGCTTCAGCTCGGCGAACACCGGCTCCCGCGCTCGAAAGAGATCGCGCGCGGGCCCGCCCGTCTTGCGAACGAGCTCGCGCAGTTGGTCCTCGGAGAGTGGCTCGACGTGAAAGTCGACCCGCTCGAACTCGATCCCCCTCTCATCGAGAAGCGCTGCGAGATTCCTGCACGTGGTGCAGGTGCGCTTCTCGTAGACGGTCAGCTCGGCCATGGCCCGGGACCGTACACGCTGCCGTGTGACACCAGTCACATAGCCGGG
>CAVVWD010000004.1:0-34524 GCA_963751835.1 uncultured Thermoleophilaceae bacterium | reverse complement strand
AAAGCAGCACGTCCTAGCCTGGCTCCCGTTGGCTGGTGCCGACGGGTTGGTCTCGCGTATGGGGCTGGGTAAGGGGTGTGGCTCGTCGGCCGCGGCGAACAGAATACGGATCGAAGATCGTTCGACCCGGCGTTGAGGAAAGCGCGATCTGTCCTGGATTGGTGGTCCGGGAGACCACCACGGCAGGACGGATACGCCAACTCCCGTACGAGAGGCACCCCACTGCCGATGCAGATTCGGGAACGCTGGGCATCAGCCGAAGATTGTTTGCCCAGGAGGATCGCAGCGACCGCTGTCCCACACCCTTCCCCAGCCCTGACCCGGCCGGCGGAGACCAAACCCGCCGCCAGACCTAGCACCCCCTGCCGCGCACGAACTCCTCGCACACCGCCAGCGCGCCCTCGACGCTCGTCCAGTTGAGGTTGTCGGGCGTGTCGGTGGGCCAGTGGTAGTGGGCGGGGAACTTGGCCTCGTCCACGCCGCCGAGCGTGCAGGTCGGGTAGCCCGCCCGCAGCGCGATCAGGGCGTCAGTGGCTGCCACGGTGCGGAGCCCGCGCGTCAGCTCGACACGGGCGTCGAGCCCGGCGCGCGCAAGGCGTTCGCGGGTCTCACCCGTGTAGTAGCGCATGCGCAGCATGCCCTCAGCCTCCACAACGCAGAGCTCAGGCGAGCCGACGCACTCGATGCAGACGAACTCGGTCGTCTCCCGCGGAAGCCCCGCAAAGTGGCGCCTGCCGAACGCCTGCATTCCCTCCATGAACGATTCCTCGGAGCCGGTCGAGAGCAGGACCACGCGCATACCCTCGACGGGGCGCTCGCGCAGGGCGTGGGCGAGCGCGACCAGCACGGCTACGGCGCTGAGGTTGTCGTTGGCGCCCGGCACCACGCGGCTCGAGCCGATGTTGGCCATCGCGGCGCTCGCGCCCAGCGAGAAGAGCATCCCCGCGGCACGCAGGGGGCGCCGGCCGAGCACTCCCCAGAGCGCGAGCAGCAGCGGGCCCAGGAACACGCCGTACAGGATCGGGACGCTCTGCTCGGCCTTTTCGTGGAGGGCCGGCATGCTCCTCATCGCGATGCGCGGCAGGGCCGGGTGGAAGACGAGGCCGCTGTGAGCCGCGTCGTGGTGGGCAAGGAAGACGATCGTGCGACTCGCCTCCGGGTCGCCCGCCTCCGCCACCGCGTTGAACGTGGGCCGGTGCGGCAGCGTGCGGCGGCGAAACCAGAGCCGCCCGCCGCCCACGTCGTCGTAGATCGCCGCCGCGGCCACCCCGCCCACGAGCGCCGCGGCGCGGCGGCCGCCGAGCCGCGCCGCCAGCGCCGCCCCCGCGTTCAGCAGCCCGAGCGGCCACCAGTAGCCGCCGTGCGCGCGTTCCTCCTCGACCCGTGCATCACGGCAGCCGGCCGCGTCGAGCTCGGCCGCAATCCACTCGGCGGCGCGCCGCTCGCCCGCCGACGCGGAGGGCCGCTCGTGGGCCGCGAGCTCGCGAACGACCCGCTCCATCAGCGCGCGCCGGCCCATCAATGCGGCTGGCGCCAGGCCTCGCCCATCCCGATCCGCTCGATGGTGGTCGGGTGCGTGCCGAACAAGAGCTGCGTGAGCCCCGGAGGGTCGGGATCGATGATGTTGCGTAGGGCGATGCGGCGCTCGAATTGGACGAAGGCCGCGGGATCCTCAGTGAGGTCGAGCGCGAACTGGTCCGCCCGCGCCTCCACCTGGCGGGAGAGCACGTTCGACGCCGAGCCGAGCAGCAGCGACACGAGTGTCACCGCGAGCACCACCGCCGGGAGCACGATCGGCCCGGGCTTGACGTCCGGGTCGGCGAGCCCGTAGGGGCGCCCGAAGGTCTCCGCAAGCCGCTGGGCGAGATAGGTGCCCGCGGGCGCCACCAGCGCCAGCCAGAGCAGCCCGTGCGGGAGGTCGTTGTGCTTCTGGTGACCGAGCTCATGGGCGACCACCAGCCGCACCTCGTCGCGGGGGAAGCCGGCGATCAGGTTGTCGTACAGCACCACCCGCTTGGTATGCCCGAGCCCGCCCACGTATGCGTTGGCCGCGCTCGTACGCCGGCTAGCGTCCACCCGGTACACCTCGCCCACGTCCACCCCGGCCTCGCGCGCCAACTCGAGCACGTCCTGGCGCACGGGCCCGGGCCGGAGCGGCTCGAAGTCGTTGAAGATCGGATCGATCACGATCGGCCAGAGCCAGATGGTGATGACGCCGAAGGCCACGACCACAGCGGCGCCCGGCGCCCACCAGTTACGCCGGAAGCGCCGGATCAGAACCAGCGCGAGCACCCCGCCCGCGGCCGCGAACGCTGCGTCGATGGCGGTCGACCTGACCACGTCAAACGCCCAATCGGGCCAGGACTGGGTGGCCAGGCCGACGTCGAGCGAGCGCGAGCGCTGCCAGGCGTCGATCGGCAGCCCGACCACCACCAGCAGCACCGAGATCCCGGCCCCGGCCGCCGCCGCGCCGAGCAGCGGCCGCCTCCCGAGCCGCTCGAAGAGCCGTCGCGGCGGGCGCCAGGCGAGCAGGGCGATCGTGCCCGTGCCGAGCGCGAGGCCAGCGATCCCGAGCAGCCGCTGAACGCTGCGGAAATCCTCTGCGCGATCGAGTTGGAAGGCCGTGAAGTACGCTTCCACGTCCACCGGGGCGGGCTCGATCACGCCGCTGCGCGGGCGCAGCAGGAACGTCGCAGCACCGGCGGCGGCCACCGCCACCAGGATCGCCAGCGGCAGCCGCAAACGCCCCATCCCGGGACATCGTAGAAGGCACCCACATGCGAATCGCTCTCCTCTCGGATGTACACGGCAACCTGCCCGCCTTCGAGGCGGTGCTCGCCGACGTCGAGAACGAGGGCGTCGACGAGCGCTGGTGCCTGGGAGACCTGGTCGGCTACGGCGCCGAGCCCGACGGGTGCGTGAACCTCGCCCGCGAGACATGCACCGTTTGCCTGGCCGGCAACCACGATCTGGTCGTCACCCAGGAGATCCCGATCTCGGATTTCTCCTCGAGCGCGGCGGCCGCGGCGCTTTGGACCAGGGAGAACATCAGCCCGGAAGCGCTCGCCTTCCTCCGCGGGCGCCCCGCCTCAGACCCCGGGCGCGAGCCCGGCCTCTACCACGGAAGCCCGCGCGATCCGGTCTGGGAGTACGTCCTCTCGGACTGGCAGGCCGACGAGTGCATGGACCTGATGTCGGGGCGGGTGGCGGCGATCGGGCATTCGCACGTGGCGCTCTGGTTCGGGCGCGACCCGTCCGGCAAGGTCGGCGGGGACCAGGCGCGCGACGGCGACGAGGCCGACCTGTCCGCCGGAGAGTGGCTCATAAACCCCGGCAGCGTGGGCCAGCCACGCGACGGAGACCCCAGGGCGGCCTGGCTCCTGCTAGACACAGAGGGGTGGACCGCGCGCTGGCGCCGCGTCGAATATCCGATCGAGAAGGCCGCCGGCGCGATCGAGAAGGCCGGGCTGCCCCGGGTCCTCGCGGAGCGGCTCTACAGCGGACAGTGACCAAGATCAAGCGCACAACCCTGCTCGCCCTACTCGGCATCGGCCTGGCCGCGGCCGGCTGCGGCGCGGACGATGAGGGCGAGCCGATCCCCGCCGAGTCGGCGGCGCTGCTGCAGAGTCAGCTGGACAACATCGAGGCCCGGATCCAGAACGGCAGCGTCGGCGCCTGCGAGGACGTGCTCGGAGGTTCCCGCGATCCAAACGTGGAGCCGGTCGAGCAGGCGATCTCGGACCTGCCGGACAACGTGAGCGAGGACGTGCGCTCGGGGCTCCAGGACGGCTTCGACCGCCTCTTCCAGCTCGTCGAGGAGCGCTGCACCGAGCTCCGCGAGCAGGCCGAGAGCGAGCAGGAGCCGGCCGAGCCCGAGACCGAGACGGTCGCGCCGCCCGAGACCGTAACTGTGCCCCCGCCCGAGACCGAGACTGAGACCGTCCCCCCGCCCGAGACCGAGACGGTGCCGCCGCCCGAGACCGAGACGGTCCCGCCGGCGGAGGAGCCGTCGGAAGAGGAGTCCGGCGGCGGGGCCGGCGCCGGCGGCGTGATCGCCCCCGAGGGAGATCAGGGATGAGCCCCCCCACCCAGGTCGCCAATCGCTACGTGATCGAGCGCCGCCTCGGAGCCGGCGGGATGTCGACGGTCTTCATGGCCACTGACACGGTGCTCGAGCGCCGGGTCGCGGTGAAGCTGCTGGCCGAGCACCTCGCCGACGACGAGGCCTTCGTGGCGCGCTTCCGCCGCGAGGCGCTCTCCGCGGCGCGCCTGCAGCATCCGAACATCGTGCAGGTGTTCGACTCGGGCCAGGATCCCGAAAGCGGCCGCCACTACATCGTCATGGAGTACGTCGACGGGCCTTCCTGCGCCGACCTTCTGCGCGAGCGCCGTGAGCTCGGACTCGAGCAGACGGTGCGCGCGACCCGGGACGCCTGCCACGGCCTCGATTACGCCCACCGGGCCGGGGTCATCCACCGCGACGTCAAGCCCGGCAACCTGCTGCAGGCCGAGGAGACCTGGGTCACCAAGCTCGCCGATTTCGGCATCGCGAAGGCCGCCGAGCAGACCCGCATCACGCAGGCCGGCTCGATCCTCGGCACCGCGGCCTACCTCTCACCCGAGCAGGCGCGCGGCGACGAGGCCGGGCCCGCCTCGGACATCTATTCGCTCGGGGTGTGCGCCTATCAGTTCCTCACCGGGCGGCTTCCGCACGAGTACGCGTCGCTCACCGAGCTGGCGCTCAAACAGCAGCAGGACCCCGTGACCCCGATCGCGGAGTACCGGCCCGAGGTTCCGCGGGAGCTGGACGACGCGGTGCGCCTGTCGCTCGAGCCCGACCCCGGTTACCGTTACGCCTCGGCGCTCGACATGGCACAGGCGCTCGAAGCGGGCCTGCAGGGCGAGACCACCGAGGTCACGCGCCGTCTCACACAGGACGACGCCTACGACGCCACCCGCCAGCTCGACGACACCGCCGCCACCCGGGCGATGGCCGCCACGCGCGTCGTCGAGCCGGGCGGCCCGCCCACCTCGGCGGGCCCACCCGCCGAGGCGGCCGCGCGGGCGCCGCGCCGCGCGGAGAAGGACGCCCAGCGCGCGGCCACGCGCCGGCGCTGGGGAACCTTCCTCGCCCTGCTGGCGGTGCTGGCCGCGGTCGCGGTGGTGGTCGTGGCCCTCAGTTCCACCGGCGACGGCGGCGCCCAGGCGCCGAACGCGAACGACGTCGAGCAGCAGATCCAGGACCTGCGCGACTTCATCGAGGAGAACACCCGCTAGCGAGGCGCCGGCGCGGCGGTCGCGCTCAGCGGTCCGCCGGGAACAGCGCGGGTTTGTCGCGCTCCACGCCCGCGATCGCGTCGGCCACGAGCCTGCCGGCCAGGAAGCCGGGCACGTTGCCGTGCCCCGAGTAGCCGCCGGCCACGTAAAGCCCGGGCCGCCCGGGCACCTCGCCGACGTACGGGAGCCCGTCGTCGCTGTAGCCGACGACGCCCGCCCAGCGGTGCGTGATCTCCGCGTCGAGGCCGAGGCCCTCGACGATCAGGCGCTCGATCCGTTCCCAGATCCTCGGGCTGCCGCTGTCGGAGTCGGTGTACGAGTCCTCTCCGTCGAGGTCGCTGAAGCCGCCGATCAGGAGGCGGCCGTCGGGCCGCTGCTGGAAGTACTCGTACCCCCAGCGGGAGTAGACGAGCCGGTCGGTCACGCGCTCGGACAGCGGCGCCGTCGCGGTCATATGGAGGCGGCGCGCGCGTACGCGCGGGGCGTACTCGGGCACGAGCGCCGGCAGCGCGCCGTCCGAGGCCACCACCACCTGACGGGCGGCGACGACGCCCGCGGGCGTCCTGAGCTCGCCCTCGCCCGGCGCCGGCACCGGGCCCTCCACCGGGCTGTCGTCGTGGATGCGCGCCCCGGCGGCCTCGGCGCCGCGAGCCAGAGCGCGAATCCAGCGCCCCGGGTGGAGCGCGCCGTCGTGCTCCGTGAGGCAGCCGTTCGGCGCGTAACGGGCGACCGCGGCGGGCAGCGCGTCCCGCTCAACGAGCTCGGCGGGAAAGCCGTCCTCGCGAAGCGCCGCGACGTGCCGGCGCACGTGCTCCGCCTCCTCCTCCGAGGCGCTTGCCCGCAGCAGCCCCACGCGCCGCATCCACTCCGCGGCACCGAGATCGGCCGCGAGCGCGTACATCTCGGCCTGCGTGTCGAGCGTGGCGGCGTAGATGCGCCGGGCGCGGTCGTGCCCGTAGCGCTCGCGCGCGTCGGGGTAGAAGGCCGCCGGCCCCGCGAGCAGGAAGCCGCCGTTGCGCCCGCTCGCCCCGGCGGCCACGGTGCTCCGCTCGAGCACCACGGTCTCGATGCCGTGGCGCGCCAGCGCGAGGGCGCACGACAGGCCCGCCACTCCGGCGCCGATCACGCACGCCTCAGTTTCCACGCGACCGTCGAGCGCGGGCCGGGGCGCGTAGTCCTCGTCGAGCCAGAAGGGAACGCCGTCGGCGCGCGTCACGGCCGCTCCCCCGCCAGCACCGCGCGCGCATGGGCCGCGTAGTCGCCGGCCAGGATCGCCTCCCGCATGCCGCTCGTCAGGCGCTGCATGAAGGTCAGGTTATGGAGGGTGAGCAGCCGCTTGCCGGTCAGCTCGCCGGCGCGCAGGAGGTAGTGCAGGTAGCCGCGCGTGTGCTCGCGGCAGGCGGCGCAGGGGCAGCGGTCGTCGATCGGCTCCCTGCTCGTGCGGTTCGCGCTCTTCGTCAGGTCGAGCCGCCAGCGGCTCTCCGGGTCGGGGACCAGCGCGGTTCCGTGGCGAGCCAGACGCGTGGGCGTGGCGCAGTCGAACGTGTCGATGCCGAGCCCGACCGCCTCCACGAGATCGTCGACGTCGCCGATGCCGAGCAGGTGGCGAGGCGGCGGCTCGGCGAGCCGGGCGACCGACCAGCCGACCACCTCGAGCATCTGCTCCTTCTCCTGGCCGAGCGAGCCGCCGATCGCGATGCCCGGCACGCCCGACTCCGCGACGTAGGCGGTCGACTCCGCACGCAGGTCCTCGTACACGCCGCCCTGCACGATTCCGTAGAGGAGCTGGCCGGGCGGAGCGTTCTCTGCACACCAGACGATGCAGCGGTCGAGCCAGCGGTGCGTGCGCTCCATCGAACGCGCGGTGTAGTCGCGCTCGACGTGGAAGGGCGTGCACTCGTCGAACGCGAGCGCGATGTCCGAGCCGAGCTGCGCCTGAACCTCCATCGAGGTCTCGGGCCCCATGAAGCGCTCGCGCCCGTCGAGGTAGGAGCGAAAGCGCACGCCCTCCTCCTCGATCGACACGATCATCGACTTGCGCCTGTCGCGGCGGCGCTTGATCTCCTCGGCGACCGAGCCGTGTCCCATCGAGAAGACCTGGTAGCCGCCGGAGTCGGTGATGATCGCCCGCCGCCAGCCCATGAACTCGTGCAGGCCGCCCATCTCCGCCACCAGCTCGGGCTCCGGCTGGATGAACAGATGGAAGGTGTTGCCGAGCACCATGTCGTAGCCGAGCTCGGCGACCTCGGCGGCGTGCAGCGACTTGACCGTGCCGGTCGAGGCCAGCGGGACGAAGGCCGGCGTGCGCACGTCCCCGTGCGTTGTGTGGATGAGCCCGGCGCGCGCGTTTTCGTCGCGCGCCTCGATCGTGAAGGGGCCGGCTGTCACGGCCGCCAGACTACGCGGCCCGAGAAAGGCCGAGGCCGCCCTCCCGGGCGGCCTCGCCGACTGCACTCCGTTCGGAGCTAACTCTCCTGGGCCGCGCCCTCTACGGCGGCCGGCTTGCCGTTGCCGCCCGTGGCGATCTCGATGCGCTGCGGCTTGCGCTCCTCGGGCTTCGGGATACGCACCTCGAGGACGCCGTCCTTGAACTCAGCGCTGATCGCGCTCGCGTCCACGTGCTCGGGAAGCGTGAGCGAGCGGTTGAAGGCGCCGAACGAACGCTCGATGCGGTACCAACCGTGCTCGCGCTCCTCGTGCTCGGCCTTGCGCTCACCCGAGATCGTGAGGGTGCCGTCCTGCACCTCGATCTTCACGTCGTCCTCCCGCAGGCCGGGGAGATCGGCCTTGAGGACGAAGTGATCCTCGGCCTCGACCAGATCCATCGGGGGGACCCAGCGCCGTCCGCCGCGCTCGGCCTGACCGAGGAAGGCGTCGAAGAGACGATCGACCTCGCGGGAGAAGGGCTCGGGCCTGACCAGTAGTGCCATACGAATCTCACCTCTGTCGTTGTTTACTGAAGGCGAGGATAAAACCTGAGTCCAATAGTGTCAACTTTTTTATTGCTCGCACAGTGGCTTTCCGGTCATCTGCGGCGGCTGCTCCAGCCCGAGCAGCCTCAGGATCGTCGGCGCGACATCGGCGAGGATGCCGCCCTCGCGCAGCTCGCCCACATCGGCGGTCACGATCAACGGCACCGGGTTCATCGAGTGGGCGGTGTTGGGGCTGCCGTCCTCCTCGAGCATGTGGTCGGCGTTGCCGTGATCGGCGGTGATCACACAGACCCCGCCCGTGCCCTCAACCGCTTTCACAACTCGCGCCAGGCAGCCGTCGACGGTCTCGACAGCGCGGACCGCCGCCGGGATCACTCCGGTGTGGCCGACCATGTCCGGGTTGGCGAAGTTGATGATCCCGAAGGCGTAATCGCCCTCCCGCCAAGAGTCGACGAAGGCCTCCGTGGCCGCGGGCGCGCTCATCTCGGGCTTCTTGTCGTAGGTGGGCACGTCCCTGGGCGAATCGACGAGGCGCCGGTCCTCGCCCTCGTACTCGTCCTCCTCGCCCCCGTTGAGGAAGTAGGTCACGTGGGCGTACTTCTCCGTCTCCGCCACATGCAGCTGGCGCAACCCGCGCTCGGCCAGGAAGGAGGCGAGCGTCACCTCCGGCCGCGCCGGCGGAAAGGCGACCGGGTAGCTCCAGTCCTCCTGGTACTCGGTGAGCGTCGTCAGCCTCAAGTCAGGCGCCTCGCCGCGCTCGAACTCGTCGAAGTCCGGCTCACCGAGCGCGCGCGTCAGCTGCCGCGCGCGGTCCGGGCGGAAGTTGAAGAAGACGACGCTGTCGCCGTCACGCACGCGCCCCTCCTCTCCCACGAGCGTCGGCTCGATGAACTCGTCCGTCTCGCCGCGCTCGTACGCGGCGCGCACGGCGGCCTCGCCCGAGTCCGCCCGCTGCCCGGCCTGCCCGTGCACGATCGCGTCCCAGGCCAGCTTGGTCCGGTCCCAGCGCCGGTCGCGGTCCATCGCGTAGTAGCGGCCCATGACGGACGCGACCCGTGCGCCGCCCCAGCCTTCGACCTCGGCCAGGTAGCCCGCCCCGGAGGTCGGGAGCGTGTCCCGGCCATCCGTGAACGCGTGGAGCACGACGTCCACGACGCCCTCCCGGCCGGCGAGCTCGATCAGCGCCCGCAGGTGCCCCATGCTCGCGTGCACGCCCCCTTCCGACACGAGTCCGAGAAGGTGCAGGCGGTCCGTGTCGCAGGCCGCCCGGAGCGTCTCGTTCTCGAAGAACGAGCCGTCCTCGACCGACTCGTCGATGCGCAGCAGGTCCTGCCTGACGATCGTGCCGGCGCCCAGGTTGAGGTGGCCCACCTCGGAGTTGCCCATCTGACCCTCGGGGAGGCCGACCGCCGGGCCCCAGGCCGTGAGCGTCGTATGCGGCCAGCGCTCCCAGAGCTCGTCGAATACGGGCGTGTCGGCCAGCGCCACGGCGTTGCCGGGGCCGGGCTCGGCGAGGCCCCAGCCGTCGAGCACGACCAGACAGACGCTGGACGGGGTCACCCCGCGGCTGCCGCGATGATGCGGGCGAAGCCGTCCGGGTCCAGGCTCGCGCCGCCGACCAGCGCCCCGTCGACATCCGGCTGGGCGAGTACCTCGGCCGCGTTGTCGGGCTTGACGCTGCCGCCGTAGAGCAGGCGCACGCGCGCGGCCGCGTCCCGCGAGCGGCCCGCGACAAGAGCCCGCACGAAGGCGATCGCGTCCTGCGCGATCTCCGGGGTCGCCACCTTGCCGGTGCCGATCGCCCAGATCGGCTCGTAGGCGATCACGACCTCGGCGAGCCGCTCGTCGGGGACTCGCTCGAGGTCTTCCTGCACCTGGTGGCGCAGCTTGCGCTCGGTCGCGCCGGCCTCGCGCTCCTCCTCGGTCTCGCCCACGCACAGGATCGGGCGCAGCCCTGCGTTGAGGGCCGCCGGGACCTTCTCCTGCAGGGCGCGGTCGGTCTCGCCGAAGTACTCGCGCCGCTCCGAGTGTCCGAGCACGACCCCGTCGACCCCGATCTCGCGGAGCATCGCCGCCGAGATCTCGCCCGTGAATGCGCCGCTCTCCTGTTGGTGCATGTTCTGGGCGTAGACCGCCACGCCGCCGCCGTGCAGCGTCTCGACGCAAACGTCGAGGCTCGTGAACGGCGGGCAGATGCCCACGGAGGCCGGCCTGCGCGGCTCGTCGGGCAGCAGCTCGAGCAGGCGCTCGCAGTTCGGCCGCGCCTCCGCCCGGGTGCCCCACAGCTTCCAGTTCCCGATGATGGCCGGCCGGCGCGGGACCTCGGGCGGGTCAGGCGTCATCGAGGACCTCCACCCCGGGGAGCTGCTTCCCCTCGAGCAACTCGAGCGAGGCGCCTCCGCCGGTCGAGAGGTGGTCGACCTGATCGGCGAGCCCGAACTGCGCCAGTGCCGCGCCGGAGTCGCCTCCGCCGACCACGGTCGTGCCCGGCGCCCGCGCCACCGCCTCGGCGAGCACGCGCGTGCCGCTCGCGAACGGCGCGAGCTCGAACGCCCCCATCGGCCCGTTCCAGAAGACCGTGCCGGCGCTCGCGACCTCTTCCGCGTACGAGGCGGCCGTGCGCGGCCCGATGTCGAGCCCCATCCAGCCGTCCGGTACCTCCACCCCGTCCAGCTCGCGCGTCTCCGTGTCCGCAGCGAAGCTCTCGCCCAGCACGAGGTCGACCGGCAGCAGCAGCCTGCAGTCCGAGTGCTCCGCCTTGGCGAGCGCCTGCCGGGCCAGCTCGACGCCCTCCTCCTCGACGAGCGAGTCGCCGGTCCGGAGGCCCTGCGCCCGGAAGAACGCGAAGCACATCGCGCCGCCGATCACGAGGGCGTCCGCCACGTCGAGGAAGCGCTCGATCAGCCCGATCTTGTCGGTGACCTTGGCTCCGCCGAGCACCACGACGAGCGGCCGCTCTGGCGACTCGACGATGGAGCGGAGCGTCACGACCTCGCGCTCCAGGAGCAGCCCCGCGACCGCCGGCCGGACGAACTCGGCCACGCCGACCGTCGACGCATGGGCCCGGTGCGCCGCGCCGAACGCGTCGTCCACGTACGCGTCTGCGAGCGAGGCCATCTCCTTCGCCAGCTCGGGGTCGTTCTGGGTCTCGCCGCGCTCCCAGCGCGTGTTCTCGAGCACGAGCACCGTGCCCGGATCGAGCCGGTCGACGCCGCGGCGCACCTCGGGCCCGACCACGTCGGGAGCCTGGTGCACGCGCACCTCGATCAGCTCGCTGAGCCGCTCCGAGACCGGCGCGAGCGACGTCTCCGGGTCGCGCCCCTTGGGCCGGCCGAGATGCGAGCAGAGCACGAGCCGCGCGCCCGCGCCCAGCAGCAGCTCGATCGTGGGCAGCGCGGCCCTGATGCGGGAGTCGTCCACCACGCGCCCGCCCTCGAGCGGGACGTTGAAGTCGACCCGGGTGAGCACGGCGTCGCCCGTGCCCACCTCGAGATCGCGAACGGTCCGCTTGGTAAAGAGGGTCGCCTCAGGCAACCGGCGACCCCGCGAGAACGCGCTGCGCCAGGTCGACGACGCGGTTCGAGTAGCCCCACTCGTTGTCGTACCAGGCCACGACCTTCACGAGCCGCTCGTCGATCACCATCGTCAGCGGCGCGTCGAACACCGCGGAGTACGGCGACGTGATGATGTCGCTCGACACGATCGGGTCTTCGTTGTACTTGAGGATGCCCTCGAGCCGGCCCGTGTCGGCCTTCTCCACGAACGCCGAGTTGACCTCCTCGGGCGTCGTCGCGCGTGAGACTTGGCAGACCAGGTCGATCACGGAGCCCGTGATCACGGGCGCACGCACGGACATGCCGTTCAACTTGCCGTCGAGCTCCGGAATCACGAGCCCGACCGCCTTGGCGGCGCCGGTGCTCGTGGGCACGAGGTTCGCCGCGGCCGCGCGCGCGCGACGCAGATCCTTGTGCGGCGCGTCCTGGAGGTGCTGGTCCGCGGTGTAGGCGTGAATCGTCGTCATGATCCCGCGCTCGATCCCGACCGCGGCGTGCAGCACCTTGGCCACCGGCGCGAGGCAGTTGGTCGTGCAGGAGGCGTTCGAAATGACGTCGTGGTTGTCGGGGTCGTAGGCGTCGTCGTTGACGCCGAGGGCGAGCGTCACGTCGGGCTCGCCGGCCGGGGCGGTGATGATCACCTTCTTCGCACCGGCCTCGAGGTGCTTGGCGGCGTCGGGGCGCTTGGTGAACAGTCCGGTCGACTCGATCACCACCTCCGCGCCGGTGTCCGCCCACGGCAGCGCGGCCGGATCGCGCTCGGCGAACACGCGCAGCTCGTCGCCGTCGACGACCAGGCTGTCGTCGGTGTGGCCGACCTCGCCCGGGAACGGCCCGAGGATGGTGTCGTACTTGAGCAGGTGCGCGAGCGTCTTCGTGTCGGTGATGTCGTTGACGCCGACCCAGTCGATGTCGGCGCCGAGGGCGTGGGCCGCACGGAAGACGTTGCGCCCGATTCGGCCGAAGCCGTTGATGCCGGCCTTCAAGGCCATTTCGAGTGCTCCCTTTCCTTCGAGGATCAGGCCTGGCGGGCAGTACCCGCCCGCGCCATTTTTCGGTGGCCGCCTGAATCTATCGCCTGCGGCCGCCTGGCCTCAGGGACGGCGCGGCGGCTTGTCGATGTCGCGGTGCACCACGTCGATCAGGTGCTCGCCGCGCTCCTCGTAGAGCCCGGCCAGATGCTCGGCGATGACCACCGACCGGTGACGCCCGCCCGTGCACCCGATGCCGACCATCAGGTGGGACTTGCCCTCCCTCTCGTAGGCCGGAAGCAGGTAGTCGAGCAGCGGTGTGAGGTGCTCGTAGAACTCGCCGATCCCGTCGGAGTGCTCGACGTACTCGATCACGGAGTCGTCCAGCCCGGTGAGCTCGCGGAGGTCGGACTCGTAGTGCGGGTTGGGCAGGAAGCGGACGTCGAAGGTCAGGTCGGCGTCGCGCGGGCTGCCGTGCTTGTACCCGAAGGTCATGAACGTCACGGCGAGCTTCCCGACCTTGCCGCGCGGCAGCATCTTGTCAGCCACGACCTTGCGCAACCGGCTGGCCGACAGGTCGCTGGTGTCGATGCAGACGTCGGCGCGCTCCTTCAGCGGCTCGAGGAGCTCGTGCTCGCGCTGCAGCGCGGTCTCGACCGAGCCCCCGAGCGCGAGCGGGTGACGCCGGCGGGTCTCCTTGAAGCGGTTGATCAGCACCGGCTCGGATGCCTCGAGGTAGAGCAGCCGGTAGGGAACGCCGAGGTCGTCGAGGTCGTCGAGCACCCGGACGAGCCCGTCGAAGAAGTCCCCGCCGCGAACGTCCGATGCCACCGCGGCCCGTTCGACCTTCGAGCCCTCGTGGCCGAACAGGTCCGCGAGCGATCCGATCATCTCGGGCGGCAGATTGTCGACGCAGAAGTAGCCGGCGTCCTCGAACGTGGCCATCGCCTGCGATTTGCCGGCGCCGGAGAAGCCGGTGATCACGACGAAGTCCTGAATGTGACCTTTGTACGCCGTGCTCATCGAATTTTGTTGACGTAGTTGTGAATGTCCCGGGCCACCTTGCCGGGCAGGCCGGGGACGGCCTCGAGCTCCTCGGGCGTGGCGGTGAGGAAGCGCTCGGGGGAGCCGAAGTGCTTCAGGATGCTGCGCTTGCGCGCCGGTCCCACGCCCGGCAGCTCGTCGAGGATCGAGTGCGTCATCGCCTTGTCCCGCCGGCCGCGATGGAACTCGATCGCGAAACGATGGGCCTCGTCGCGCACGCGCTGGAGCAGCTGGAGCTCGGGGGTGTCGTGCGGGAGGACGAGCGGCTGCTTCCTCCCAGGCAGGAACACCTCCTCGATCCGCTTGGCGAGGCTCACCACAGTCACCCCGAGGTCGCGGAACGGACCGAGCTCGCTCAGGCCGGCCGACAGCTGGCCCTTGCCCCCGTCGATCACGATCAGAGCGGGGAGTGACGCGAAGCTCTCGTCGAACTCCTTGTCATGTGGACTGCGCTCACGCTGTGCGACGTACTGGGCCATCCGTCGGGAGAGGACCTCGGCCATGGCTGCGAAGTCATCTTGCACGGAGCCCCGGATGCCGAAGCGCCTGTAGTCGGACTTCTTGGGGGCGCCGCCCTCGAACGCGACCATCGACGCGACCGTATGGGCGCCCATGAGGTTCGAGATGTCGAAGCACTCGATCCGCATCGGGATCGCCTCCATGCCGAGGGCCCCCTGGAGCCCGTCGAGTGCCTCGATCCGCTGCGAGCGCCGGCGCTCGGAGCGCAGCCGGTCTTGGTCGAGCGCGAGCCGCGCGTTGCGCTCGGCCAGCTCGAGGATGCGCCGCTTGTCGCCGCGCTCGGCATGGCGGACCTCCACCGGGGCCTCGCGGCGTTCGGCGAGCGCCTCGGCGAGCGTCGCGGTGTGGTCGACGCTTCGCTGGACCACCACCTGAGGCGGCACGGCCAGCGCGCTCGCGTAGTACTGCAGGACGAACTCCTCGGCCACCTCGGCCTCGTCGCGCTGCGCCGCGTTCTCCAGGTAGAAGCTCTGGCGGTCCGCCAGCACGCCGTCCCTCACCTGAAAGACCTGCGCGTTCGCGTCCGTCCCCTCGGCGGCCACCGCGATCGCGTCGAGCGTGCCCACCGCCTCGTTCGAGATGCGCTGACGCTCGAGCAGCGAGCGCACGGCCTTGAGCTTGTTGCGGTACATCGCCGCCTGCTCGAACTCCTGCTGCTCGGCCGCCTTCTTCATGCCCTGGTCGAGCGCCCGCTCGATCTGGCGGTAGCGGCCCGACAGGAAGCCGATGATGGTCTCGACGTTCTCGCGGTACTCCTCCTTCGAGATGTAGCCGACGCAGGGCGCCTGGCAGCGCTTGATGAAGTAGTCGAGGCAGGGGCTCCCGCTGGCGCGGCCCGGCTGGGGCCCGTCGCAGGTGCGGTACTGGAAGACCTTTCCGAGCAGGTCGAGCGTCTCGCGGACGCGCTTGGCGTTCGAGAACGGGCCGAAGTAGGCGCGGCCCTTGCGATGGCGCTCGCGCGTGAAGTAGATGCGCGGGAACTCCTCGTCGAGGCTGACCGCGATGTAGGGGTAGGACTTGTCGTCGCGCAGGCGGACGTTGAAGAGCGGGCGGTAGCGCTTGATGAACTCCTGCTCGGCGAGCAGCGCCTCGGCCTCGGTCTCGGTGGCGATGAACTCGATGTCGGCGATCTGGGACACCATGTCGGCGGCGCCGCGCGCGCCCGGCTTGGAGAAGTGGCCCGCCACGCGCTTGCGGATCGAGCGCGCTTTCCCGACGTAGAGGACCTTCGCCTTCGCGTCGCGGAAGATGTAGACGCCAGGGGCGTCCGGCAGCGCCCGGCGCTGCTCCTTTATGCGCTCCTCGCGACTGGTGACACTCGTCGCCATTCCCGCTTCGAGGATAGGCCGCTCGGATGATGGGCCCGGCGGCCCGGCGAGGCCGCTGGCCTACTCGAGCAGCCGCACGACCGACTCGGCGACGCAAACCGGCTTCTCGCCGCCGTCCATCTCGACGGTCCACTTCTGGACCAGCTGGTACCAGCCGCCCCCGACCTCGTCGACCGACAGCGTCTCGATGCTCGCCCGGATGCGGCTGCCGCTCGGGACCGGCGCCGGGTAGCGCACCTTGTTCCAGCCGTAGTTGATGCCCATCCTGAAGCCTTCCGACCGGAACAGCTGGTCCCGGAATCCGTCGGCCATCGACAGCGTGAGGTTCCCGTGCGCGATCGTCACGCCGAAGGGACTGTCCGTCTTGGCACGCTCAACGTCGACGTGGATCCACTGGTGGTCGCCCGACACATCGGCGAACTTGTCGATGTCCGCCTGGGTGACTTCGCGCCAGTCGCTCGGGCCGATGGTCTGGCCGACGAGCGCCTTGAGCTCGTCGATTCCGTTCACGGTGGTGGTCATGGCGGCAGCGTACCGCCGGCCGCTCGGCGTTAAGCGTGTCAGCCGCGGTGGTACCAGGGCTTCGAGCGCAGCGCCGAGCGCAGCGCCTTCTGACCGTCCTTCATCACCGGCTGCCCGTGGGTCACGAGTACGCGCTCGAAGTCGAGCTCCAGCAGCGGCTTCAAGGTCGGATTGAAGCGCTCGCGATAGAAGCGCTCGACCTTGCCGTCGACGCGCTCCATGGCCCAGACGCGCAGGCGCCCACCGGTCTCGGCAACCGCGTCGCCGAACACGAGCGCGCGCTGGGAAGGCACAAGCAGGGGGGTCTCGAAGCGGCGCGGCTTGCCGATCGCGTGGGCGCTCACCCCGGCCGGAAGCGGGGTGCCGGGATCGATCGGCTCGAACCCATTGGTGGAGCTGAGCCGCTTGGCGACCGCCGGATGCCCATGGATCGTGACCTTCGCGTCGCCTCGAAAGCGGCGGCGAAGCTCCTCGGAGCTCCGGACGTGGTACGGGATCGTGATGAGGATCGCCAGTCGCGCGCCGAGGATCTCCTCGACCAGGCCGAGCACCGGCTCGGGCTCGGGCGGCAGGAGGGGGTCGATCAGGAGCGTGTCCTCGCCGGCCCGGACCGCGAAGCACGCGACCTCGGCGCCGAACTCACCCGGGTGCCACTCGGGATGGCGGGCCGTCCAGCGCCAAAGATCCTTCGCCAGCCGCTTGGGTGCCGTGCTCATGCGGGCGGCATTGTGTCAGCGCAGAACCTCGAATTCACACTCGATTCCCGGAGCAGGTACTCCTGGAGCGATTGGCCGATCCTTCGAGTGGGCTCGACGTCTGGTTGCGGTCATTCGACAAGCCGCACCTCGAAGGCAGTCGCGATCGGGAGGTCTCCGGCGCCGCCGAGGAGCCCGAGGATCTTCGCGACGTAGGCCTGCGTCTCCGCGTAGGGCGGAATACCGCCGTATTGCTGGACCGCGCCCGCTCCGGCGTTGTAGCCGGCGAGGGCGAGGGCGACCTTGCCGCCGAACCGCCTGAGGAGGTCGCTCATCAGGTGCGCCTGGGCGTTGATGGCCGCCGCCGCGTCGAACGGGTCGTCAAGCCCGTACGAATCAGCCGTCCCAGGCATGAACTGCGCGATCCCCTCGGCGCCCGCCGGGCTGCGAGCGAACGGATTGAAGCCGGACTCCACGTAGAGCTGGGCCGCGAGCAGGTTCATCGGCACGTTCCAGCGCAGCGCCGCCCTGGCGATCGCGTCATGGAAGCGCGGCGGCACGAAGCTCGGCAATCCGTGATGGACCCGCCCGTGATCGCCGCCGGGGGGTTCCCACGACCCCTGGTCGTAACGGGCCGGGTGCTGGCGGTCGCGCGGATTGGCGCCGTAGCCGTAGTGCCAGGCCTCCCATTTGTAGCGCCACACGAAGCCGAAGCGGCGGTGGTTCTCCTGCAGCCACGGATAGGCGGCCGGGGGCCCGAGGTCGAGCTCGGTGGCGTAACGGTGCAGACTCGTGCCCGGCGGCGCGACCCACTTGGGGTTCGGGTTGGCGGCGAACAGACGCGCCTGCTCGGCGTCGGAGCGGAAGGCGCTGTTGATCGACAGCACGAGGCCGGCCTCGCGGCGCGCGGCCGCCGCCATCCGGTCGAACGCGGCCGCCACGTCGGGCCGCATCGGCTTCCCCATCCGGTACGCCAGCGGCCCGTCGTAGCCGCCGCCCGAGCCGAACGCCGGCATCCCGAGCGCCGCGCCGAGGTCCGGGGTGATCTCGGCCGCCGCCCGCGCACGGATCGGCACCTCCTCCCCGGCCCGCGTGCCGCGGCGCCCGTCGCCCAGCCGCGTCCGCACCCGCACAACGCCGCGCACCGACACCGCCACCCGCGTCGGCGCGAACCCCCCGCCCGGGAAGCTCACATCCGCGCCCGCTCACCTCCACCCCGTTCCGCCGCGCGCCCCGCACCGCCGCCCGCCGCGTCAAGCGCCAGATACACCGGCAACGGCAGATGCCGCGGATTCGGCAGACCGTTCGCCAACACCGGCGGCTCGAACAGCCGCGGATACAGCTCCCGCATCACCTGCCCCGCCGACACCGCCGCCAGATCCGCCGCCCGCTGATGCCTGCCCTTCGAGCCGAGAGCCTGCCCAAACGCGAACAACACCACCGCCAAGCCGAGCAACAGCGTGCACACCCCCAGCATCAGGAGCGACGCCTGACCAGCCTCCCCACGAGCGCGAAGCCGAACCCTCGGCATGGCCCGCGACCATCACAGCACCCCTGTCACAGCTCAACACGCGCTGGCAACAGGACCGGCAAGCCGACGCAACACCTTCGGCAACCCGACGCGCGTGGGCCGATCAGTTCGAGGGCCGCTGAGGGCGCGCCCAAGGCCGAGACGCTCCCATCGGGACGCGGCTCGCGGCGGCGACGGAGCGCCAGGGCAGTGATCCTCCGCCCGCGGTGAAGGCGATCTGAAGGCCCTCGGCCGAGCCTGCCCAGGAGCACGGGCTTGGCGCCGACTCGCTCGTCGAGCGGGGAGCTCGACGTGGAGGCTCCGCCTGTGGTCGGAAGCGCGTCTCCGTCTCCAGGGTGGTGTGGAGGGCGGCGCGCGGCAGTATCGTCGGGTCGTGTCGGACGGATCGGCTCGGGAGACGTTTCAAAACGATCAGGTGCGCAGGCTGGTCCCGGTCGGCGCGCTGGGGGTCGCCGTCGCCGCCGCCATCGGCAACCCGTCGTCAGCGGAAGACCTCATCCTCGCCGCGGTGGTGGTCGGCGCTTTCGCCTTGTGGGCCTATGTGCCCAAGGTGCCGCTGTCGGCGCTGTCGCTTGCCGTGCTTGTCCCGGTGGTGGTCGCCCAGCGCTCGGGGCAGCTCGAGCCACTCTTCTTCGAGGCTTGCTTGCTGGCGTTCGTCGTGGCGGCCTGGGCGCGGTCGCTCGTGGCGGCGGTCGCGCTGGGGCTGCTCGCCGTTCTCTCGCCCGTGGCGGTGAGCTTGATCCAGGACCCGTCCGAGATCGCTGTCGGTAACTGGGTCGGGGGCATTGCCATCCTCTGGATCTTTGGCCGCGTGATGGCTCGCCAGAGTCAGCTGGCAACCGAGCTTGACACCGCCCGGCGCGAGCTCGCCGAGCAGGCGCTGCACGCCGAGCGGCGTCGGATCGCCCGCGACGTCCACGACTTTGTGGGGCACGGGTTGGCAGCCGTGATGCTGCAGGTCACCAGCGCCCGCCACGTGCTGCGCCGCGACCGCGCGGCGGCCGAGGAGGCGCTGCGGTCGGCCGAGGAGGTGGGCCGGCGGAGCATGCAGGAGCTGCGCCGTACGGTTGCGCTGCTGCGCAGTGAAGACGAGGCGGCTGTTTCACCACCCCTCCTTTCGTCGGGGGATATCCCTGCGCTGGTGGACGATGCGCGGGCCGGGGGCCTCGCCGTCGAGCTGCGGACGCGAGGGGACCTGTCGCGGATCGCCCCGAGCGTCGGGATCGCGATCTACCGGATTAGCCAGGAGGCGCTGGCGAATGCCGCCCGGCACGCGCCGCGCGCGCGGACCGTTCTCGAGATCGAGCTGGGCGAGGGGCGGGCGTCTCTCGTCGCCGAGACGATCGGACCTACGGTCTCCAGATCGGCTTTCGAGCCGCAGCGACCCAAGTACGGCCTGGTCGGGATGCGGGAGCGGGCGACCGCGCTCGGCGGCGAGTTCGCCGCCGGACCGACAACCGAGGGCTGGCGGGTGAGCTGCCGACTCCCGTTGGAGGCGAAGGAGGCGGTACGGGCCGGGGACACGCCCACCCCATGATCCGGGTCGCCGTCGTCGACGACCAGGCCATCATCCGGGCCGGCTTGGCGCGGATCCTCTCCCCGGCCGACGGGTTCGAGGTGGTCGCCGAGTGCGTCGATGGCCAGCAGGCCGTAGAGGAACTGCCCGCCGTGGGTCCGGACGTCATTCTGATGGACATCCGCATGCCGGGCCTTGACGGGATCGCAGCGACGGCGCGGTTGCGGGGCACGGCGGGTGCTGGTCCCGTCCTCGTGCTCACCACATTCGGCGAGGACGAGGTGCTATGGGGGGCGATCGAGGCGGGCGCCGCCGGGTTTGTGCTCAAGGACAGCTCCGCGGAGGACCTGATCGCCGCGGTGCGGGCGGTCGCCGGGGGCGGTGCCTGGTTCGACCCCGGTGTCGCGCCGCGGGTCCTCGACCGCTACCGCCATGTCGTGGCGCCCGCGGCTCGTGACGCGGCGTTGCTCGACCTGCTCACCGATCGCGAGCACGACGTGCTGCGCCTCATGGCGCGCGGCGCGACCAACGCCGAGATCGCCGCGACCCTCTGCGTCGCCGAGGCGACCGTGAAGACCCACATCGGCAGCATCTTCGCGAAGCTGGGTGTCCGCGACCGCGCCGCCGCGATCGTGTTCGCGTACGACCACGGCGAGGTTCGCCCCGGCTCGATGCCGCCGCCCGCCACCCGGCTAGTCCCCGGCTGGTCCGCGCCTCCGACCGTGGGAGGAGGGCAATTGGGTCCCCTAGGCCGATGCGCAGCGAGCCGTCGCGGCCTAGCCTCGAACGCATGATTACCGGGGTTAGCAAGGTGGTCCTCCCGGTCGACGACCAGGAGCGCGCCAAGCAGTTCTGGACGACGCGCATCGGGTTCGAGCTCCGCCGCGACGAGTCATACGGCGACGAGCGCTGGATTGAGGTGAGCCCTCCCGACGGCGGGCCCGCTGCTCGTCTTGTCTCCGCGCGCCGCCCATGAGCCGCGGGGCGAGGTGCCGGACGAGCTGCCGCACTCGCCGGTGTTCTTCAACTGCACGGACATCGAGGCGACCCACCGCGAGCTAATCGAGCGCGGCGTCGAGTTCCCGACCGCGCCACGGCAGCAGCACTTCGGCTGGTGGGCGCTGTTCGAGGATCACGACGGAACCCGCTACGCGCTGGGTCAGTGGGAGTGAGAACGCCGTGACGACGACCGGCCACCGCTGCCGGGCGCGATGACCGAGCGCCTCGCGGTCTGGAGCGCTCGCCGGCCCTGGCTGACACTGGCGGGTTGGGCGTTGGCGCTGGTGGCTGCGATCGCGGTCAATGCGGCGTTTCTGGGTGATGCGCTGTCGGGCGAGGAGGAGGTCACGAGCGAGACGGAGTCGAGGCGCGCCGACGAGCTGGTGTCCGAGCGCTTTGCCGCCGAGCAGGGCGGGCTGGGGGGACGCGCGACCGAGGTGGTCGTCGTTCGCTGGCCGGGGGCGACGGTCGACGAGCCACGCTTCGAGCGGCGGGTGCAGGGGCTGGCAACGGAGCTGTGGGGAGCGGGTGCGATTGGGGTCACGACCTTCTATGACACGGGCGAGCGGCGGCTGGTGTCTCGGGATCGCGATGCGACGGGGGTGCTGGTGGCGCTCGGTCGCGACGCGGAGGACGACATCGAGGGCGTGGTCGAGGCCGTGCAGGGCGCCGACGGGCAGCAGGGGTTCGAGGCCGCGATCACCGGCGAGTTCACGCTCGACGCCGACTTCTCGACGCTGGCGGACGAGGATCTGCGCAACGGCGAGCTGGGGTTCGGGTTACCGGCCGCGCTCATCGTGCTGCTGATCGTGTTCGGCTCGGTGGTGGCGGGGCTGATCCCATTGCTGATGGCGCTCGTCTCGATCGGCGTCGCGCTAGCGCTCCTGGCGCTCGTGGGGCAGGTGTTTCCGCTGTCTGTCTTCGCCACCAACATGCTCACCGGGATGGGGCTCGCACTCGGGATCGACTATTCGCTGTTTGTGCTCTCTCGCTTCCGCGAGGAGCGCCTTCACGGGCGGGAGAGATTTGACGCGATTGCCGCGGTCGGTGGCACGGCGAGCCGCGCGGTGCTGTTTAGCGGCATCGCCTTCACGCTCGCCATGGTCGGGCTGCTGCTCGTGCCGCACACGATCATGCGAAGCCTCGCCGCCGGCGCGATCGTGGCCGGGCTGGTATCGGTTGCCGCCGCCTTGACGCTGCTACCGGCGCTGCTGGGTCTGCTCGGGGATCGCGTCAACGCGATGCGGATCCCGTTTTTCGGGCGCACCGCGGCCCGCGAGCAGAGTCCGTTCTGGTCGCGCACGGTGCAAGCGGTGATGAGGCGGCCGCTCACCAGCCTCGTGCTCGCCACGGCAGTCCTGCTCGCCATGGCCGTGCCCGTGCTCGCGCTGCGGTCGGGCGAGGCCGGTGTGAGCACGCTTCCGGACCGACTGGCCGCCAAGCAGGGCTATCTGGCCCTGAACAGCGAGTTTCCCGGCGAGACCACCGAGCCGGTCGAGATCGTGATCGACGGCGACGCCGCCGCGCCCGCCGTCCAGAGCGGCATCGAGCGCCTGCGCGAGGGGCTGGCCGGCGAGGATCTACTCGGCCGCGCCGAGCTCGAGACAAACGGGACCGGCGATCTCACCGTGCTGACCGTCCCCATACGGGGCGATCCGCTTGGCCAGGAGGCGATCGACGTAGTCCGAGAGCTGCGCAGCGAGGACGTTCCCCAGGCCTTTCCAGACCCCGGCGTCAACGTGCTCGTGACCGGCGATACCGCGGAATCGATCGACGAGTCGGACACGATGGGCGACTGGCTTCCGATCGTCTTCTCGTTCGTGCTCGGGCTCAGCTTCGTGCTGCTGACGGTCGCGTTCCGCTCGCTCGTCGTCGCGGCAAAGGCGATCGCAGTAAATCTCCTGTCGGTGGGTGCGGCCTACGGATTGCTGGTACTGGTGTTCCAGGAGGGGATCGGGAACGAGCTCTTCGGCTTCCCGCAGGTGGACACGGTCGAATCGTGGGTGCCGCTGTTTCTGTTTGCGGTCCTGTTCGGGCTGTCGATGGACTACCACGTCTTCCTGCTCAGCCGCATCCGAGAGCGCTTTCGCCAGACAGGTGACAACACGGATGCCATAGCCCACGGCGTCGGCTCGACCGGCCGCATCATCACCGGCGCCGCCTTGATCATCGTCGCGGTCTTCAGCGGCTTTGCCCGCGGCGACCTGGTCATGTTCCAGCAGATGGGATTTGGCGTGGCCGTCGCCCTGCTGCTCGACGCGACCGTGGTCCGCCTCGTGCTGGTACCGGCGGCGATGGAACTGCTCGGCAAGCGCAACTGGTACCTACCCACCTGGCTACGCTGGCTCCCCGACGTCCACGTCGAGGGCGCTAAACCCCGGCCGCCAACACGGCTCGAACCGGCCCGCCACACGAGTTAAAGCGACTCGCCGGCCGGGAAGACCATCGGCGACTCCGATCCCGTGAGCCAGAGGACGCCGCCCACCAGCAAGGCGTCGGCGATGGCAAAGCCGGCACCGACCGCCGCCCCAATCTCGTCATCGAAATACGCCGGAGCCCCAGGGTAGGGCCGTTGCGGCCGAGCGACCGTCGCCGTGGCAACGAGCGGGTCGACCTCGACGGTGTCGAGCCCGAGACGTTGGACTGCATGGCCCGAGCCCGCGCGGTGCGGTGCTCTCCCGATCACTCATCATGCCTAGGGCTGCGGCGAGGGGAAGAGGATCTCGAGCTCACCAACCCCGGCCCGCAGGTAGCGGGTCTCGAAGCGGCGCAACGCCGCCAGAGAGACGATCGCTACCAACCCCCCGATGGCCGCAGCTACCCCGAGCGGCGGATCGCCAATCGCCCCCACCGCGATCGCGACCGCGCTGCCGCCGACGACGCTGTTGATCACTGCGACCATGCTCGGAGTCGTGAAGTAGGCCTGCCAGGCGGAGTGCTTGATTCCCATGTTGGCGAGCACCCCGATCGCGTCGTCGTGAGCCGACATCATGAACAAGCGGGCTTGGTCGCCCGCGAGCTCGAGATAATGGTGCCGGATCCGGTTGATCGCCCGCCCGTACCGGAAGTCCTCGGCGACGCTCTGCACGAGGCGAACAAAGGTGAAGAGGCCGAGCACGTAGAGCGTGGGCAAGGCAGTGAGTGCGAATACCTTGAAGGTGTCGCCGACCGTCGAGATCTGACCGATGAACCCGAGCGCGACCAGGGTGCTCGAGACCGAGAAGAGATAGAGCGAGGCCCGCGAGGCGCTCTCACTGACGGTCTGCGAGCGCGCGCCCTGGAGGGTGAAGTGCTCCGTGGTCAGGGCGGTGAGCAGCTGCTGGGGATTGGGCTCGGCAGCCACGCTGCGCGCGTGTTGATCGTCTGTTGGCTCGTGCTCGGTCACGGATAGCTGATTGGCTCGCCCCAGTCGGGGCGCCCCTCCGGCGTCAGGTCGAACAGGTTCCAGAGCCCGTGCGCGTAGGCGCGGAGCCACGCCCGCCCACGCCACTGTTGCGCGGCGCGGCCGAGCAGGGCGAGACCGTAGGCGAGCACGGCCGGCGGGGCAAGCCACCACGGCGCCGCTGCGTCAAATCGAAATTGACCGCCGATGGCCCGCTCGCTCAAGGCCGAACGCGAGGGCGGCTCACTGGGGGCCGACGGTCTGGACGTCGTAGTGACGCATCTCCTCGATGTTGTCGACGAAAGGACTCACCGCCGCGAAGAAGCTGCGGAACTCCGGGCTCCCGCGAAACCCCCGCAGGTGTCCGTCGGCCGAGTCCCACTCGATGCGGACCGTGTAGGCGGTCGGGTCCTCGGTGCAGCGCGCGATTTCGTAGCGCTCGCAGTGCGGCGATGCGTCGAGCGCGGCGCCCGCGCTGCGGTAGGCATCCTCGAACGACTGCGCCTGGTCCTCTGGGATCTGGTAGCGGATGTACTCGACGATCATGCGGCCGGGACCTCCTTCGCGAGCTCGCTCGCGACGGCCGAGGCGCCTGCCCCGACGAGCCAGCCGAGCGGAGCAGACGGCAGGTAGCGCTCCATCAGGCTGGTCACGTCATTGGCCTCGTCCTCGCTGAGCTCCGCCCGGCCCGCCGCCGCTCGCGCGATCGCCTCGCGCGCCATCAGCAGGTAGCGGCGCTGGTCGGCCAGCACGGCCGGCATCGTGGGGGCGCCGTGGCCCACGTAGAACGTGCGCACGCCGGCGAGGGTGTCTTCTGCGCGGTCGATCGCCCGCAGCCACGCGTCCGTATGGCCGTCGGCCAGGTAGGCGTGGGTGCCATTGAAGGCGAGGTCACCGACGAAGGCTGTATCGCCGCCGCCCAGCAGCCAGACGGTTTCGCTCTCGCTTTCGCATGGCCCGAAATCCCAGGCGGTGAAGCGCAGGTCACCGAGCTCCACACACTCCTCGTCGGCCACCGTCCTGTTCGGGAATGTTGCGCTCGTGGGCCACTCGTCCCCGAACATCGGTCCCCACTGGGCGCGCTTGGCGTCGTCCTTGGCTCGGATCTCCCGCTCGACGTCGCGATGCGCAATCACCGGCACGTCCTCGCCCGCGAGCAGCTCGGTGATCGTGTTGTAGTGATCGGGGTGCGGGTGCGTGATGAGCACCCCCAGCAGCGGCTTTCTAAGCGCCTCGAAGCGCGCCCGGAAGGCGCGGCCGTCTGAGAGCAGCAGCGGCGCATCGATCGCCACCACGCCCTCGGCGCCCTCGACGAGGTAAGAGTTGACGAACAGCCCGGTCTCGCCCGAGCGGTAGGTGTGCACAATCGGAGCCACGCGAGCAGCCTAGGAACGGCGTCGCCCGGGGCCAACACCGATCCGGTCTAACCCGAGACGGAGCGGATATGAGGGAGAATGACGTCCGGTCTCACATGGTTGAGCTGCGCCACCTGCGCTACTTCATCGCCGTGGCCGAGGAGCTGAACTTCAGCCGCGCCGCGGGGCGGATGCACATGGCGCAGCCTCCGCTCAGCGCCGCGATCCGACAGCTGGAGCGTGACCTCGGGGTGGAGCTCTTTGTCCGGACGACCCGGGAGGTGAGGCTCACCGACGCCGGACGCGCGTTCCTTCAAGGAGCGCGGCGGACGCTCGCGGATGCCGACCGCGCAGCCGAGGACGCCCGACGCGCGGCCGCGGGCGAGCTCGGACATCTGCGAATCGCCTATTCGTGGAGCACGCGCTTCGAGACGCTCCCCGCACTCGGCCGTGCCTTCCGGGCAAGCCACCCTGACGTCGAGCTGCTGGCCCAGGAGATGTGGAACGCACGGATGCCTCCGGCATTCGGCAGCGGCAGCATCGACGTCGCCCTCTCCCTCTGCCCCGAGATCGCCGCCGAGCTGGAGCTCTCCCCGATACGCGCGGAGCGCGTCGTCGCGCTCCTTCCGGCTGCGCACCCCCTGGCGGGTGAGGATGCGATCCCGCTCTCGGCGCTGTCCGACGAGGAGTTCGTGGTGTTCCCGCGGGACATCGCCCCGCGCCTGCACGACGCGTTCATGGCGATCTACCGCCGCGCCGGCTTCGAGCCGCGAGTGCGGAACGAGTCATTCCATACGGGCTGGGATCTCGGGGTCCTGGCCGAGATCCCGGCTGCCGCGGTGGCCCCCCAGACCGTTGCTGGTGGGCTTCCCGACGGCATCGTCGCCGTCGCGGTCAGCGAGCCGACCGACTCGCTCGAGACCTGCCTGGTCTGGCGCGCCGACGACGCGTCGCCCACGGTGGCGGCATTCGTGGCGGCCGCCCGCTCGGCCTTCGGGACCGTAACCGACTCCGTCTAGCCCGATACGCGGTTCGTGTTGGTCCGAGGCACCACGCGTCGTAGTGTCATCGGCGTTGCCCGCAAGCGTCGACATCCTCAGCCCGGACCGGCCGAAGCGGGTCGTGATCGTCGCGTCCAACCCGGCCGTCTCCGAACAGACCGGCTGGCCAATCGGCTTCTGGTGGGCGGAGCTCGCGCATCCCCTCTTGGAGTTCACCGAGCACGGCTACGAGGTGGACATCGCGAGCCCGGAGGGCGGTGCCCTCCGGGCCGACTCGTGGAGCGACCCGCGCGACAAGTCCGGATACTCGGCCGAGGATCTGATCAGCCTCGGCTTCGTGAACTCGCCAGCGCACATGAAGCTGGTCGAGGAATCGAAGCCGCTCGCCGCCATCAGCGTCGACGACTACGACGGAGTGCTGCTCGTCGGCGGCCAGGGCCCGATGTACACGTTCTGGGGCGACGACCGCGTCCACGCGCTCGTGACCGGGTTCTACGAGGCCGGCAAGGTCACCGCGGTGATCTGTCACGCCACCTGTGTGCTGCTCGAGACCCGCCTCTCCGACGGTCGCCTGCTCGTCGAAGGCAAGACCTGGACCGGCTTCGCGAGCTCCGAGGAGCGCTTCGCGGACGACTTCGTCGGACAGAAGATCCAGCCGTTCTGGATCGAGGACGAGGCAAAGAAGCTCGACAACACCAACTTCATAGTCAGCGGGCGCTTCAAGCCGCACGCCGTGCGCGACGGCAACCTGATCACAGGCCAGCAGCAGTATTCGGGCAGGGCGGCAGCGCGCCTGATGATCGAGGCGCTCGGGACCTGAGGAGTGACTCGTGACCAATCGGCGCGCGCGCAGGCTCATCGCTGAGGAGCCTGCGCGCGCGACCGTCATGTCAGGCGGACCCGCTCGTAGGTGAGGAAGATCGCCGCCTTCCTCGAGGGCGCAGTGCTGAGCAGCGACACGCGCTGGCGCGTCGTCCCGACCCGGGCGAACGGGCAGCCGGCGTTCGGCAACTACCGCTGGGACCAGGAGCGCGAGACCTTCGCGCCGCGCAGCCTCTCGGTACTGACGCTCCCGCTCGCGGGCCTGTCGCTCAGCGTCGGCGCGGTGACCCTTGGACTCGGGCTTCTCAGCGCATAAGCCGTCCACGGCTCGCCTGCTTGCTGTGCGGCCACGTCTACACGATCAGCGCGCCACGCTGATTTTGCGCATGGATATCCGAGAGGAGGCCAACCAGCGACGACAGACCCTGACCGACTGCGTCTAGCCCGATACGCCGTTCGTGTTGCCCCAGAGGAGCACGCCTTCTAGCGTCGGTCGGGTTGAACCCAAACGTCTACATCTCAACCGCCGAGCGGCCGAAGCCGATCGTGATCGTGCTGGACCCCGGCCGAGGATCTGATCAGCCGCAGCTTCATCGACTCGCGCGCACACACGCGGCCTGGGTTCCCTTCGGGATACCGCGGTGAGTTTTTGGCGGCCGTGCGGTCTAGCTATGTGAGGAGCCGGTCATGATCGGCCAGCAACAATTGGAGACGTTCGCCCGCGAGCCAGGCCTGCGTCCCGTGCCGAGCGCGGCGCCTGGACTGGCTGCGCTCACGACTGCGGTCCGTGCTGCCGTTGGTAAACGCGCCAACTGGCGGTATACAGCCCAGCTCGTCGCCTCGGCGCTCGAGCGGCACCTTCCCTCCTCGAGCATCCTCACGGCCGAGCAGCGGGCCGGGGATCCCGAGACTTACAAGAGCGAGGTGCTGCACGCGGAGGGCGACGGCAGCTTCTCGATCGTGGCGCTGGTCTGGCTGCCGGGACACGTGACGCCCATCCACGATCACGTCACGTGGTGCGTGTTCGGAGTCATTCAGGGCAAGGAGTGCGAGGAGCTATTCGAGCTCGACGAGCGGCGCACTTGCCTCGTCGAGGCGGGCTCCCGCGTGAACAGGACCGGTGAGGTGAGCGGGTTCGCGCCACCCGGCGACATCCACCGCGTCCGCAACGGGGGCGATCGCACCGCGATCTCGATCCATATCTACGGGACGGACGTGACCCGGATCGGGTCGAGCGTCCGGCGCTGCTACGACCTCCCCGTGCAACCGTCCAGGCCGGCCGCTTGAGTCGCACGCGTAGACACGCCCGCGTCGGCTCCGCGCATCACGAAGTCTTGCGCGGCTTCGGCGGCGATCATTGCTTGGCTCCGGCCCGCTCGGTCGACGCACCGGTTGACGGATCCTCTGGACGCTACGAGCGGCTCTTCCCCGACCTGCCGGCGCTAGCGGGCGAGACCGTAGCGCTGCTTACGCTCGGACGGGCCGACAGTCTCTGTGACGGTGGTGACAGCTGCACGGACGCGATCGAGACAGCCGGCTGGCATCTGTTCGGACAGTTCATCGCGCACGACATCACCGCCGATCGCTCCCCGCTAACGGCGCACGGTGCCCGCTCGGACGGCGTCAATTTCCGGAGCCCGACGGCGGATCTTGAGTGCTTCTACGGAGCGGCCAGGTCGGGCCCCCGCTCCCGCGCTCAGCGTCGTCGCGACACCGAGCATCGGGCTCACCCACGACATCGATGGGAGGGCTCGCGCCGCGCTGGCATCCGCGGACGGCGGATCGGGAAAGCGCTCGGCAGGTGGCGAGTGGCGACTCTGCGCCCCCTCGCCTCATCAACGCACGAGGAGGCCACGGCGACTCGCTGGAGGCCCGGAGCGAACCCCCGCCAGCTTGGCGCGGAAGCTCGGCTTCAGGGTGCTGGATCAGTCGAAAACCGGCACTTTCAGCCTGCGCTCCGGTTCCCTTGACCAGGGTGCAAACCTCGAGGTGCATACCGGCCTACGGGAGGCTCGCCGCATTCTGCGCGGCTGGTAGCCCTCATGGGTTCGCCGCTCTGAGCGGCGCCGAGACGCTCAGCCGCCGTACGCCGGCCAATGCCAGGCGGGCGGACGGCGGCAGAGCCGGCTGCATCGCCCCCAGGGCCGCCTGGTCCGCCTCGAGCTCGAGCCTGCCTGCCTCCGGAAGCTCCAGCGGCCGGCGCGACGCGTCGGGCCCCCCGAACGACAACGCCATGCCCGCGTCCACCGCCCTCGCGGCGGCCAGCAACTCGCCGTTCGCCGTGACGATCTGGGTCAGCGGGCCGGCACGCCGAACAAGCAGCTGCCCATCGTAGGTTCGCGCGGCCAGCCGAACGAGGGCGGTCACACTGCTCGTGACGGCACGGCGCGATCGCGGCGAGGCCCAGGCGAGAAACGACGGGCGGCAGCGCAATAGGGCCGGCTTTGGGCAGAACTGCTCGATCCTGCCTTTCACGCGGTCGAACAGCGCCAGTAGCGCGCCGAGCGGACCGCCGGCCACAGGCGACGAGAGTCTGATTCGAAGCACCTGTCCGCCGGCGAACCGGATCCCCGATGGGGGGGCGTCCGAGCCCACCGCGCGCAGCCCTGACGCCACGAGCGCGCCAACCTCGGCACGCGACGGCCCTGAGACGCGCTTCTCTTTCTCCCCGCATGCCGTGAGCGTTGCCGCCAGGCTGACACCGGACAACGCCGTCAGCGTGAGCGCCAGGCCAGCGGCGCGACGGCTCACGGCTGCAGCAGAACCTTCACGGCCTCGCGCGCATCGAAGATCCGGTACGCGTCGGGCGCGTCATCGAGCGGCACACGATGAGATATCACGCGGCTTGGCTCGAGCTTGCCCTCGGCGATCGCACCCAGCAACATCTCCCGGTCCGCGCCCGGATCCCCGACCGTGAAGCGCAGAGTGATCTCACGCTCGAACATCAGCGCGTTGTTCAGCGGATAGTCGGGCTCGAAGTGTGCCCCGACAACCGACACCGTGCCGCGGCCGCGAACGAGCGACAGCGACGCGTCCAGAGCGGCCGCTGCCCCGGCCGCCTCGATCACCACGTCGGCGCCGAGCCCGCCGGTCGAAGCCGCCACGGCATCCGCCGCGCCCGCCGGATCGACCACTTCCGCCCCGAAGGTCGCAGCCAGCTCGCGCCGCTCGGCGATCCCGTCGACCGCGATCACCTTCCGCGCCGTGCCCGCCGCCACCATCGTGGCCATCAGGCCGACGCAGCCGAGGCCGAGGACCACGACGACGTCGCCGATTCCGACTCCGCCCCTGCGCACGGCGCCGTGCCCCGTCGGCAGCATGTCCGCCAGGAACACCGCATCGTCGTCCGACACATCGTCCGGGATCTGCCAGAGGCAGCGGTCGGCGAACGGGATCCGCACGAGCTCGGCCTGGCCGCCCTCGAGCCGCGGATAGACGCCGGAGTAGCCGAACAGGGCGCGCGACTCGCACTGGGTGCGCCGCCCCGCGCGGCAGTGCGCGCAGCTGCCGTCCGAGGTCATGCTCGTGTTGACGACGCGGTCGCCGCGCCGCAGCCGCTCCACCGCTGGGCCGGCCTCCTCGACCACGCCGACGAACTCGTGTCCCAGGATCGTCCCGTTCTCGAACCCCGGCGTGTGGCCGTGGTAAGGGAACAGGTCCGCGCCGCACACCGCCGCACCGGTCACGCGCACGATCGCGTCGCCGGGACCCTCGAGCGCGGGCTCGGGGACGTTCTCGACGCGCAGGTCCTCGGGCCCGGCGAGCACGACCGCCCTCATGCCGGCTGCTCCAGCTCGACGAGGTAGCCGTCCGGGTCGACCGCGAAGCAGCGGTGACCGCCCCACGGCGGCGAGTACGGCTCGGCGAGGAACTCCACGCCCTGGTCGCGCAGGTCGTGGAAGGCCGACATGCAGTCCTCCACCTCGAGCACGAGCACGGCGTTCATGCGCGAGCGATCCACGGGCGCCTCCAGCGCGATGCCGGGCCGGTCCTCGGCGTCGTGCCCCTGCTCGGCGAGCGAGAGCCGCGCGCCGGCCAGCACCAGGGTCGCGTAGGGCGGATCGTCGTAGATCGCCTCGGTGGCGAAGCCGAACCGCTCGTAGAACGCCTTGGCGCGCTCGACGTCGGCGACGGCAAGGATCGCCCCGAAGCGTGTCGTGGCGGGCGCCGGCATCAGTGACGGGTGTGGCCGCCGTCCACCACGAGCAGCGTGCCGGTCACCCACTCCGCCTCCTCGGAGGCGAGGAACGCGACGGCCGGCGCGATCTGACGCGGCTGCCCCTTGCCGGGTATGGCCTGCAGCTGCTCGACGAACCCGAACGCCTCGTTGTGCGGGCTGGCCTTGACGCCCTCGGTCTCCGTGAGCCCCGGCGCCACGGCGTTCACGGTGATGCCGTGGCCGCCCAGCTCGGTCGCGAGCGAGCGGGTCATCCCGAGGATCCCGCCCTTCGCCGCCACGTATGCCGCCATGTTGGGAGTGCCCGCGAGGATCGTGTTCGAGGCGATGTTGACGATGCGGCCGTAGCCCGCTGCGCGCATCGGCTTCTCGACCGCCTTGACGGCCATGAACGGCCCGTCGAGGTTCACCGACATGATCTTGCGCCAGTGGTCCATGTCGACCTCGTCCCACGGGACGAAGGGCACGATCGCGGCGTTGTTGACGAGCACGTCGACCCGGCCGAACCTATCGAGCGTCGCGTCGACCATCGCCTGCACGTCATCGGGGTCGGAGACGTCGGCCCGGATGCCGAGCCCCTCGCCGGTCAGGTTCTCGGCGGCCGCGCGGGCCCCCTCTTCGTTGATGTCGGCGATCACGACGGACGCGCCCTCCTCGGAGAGCTTCTCGGCGATCGCCTTGCCGATGCCCTGGGCGCCGCCGGTCACGATTGCCACTCGATCCTTCAGCTTCATCCGCTCCTCCTAACCCCCGTAGCCGTCGGGAGCGAGCTTGTAGTTCTGGAACGACTCCATGTCGTGCGTGAAGAACAGCTCGGAATCGTGCTGCCTCACGAGCCGCTTGATGCGCCGGATCGAGCGCACGCCGGCGACCGGGTCGATGTGGAAGCCGGCCTGCTGGTCGTTCTCGTATGCGGCCGGGGTGTACGACACGTCGGCCATGAACATCAGCGGCCGGCCGCCGTCCATGTCGATCATCAGCGAGTAGTGGCCGATCGTGTGGCCCGGCGTGTAGAACAGATGCAGGCCCTTGAACAGCTCGGCGTCGCCGTGGATCAGCTCGAAGCTGGCGCCCTCCCAGTCGAAGCCCTTGTCCGAGTACCCGAGACGCTCGAACGGCTCGGGCGAGCGGGCCTGTCGCAGCTCGGCCTCGTGCAGGTAGGTCGTCGCGTTCGGCAGCAGCTTGTTGCCGCCGACGTGATCGAAGTGGAGGTGTGAGTTGATGATCCCCGTCACGTCCTCGGGCTTGTAGCCGACCTTCTCGAGCTGCGCCGGGATGGTCTGCTCGTCGGTCTGCTCGGGCAGCTCGAACGGCAGGACAGCCTGCACGTGCTCGAGGTCGTAGCCGGTGTCGAAGAGGAAGAGCCCGTCGTCGTGCTCGATCAGCACGCTGTAGACCGGGAAGCGGACCGGGTTGCCCGCTCCGATGTTCCAGGTGATGTGCGCCTGGTCGATGACCAGCGAGCCGCCGTCGAGCAGGGAGACCCGGGTGGCCATCTCAGCTCAGCGCCTTTCGCACCGCCACGAGCGCCGTGGCGCGCTCCTTCTGCAGCTGTGCGGCGCGGTCGGCGTCATAGTCGAACAGCCCGCCCCCGGTCTTGATCCCTAGCTTGCCCTGGTCGACCCGCTCGGTGATCGTGTTCGAGACGCCCTTCTCGTTCGAGAGGTCCGGGTTCAGGTAGCTCGCGACCGCGTTGTAGATGTCGAGCCCGGCCATGTCGAGCAGCGCCATTGGCGGAACGACGGCGAGCTTGTAGCCGATGCCCCACTTGACGTTCAGGTCGAGCTCCTCCGCGTCCACGACGCCCTCGTCGACGAGGGCGAGGCACTCGCGCATGATCGCGTAGAGCACGCGATTCTCCACGAAGCCGGGCACCTCCTTCTTGAGCGTGCACGGGAAGTAGCCGATCTGGCGGACCAGCTCCTGGGTCGCGGCGGTGACCTCCGCGGAGGTTCGCTCGCCCGGGATGATCTCGATCATCGGGATCAGGTGCGGAGGGTTCGACCAGTGCGTCCCGATCACGCGCTCGGGATGCTCCAGGTTCTCGGCGATCTTCGTGATCGGGATCCCGGACGTGTTCGAGGCGAGGATCGCGTCCGCCGAGACGTGCTTCTCGATCTCGGCGAAGACCTGCTGCTTCAGCTCGAGCTTCTCGGGTACGGCCTCGATGACCATGTCCACGCCGTCGAGCGCGGCATCCAAGTCCGACACGAAACGAAGCTCCGCGCCGCCCGCGCCGTCTGCTTCACCGCCCAGCCGGTCGAGGACCGAGCGCGCCAGGTCCACCCCGGGGCGGGCCTTCTCGAGCTGCTCCTCACTCACGTCGTAGAGCGAGACGTCCACGCCAGCGCGCTCGAGCACCGCTCCCATACCCGGGCCCATCGTGCCCGTGCCGACAATGGCGGCCTTCCCAACAGCGGTCATTGACCCTCCTCGTCTAGTTCGATCTCTCGCATGCGTCGCCAGACGCGCTCAGGCGTGAGCGGCAGCTCGCGGACCGGCACGCCGGCGTCGGCGAGCGCCGTCACGATTGCCGCCGGCACGGCGGCCTGGGCGCCCTCGCCGCAGCCCTTCGCCCCGTACGGGCCCGGGCCGTCCGCGTTCTCCACGACCACGGTGTGCATCTCGCCGGGCAGGTCCTTCACACGCGGCACGCGGTAGTCGAGCAGCGTGTCGTTCACGAGCAGCCCGTCGTTGAAGATCATCTCCTCGAACAGCGCGTTGCCGAGCCCCTGGATCGCGCCGCCCTCATCCTGGCGGTGCACGAGCTGGGGGTTGATGGCCTTGCCGAC
Source organism: uncultured Thermoleophilaceae bacterium (assembly GCA_963751835.1). Lineage (GTDB taxonomy): Bacteria > Actinomycetota > Thermoleophilia > Solirubrobacterales > Thermoleophilaceae > JACVRW01. The sequence continues at coordinate 106 of CAVVWD010000004.1, read as the reverse complement.
GTCTGCGCAGGTGGCGACCTTCCGCACGCGCACTTCGCCCGTCTCGTGCTCCACCTCCACCTCCGCCGCCGCTACGCACACCTCCCAGAAGACCGGCCCCTCGGCG
>CAVVWD010000003.1:0-105621 GCA_963751835.1 uncultured Thermoleophilaceae bacterium | reverse complement strand
GGAGCCGGTCCCGCCGGGACGCGAGGCGCGGCACGCTCGGCAGCCGAACCTCGGGAACGCGCGGGATGCGGACCGCCGGGACGCTCGGCGCCGGAGCGGGCACCAGGGTGGACGGTGCGGGCGCCGATGGCGGCGAGATCGGCTTTAGCGGCGCGAGAACCAGCGGAGGCTGCGGCACCGGCGGCAGGCCGACGCCCGGCGCTTGCTGCGCGGACGGCACTGCGGCCGCCGGCATGAAAGCAACGGCAACGGTCGACGCACCCTGCATGCGGACCACCTCCCGAGTTAGGTGAGTGACCTTACCCGGATCGCAACGCGCTTGCGCCGGTCAACCGTCACGATCTCTACGTGAGGGTGATGCTCGTCTGCACGCTCGCCGCGGCGGCGGTCGCGGGCGCCCTCGCGCTGGGCAACGAGCGCGACTACCGGGCGCGCGCCTTCGTCATCCAGGTCCCTTCCGACCTCGGCGGCAACACGGGGGTTGAGCTCGCCCGAGACGAGCGCGTCTTGCGCCACGCGGTCGTGCTGTCCGGGGTCAAGCAAACAACACCTGCCTGGCTCCGCCGCCACTCCACCGCCGAGCTCACCTCCCGGCTCGACCTCGCGTTTACGGTCGAGGCGCCCGACGCCGAGACCGCCACGGCACTCGCGACCGGCTACGCCAAGGCCTTCCGGCGCGCGATCCCGGACGATCGCGGCCTGCCCGTGCGCGGCCGCGGAGCGGGGGAGGCCCAACCCGAGCTCGGCCCGCTCGGCTGGTCCGCCCTCGGCGGCCTGGCCGGGCTCGCGCTGGGCACGGCTCTGGCCCTCATCCACAACGGCCTCCGGAACGGATCCGCGCGAGCACCTCGTCCCGCTTCTCGGCCGTGTGCTCCTCCGACCTGACCGACCCCAGGTTGAGCCGCAGCAGCGGCCGCGTGTAGCCGGCGCTGTCAAGGTCGCGGGCCGACCTGCCGAACGACGGCGCCGGGAATCGTTCGCGGCGCCGTGGTTCTCGCTGCGGGATCGCGGTCATGGCGCTGCCGAAGTCGCCGGCCGGGCCATTTACTCCGCGGGCATCCCCGACTGCGCGCAAAGTGCCGGGGGTGAGGACCGTTAGCTGGTGAGGAGACCGGTTCCGCCCCCGATCGCCGGTCCTGACCGCCCTGACGCTCTCGGCAACACGCAGGCCGAACAGCAGGTCACCCGTCCACCGCCCAGAGGTCGAAGGTTGGCTGAAGAACTCGTAGCCAGCCGGACTCGGGGTGAGTCATGTCGCGCCAACGAGGGGCTGAATGCCTCCGATCAGCCGATCGCCCTGAAGTCCTTGCCGCTGACCCGAAGAGGTCTTTCTGGTACCCCCTCGATCTGCCTGTGCTACCGCAAGTAGAACCACGTCCCCGACATTGGCTTAGAACAAATGTTGACCAGGCGCATAGGCTGCTGCTCACGGCCTGCCTGCTGGCGGTCGCGGCGGTGGTGTCACCGCTTGGCGAGAGCGTCGCCCTCGCACGCCCCACTGCCGCCTTCGATTGGGCCCCGCAGCCGGTGGTTGCCGGTATGCAAGTGACATTCACATCCAGGTCGACGCCGTCCGATTCTTATACGCCGATCACGAGGGCTGAGTGGACGATTCAAGGCGCAGAGACCTTTAGCGGCAACCAGGTAACCGTGACCGCCCCAGCGGCCGGCCCGTGGACAGTTCGCCTTCATGTCTGGGACCGCATCGGCGAAGACGGCGAGGCGACAAGGGTGATCAACGTCCAACCGCCACCACCGCCACCACCGCCGCCACCGCCGCCACCGCCACCGCCACCGCCACCGCCGCCTCCACCGCCCGAGAATCAACCTCCCACTCCAGCCCTTACCGTTCTTCCTGCGTCCCCGGTCGTCGGAGAGGAGGTGACCTTCGTCTCTCACTCGGATGACGTGGACGGCCGCATCAGCGAGCACGCTTGGGACCTGGACGGCGACGGAACGATCGAAGAGGTCGGAGCGCTCGCTACGCGCACGTTCTCAACGGCGGGCCCCAAGCAGGTGACCCTGCGTGTAACGGACGATAAGGGCGCCTCCGCGACGGTCTCGCGCACGCTCACGGTGCGACAGCCGCTTGTCGCAGCCGCTCCCGGCGCTTCCACGCCCGGAGCGGCTCTTCCACCGGCGCCGAGGTTGCTTAGCCCGTTCCCGGTCGTGCGGCTGATCGGCAGCGTTGTGTCGGGAGAGACGATCGTTCGGATGCTGTTGGTTCGTGCGCCTGCCGGCGCGCTGGTCCTCGTCCGCTGCCGGGGCGCGAGCTGTCCAGTCAGCCGAGTGAGGAAGTTCGCGGGCAAGGCGCGTCTTCGGTTCCGCGCCCTCGAGCGTCCGCTGCGCCCGGGCGTGGCCCTCGAGGTATTCGTCCGCCGTGGCGACCAGATCGGCAAGTACACCCGGTTCGAGATCCGCCAGAACAGCATTCCCAAGCGAACCGATGCCTGTCTCCGGCCGAGCTCGATCCAGAGGGTCGCGTGCCCGGCACGTTGATCACCCAACGTAGGAGGTGCAGGTGGGCTCGCAGGAGAGGAATCGTGCTGGCTGAGCAGGCAGGTCTGCCAAGCGGGGACATGGAGGCAGTGAGCATGATCGCGGGAGGCAAAGCGCTCTTTGCGTCCGGGTTGCTGCGCGGAGCGCAGAGCTGCGTAGGCTGCTTCAGCCCTCAGCGACCTGGCTCTCAGGAACGGATCAGCGCGAGCACCTCGTCCCGCTTCTCGCGCATGTGCTCCTCCGACCTCACCGACTCCAGGTTGAGGCGCAGCAGCGGCTCCGTGTTCGAGGGTCGGACGTTGAAGTGCCAGTCGTCGTAGTCGACCGAGATGCCGTCGAGCTCCCCGATCTCCCCGTCGGAGTACGTCGACGCGATCTCCCGCATCTTGCCCTCCTGGTCGGAGACCTCGGAGTTGATCTCGCCCGAGATGAAATAGGACGCCCGCAAAGGGGCCAGCAGCTCGCTCAACCGGGACCCTTCGACCGACAGCAGCTCCAGCATCAGCAGTGCCGGCAGCGTCCCCGAGTCGGCGCAGTAGAAGTCGCGGAAGTAGTAGTGCCCCGACACCTCGCCGCCGAACGCGGCGCCCGTGTCGCGCATGCGCGTCTTGAAGAAGGCGTGACCCACGCGATTGACCTCGGCGACCCCGCCAATCCGCGTGACCACGTCGCGAACCGCCCGCGACGCCCGCACGTCGTAGAGGATCGTCGCGCCCGGCTCCTTGCGCAGGATTGACTCCGCAAGCAGCGCGGTCAAGAAGTCGCCGGCCACGAACTCTCCGGTGTCGTCGATGAAGAAGCAGCGGTCGCCGTCGCCGTCCCAGGCAATACCGAGATCCGCGCCTGTCTCGCGGACCTTGTCGATGATGAAGCGGCGGTTCTCCTCGAGCAGCGGGTTCGGCTCGTGGTCGGGGAACTCGCCGTCCGGCTCCCAGTAGGTAGGCACCTGCTCGATCGGAAACGTGTCGAGCAGCGGTCCGACCATCGGTCCGGCCATGCCGTTGCCGCCGTCGAGGACGACTTTCAGAGGTCTGATCGAGCCGGCGTCGATGTAGCCGAGGGCGGCCGCGCGAAACTCCTCTGCTACATCCTCGGTCGCGATCTCACCGGGGCTCACAGAGGCAGGTCCCGGCTCGCCGCGAGTCACGATCTCGCGCAGCTCCCCGATGCCGGAGTCGCCGGACAGCGCGATCGCACCGCGCTTGACGAGCTTGGCCCCCGTGTAGGCCGGTGGGTTGTGCGACGCCGTGCACATCAGTCCGCCGTCGAGCTCCCGCGAGCCGACCGTCCAATAGACCATCTCGGTGCCCACCATCCCGATGTCGAGCACGTCCGCGCCCTCGTCCGAAATGCCGCGCGCGTAGGCGGCAGCCATCGCGGGCGCCGACAGCCGCATGTCGCGGCCGAGCGCCACGCGCAGCTCCTCCACTGGCACGTCTTGCAAATCCGACAAGACCCGCGAGAAGCCGCGCCCGAGGCGGTAGGCGAGCTCCTCGTCCATCTGGTCGGGATGGATGCCCCGCACGTCGTACGCCTTGAAGATCGATTCGTCCATCGAGGGCGGGGAGACTAGTCGGACTCGCGCGCCCGGCCGCGCGCCCCTCAGCCCTCGACCGGCTGCGCCCGGCGCAGCGGCAGCCCGCTCGTCCCGAGGGTGGGAACGAGCTCGCGCAGCACTTCGCGGAGCGGCTCGGCCGCCAGCGGGCTGTGGCCGTTGGACCGCCTCACGATCGAAGTCGTGCGGATCAGGGCGGGCTCCTCGATCGGCCGCAATACGACGTCCTCGCGGACGCCTGCCGAGACCGCCAGCCGAGGGATCAGCGCCACGCCCACGCCCGCGGCCACGAGCCCCTGCATGGCGAGGTAGTCGTTCGTCTGCGACACGACCTGCGGCTCGAAGCCGCGCATGTCGCACGCTGCCTCGATCGCGTCCCGGCACAGGCACGGGTTCGGGGTCACCCAGCCGGCGTCCGCGAGGTCGCCGAGGTCGACCGCCGCCCCGTTCGCCAGCGCGTGGCCGGTCGGAAGCGCCAGCAGAAGGTGGTCCTCAAAGAGGAGCTCGTACTCGAGATCCGGCTCGAGGTCCTGCTCGAGCAGCGGATAGTCGTACGTGAGCGCGAGGTCGTGCCGGCCGTCGATCAGCGCGGGGAGCGCTTCGCTCGGGTCGGCCTGGGTCACCTCGAGCGTGATCTCCGGATACCGCCTGGTGAGCGCGGCCACGGCCTCGGGGACGAGCGTCGTGCACGCGCTCGGGAACGCGGCCAGCCTCACGGTCGCGCGCGCTGCGGCAGCCAGCTCTGTGAGCTCGCGCTCGGCCTGGTCGAGCCGCTCGAGCACCGCGTCGGCGTGGCGGAGGACCTCCTCACCGGCGGGGGTGACCGCGAGCCCCCGCGACTGGCGCAGGAGCAGCTGGACGCCGAGCTCCTCCTCGAGCCGCGCCACGTGATGCGACACGGCGGGCTGGCTGTAATGGAGCGCGTTCGCGGCCGCGGTGAAGGAGCCTCGTGCCGCCACCTCTCGAAAGACCCGCAAACGCGCAACATCGAGCATCGACCCAAGTTATCAGCGGCATCAACGACTTCGCTTGAGATTTACACGACCAAAGAGGAACCTTTGCATCAGCAAGCAGTAGCTTGGACTCCAACGCAAGGAAGCAGACGATGCACCGGTTTGGATTCGCCCGGGCGGCCGGCCCAGCCGCCCGAAAGCCCGCAGTTCAATGAGTGCCGCCGTTCTGGCGGCTCGACGCAGGCCCGACTGTCAGCAGGTCTTGAAGCCGGATGAGGCCGCCGCCCACCTGACGCGTCTCTACCGGCTTGCCTGGTCGCTGTGCGGTTCTCCGCACGTGGCGGAGGACCTGGTCCAGGAGACCTACCTCCGCGTGCTCGCGCGGCCGCGGCGCCTACGCACCTCGGACAGCTTCGCCTACCTCGCGCGCACGCTTCGGAACGTGACGATGGACCACCGCCGCGCGGAGCAGACGCGCGAGCGCCCACGGCACGCGACCGACGAGGTCGTCGACGACACACCCGACCATCGCAGCACCGGCGACCCGGTGCTTGCCGCGCTGGCGGGCGAGGTCTATGGCGCGGTCTCGGGGCTGCCCGAGCACCATCGCGAGGTCGTGGCCGCTGTCGACATGGCGGGCATGAGCTACGGCCAGGCCGCCCAGTCGCTAGGCATTCCGATCGGCTCCGTGATGAGCCGGCTCCACCGCGCGCGGGACAGGCTCGCGGACGTGCTCGGCGACGACTGGCACTAAACACCGTGGAATAGCGCGCGCGAAGGCGGGTATGAGGCCGCCGCATGCCACGCATCGGCTTCCACTGCTCGCATGAGCAGATCCCGCCCCGCGAGCTGCTCGCGGCGGTGCGCCACGCCGAGCAGGCGGGCTTCGCCGCCGCGATGTCGTCGGACCACTTCTCGCCCTGGAGCGAGCGCCAGGGCGAGTCGGGTTTCGCGTGGTCCTTCCTCGGCGCGGCGCTCGAGGCCACGAGCCTGCCTTTCGGCGTCGTCAACGCGCCCGGGCAGCGCTACCACCCGGCGATCGTCGCGCAGGCCGCGGCCTCGCTCAGCCAGATGTACCCGGGCCGCCTGTGGGTCGCCCTCGGCACCGGCGAGGCATCGAACGAGCACATCACCGGCGGGCGCTGGCCCTCGAAGGCGGAGCGCGAGGCGCGCCTGCAGGAGTGCGTCGAGGTGATTCGCGCGCTGCTCGCCGGCGAGGTCGTGGATCACCACGGGCGGGTCGTCGTCGACCGGGCGCGGCTGTGGACGCTCCCGCCCGAGCCGCCGCCGCTGATCGGCCCCGCGATCAGCGTCGAGACCGCCGCCTGGGTGGGCGAGTGGGCGGACGGGCTTGTGACCGTGAATCAGCCACGCGAGAAGCTCGAGCGCATGATCGCCGCCTTCAGGGAGAACGGGGGTGACGGCAAGCGACTCGCCGTGCAGGTGCATCTGTCGATCGCCGATGACGAGGCCACGGCGCTCGAGATCGCTCACGACCAGTGGCGCACCAACGTCTTTCCGCCGCCCCTCTGCTGGGACCTCGAGACCGTCGAGCAGTTCGACACCGCCTCCCTTCATGTGCGCCCCGAGGACGTGCGCGGCACCGTGCTCGTCTCCTCGGAGCCCGCGAGGCACGTGGAGCTCATCCGCGAACTCGCGGCACTCGGCTTCGACGAGGTCTATCTCCACCACGTGGGCCGTGAGCAGCGAGCCTTCATCGACAGCTTCGGCGAGCACGTGCTGCCGCAGTTCCAGGAAGCGGGCTGAGCGTGCGCCTCGAGCACACCAGCGACCTGTGGTGGAAGAACGCGATCGTCTACTGCCTCGACGTCGAGACCTTCCTCGACTCCGACGGCGACGGCGTCGGCGACTTCCAGGGCCTGATCCGCCAGATCGACTACCTGGCCGGGCTCGGCGTGACCTGCCTGTGGCTGATGCCGTTCTACCCCTCGCCGAACCGCGATGACGGCTATGACGTGAGCGACTTCTACGGGGTCGATCCCCGGCTCGGGGACCCGGGCGAGTTCGTCGAGCTCGTCCGAACCGCAAACGACCGCGGGATCAAGGTGATCGTCGACCTCGTGGTCAACCACACCTCGGACGAGCACCCCTGGTTCAAGGCCGCGCGCGCCGACCGCGACTCGCGCTTCCGCTCCTACTACGTCTGGCGCGACGAGCCTTCCGACGAGCCCAAGGGCATCTCGTTCCCCGACAAGGAGACGAGCAACTGGGAGCGGGAGGACGGCTCGGGGCAGTACTACCTGCACCGCTTCTACCGCTTCCAGCCCGACCTGAACGTCGCCAGCCCGGCGGTGCGCGACGAGATAGTCAGGATCGTCGGCTTCTGGCTGCAGCTCGGCGTGGCAGGCTTCCGGATGGACGCCGTGCCGTTCCTGCTCGAGACGGACGGCATCGCGGAAGCGGTGGGCGAGGACCAGCACGGCTTCCTCCGCAGCCTGCGCGCCTTCGCCACCCGGCGCCGCGGCGAAACGATGCTGCTGGGCGAGGTGAACACCGACCTCAAGGCACTCGCGCGCTTCTTCGGCGACGAGGACGGGGACCAGCTCAACGTCCAGTTCGCGTTCCTTCTGAACCAGCACCTGTGGCTCGCGCTCGCGCGCGAGGATGCCGAGCCGCTCGAGGCCGCGATCCGCAGCCTGCCGGCGGCGCCGCCGGACAACACCTGGGCGAACTTCCTCCGCAACCACGACGAGCTGAGCCTCGACAAGCTCACCGAGCCGCAGCGCAAGGAGGTCTTCGCGGCGTTCGGGCCGAGGAAGGACATGCAGCTCTACGGCCACGGGCTGCGCCGCCGGACCGCGGCGATGCTGGGCGGCGACGGTCCGCGCCTGCGGATGGCGTGGAGCCTCATGCTCTCGCTCCCCGGCACGCCGGTGATCTTCATGGGCGACGAGATCGGCATGGGGGAGAACCTGGCGCTCCCGGACCGCATGAGCGTGCGCGTGCCGATGCAATGGTCGGACGAGCGAAACGGCGGCTTCTCGAACGCGGCGCCGAAGGACCTCGTGCGCCCGGTCAAGACGGGCCGCTTCGGGCCCAAGCACGTGAACGTGGCCGCCCAGCGGCGCGAGCCCGACTCGCTGCTCAACTTCCTCGAGCGGCTGATCCGCCGGCGCAAGGAGACGCCCGAGTTCGGCTGGGGCTCGAGCACGCTCATCGAGACGGGCGCCCCACAGCTGTTCGCCCACCGCTGCGAGTGGCAGGGCTCCACGGTCGCGGCAGTGCACAACCTGTCGCCGAGCAAGGCCCGCGCCACCCTGGATCTTGGCGTGGAGAAGGGGGAGAAGGTCGCGATCGACGATTTGCTCGAGGAGCGCGAGCACCGGCCGAACCGGGACGGAACGCTCGACGTCGAGCTGGAGGGCTACGGCTACGTGTGGCTGGGCGTGCGCCGCCGGGGCGAGCGGCCGCTGAGCTGACGGCTACAGCCAGCCGCGGACGCGGAAGTAGCCCACCATCCCGACCAGCATCGCCACCATCGCGGCGACGATGCCCCAGAACGCGGCCGTCCCGGTGTCGAACGGGAAGTCGACGTTCATCCCCCAGATGCTCGCGAACAGCGTGAGCGGAAGCACGACGACGCTGAACGCGGTCAGCACGCGCAGCACCTCGTTCACGCGGTGGGACAGCACCGATTCGTTCGTGTCCTCGAGCGCCTCGATGACCTCCTTGTAGTTCTCGAGCATGTCCCAGATGCGCTCCGAGGCGTCGACGATGTCGTCGAAGTAGACCTCGAGGTCCTCTGCGAGGTAGCGCTGCTTGGTGCGCTCGAGGTCGCGCAGCACCGGGCGCTCCGGGCGGATGACCTTGCGAAAGTTGATGATCTCCTGCTTCACGTTGGAGATGTCGCGCACGACTTCCTCGGAGCGGCCCTCGAAGATGTCCTCCTCGAGCCGCTCCAGCTTGTTGCCGATCTTGCGGAGCATCGGGAAGCAGTAGTCGAACGAGTCGTCGACGATCTTGTAGAGCAGGTAGCCGGACCCCTTCGAGAAGAGCTGCTCACGCACCTCCTCCGAGGAGCGGCAGCGCTCGAACAGGTACTCCACGGGCGGGATCGGCGTGTTCGGCAGCGTGATCAGGTAGTCGGGCCCGACGAAGATGTCGAGCTCGGCTGCGTTCAGCCGGCCGACGGTCTTGTCGAAGACCGGGAAGTACAGAACGATGAACAGGTAGTCGTCGTACTCGTCGATCTTCGGGCGCTGGTTGCGCGAGAGGACGTCCTCGTAGTCGAGGGGATGGAAGTCGAAGTGCTCCTCGAGCCAGGCGCGGTCGATTGGCCGCGGCCGCTCGACGTTAAGCCAGCGAAGGCCGTCCCACTCGACGACCTCGACGTTGGGCTCAGTGGGCGGTGCGGGATGGGCTGAATCGCCCCGCGCGCGAGCGGAACGCCTGAGACGTGGCTTCGGGAGGCTCGGCATAGGGTCTGAGCGGGTCGTCCAGCACGTTCACCCTGTCCATTCTACTTCCAGGCGCTGGTATCCTCCGCGGCCAGACATAGCCGTTGCATCGAGAGGGGTGGAGGGATATGGCCCTGTGAAGCCCCGGCAACCGCCGCCGGCAGTCGACCCGACAGCCGGAGGAAAGGTGCCAAGTCCATCGGACCAGCGTGTCCGGCAGATGTGACAGGAGCGCTCGAAGAAGCCTCCGTCGTCACAGCAGCGGCGGAGGCTCTTTCACAGGGAAAGGAAATCCCAATGCCCGTCCAGGCGCTCCAGTGCAAGGAATGTCGTGAGACCTATCCGCTCGAGGCCCGCTACGTGTGCGAGCGCTGCTTCGGCCCGCTCGAGGTCGCATACGACCTGACCGGGCTCGACGCCGCGTCGGTCAAGCGGCGGATCCAGGCCGGCCCGCAGACGATCTGGCGCTACGCGGACTTCCTGCCGTTCGAGGTCCGGCCTACGCCCGGGCTTCCCGTGGGGCTGACTCCGCTGCAGAGGGCGCCGCGGCTGGCCGAGGCGCTCGGGCTGGGGGAGGTGTGGGTCAAGAACGACACCGCCAACCCGACGCACTCGTTCAAGGACCGCGTCGTCGCGGTGGCCGTGGCCAAGGCGCAGGAGCTCGGCTACGAGGTGGTGGCCTGCCCGTCCACGGGCAACCTCGCCAACGCCGTGGCCGCGCACTCAGCGGCCGCCGGGCTCGACTCGTACGTCTTCATCCCGGCCGACCTCGAGGAGCAGAAGGTGCTCGCCACCGGGGTCTACGGCACGCACCTCGTGGCCGTGCGCGGCACCTACGACGACGTCAACCGGCTCTGCACCGAGCTCTCCGCCGACCGCGACTGGGCGTTCGTGAACGTGAACGTGCGGCCCTACTACGCGGAGGGCTCGAAGACGATCGCGTTCGAGATCGCGGAGCAGCTCGGCTTCGAGCTGCCCGACCGCGTGGTCGCGCCGATCGCGTCGGGCTCGCTGTTCACGAAGATCGCGCGCGGATTCGAGGAGTGGCGCGAGGTGGGGCTCGTGACGGGCGAGCTGCCGGTGTTCAACGGCGCCCAGGCGGAGGGCTGCTCGCCCGTCGCGCAGGCGTTCGAGGCGGGGCAGGACTTCTGCCGCCCGGTCAAGCCGGACACGATCGCCAAGTCACTCGCGATCGGGAACCCGGCCGACGGGCCCTACGCGCTCGACCTGGCGCGGCGCTCGGGTGGCTCGATCGACTCCGTGACCGACGACGAGGTGCGCGAGGGCATCAGGCTGCTCGCCCAGACGACGGGCATCTTCACGGAGACCGCCGGCGGAGTCACCACCGCGACGCTCCGGAAGCTCGCCGAGCGCGGCGACATCGGGCCCGACGAGCGGGTGGTGGCGGTGATCACCGGCGACGGCCTGAAGACGCTCGACGCGGTGCGCGGGACCTTCGAGACGCACGAGATCGACGCGTCCGTCGAAGATTTCGAGAACGTGGTGGCCGGAGCGCCGGTCGGTGCGGTGTAATCTGCCCGATCCCCGATGGCGGTAACGGTCAAGATCCCGACGCAGCTGCGGAGCGTCACGAGCGGCGACACCGAGACGTCCGTCGAGGGCGCCACCACGGTCGGCGAGGTGCTCGACGGGCTCTACGAGCGCTACGACGGCCTGCGCGAGCGGATCGCGGAGGACGGCGACCTGCGCCGTTTCGTCAACGTGTACGTGGGCGGCGAGGACATCCGCTTCCTCGACGGCCTCGACACGGGCGTCGAGGACGGCGACGAGGTGACGATCCTGCCGGCGGTCGCGGGCGGCGCCTAGGTAGCACTTCTGCTACCCCGGTGAAGTGTCCACGATCCCGCAGAAGGAGCTGCGCAACAACCTCGACGAGGTGCTGCGTCGAGCGAAGAGCGGCGAGCGGATCACCATCACCGTCGCCGGCCGACCGGTGGCCGAGCTCGGGCCCACGGCGAGGCGGCGCTGGGTCAGCGGGCCGGAGCTCGCCGGGATCTGGGCCGCACCGGCCCCCGGAGGACCTCGGCGACGATCTAGCCCGGTTCCCCGCCGACTTGGCGATCCGTTCGCCTGAGTGCGTGTCGTCCTCGACACGTCGGAACCCATCGGCGCCGAGCGTGCGGCAACCACTTCGGATCTGATCGATGTGCGCGGCCGGCGTGGGCCTCTGAGCGTCCCCGTCACAGGGGCCCACGGCTGTATCGGCTCGGCCCCCGCCGAGCGGCGGCTCGACGCGGGGGAGAGGGTGGTGGCGCTGCGGCGCGACACGGATCCGGGCGAGTGGGTATAGTGCCCGCCGCCGCATCGGAGTGATTGCCCTTGCGGCGGTCCTCCGAACTGCTCATACGTCCGACGGGGGAAGTGTGTGGCCGCGATCGACCGGGTGCCGAAACCGGTCGATTTCAATGCCGGTGAACGGGCGGCACTGCCGCTGTGATCCGGCATGAGCCGCAGCGACGCGGCCCGAACCCGGGAGAACACGCCGATGTTGAAATGGCTGGTGCTGCCGATGGTCGTGCTCGCGTACCTCGCCGCGACGGTGAGCGCAGCGCGCCCCTCGCGATCGCGATCACGATCGACTGCCCGATCGCTGGGAACGGAAGCACCACCTCTCGACCACCATCCCTTCCGCCAAGCGCGACCCCGACGGCGACCGCCTCAACAACCGCCGCGAGCTGCGGCTGCGCACGCACCCGCGGCGCGCCGACACCGATCGCGACCGCCTGCGCGACGGCGCCGAGGTCCGCCGCTTCCACACGAACCCCCGCAAGCGGGACACCGACGGCGACGGTTTCAGCGACCGCTGCGAGCTGCGCAAGGGAACGAACCCGCGCAAGCGCCGGAGTCACCCCAAGCGTCGTTGCTCGAGGTCGCCGCAGGAGCCCCCGAGGCACCTGGCGCCCGCGCCCCCCGGCGAGTCCCGACCCCCAACCGGGGGTCGGCCGAACGCAGACAACACGGGTGTGCCCACCGGGCACGACGCTTACGCCTTCCGGTCGACTAACGGTCAACACGGCTGGCAGCGTCATTGACGGCTTGGAAATCACGACCACTAGCCGGGAAGCACCGGCCGTGGTGGTCAATGCACCGAACGTCACCATCCGCAACACCCGGATTCGCAGTAATGCAGGATTCTTGATCCGGAACAACAGCACGGGGCTAGTGGTGGAAGACAGCGAGCTACTGAACCGCGACCACGCGACGGAGGCCAATTGTGCATACGGATCGGGTTCGGCAGCTTCACCATTCGCCGCACCGAGATCACCGGCTGCGAGAACGGCATCGACGCGGGCGGCACGGTTGCGAACCCCGCGGTGATCCAGGACAACTACATCCACAACCTCGACGTGGTCGGCCCCAGCTGGATATTCCCCGGCGGCGGGTCGGGACATGTTGACGGGATCCAGATGGGCCAAGGTTCGTGCTGCGTCCGTGCCATCCATAACCACATCTCCCCGCAAGATTCCGGTGCTCCCGCCTCAACCGCGGGGATCATCGCGTACGCGGCCGTTGCGCAACATGACATTTGAAGACAACCTCACGGACGGCAGCCATGGCTCCTATGCGGTCTATGCGCCGCGGCCAGGCGGTACCGAACGTCTTCATCAACCGCAACCGCATGCTGAGAGGGGCGTACGGCTACACCGCTTGTGTGCGGGTCGGCATTACGGTCACCGAGTTCAACGAGAACCGCGACAACATCACTAACGCGCCTATCGGACCGGACAACGGCGCGGGGAATGCCTGCTTCAACTAACGATGCGACGTGAGCCAGGCCGGGTTTCACGGAGATCTCGTGAAACCCGGCCTGGCTCACATTCGTTGAGCATGGTGCGGATGAGGCGCTCCGCTTTGCCGTTGGTCTGGGGCCGGTAGGGGCGGGTGCGTAGGTGGCGCAGCCCGAGCATTCGGCAGCAGAGGGCGTGCAGCTTTGAGCGGTAGCAGGAGCCGTTGTCGGACATCACGCCCTCGACTTTGATGCCGTGGCGGGCGAAGAATCGCGAGCGCCCGCTTGAGGAAGCCGACCGCGGTGGCGGCTTTCTCGTCGGGGAGCACCTCGGCGTAGGCGAGCCGGGTGGCGTCGTCGATCGCGACGTGGACAAACTCCCAGCCGGCGGTGCCGCGGTTGCGGCCATTGGCGTTCGCTGCGGTGCGGCGGCCCGGCCGAGCGGTTGCCCGTGACGCGGTGGCCAGGGACCTGGATGCGGCCGAGCTTCTTGACGTCGACGTGGAGCAGCTCGCCCGGTCGCGAGCGCTCGTAGCGGCGCTCTGGCTCGAGCCCCAAGCGGCCGAGCCTGCCCATGCCCGATCCGCGTCAGGATCCCCGACACGGTCTGTCTCGGGCATCCCCAGCAGCTCCGCGATCTCCGGCTCCGGTGAAGCGCAGCCGCCGCAGCCAGGCGATCGCCTCGACGCGATCCTCGGGCGTGCGGTTGTGCGACCGCGTGCGGCGCCGAGGAGCGATCAAACAGCCCCGCCTCCCCCTCCGAGCGATAGCGGCCCACCCACTTGCCCGCCGTGCGCTCGCTCACCTCGGCGGCCGCGGCCGCCTAGCTCGAGCGACCACCACTGCTCAACGACACGACGGCACAGCTGCCGACGCTTGTTCAGGCTGAGCGCGGCGTTAGCGTGAAGTTGCATCCGGTGTCCTCCTTGGGACTGAGTGGCTTAGGCACCTCTCAGCCTCCAAGGAGGCCCGGATGAACAACGTGATCAGGGACTACAACTAGCGCCTCACCGCGGTAGGTCAGCGCGCCAGGGCATTCAAGGCCGGTGACGGGCTGCAGCGAGGAACACCCCGCTCTTTGCGGCCTCGCTGGGACCGCGCGTTCCTGAAAGACGCGAGAACGGGACCGTTGCCGACGTTGATACAGGAAAGCCCGGCGCGCCGATCCGGCGGCGCTCCCTAGAACGGAGTCGGTATGTCACGGATGGATCCTCCCCTTGCTCGCGGGTGCATGCCGCGCTGATCGCGGTCGCGGCTGCGCTGGTGGTCGCGGCGCCCGCCGAGGCGCAAGCGGTGACCGGAGGCCAGCTGTTCGCGACTGGCGGCACCGTGGACATCGTCATGCAGCCGGGCACTGCCGCGTTTTCCAGCCGGCTCTTCCTGCTGGGCCCGGACGGGACCCGCGAACAACATCGCCCTCAACACGGAGGTGGGCAAGCATGTGACGGTTGGGCCGTTCCCTGCGGGCAGGGAGCTCGTGTTCGGGATCACCATCCTCAACGACGGCCCGACGTTCTTCATGGGCCCAGCGAGCCGGAACCCGGACGGCATCGCACACGCCGACGTCACGGAGACCGGCGTGCGCACGTTCCTAGTCGGCTTCGAGGACGTGTTCGGCGGCGGCGATCGGGACTACGACGACAACGTCTTCCAGTTCACCGGCAACCTCGCGCCAAACAGGCCTCCGCTCGCGGACGACCCAACGCTGACTACCCCCACGGCGACTCCAATCGCGAAGTCCAACGTGCCGCCGCTGAAGATCCGTGAGGCCCGGCGCCGGTTGCCAGCTGTGCTGCGCAAGCAGTACGGCAGGCGGTTCACAAGGCGCCGCGGATCTCTTAGGAAGTCCTGCTACCGACTATCGACCGAGAAGGTGCGCTGCCGAGTTCGCTGGAACACCAGGCCCCATCGCTATTCGGGCTACGCAACGATGTGGAATGACCAGGATGATCTGAACTCGATCGTCTTCACCACGTCGATCCGTCGAACGCTTCGAGCTTCAGCCTGAGGGCCCGTTGACGCTTCGCTTGACGCAGGGCGTCCAGGAAGGGGATGACCGGCCGTCGGGAATCAACAGCAGCTGGCGGCTCGAGTTCGACACGGAGACGTCGGCGCTTGATTTCATCGGCGGTGCCTACGAGCTGAGCGAAGGCGACGATCCCCGGTTGCGTTCGGCTGGGAGCTCGCAAGGCTCTCGGGGTGGGCGTCTCCGTCGGGTGACGAGCCGTTCGTTGCGGTCGCTTGAGGCTCGCCGGGCGGCTTCGCCCGGATTTCCCGCCTTCCGGCCGTCGTCCCGTCAAAACGTTCTCGCGACTTTCGGCGGCGCTGATTCATTTTGAGCCCCGGACTAGCGCGTGGGCGTGCTAGGTCGTCCGTCCGGCGTCGTTGCTTAGCCGCGTGAGGTACTTGTGCTCCCGGCACCACGGCCGGCAGTAGTTCTCATCCCTACGGACCGGCATGAACGTCTGGCCGCATGTGCGGCATGTGCGTTTGGCATAGGGATAGCGGCCCCGGAAATTCCGGGGTTTTCTTACAGCGACCCACCCAAGCGTGGTGGCGCTGATGGTCTACGGCGCCTACTTCGTCCTCGACGCCGTTGTGGACGACCGCCCGAGGACGAGCGGCAGCTTGGAGTCGGAGGGGCCGGAGCCCGGCTACTACGGCCACCCTTACGTGGACCGGTGACGGCGTAGCGTTCGGCCGGGGCGCGGGAACGGGCCGTGGCCGCCCCGCTCGCGCCCGCCACGGCAAAGGTGAGCCGCTGCCTGGTGAAGGACGCCTGCGCGGACGTTCGCCCCCCGGAACGGCAGCGCCCCGGCGCCGCTGAAGACGGCCGGGGGCATGGCGGCGGGGGAGGTAGCCCCGCGCCGCGACGCCGAGGGTGGCAGAACGTCCGGATTCTCCGTCACGGCCGGTTCGTGACACAGATTCGTGACACAGACCCGCCGAATCCGGCGCTTCGGCAGTCCGCTCTCGGTGCGGGATTGGGACGGCTCGAGAGGGCGCAAAGCTAGGCGGGGAGCAGAATGGTGGCCCGTTGTGGCCCCGCCGGGACCCGTTGTGGCCCAACCTGCGATTCGACGCGCCCGGCAGGATTTGAACCTGCGGCCTCTCGCTCCGGAGGCGAGCGCTCTATCCACTGAGCTACGGGCGCCGGACCCGAAGGCTAGACGCTAACGATGAGCGGATGACGCCGGTGGGGTCATATCCACCATGAGCGCAACGAACGGCCAGGTTGTCTGGCACATCACGATGTCCCTCGACGGCTTCATCGCCGGTCCCGACCACGCCATGGAGTGGGCATTCGACCACGGCGGGCCGAACACGATGGCGGACGAGGTCATGAACAGCACGGGCGCCATCCTCGGCGGACGTAACTGGTACGACGCGGCGACCCGGAAGTACCGCGGGCGGCAGGGAATCTACGGCGGGAAATGGAACGGACCCGTGTTTGTTCTCACCCACCGGCCGCCCGAAAGCCCGGAGGACCCGGAGATCACCTTTCTCTCCACGGGTCGAGGACGCTGTCGCCACCGCCCGGGCGGCCGCCGGCGGCAGGAACCTCGTGATCTTCGGAGCCAACACCGCGCGCCAGTGCCTCGACGCGGGCCTCCTCGACGAGATCGTCATCCACCTGGCGCCCGTCCTGCTCGGCGACGGCATCCGCCTCCACGGCGGGCCGGGCGTCGGGCGAGTCGATCTCGAGCGGACCGCGCTGGCCCAGGCCGGGCAGCTGACCGACCTGCGCTTCCGGGTGACGAAGTAGCCCTCGGCCTAACGCTTGCGCCGCTTCTGGCCCACGGCCCGAACCAGCTGGGCCTTGCCCATCTTCGAGCGGCCCTCGATCCCGAGCTTGGCGGCCTCGCGCCGCAGCTCGGCCACCGTCATCGCCCCGGCGCCGGTTCCGGTGCCCTTGGAGGCGCCGCGCTTCCGGGCCGCCGCCTTGGCTCCCTCGCGGCCGAGCGCTGTCCGGGTCTTCTTCGGGAGCTTCGTGATGGTCTTCTTCCGGCGCGCCCCCGACTGGGCCTTCTTGACGTTCTTGCGTGCCGCCTGGCGTTGCTTCTGTGTGGCCATGCCGCCTCCGTGCTCCGCTCACCGGAAACGTACCCGCGACAGCCGGCAGCCAGTCACCGGCGAGACGTGCCAGTGACGCGCTGATATAGAGGCGGCCGTGCAGGTGCGCCCGTTCGAGATCTCGGTACCGAGCGATGTGCTCGAGGACCTGCGCGAGCGCCTGCGCCGCACGCGCTGGCCCGACTCCGTTCCGGGTGTGGGGTGGGAGCAGGGCACCCCGCCGGAGGCGTTGCGAGGGCTGCTCCGATACTGGGCCGAGGAGTTCGACTGGCGTGCGCAGCAGCAGCGGCTCAACCGGTTCGACCATTTCCAGGCGGAGCTCGACGGTGTGGAGGTGCACTTCGTGCATGCCCGCGGCGCGGGACCGGACGCGGTGCCGCTCATCTGCAGTCACGGCTGGCCGGGCGCCTTCATCGAATTCCTCGAGCTCGTGCCGTTGCTGACGGACCCCGCCTCCAACGGCATCGAGGGCCCGTCGTTCGACCTCGTGATCCCGTCGCTCCCGGGCTATGGCTTCACGCGCATGGCTCCTCGCGAGGGGGTCACGAAGCGCTTCACCGCCTCGCTGTGGCACCGCCTGATGCGCGGGCTGGGGTACGAGCGCTACGCCGCCCACGGCGGCGACTTCGGCGCCGGCGTCGCGAACTTCATGGCGCTCGACGAGCCCGACTCGCTGCTCGGCATCCACCTGACCTTTCTCGAGGACACCCCGTGGACAGGTGGCCGGCCGCTGTCGGCAGCGGAGCGCGCCTACCGGGAGGACGTTGGGCGCTGGGAGGACGAGGAGTACGGCTACGGCCACATCCAGCGCACCAAGCCGCAGACGCTCGACTACGCCCTGAACGACTCGCCCGCCGGGCTGGCGGCCTGGATCCTCGAGAAGTGGCGCTCCTGGAGCGACTCCGGCGGTGAGCTCGAGCGCCGCTTCGACCGCGACCTCCTTCTCACCCTCCTCACGATCTACTGGGTCACGGGCACGATCGGCTCATCGATGCGCTGGTACTGGGACGAGCAGCGCCACGGCCACGCGATCGGCCCCGCCGACTTCATCTCCGTCCCCACGGCCATGGCCGTGTTCGCCAACGAGCATGTGTCCGAAGGCATGCCGCCGCGCGAGTGGGCAGAGCGCCTCTATGACATCCGGCGCTGGACGGTGATGCCCCGCGGCGGGCACTTCGCGGCGCTGGAGGAGCCGCGCCTGCTCGCCGATGACATCGCCGCCTTCTTCGCCGAGCTGTGTTGATCGCGGTCATATCCGACACCCACCTGCCGCGGGGCGCGCGGCGGCTGCCTGCCGAGTGCGTACGCCGGATCGCGGGCGCGGATCTGCTGCTTCATGCCGGCGACTTCTCGACGCTCGAGGTGCTGCGCGAGCTCGAGGCGATCGGGCCGCCCGTGATCGGCGTGCACGGCAACGTGGACAGCGCGGAGCTGCGCGCGCTGCTGCCCGCCGAGCGGATCGTCGAGGCGGAGGGCACACGCATCGCGATGGTCCACGACTCCGGCCCCAGGGCGGGACGGCTCGGCCGCCTGCGGGAGCACTTCGGCGCCGAGGCCGACGCGGTCGTCTTCGGCCACTCTCACCTGCCGCTCCACGAGCAGGCCGAGGACGGCTTCCAGATCTTCAACCCCGGCAGCCCGACCGAGCGCCGCCGCGCGCCCGTCCACACGATGGGAATGGCACGAATCCACGGCGGCCGGATCGAGTTCGAGCTGATACCGTTTACGGCATCATGACTCCCGCGGAGCTCGTAAAGGAAACACGCGCGCGCAAGGGCATCAGCCAGCGCTCGCTCGCCATTCGCGCGGGCACCAGCCAGAGCGCGATCGCCCGCATCGAGAGCGGCGCCGAGGAGGTGACCTGGCCGCGGCTGCGGGCGCTCATGATCTCGATGGGCGAGGAGCCGGTGCTTTCGAGCCGGCCGCTCAACGGCCGCTACGAGCCGCTCGACCTGCTCGCCGACCGCGGGCTGGCGCCGGAGGCGAGGCTGTCCAACGGGTTCGCCTTCGACGAGTTCGCGACCGAGCTCGCGATAGCGGGCCGGCGGGCGCGTGAACGCTCCTGACCGTGTCCTCCGGCCGAGCGCAATCCTGCGCGCGCTCGCAGAACGTAACGTCGAGTTCATCGTTGTGGGCGGCATCGCAGTCCAGGCGCACGGCTACATTCGCGCCACGGCCGACCTGGACGTGGTCCCTCGCCCGACGCTGCTCAACCTGAGCCGGCTCGGCGAGACCCTGGTGGAGCTCGAAGCCGCCCCGCGCCGCGCGACGGCGACGATCAACGTGACCGACCCGCAGCTCCTCAAGCGAGTCCCGATGGTTCCGCTGATCACCCGGTATGGCCGGCTCGACCTGCTGAACATCGAGCACCTCGCAGGTGCACCGGCGTCCTACGAGGATCTCGACTCCCGCGCGCTCGCGATCACGCTCGATGGGATCGAGATCCGCGTAGCGGGGCTGGATGATCTGCTTCGCATGAAGCGCGCCGCCGGCCGGGAGCAGGACCGGCTCGACATCGCGGCTCTCACGAGGACGGACGAGGAGCTCGAAGCCGAAGCGGGCGAGTCAACATAGAGCGCCATGGACCTCGACGTCCTCTTCCTTGGAACCGCCGGCTCGTCGCCGAGCCGGCGCCGCGGGCTGCCCGCCACGCTTGTGCGGCGCGGCGGCGATCGCCTGCTGGTGGACTGCGGCGAGGGGACGCAGCGGCAGCTGATGCGCTCGGTCGGGCTGATCGAGCTCGAGGAGCTGCTCATCACGCACTTCCATGCCGACCACGTGCTCGGGCTGCCGGGCATGCTCAAGACCTTTGCGCTCCGCCAGCGCGAGCGTGAGCTCACCGTGTACGGGCCGCGCGGGCTGGGACGGCTGTTCGAGCTGCTGCAGCCGGTGATCGGCCGGCTGACGTTCCCGCTGACCCTGGTCGAGCTCGAGCCGAACGACGAGCTCGAGCGCGACGGCTACCGGATCTGCGCCTTCGACGTCGACCACGGCGCGCAGGGGCTCGGCTACGCCCTGGTCGAGGAGCCGCGGCCGGGGGTGTTCGATCCCGAGCGGGCGCGTGAGCTGGGGCTCACCCCGGGGCCGGACTTCGGGCGGCTTCAGCGCGGGGAGACCGTCGACGGCGTGCGTCCCGACCAGGTGATGGGCGAGGAGCGCCGCGGGCGCAAGCTCGTGCTCAGCGGCGACACGGCCCCCTGCGACATGACCCGGCTCGTGGCGTGGGAGGCCGACGTGCTCGTGCACGAGGCGACCTTCCTGGACGAGGACGCGGAGCGCGCCCGCGAGACGCGGCACTCGACCGCCACGGGCGCGGCCGGGCTCGCCGCCGCGGCGGGCGTCGAGCTGCTCGCGCTCACGCACCTCTCCCCGCGCTACTCGGGCGGGCAGGTCCGCGACGAGGCGCGCACCGTGTTCGACAACGTCGTCGTGCCGCGCGACTTCGACCGCGTCGAGATCCCGCTGCCGGAGCGCGGCCCGCCGGTGCTCGTGCGCGCCTCGGAGAGCCCGCCGCAGCCGATTGCCGAGGAAACCGTCTAGACCTAGCTACCCAGGCGGACGAGCTGTGCCGGGCCACAGGCCTCGAGGTCCTGGAGGACCTCCTCCGCCCGCGCCGCATCCCAGCGCTCGGCGCCGACGAGCGTGCCGGTCAGGTCGCCCACACTGGCGAGCGCCTCGCGCGCCTCGTCGTCGAGCGAGATGTCCTCGCAGAAGAGCAGGGCGTCGGCGGCCTCGCGCAGCAGCTCGCGCTCTTCCGGCTCGAGGGCCTCGGGGCCCTCCGCCGCGACGATCCGCATGATCCGGCCGTATGCGTGGGCGCGCTCGGAAGTCACTACTTGCGAGATTAGCTGCCCTGCCCGGATGCTGCTGAAACTGTTCGTCGGATTGCGCTGGTACTCTCGCCCCCAGGTTCCTTTAACCAGGTCCTGAGAGGCCAGAAGGGGCGGTGAAGTGCAGGAGAAGACGGTCCTCGATCGGGAGGACGTGCGGCGCACGCTGGTGCGGATCGCACACGAGATCGTCGAGAAGACAGGGGGCGAGGGGGTCGCGGTCGTGGGCATCCACACCCGCGGTGCCGTTCTGGCTGCCCGACTGCGCGACCTCGTCGCGGAGCTCGTCGGGGAGCCCGTGCCGCTCGGCGACATCGACATCAGCTTCTACCGCGACGACGTGGCAATCCGCGGGGCGGACCGCCAGCCGGTCGTTCACGCCTCGCATATCGACTTCCCGGTGGAGGACGCCACGATCGTCCTGGTCGACGACGTGCTCTACACCGGCCGCACGGTGCGGGCCGCGATCGACGCCCTGTTCGACTACGGCCGCCCGCGGCGTGTGCAGCTCGCGGTGCTCGCCGACCGCGGCCACCGGGAGCTGCCGATCAGGCCCGATTACGTGGGCAAGAACCTCCCCACGGCGCGCGGCGAGCGCGTGAACGTGATGGTGGACGAGATAGACGGAGTCGACGCGGTGGAGATCGCCGCCGCACGCACGGAGGAGGCAAGCGATGCATAGACACCTGCTGTCGGTGGACGACCTCTCGCGCGAGGACATCGAGCGGATTCTCGGCCGCGCCGAGAGCTTCGCCGAGGTGTCCGGGCGCGAGATCAAGAAGGTGCCGACGCTCCGCGGCCGTACCGTGATCAACCTCTTCTACGAGGCGTCCACCCGCACGCAGTCGAGCTTCGAGCTGGCCGCCAAACGGCTCTCGGCCGACCTCGTGACCGTCAAGTCGAGCGGCTCGGCGGTGGACAAGGGGGAGTCCCTGAAGGACACCGTCCAGACGCTCTCGGCATACGACCCGACGGCGATCGTGATCCGCACCCCGCACGCGGGGGCCGCCGGGCTCGTCGCCCGCTGGACACGCGCCTCGGTGATCAACGCGGGGGACGGCAAGCACGAGCACCCGACCCAGGCGCTGCTCGACCTGTACACGCTCAAGCGCCGCGCGGGCTCGCTCGAGGGCCTCGAGGTGTGGATCGTCGGCGACGTCCTCCACAGCCGCGTCGCGCGCTCGAACGTACTGGCCTTCACGCGCATGGGCTGCCACGTGACCGTGTGCGGCCCGCCGACGCTCATCCCGCGCGAGATCGAGTCGCTCGGCTGCGAGGTCCGCTACACGCTCGACGAGCTCGGGTCGGCCGACGTCGTCTACGCGCTGCGGATGCAGCACGAGCGCATGAAGGGCAGCTTCGTTCCCTCGCTGCGCGAGTACGCGGCCCGCTATCAGATCGACGGCCGCCGGCTCGGCCCGAACCAGCTGCTGATGCACCCGGGCCCGGTCAACCGCGGGGTCGAACTGTCCGCCGAGGTGATCGACTCGCCACAGGCGCTGATCACGGAACAGGTCGAGTCGGGCGTCGTGGTCCGGATGGCGGTCCTCTACGAGCTGCTCGCCGGGCGCGGCGCACCAGGCGGCGCGCGGCTCGCGCTCGAGGCGGAGCCGCAGCCGGCATGAACACTGCACCCGCTCCCGCAGGCGCCGGCTCCGCCGTCGAGCTCGACCGCGCCGGATCGCCGCCGGCCACGGTGCTGGTGCGGCGCGCACGGCTGCTCGACCCGCGCGCCGGCCTCGACGGCGTCTCCGACCTGCTCGTGCGCGACGGCCGCGTGGCCGAGCTCGGCGACGGGCTCGAGGCGCCCGCCGGCGCCGAGGTGGTCGATGCGGAGGGGCTGCATGCGTTCCCCGCCTTCGTCGACCCGCACGTTCACCTGCGCACGCCGGGGCGCGAGGACGAGGAGGACATCGACTCCGGCACGCGCGCCGCGGCGGCCGGCGGATTCTGCGCCATCCTCGCGCAGCCCAATACCCATCCGGTGGTCGACTCGGCGCCGGTGCTGCGGTCGCTGCGCGAGCGGGCCCGCGCCGAGGCGCGCATTCCCACCGGCTTCATGGCGGCGATCACCGTGGGCCAGCGGGGCGAGGAGCTCACCGAGATGGCCGAGTTGGCCGACGCCGGCGCGGCCGGCTTCACCGACGACGGCCTGCCCGTCCGCTCCGCGGGGGTCATGCGCCAGGCGCTCCAGTACCAGCGGCTCGCCGGGCGGCTGCTCGCCTTGCACGAGGAGGATCCCTCGCTGTCCGGCGCGGGCGTGATGCACGAGGGCGAGGTGTCGGCGCTGCTCGGGGTGGCCGGGATCCCGTCGGTGTCCGAATCCACGATGGTCGCCCGCGACTGCGCCCTCGCGCTCTACGAGGACGGGCGGATCCACGTGCAGCACGTGTCCGCTCGCGAGACCGTCGAGGCGATCGAGCGCGCCAAGGCGGGCGGCGTGCGGGTGACCTGCGAGGCCACGCCGCACCACCTCGTGCTGACCGACGAGGACGTGCGCGGCCTCGACACCAACATGAAGATGAACCCGCCGCTGCGCGCCGAGGCCGACCGTCAGGTGCTGATCGAGGCGCTGCGCTCGGGAACGATCGACTGCGTCGCCACGGACCACGCCCCGCACTCGCGCGAGGAGAAGGAGCAGCCGTTCGAGCTGGCGCCGATGGGGGTCACCGGTCTCGAGACCGCGTTCGCGGCGCTCCATACGGGGCTGGTGCTGCCCGGCATCGTCGAGCTCGCCCTGCTGGTCGAGCGCATGACCGCCGGGGGCGAGCCGTTCGGCCTCGTCACCCCCTCGCTCGCCCTGGGCGCCCCGGCCAACATCTGCCTGGTCGACCTCGACGCCGAGTGGCAGGCGGGGGAGGCGGGCTACGAGAGCCGCTCGGACAACTGCGCCTTCGGCGGCAGGCGGCTGACCGGCCGGGTGCGGATGACGATCGCGGATGGCGCGGTGGCCTACCGCGAGCGCTCGTTCGCGCTCGGTGCGGTGGCGTGAGCGTGAGCCGCGCGTCCTACGTGCTGCTCGAGGACGGCACGCGCTTCGACGGGGAGGCGGTGGGTGCGCTCGAAGTAGGCACCGGCGAAGTGGTCTTCAACACCGCGATGTCGGGCTACCAGGAGGCGGTCAGCGACCCGAGCTACGCCGGACAGATCATCGTGTTCACCTACCCCTTGATCGGCAACTACGGCGTATCCGCAGACCACATGGAGTCGGACCGCATCCACGCGCGCGCGGTGATCATGCGCGAGGGCATCGACCGCGAGGACACGCCCGCCGCGGAGGGGGGCTGGCTCACCTGGCTCGCCGACTGTGGGATCCCGGCCCTGAGCGGGGTCGACACACGCGCGCTAGTGCGCCACATCCGCGACCGGGGCGCGATGCGCGGCGGCGTCTTCGACGCGCGGGTCCCCGAAGCCGAAGCGCGCGAGCGGGTGCTCGCCGAGCCCTCGATGAGCGGCCGCGACCTCGCCCGGGACGTCACCCCGGCCGAGACGCAGGTCCTCCCGGGCCCCGGGCCGCGCGTGATCGGCCTCGACACCGGCATCAAGACCTCGATCGTCCGCAACCTGCGCGAGCGCGGGGCACACCTCGAGCTGCATCCCTGCACCGCGTCGGCGGACGACCTCCTGGCGGGCGATCCCGACGCGATCTTCCTCGCCAACGGCCCGGGCGACCCGGCGGCACTCGAGTACGTCGTCGAGACGGTGCGCGGGGTGGTGGGGAAGGTCCCGGTCTGGGGCATCTGCCTCGGCCACCAGCTGCTCTGCCGCGCGGTCGGCCTCGAGACCTTCAAGCTGCCGTTCGGCCACCGGGGCGCCAACCACCCCGTCAAGGACCTCGAGACCGGCCGCATCGAGATCACCTCCCAGAACCACGGCTTCGCGGTGCTCGGGCCGGGCGGCGAGCGCACCATCGACAGCGACGAGCCCGTCCGCTGGGAGACCGACTTCGGCGCCGCCGAGCTGCAGCAGCTGAACCTCTACGACCGCACGGTCGAGGGGCTCGTGCTGCGCGACGTGCCCGGGTCGACGGTCCAGTACCACCCGGAGGCCGGGCCGGGGCCGCACGACGCGCTGCACCTATTCGACCGCTTCCTCGACCGCCTGGCCGCGTGAGCGACGAGGAACAGCTCGTGCGACGGCTGATCGATGCCCACAACCGCGGCGGCGACTCGATGCTGGACGACTACGACGAGTTGCTGGCCCAGGACTTCGAGTTCATCCCGATGACGGTGGGGGTGATGGGTTCACCGGAACGCGCGACCTACCGCGGTCGCGACGGGCTGCGGCGCTACTACGAGGAGCGCGCGGAGGTGTTCGGCGGCGGCGAGGTGCACGTCCGCTCCTGCGAGTCGGTCGGGGATGCCGTGGTGGTGAGCGCGCGCTCCACCGCTCGGGGGCGCGGGAGCGGCGTGAACCTGGAGGAGGAGATCACGCTCGTCTACTGGGTGCGGGACGGGAAGGCCGTGCGCCTCCAGGCTTTCCGGTCGCGCGACGAGGCCCTCGAGGCGGCCCGTGCCTAGGCGCGACGACCTCCGCAAGATCCTCGTGCTCGGCTCCGGCCCGATCGTGATCGGACAGGCGGCGGAGTTCGACTACTCGGGCGCGCAGGCGTGCAAGGTGCTGCTCGAGGAGGACTACGAGGTCGTGCTCGTCAACTCGAACCCGGCCACGATCATGACCGACCCCGAGTTCGCCACGGCCACCTATATCGAGCCGCTGCTGCCGGCCTCGGTGGCGAAGGTGATCGAGCGCGAGAAGCCGGACGCGCTGCTCCCGACGCTCGGCGGCGGCACCGCGCTCGACCTCGCCCGCGAGCTGTCCGAGGACGGCACGCTCGCCAAGCATCGCGTCGAGCTGATCGGCGCCGACTACGACGCGATCCGGCGCGCCGAGGACCGCGAGCTGTTCCGCGCGACGATGGAGCGCGCCGGGCTGCGTGTGCCGCGCAGCGCCGCGGTCAGGTCGATGCGCGAGGCCGAGCGTGCCCTCCCCGAGGTGGGACTGCCCGCGATCGTGCGGCCCGGCTTCACGATGGGCGGCGCCGGCGGCGGCATCGCGCGCACCGGCACCGAGTACCGGCAGGTTGTGGCCGAGGGCCTCGCCGCCAGCCCGATCGGCCAGGTGCTGATCGAGGAGTCGGTGATCGGCTGGGGCGAGTTCGAGCTCGAGGTGATGCGCGACCGGAACGACAACGTCGTGATCGTCTGCTCGATCGAGAACGTCGATCCGATGGGCGTGCACACCGGCGACAGCGTCACGGTCGCGCCGCAGCAGACGCTCTCGGACACGCTCTACCAGAAGCTCCGCGACCAGGCGATCGCGGTCATCCGGGCGGTGGGTGTCGAGACGGGGGGCTCCAACATCCAATTCGCCGTCAACCCCGCGACCGGCGAGATCGTCGTGATCGAGATGAACCCGCGCGTGTCGCGCTCGTCCGCGCTCGCCTCCAAGGCCACGGGCTTCCCGATCGCGAAGATTGCCGCCCGGCTCGCGGTGGGCTACGCGCTCGAGGAGATCGACAACGACATCACCCGCAAGACGCCTGCGAGCTTCGAGCCGACGATCGACTACGTGGTGGTCAAGTGGCCGCGCTTTGCCTTCGAGAAGTTCCCGGGCGCGGACGGCCAGCTCCACACCTCGATGCAGTCCGTCGGCGAGGCGATGGCGATCGGGCGCACCTTCAAGCAGGCCTTCGTCAAGGCGATGCGCTCGCGCGAGCTCGACGTGACGCCGGGCTTCCCGGGCGATCTCCTCGCGGCCCTCACACAGCCGTCGCACGACCGCTACGAGCTGCTGTTCGAGGCGATCCGGCGGGGCCATACCGAGGCCGAGCTCTGCCACACGACCGGCATCGACCCCTGGTTCATGGCCGAGCTCGCCGCGCTCGCCCGCGGCGAGGATCCGGAGGCGGGCCTCGAGCGGTCGTTCAAGTCGGTCGACACCTGCGCGGCCGAGTTCCAGGCCGAGACCCCCTACTTCTACTCCGGCTGGGAGCGCCGCGCGGCCCACGAGGTGCCGCACGGCAGCGCCCCGTCGGTAGTGATCCTGGGGTCGGGGCCCAACCGGATCGGGCAGGGGATCGAGTTCGATTACTGCTGCGTCCACGCAGCGATGACGGTCAGGGACTGCGGCCGTGAGGCCGTGATGATCAACTGCAACCCGGAGACCGTGTCGACCGACTACGACACCTCCGACCGGCTCTACTTCGAGCCGCTGACGCTCGACGATGTCTGCGCCGTGATCGACCTCGAGCAGCCGGAGGGAGTGATCGTGCAGTTCGGCGGCCAGACCCCGCTCAAGCTCGCCCAGGGGCTCGCCGACCGCGGCGTTCCGCTGCTCGGCACGCCGGTCGAGTCGATCCACCTCGCCGAGGACCGCCCGAGCTTCGGCGTCCTCCTGGAGGAGCTCGGCCTCAAGAGCCCGCCCTACGCAACCGCGGCGTCGCCGGCCGAGGCACTGGAGGTGGCCGCGGAGGTCGGATACCCGCTGCTCGTGCGCCCCTCGTACGTGCTCGGCGGCCGCGCAATGGAGATCTGCTACTCCCGCGAGGCGCTGGCGGGCTACCTCGAGCGCACGAACGGCGGCCTCGAGGGGCGCACGATTTTCCTCGACCGCTTCCTCGAGAACGCGATCGAGGTCGACGTCGACGCCCTCTGCGACGGGGAGACGGTCGAAATCGGCGCGATCATGCAGCACGTCGAGGAGGCGGGCGTCCACTCGGGCGACTCCGCCTGCGTGATCCCGGCGATGTCGCTCGGCCCCGAGATGCTGCATCAGGTCGAGGCGGCGACGGCCCAGGTGGCCCTCCGGCTCGGGGTCGTCGGCCTCATCAACATCCAGTTCGCCGTCTACGGGGACGAGGAGCTGTACGTGATCGAGGCCAACCCGAGGGCGTCGCGGACCGTCCCGTTCGTGTCCAAGGCGACCGGCGTGCCGCTCGCCAAGATCGCCTGCCGGCTGATGCTGGGCGAGCGGCTCGCCGAGCTCGAGCTCGACATCCCGCGCAACCCGCGCCACGTGTCGGTCAAGGAGGCGGTGCTCCCGTTTGGGCGCTTCCCGCGCGCGGACGCGCTGCTCGGCCCGGAGATGAAGTCGACCGGCGAGGTGATGGGCGTGGCCTCCGACTATCCCGCCGCCTTCGGCAAGGCCCAGGCCGCCGCGGGCGCCGAGCTGCCCGCCTCCGGCACCGTCTTCATCTCGGTCACGGACGGGGACAAGCCGGCCGCCACCCAGATCGCGGCGGGCTTCCACGACATGGGCTTTCGGGTCCTGGCCACGGGTGGGACCGCCACGGCGATCCGGCGCATGGGCGTGCCGGTGGAGCGGATCAAGAAGCTCTCGGAGGGGTCGCCGAACGTCGTCGAGCGGATCGAGTCGGGGGACGTCGAGCTCGTGATCAACACGCCGACCGGCTCCGGCGCCCGGGCGGACGGCTACGAGATCCGCCGCGCGGCGATCGGCCGCGGGATCCCCTGCATCACGACGATGTCAGGCGCGAGCGCCGCCCAGCGGGCGATCCTGGCGCGGCGGGCGGGAGAGGCGTCCGTGATCTCGCTGCAGGAGCTGCACGGCGCGCGCGCCGCCGGACACGACGAGCTCTCGGCCGAGAGGCCGCGGAGCGCCTGATGGAGCGCACGCTCGCGCCGCCCGAGCGGCGCGTGGCCCGCGTTGCCGGCGTCGAGCGGCTCGGCGCCTACCACGTGATCGGCGCCGAGGACGCCGACGGTCCCCGCGATCCGAGGCCGGGCCAGTTCTACATGCTGGCCGCCGAGCGCGGCTGGGGCGGACAGCACGACGAGCGCCCCTACCTGCCGCGCGCGTTCTCGTACGCGCGCGCCCGGGCGGACGACGACGCCCTCGGCCTCGACTTCCTGCTCGAGGCGGTCGGCCCGGGGACGGAGCGGCTCGCCCGTCTGGAGCCGGGGGAGGGCCTGGCGCTACTCGGGCCGCTCGGGATCGGCTTCGACACGGATCCGGGCGATGGCCGCCCGCTGCTGGTGGGGGGAGGGATCGGCGCGGCGCCGCTCCTCTGCCTCGAGGAGGAGCTGCTGCGCGCGGGGGAGGAGCCGCGCGTCCTGCTCGGATTCCGCAGCGCCGCGCACGCGCAGGCGGCGGCCCTCTTTGAGGCGCCGGCGGTGGTGACCGACGACGGCTCGGTCGGGCGCCGCGCGTTCGTCACGGAGCTGCTGCGCGAGGAGCTCGACTCGGACCCGGCCGCGCGCGTGTACGCCTGCGGCCCGCCGGCGATGCTCGAGGCCGTGCGCGCGCTCTGCGCCGAGCGCGGGACGCCGGCCCAGCTCGCGCTCGAGTCGGGGATGGCGTGCGGCTTCGGGGCCTGCTTCGGCTGCGTCGTCCCCACGCGCGACGGCTATCTCCGGCTCTGCGTGGACGGCCCGGTCCTCGACGCGCGGCGCCTCGAGAGCGCGCTGTTTCCGGGGGCGGGGCATTGAGGGCGGGCCGCGGGGAACCGATCGCCGGCCGCTCGATCGAGCTCTGCGGGGTGGCGCTGCGCGGCCCCGTCCTGAACGGCTCGGGCACCTTCGACGCCATCGCCGCGCGGCGCGCCTTCGGAGACGCCGTGCTCGAGCGCTTCCCGTTCGACGCCTTCGTGTCGAAGACGATCACACTCGCGCCGCGCGAGGGCAACCCGCCGCCGCGGCTCTGGGAAACCCCCGCCGGGCTGATCAACTCGATCGGGCTCCCCAACAGGGGTCTCGAGGGCTTTCTTGCCGAGGACCTGCCGCAGCTGGCAGAGCTGCCCGTTCCGCTCGTGGTCTCGGTGATGGGCTTCAGCCGCGAGGAGCTCGCGACGCTCGTGGCGGCGGTCGGCGAGCGCGAGGAGGTCGCGCTGCTCGAGCTGAACGTCTCCTGCCCGAACGTGGAGACCGGGCTCGTGATGGGCGCGGACCCGTCGGAGACCGCCAGGGCCGTCGAGCGAGTCCGCCCACTCACCGAGAAGCCGGTCTTGGTCAAGCTGACGCCGAACGCGAACGAGCCCGAGGCCGTTGCGGCCGCCGCGCAGGACGCCGGAGCCGACGCGGTCTCGCTGATCAACACGCTCAAGGGGATGGCGCTCGACCCGGACGGCGGCGGAGCCTGGCTCGGGGGCACCACCGGGGGGGTCTCCGGGCCCGCCGTGCGCGCGATCGCGCTGCAGCAGGTCCTGGCGGTGGCGGCGCGCGTCGAGATCCCCGTGATCGGCATGGGCGGCATCGCCAGCGGACGCCACGCCGCCGATTTCGTGTCCGCGGGCGCCTCCGCCGTGGCCGTGGGGACCGAGAGCTTCCGCGACCCCGCCGCCGGCCGGCGCGTGGCGGCCGAGCTCGCCGAGCTCGCGCCCTCCAGCCCTCCACTTGAGGTTCGGCTGTCCCCATACGGGTGACACCTGAACATAATTTTCACGGAACAAGCGGGATCTTCCCGGCCGCGTCGAGGTCGAGGGATCGTGCCGACTTCAAAACCCCTGCAAACATTGGGAAAACGCTTAACCACCCCCAACCGTCCTGAAGCTCAGGTCGAGGTCTAGCCAAATTCGCGTATTTTTTGCGTCTTCCGGCCCGCGAGACACGGGTGACCGTGTACTATCGCCGCCCATGCCGGCCGCCTCGCACTCGCCCGCGAAGGGTCAATCCGCGGGCCTAGCGCCCGAGCGCTCGCTCACCCAGCGGATGGACGCGCTCAAGCGAGCGAACGAGATCCGGACCCGCCGGGCGCGCCTCAAGAGGGATCTCAAAGCTGGCCGCGTCCAAATCCACGGCCTGCTGCTCGACCCCCCTGAGTACCTGCTCACCGCCAAGGTCTTCGACCTGCTGCTGGCGGTCCCCAAGTACGGCCGCGTGAAGGTGAATCGCATTCTCACCCACTGCCGCATCTCGCCCAGCAAGACGATCGGCGGCCTCTCCGAGCGGCAGCGCAACGAGCTCGTCTCGTACCTGCGGCGATAGGCGATTCCGGCACCCCGATCATCGTCGTCACGGGCCCTTCGGGTGTCGGCAAGGGCACGCTCATCAGGGCGCTCCTGCAGCGGATTCCAGGCCTGGAGCTGGCCGTATCGGCCACCACCCGCGGCCCCCGCGACGGCGAGGTGAACGGGATCGACTATCACTTTCTGAGCGAGGAGGACTTCGATCGCAGGGTCGCGGCGGGCGAGTTCGTGGAGCACGCGGTCTACGCCGGGCACCGCTACGGCACGCTGCGTTCCGAACTCGACCGCCCCGCCCGCGGGATCGTGCTGGAGATCGACGTCCAGGGCGCGCGCCAGGTGCGCGAGACGCTGCCCGACGCCAAGCGCATCTTCATCGAGCCTCCCTCGCTGGAGGCGCTCGAGAAGCGGCTGAAGGGACGCGCGGCGGACTCGCCCGAGCAGATCGAGCGCCGCCTGAGCGCGGCGCGCGCCGAGCTCGAGGCCGCCCGCGAGTTCGACCACCGAGTCGTCAACGACGACCTGGAACGCGCCCTGGGGGAACTCACGGACCTGGTCGCTACCATGTCTTCGCCGTGATCAAACCCCGACTGGACAAGCTGCTCGAGCAGGTCGACTCCCACTACGCCTGCGTGCTGGTCGCCGCCAAGCGGGCCCGGCAGATCAACTCCTACTACCACAACCTCGGCGAGGGAACCTTCGACGAGTACCCGCCGCCAATGGTCGAGACGGGCTCGAAGAACTACCTCAAGATCTCCCTCGAGGAGATCGCCGCCGGCAAGATCAAATACAGGTACCGCTAGGGGCGCCTCGGTGGCGCGCATCCTGCTCGGTGTGACCGGCGGGATAGCCGCCTACAAGGCGGTGGAGTTGGTTCGCCTGGCCACCAAGGCCGGCCATGCCGTGCGCGTCATCCAGACGCGGACGAGCCTCGAGTTCGTGGGCCGCGCCACTTTCGAGGGCGTCACCGGCGCTCCGGTGCTCGTCGACGAGTTCGAGCGCGATCCCGCCCGCGGAGCCTTCCCGGGCGACGCCGTCCCCGAGCACGACCCGATCTCGCATCTCGAACTGGTGGCGCGCTGCGACGTCCTCTGCGTGGCGCCCGCCTCGGCGAACACGATCGCGAAGCTCGCCCACGGGCTCGCCGACAACCTGCTCTCGAGTGCCGCGCTCGCCAACAACGCGCCGCTAGTGATCGCGCCGGCGATGAACAACCGCATGTACGAGCACCCTGCCACGCAGCGCAACCTGGATCTGCTGCGCGAGCGGGGCGCGCGGATCGTCGACCCGGGAACAGGCAGCCTCGCCTCGAAGGGGGAGTGGGGGGTGGGCCGGCTCGCCGAGCCGCCCGAGATCCTCGAGACGCTGGAGGCCACGCTCGCAGTCGGCGGGCCGCTCGACGGGCTGCGCGTGCTCGTCACGGCCGGCGGGACGCGCGAGCCGATCGACTCGGTGCGCTACGTCGGCAACCGCTCGTCGGGCCGGATGGGCATGGCGCTGGCGCACGAGGCAGCCCGGCGCGGGGCGGAGGTCACGGTCGTGCGCGCGAACCTCTCGCTGCCGGTGCCGGCCGGCATCCGCGCGCTCGACGTGGAGAGCGCGGCCGAGCTCGAGGCCGCGCTGCAAGCCGAGTTCCCGGCCGCGGACGTGCTCGTCATGGCGGCGGCGCCCGCGGACTTCCGTCCAGCGAGCCCGGCGGCGGACAAGATCGCAAAGGCGGGCCGCGAGGGCCTCGTGCTGGAGCTAGAGCCCACCACCGACATCCTCGCCGCGCTGGCGGGCGACCGGCGGCCGGACCAGACGCTCGTCGGCTTTGCTGCCGAGCACGGCGAGGGAGCCGTCGAGCGGGGGCGGGCCAAGCTGGCGCGCAAGGGGCTCGACGCGATCGTCGTCAACGACATCTCGCGCGCAGACATCGGCTTCGACAGCGAGGAAAACGAGGTCACGATCGTGTTCGCCGCCGGCGAGCAGGCCGTCCGGCGCGCACCGAAGGCCGAGGTGGCGGCAGCGATCCTCGACGTGGTGCAGGAGCTCCGGACGCACGCCGGTGGGCGGAGTACCGTAGAGGGCAAGCCATGAGCGAGAGCGTGTACGACCTATTCCAGAAGGGCAGCGAGCTTCTCGAGCGCGGAGACTTCATGGCGGCGGCGGTCCCGCTCGAGCGCGCGCGCGAGCTGGAGCCCGACAAGGGCTCGATCCGCGAGGCGCTGGGGCGCGCCTACTTCCGCTCGTCGCGCTTCGAGAAGGCGGCGGAGGAGTTCGCGGCGCTGGTGGAGCGCTACCCGGTCAACGACTACGCGCACTTCTGCCTCGGGCGCTCGCTCGAGAAGACCGGCCGTAGGGCCGAGGCGAGCCGCCACGCCGCCCTGGCGGCGCACATGCGCCCCGACCGCAAGGACTACCAGGCGTTCAGGGAGCGTTTGCGGGCGGCTTAACCTGGCGCCCCTCTCCCTTGAGTGGTGGCGCCGGGTCGGTTTCGCGCCTGGGCTGGGGAAGGGGTGGTGCTCGTCGGCCGCGGCGACCCCGAGCGTGATCGAAGATCGTTCGGCTGCCGCGCTCTGGAAACTGGAACGATCCTGGTTTGGTGGTCCAGGAGACCACTAGGGCAGGACGGTAGGGCCGAAGCTTGCTCACCCAGGAGGATCGCTGCGGCCGCTGTCCACGACCCCTTCCCCAGCCCTGACCCGGCCGGCGGAGACCAACCCCGCGCCATAGCTCGGCGTCGACGGCGGCCACCGGCCGGGATGATGCCGGTGGCCGCCGTCCGGACTGAGATGGGCCCTACGCGGCCTCGCGCTCCGTGGCAACCTCGGTGGGCGCCGGGGCCACCGCCAGCCGGCGCTCGCGCGCGCCCGCCACCACGCCCGCCAGCGCCACGCCCAGGCCGAGCACGCTCACCGCGGCCACGACCGCCAGGCCCGGCCGGAAGCCGTCAAGCAGTGAGGAGGCGTCCGTGCCGGAGCCGGTGTTCGAGCTGACCACGGCCGTGACGATCGCCAGCCCGATCGCGCCGCCGACCTGGAACGAGGTGTTGACGAGCCCGGAAGCGAGGCCCTGCTCGTGGTCGGCCACGCCCGCGGTCGCCTGGATGTTGAGCGACGGGAAGCTGAGGGCGAAGCCCAGCCCGATCAGGAGCATCGCGGGCAGCCACACGGTGGCGTAGGTGAGCGACTCGCCGATCCGCAGGAACAGCGCGTAGCCGACCACGAACGAGATCGCGCCGGCCAGAATCACCTTCGCGGTGCCGAAGCGGTCCACGAGCGGGCCGATGCGCGGCGCGCCGAGGGCCACGAGCATTCCGCCTGGCAGGAAGGCCAGGGCCGTTTCGATCGGCGACCAGCCGAGCATCTGCTGCAGGTAGAGCGTGCCCACGAACTGAAAGGCCACGTAGGAGCCGAACACGGCCGCCATCCCGAGGTTGGCCCGGACGAGCGAGCCGGATCTGAGGATGCCGAGGCGCACGAGCGGGTTGGCGGAGCGCTGCTCGATCGCGACGAACGCGGCGAGCAGCAGAGCTGTCACCGCGAAGCCGCCGAGCGTCTCGGGAGCGCCCCAGCCGGTCTCGGGCGCTTCGACGACGGTCCACACCAGGAGCAGCATCGCGCCCGTGATCGCCGCGGCGCCCGCGAAGTCAAAGCCGCGCCGGGGGCCGGTCGTGGGCGGGTCGCTGGCCAGCACGCGTGGGGCCGCGATCAGCAGGGCGATCGCGATCGGCACGGGAAGCAGGAACGTCCAGCGCCAGCCGAGCTCGGTCAGGAGGCCGCCGAAAACGAGCCCGAGCGAGAACCCGCTCGCCCCGCAGGCCGTGTAGATGGCCAGTGCGCGATTGCGGGCCGGGCCCTCCGCGAAGGTCGTCGTGATGATCGAGAGGCTTGCCGGGGCCGTGAACGCCGCGGCCGCACCCTTGAGGAAGCGGGTGAGGACGAGCAGCGTGCCGTCGTTGACGAGGCCGCCCACGACGGATGCGCCGGTGAACACGACGAGCGCCGCGAGCAGCACCCGCCGGCGGCCCAGCAGGTCTGCGAAGCGCCCGCCCAGGAGCAGCAGGCCGCCGTAACCGAGCACGTAGCCCGACACGACCCACTGGAGCGCCGAGGTCGAGAGGTCGAGGTCCGACCGGATGGAGGGGAGCGCGACGCCCACCATCGAGACGTCGAGCCCGTCGAGGAACAGGACACCACAGAGCACGACGAGGGCGCCCCAGAGGCGCGCATCCCATTGCTGCCCTGCGTCAGAGGTGCTGAGAGAAGGCATCGCAGGAGAATACATGCATGCGCATGTAATGTTTGTACATCTTTTGTTAAGAGCAATATTTTCTCGGGTTCGCTACCGTTACGAAGGCTGTGTCGACGACAACGAGGGAAGATGCGCTCACCGGGCGCTGGCGAGAGCTTCTCGACAGTCACGCTCGGGTGAGTGGCGCGCTCGAGCGCGCGCTCCAGGCCGAGCACGGCCTGGGCGTGAGTGAGTTCGAGGTGCTCGATCGCCTCGCTATCGCCGACAAAGACCAGAGCCGGATGCAGGAGCTGGCCGATTCCGTCCACCTGAGCCAGAGCGCGCTGTCGCGCCTCATCGGGCGGCTCGAATCCGAGGGCCTCGTCTCGCGCACGATCTGCCCCGATGACCGGCGCGGCATCTTCGCCTGCCTAACCGACGCGGGCCGCGCGCGCCACGCCGAAGCCGTGCCGACGCGGCGGCGGGTTCTCGCCGACGTGCTCGGCTGAGTGCGCGCCCTGGTGCAGCGAGTCAGCGAGGCCGCCGTCAGCGTCGACGGCCGCGAGCGCTCACGTATCGGATCCGGAATGCTCGTGCTGCTGGGCGTGCGGCGCGGCGACGGTCCCGAGCAGGCCGACAGGCTGGCGCACAAGCTGCGGGCGCTCCGAATCTTCAATGATGCGGAGGGGAAGCTGAACCTCGACGTCGGCCAGGCCGGGGGCGAGATCCTCTGCGTCAGCCAGTTCACCCTCTACGGCGATGCGCGCAAGGGCAACCGGCCGAGCTTCGTCGACGCCGCTCCGCCGGAGGAGGCCGAGGCGCTGTACGAGCGGGTGCGCGAGGCGCTCGGTGCGAAGGGGGGCGTGTTCGGGGCGCGCATGAAGGTGTCGCTGGTGAACGACGGGCCAGTCACGCTCTTGCTGGAGGCTTGATCGGCGAATAGGGTCGCCCGGAGGTATTGGCCCTGGAGGAGGCACCCAGATGAACGAGGCCCGGCGCGCTGTCCTGCGCGCGATCTGCGACACGGCCTGCCCGGCGATCGAGCGCGCCGACGACCCGGACGGCTTCTGGGCTCGCCGCGGCAGCGACCTGGGGGCACCGGAGGCCCTCGCCGAGACGATCGAGGCGATGCCGCCCGTGCAGCGCGACGGCCTCGAGGAGCTGCTCGACGGTCTCGCCCGGATGGGTTTCCTGGCGGCTTCGCGGCGCTCGCGCGAGCAGATCCTCCGCAACCTCCAGGCGCTCGGCCCCGAGGCGGCAGCCGGCGGCGGGGCGCTGATGGCCCTCGGGCTGTTCCTCTCCTACGGGCTTCCCGACCCGCAGTCCGGGCGCAATCCGTTCTGGCAGACCTTCGGCTACCCAGGCCCGAGCGCCGTCCCGCAGCCGGGCGAGCGGACCCTCACCCCGATCGTGCCGGAGGGCGAGGAGGCTGCCTACGAGGCGGACGCGGTGATCGTCGGCTCGGGCGCGGGCGGCGGCGTGATCGCGGCGGCGCTCGCCAAGGCGGGCCAGAAGGTGATCGTGCTCGAGATGGGCGGTCTCTTCGACGAGTCGGACTTCAACCAGTACGAGCTCTGGGCGTACCAGAACCTCTACTGGCGCGGCGGCCCCAATCCGACGGCGGACATGAACGTCGCGCTCTACGCGGGTTCGAGCTTCGGCGGCGGGACGACGATCAACTGGACCAACTGCCTGCGCACCAAGCCCTGGGTGCGCGAGCAGTGGGCGCGCGAGCACGGCCTCGAGGGGCTCGACACGGCCGAATTCGACCGCCATCTCGACGCCGTCTGGGAGCGGCTCGGGGTCAACGACCGCTGCTCGCACCTGAACGGCACCCAGGAGTCGATGCGGCGCGGCACGGAGGCGCTCGGCTGGTCGTTCAAGACCGTCATGCGCAACGTCGACGAGTCGCGCTACACGCCCGAGACCGCCGGCTATATCGGCTTCGGCGACCAGACCGGGGCCAAGCAGTCGACCGCCAAGACCTACCTCGCGGACGCCGTCGAGCACGGCGCCGAGGCGATCCTCCGCTGCTTCGCGGAGCGGGTGCTGGTCGAGGGCGGGCGCGCGGCCGGGGTGGAGGGCGTCTACACCGACCCGGAGAGCGGGCGCGGCGCGCGCGTGACCGTGCGCGCGCCGCGCGTGGTCGTGGCCTGCGGCGCGCTCGAGTCGCCGGCACTGCTGCTGCGCTCGGGGATCGGTGGCCCGGCCGTCGGGCAGCACCTGCGCCTACACCCCTGCACGGCCACGATCGGAAGCTACGCCGAGGACCAGCGCGCCTGGTGGGGTGCGCCGCACGCCGGGCTCGTCGACGAGTTCGCGAACGTCGAGGACGGTCACGGCTTCCTGATCGAGGCCACCCAGTACGCGCCGGGCACCGCGGCCTCCGCCACGCCGTTCGCGGGCGGCGAGGATCACAAGCGGCTGATGGAGCGACTTCGCTACGGCGCGACCTTCATCGGCCTCGTGCGCGATCACGGCGGCGGCCGGGTCACGATCGACGACGACGGTCAGGCAGTGCCCTGGTACTCGCTCGACGACCCGCTCGACGTCGCCAACACGCACCGCGCCCTCGCTGCCCAGGTCCGGCTGCACGTGGCCGCCGGGGCACATGAGGTGGGCGCGCTGGCGGCGGGCATGCCCCGGTGGCGCGTGGGCGACGACGTCGATCGCTTCATCGCCCGGCTCGAGCGCGTGCCGCTCCGCGCCGGGGGCTTCAAGCTGTTCGCCGCCCACCAGATGGGGACCTGCCGCATGGGTGCCGACCCGGGCACCAGCGTCGCCGGGGCGTGGGGCGAGCTGCACGACACGCCGGGCGTGTGGATCGGGGACGCGAGCGCCTTTCCGACCGCCTCCGGCACCAACCCGATGATCACGATCATGGCCCTCGCCCACCGTACGGGCGAGGCGATCCTGGCGGCGAGTCCCGCCGCCGCCACCGCGACCGCCTGAGGAGACCCAGATGGCAACCGCCACCGAACCAATCGTCCGCGACAAGCTCTACATCGGCGGTGACTGGGTCGAGCCCGCCGGCCAGGACACGATCGCCGTTGTCAACCCCTCCAGCGGCGCGACGATCGCCCACATCCCCGCCGGCACGCCTGCGGACGCGGACCGCGCCGTCCGAGCCGCTCGCGCCGCGTTCGACTCCTGGTCTGCGGTGTCGCCGTACGAGCGCGCCGCGCTCTGCGGCGCGATCGGCGCGCGGCTCGCTGCGCGCGGAGACGAGCTGGCGGTGCTCATCACGACCGAGCTCGGGATGCCGCTCACGCTGTCGCGCATGATCCAGGCGGGGCTGCCGTCGGTCACGTTCTCCTCCCAGCCGGAGCTCGTCGAGGAGATCGCCTGGGAGGAGGAGGTCGGCAACTCGCTGATCGTGCGCGAGCCCGCCGGCGTGGTCGCGGCGATCACGCCCTGGAACTACCCGCTTCACCAGATCGCCAACAAGGTCGCGCCGGCCCTCTCGGCGGGCTGCACCGTCGTGCTCAAGCCGAGCGAGGTCGTGCCGCTGAACGCGTTCGTGCTCGCCGAGATCTGCGACGAGGTGGGCCTGCCGGCCGGCGTCTTCAATCTCGTGACCGGGACCGGCCCGGTCGTCGGCGAGGCGATCGTCTCGCATCCCGAGACCGACATGGTCTCGTTCACGGGCTCGACCCGCGCCGGGCGGCGCGTCTCCGAGCTGGCGGCGCAGGGCGTGAAGCCCGTTTCCGTGGAGCTCGGCGGCAAGTCGCCGAACGTGATCCTCGACGACGCCGACCTCGAGCAGGCCGTGACGGACGGCGTGGCCAAGTGCTTCCTGAACTCGGGCCAGACCTGCAGCGCGCTCTCGCGCATGCTTGTTTCCCGCGACCAGCTCGAGCAGGCCGAGCGCATCGCGGCCGTGGTGGCTGAGTCGTTCACGCCCGGCGACCCGTTCACCGAGGGCACGATGCTCGGCCCGCTCGTCTCCGAGACGCAGCTCGAGCGCGTGCGCGGCTATATCGACAAGGGGATGGCCGAGGGCGCGAAGCTCGTGACCGGCGGCGGCGAGGCTCCGGACGGGCTCGAGCAGGGCTACTTCGTGCGCCCGACCGTCTTCTCCGAGGTCACGAGCGAGATGACGATCGCGCAGGAGGAGATCTTCGGGCCGGTGCTCGCGATCATGCCCTACGAGGACGAGGAGGACGCCGTCCGGATCGCCAACGACACGATCTACGGCCTGGCCGGCGGCGTGTGGTCCGCCGACGAGGAGCGCGCGAAGCGCGTTGCCGGGCGCATCCGCACCGGCCAGGTGGAGATCAACGGCGGCGCCTTCAACCCGCTCGCGCCGTTCGGCGGCTACAAGCAATCCGGGCACGGCCGCGAGCTGGGGCGCTACGGCCTCGAGGAGTTCCTCGTAGCCAAGTCGCTGCAGCTCTGAGCCGCGCGCCGAAACTCATCGATGAGTTTCGGGCCTCCGAGGCATCTCAAGGGGTGTGGGCCATTCGCCTGGCTCTACAAGATCGCGACGAACGCGTGCCTCGGCATGATGCGGCGCTCGCGCACGGTCGCCCCTCCGCCCGAGCCGCCCGGCGAGATGCCGAAGCCGAGCGCCCTCCGCGAGCCGTTTTGGCTGGAGCCCTACCCGGACGCGCTCCTCGACGGTCTCCCGGACGACGCCCCCGGTCCGGACGCCGTCTACGGGACCCGGGAAGCCGTGGGCCTGGCGTTCGTGACCGCCCTCCAGCACCTGCCCGCACGACAGCGTGCGGTCCTCGTGCTGCGCGACGTGCTCGGCTTCCGGGCGGCGGAGGCGGCCGAGATGCTCGGGGCGAGCGAGGCGTCAGTGACGAGTGCGCTGCAGCGCGCCCGCGGCCGGCTGGAGCAGCTCGCCCCGCGTGCGTCGGTCGAGGAGATGCCGGCACCCGGGTCGGCGGCTGAGCGTGAGCTCGTCGCCCGCTTCGCCGAGGCGTTCGAGGGCGGGGACGTCAACGCCGTCGTCGGGCTCCTCACTCACGACGCCAGGCTCACGATGCCGCCCGAGCGGTTCGAGTTCCACGGTCCGGCCGCGATCGGCCGTTTCCTCTCGACCGTTGCCGCCGCGGGGGCGCTGGAGCGCTTCAAGCTGGTGGCGACGCGCGCGAACGGCCAGCCGGCGTTCGGGTGTTACCTGCGTGACCCGCGCGGCGGGCCGGCGCGCGCCTGCGGCCTGATGGTCCTGACGCTGCGCGGAGACCATGTCGCGGGCATCACCGGGTTCCCCGACACGGCGGTATTCCGGTCCTTCGGTCTGCCACGGACGCTTCGCGCCGAGCCCCTATAATCGTCGGTCGCTAGGACTTTCAGTCGTCCGCGGAGCCCCGTGGCGCCGCGCCTGAAGGTGGGCTTCGCAGCCCACCTTTTTTCATATCTCATGCAGACCGATCCCCTCACCAACGACATCGAGCAGCGCCTGTCCGGCCTCGAGCCGGACGTCGAGCTGCTCGCGTGCGAGAAGGTGGGAGCGGAGCGGCTGCGGCTGTTCATCGATCATCCGGACGGTGTGTCGCTCGCGCTCTGCGAGCGCGTGACGCACCACCTGCGTGAGCTGCTCGTCGACTACTCGCTCGAGGTCTCGTCGCCGGGACCGCAGCGGCCGCTCACGAAGCCGGACCACTTCCGGCGCTTCCTCGGCCGGCGCGCCCGTGTGCGGCTGCGCGAGCCGAGGGACGGCCACAAGAGCTTCACCGGGGAGCTCGTCGGCGCCAGTGACGAAGAAGTCACCGTGGCGGCCGGCGAAGGGATCGTGTCGATCCCGTACTCGGACATCAACAGGAGCAACCTGCTGCCCGAAGCCGCCCGCCCGGCGGCACCGCCGGCACAGATTGAGGGGGAGGGATGACGAAGGAGATCGTCGAGGCCGTAGGTGTACTCGAGCGCGAGAAGGGCATCTCGGCCGACCGCCTGATGGCGGCGCTCGAGGACGCGCTGCTCTCGGCTTACAAGAAGACACAGGACGCGGCCAAGTACGCGCGCGTCGAGGTTGACCGCTCGAGCGGCGACTTCCGCGTGTACGAGCTGATCCTGCCGCCCGACCTCGAGGAGCAGCTGCTCGACGAGGTCGAGGAGGAGGCCGGCGAGCCGACCGTCGACCCGGAGACGGGCGAGATGGTCTACCCCGAGCCGCCCGAGATCGATCAGGAGCGGCTCATGCAGTACCGCGACCAGATCGACGAGCACGACGTGACCCCCGACGACTTCGGCCGCATCGCCGCCCAGACAGCCAAGCAGGTGATCCTCCAGCGGATCCGCGAGGCCGAGCGCGACAACGTATTCCACGAGTACGAGGACCGTCTGGGCGAGCTGATCACCGGAATCGTGCAGCAGTCCGACTCGCGCTACACGCTCGTGCAGTTGCGCGAGCGCGTCGAGGCGCTGCTGCCGCGCGGCGAGCAGGTGCACGGCGAGCGCTACGACCACGGCCAGCGCATCAAGGCAATCATCACCGACGTCTCGAACCAGGCGAAGGGGCCCTCGATCATCGTGTCCCGGCGCTCGCCCGAGCTGATCCGCGCGCTGTTCGAGCTCGAGGTGCCGGAGATCGCGGACGGCCTCGTGGAGATTCAGAACGTCGCGCGCGAGCCGGGCTACCGCTCCAAGATCGCCGTGGTCTCGCACGCCTCCGGCGTCGACCCCGTCGGGGCCTGCGTCGGCCCGCGCGGCTCGCGGGTGCGCATGGTCGTTTCCGAGCTGCGCGGCGAGAAGATCGACATCATCCCGTTCAACGAGGAGCCCGCGCGCTTCGTCGCGAAGGCACTCTCGCCGGCGCGCGTGCGCGAGGTGCTCGTGGACGACGAGGCCAAGCAGGCCACCGTGATCGTGCCGGACGACCAGCTCTCGCTGGCGATCGGGAAGGACGGGCTCAACGCCCGGCTGGCGGCGCGCCTGACCGGCTGGCGGGTGGACATCCGCTCCGAGACCGAGTTCGCCGAGGAAGAGGCCCAGATGGGCTACCAGGAGGAGGAGGTCT
Source organism: uncultured Thermoleophilaceae bacterium (assembly GCA_963751835.1). Taxonomy (GTDB): domain Bacteria; phylum Actinomycetota; class Thermoleophilia; order Solirubrobacterales; family Thermoleophilaceae; genus JACVRW01. The sequence goes on along the minus strand of CAVVWD010000003.1, from coordinate 63,440 downwards.
CCGGCCGCTGCGCCGCGATCCTCGCGAACGGCAAGCGCTGCCCGAACGCCTCCCTGCCCGGCTCCCGCTACTGCGGCCTGCCCGCACACCAGGAGCTCGCGGAGAAGGGCACGGACTATCTGGTGCCACCGGAGGGTGGCAACGGAGCGGGCGAGCCGGAGGAGGCGCCCGCCGAGGAGGGCGCTGGCGAGGAGGCTCCCGTCGAAGAGGCCCTGGTCGATGAGGCCGCCGTAGAGGAGGCCCCCGTCGAAGAGGCCCTGGTCGATGAGGCCGCCGTAGAGGAGGCCCCCGTCGAAGAGGCCCTGGTCGAGGAGGCCGCCGTAGAAGAGGCCCCCGTCGAGGAGGCTCCGATCGAGGAGGCCGCCGTAGACGAGCTGCCCCTCGAGGAGGCCGAGGCCGAAGAGCCCGCCGCCGAGGAGGCCGCCGCCGAGAGCGTGGTCGCCGAGGAGATTGCGCTCGATGGAGCGGGCGCCGAGGTCGAGGCCGACGTCGAGATCGGCGAGGTGCCGGCCGAGGCCGAGGAAGCCGAGGAGTCGTAGAGCCGCATCGCCGCTGCGTCGGCTGCGGGCGCTCGCTCCCGAAGCGTGCGCTGCTGCGGCTGGTGCGCGGCGACGATGGACAGATTCGCCCGGACCCCGGCGCGCGGGCGGAGGGCCGCGGGGCCTACGTGTGTGAGAGCCCCGAGTGCGCCGCTAGTCTCGCCAGTGGTCGGCCTCTCGCTCGCAGCTTGAGGGCGCCCGTGACCGTCGAACCGGAGACCATAGACTTAGTTCGCGAATGGCAAAGAAGCGCGTCCACGAAATAGCGAAGGAGAGAGGGATCACCTCGAAGGAGGCAGTGGCCATCCTGCAGGAGGCCGGCCTGGGGGTGAAGTCCCACTCGTCGAGCGTCGAGGAAACCGACGCCGCTCGCGCCTTCGGCAACGGCGCCCAGGCTGCGGCGCCCCAGCCGGCGACCCCGGACGCGCCCGCGAAGGCCGAGTCGGCGCCGGCCGCCGAAGCCCGCCCGGGCCCAGACGGGCAGGCGCCGCCGAGGGACACCGGCGGCGGCCAGGCCCCGCAGGGCGGCGGTCAGCGCCCCCAGGCAGGCGAGCGCCGGCGCCCGCGTGGCGGCGAGGCCCCGAAGGGCGGCGGCCAGCGTTCGGGCGCGCCCGAGCGCCCGTCGATCCAGCCGCCGCCGGCGCCCGAGGGCGAGGTGCGCCGCGCCGGGCCCGCCGGACGCGGCCCGCGAATCCTTCAGGACGCTCCCCCACCGCAGGAGCGCTCGCCTCAGCCGGGGCCGCGCAGCGGCGGCCAGCAGCGCTCCGGCGGCCGCGGACCCGGCGGCGGTCGCGGGCCGGGCGGGCCGCAGGGCGGCCGCGGTCCAGGCGGCGGCCGCGGTCCGGGAGGTCCCGGGCCGGGTGCCGGTCCCGCCCCGGAGGCCGACGGCGGCCGCGGGGCCCAGGGCGGCCGCGGTGGCCGTCCGACGCGCGGCGGGCGAGCCGGCGAGGGCGGAGGCGCCGCTGGCGCCGGAGGACGCCGCCGCCGTGTCGTCATCGATTCGCAGGCGTCGCGGCGCGACCGTCCCGGGCCGCCGCAGCAGTCGCAGCCCCCTCGGCGCGGGCGCGGGCGCCGGCGCCGTCCCCAGTGGGTCGAGCCGGATCTCGAGGCCGAGGCGCAGGCGAAGCTCGAGGCCGAGCAGCAGGAGGCGCCTGCGGTCCAGGTCCGCTCGGGCTCGACGGTCAAGGAGGTCGCCGAGTCGCTGCAGCTGACGGCCCCCGAGGTGATCAAGAAGTTGATGGAGCTCGGCGAGATGGCCACGCTCACGCAGACGCTCTCCGACGAGGCCATCGAGGTGCTCGGGGATGCCTTCGACAAGCGGGTCGAGATCGTGTCGGCGGCCGAGGAGGTCGAGCCGGAGCCGGAGTACGAGGACAGCGCCGACGACCTGATCGAGCGTCCGCCGGTGATCACGATCATGGGTCACGTCGACCACGGCAAGACCTCGCTGCTGGACGCGATCCGCGAGACGGAGGTGGCCGCGGGAGAGGCCGGCGGCATCACACAGCACATCGGCGCCTACCAGGTCCACCACGACGACCACACGATCACGTTCCTCGACACCCCCGGCCACGAGGCATTCACGGCGATGCGCGCCCGCGGCGCAAAGGTCACCGACATCGCCGTGATCGTCGTTGCTGCGGACGACGGGGTGATGCCCCAGACGGTCGAGGCGATCGACCACGCGAAGGCTGCCGGCGTGCCAGTGATGGTGGCGGTCAACAAGATCGACAAGGACGGCGCCGACCCCAACCGGGTGCGCGGTGAGCTCGCCCAGCAGGGGCTTACGCCGGCGGACTGGGGCGGGGACACGGAGTTTGTTGACGTGTCCGCGAAGACCCATCAGAACCTCGAGGACCTGCTCGAGACGCTCGTCACACTGGCCGAGATCCAGGAGCTCAAGGCCAACCCGGACACCGAGGCGTCGGGCTTCGTGATCGAGTCGCGGCTCGATCCCGGACGCGGCCCGGTGGTCACGCTGCTGATCCACCGCGGCCGCATGAAGGTCGGCGACTCCGTGGTCGCGGGCGAGACCTGGGGGCGCGTCCGGGCGATGCAGGACTTCCGCGGCCAGCGCGTCGAGGAGGCCACGCCCGGCATGCCGGTCGAGATCCTCGGTTTCGACGGCGTCCCGGACGCGGGCGAGCACTTCCACGTGGTCGAGAACGACCGCGAGGCCAAGCGCGTCGCGAACGAGCGCGCGATCCGCATGAAGCAGGAGGCGCTGGCGCGCCAGGCCCGCCGCCGCGTCTCGCTCGAGGATGTCCTCGCCCGTGCAGAGCGCGGCGAGAAGGAGCTCAACCTGGTGCTCAAGGCGGACGTGGCGGGCTCCCTGGAGGCGCTCGCGGACGAGATCGCCCGGCTCCCGCAGGACATGGTGCAGGTCAACATCATCCGCGAGGGCGTCGGAGGCATCGCGGAGTCCGACGTCATGCTCGCCTCCGCTTCAGACGGCGTGATCATCGGCTTCAACGTGCGCCCGGTCGGCAACGCCGCGCAGGTCGCCGATCAGGAGGGCGTCGAGATCCGCACCTACTCGGTCATCTACAAGATCGTCGAGGATCTGCGGAACGCGATGGAGGGCCTGCTGGAGGCCGTCGAGGTCGAGGAACAGGTGGCGACCGTGGAGGTGCGGGCCACGTTCAAGGCCTCGCGCGTCGGCACGATCGCCGGCTGCTACGTCGTCGAGGGGACGGTCCGGCGTGGCGGTCGCTGCCGGCTCGTCCGCGACGGGACGGTGGTGTACGACGGCCGCATCGGCTCATTGCGGCGCTTCAAGGACGACGTCCGTGAGGTCACGGTCGGCATGGAGTGCGGCATAGTCCTCGAGAACTACCCCGACCCGAAGGAGGGGGACGTGATCGAGGTCTACGAGACGAAGCGCGTCGAGCAGACGCTTTCTTGAGCTTCGTCTGCCTGATCGAGATCTCCCTGCACTTTCCCGACAACGGCAGCCTGAAGGGCAAGCGCAAGGAATTGAGTTCGCTGAAGGCCCAGCTTCAGCGCCGTTTTGGCGCCTCGGTGGCCGAGACCGACCACCACGAGCTCTGGCAGCGGGCGACCCTGACCGCGGCGCTCGTGGGGCGCGACGCCGGGACGGTGCGCGAGCGCGGCGCGGGGGTGGCGCGTTTCGTGGATTCGATGTTTCCCGAGAGCGCCGCTGTGGAATGCCATGTGGTGTCCGCGCGGGATCTCCTGGAGCGGTAGCTAGGATGGCCGACCGCATGCGCAGGGTCAACGAGGCGGTCCGTGAGGTCGTCTCGGCAAGGATCGCCGAAGGCCTTCGGGACCCCCGCATAGGATTTGTCACCGTGACCGGCGTTGAAACTAGCCCCGACCTGCGCCATGCTCGCGTCTTCGTGAGCGTGCTCGGCAGCGACCAGGAGCGCGCCGCGACGCTGGCCGGGCTCGACTCCGCGCACGGGGTCCTGCAGCAGTCGGTCGCCACGGAGCTGCGTCTAAAGTGGACGCCCTCGCTTCAGTTCGTCTTCGACGAGTCGATAGACAGGGGAATGCGCATCACCGAGCTCCTGGACGACGACGAGCGATGACTGTCGCAACCGAGCACGACCAGGTTCTGCAGGAGCTCCGCCAGGCGGACAAGCTCCTGCTGACCACCCACGAGAACCCCGACGGCGACGCCCTCGGGTCGCTGCTCGCGATGCACCGCATGCTCGAGCAGCTCGGCAAGGACTCGCTGATGTTCATGTCGCCCGACGAGTTCCCGCTGCCCTGGGAGTACCGCGGCTTCTCGTTCGAGGGGCTGGTGGGCGCACCGCCGGCGGACGTGTCTGAGCGAACGATCGTCTTCCTCGATTGCGGGAACATCGACCGCATGCCGGTCGACTTCCTGCAGGAGGACGGGCTCCACATCCTCAACATCGACCACCACCACGACAACACCCGCTTCGGGACCGTGAACCTCGTCTGCCCGATCGCGTCCTGCACCGCCGAGATCGTTTGGCGGCTCTCGAAGGAGCTCGACGTGGAGATCACGCCCGGGATCGCCGACGCCCTCTACGTAGGCCTCGTCACCGACACCGGGCGCTTCATGTACGAGAACACCTCGGCCGACGCGCATCGGATGGCTGCCGAGCTGATCGAGGCGGGCGTGCAGCCGCACCAGGTGTACCGGCGCCTGTGGGAGGACCTTCCATTCCGGCGCCTGCAGCTCCTGCAGCGCGCGCTCGCGAGCGTCGAGCGTCACGACGAAGGCGCCATCACGATCGCGCACCTCGTCAAACGCGACTACGAGGAGACCGGCGCGCTCGAAACGGACTCCGAGGGCATCGTCGACCACATGCGCGCCGTCGAGGGGACGCGCGTGGCGGTGCTGGTGCGCGAGCTCCTGTCAGAGGACCGAGAGGGCATGCGCAAGGTGAGCCTGCGGGCCACGGACGGCAGCGTCGACGTGTCGAAGGTGGCGCGCGAGTTCGGCGGCGGCGGGCATCCGCAGGCGGCCGGCTTCTCGACCCCCGTTCCGTACGCGGAGCTCGTCGAGCGGCTCCGCGCTCAGGTCCGCCGGCAGCTCCACGGCTAGTGGCGGCGGCCGACGGGGTCCTCCTCCACGCCAAGCAGGCGGGGATGACCTCGCACGACGTGGTGGCGTCCGTCCGGCGCTCGCTGCCGCGCGGCACGAAGGTCGGGCACGCCGGCACGCTCGACCCGTTCGCGACGGGACTGCTGCTGGTGCTCGTGGGAAGGGCGACGCGGGCGCAGCGCCTGCTGATGGCGCTGCCGAAGACCTACCGCGCCGTCGCACGGCTCGGCTGGGTCTCCGACACGGGCGACCGCGACGGCCGCCTCACTCAGACGGGCCGGATGCCGGAGCGGCTCGCGATCCCCGTCGGAGAGCAGCTCCAGCGCCCGCCCGCGTACTCGGCGGTGCGCGTGGAAGGGAGGCGGGCGTACGAGCTGGCGCGCGAGGGCGAGCAGGTCGAGCTCGAGCCGCGGCGCGTCCACGTCCACCGCGCGGAGCTCCTCTGGCACGAGGGCGAGCGCGCGGCATTCGAGATCGAGTGCTCCTCGGGGACCTACGTGCGCGCGCTGATCGCCGACCTCGGGGATGCGTACTGCGACGAGCTCGAGCGCACGGCGATCGGGCCCTTCGTGCTCGAGGACGCCGGCGAGCGCCTCATTCCGCCCGCCGAGGCCCTCGGGTTCCTGCCCGAGCGGCTCTTGTCGGCCGACGAGGCGGCCGCGGTCCGCCACGGGCGCCGGGTGGCGGCCACCGGCGCGGCCGAGCCGCACGTGCGGCTCGTGCACGACGGCGAGCTGCTCGCGGTCGCCGAGCCGCGCGATGGTGAGCTGCAGCCCGTCATAGTGTTCGCGCCCGCATGAAGGTCGTCTCGCTACCCGACGTCGAGCCCGGCTCCGGCCCGCGGAGCGTCGCCATCGGCACGTTCGACGGCGTGCATCTCGGCCACCGCGAGGTGATCAAGGGGTCGAGCACGGTGCTGACCTTCGATCCCCACCCGATCGCGGTGATCCATCCCGAGGCGATGCCGAAGCTGTTGAGCCCGTTCCCGATCAAGCGCGACCTCATAGCCGGGCTCGGGGTGGAGGAGCTCGTGATCATCCCGTTCGACCGCAGCTTCTCCGAGCAGACTGCGGAGGAGTTCGTCCAGGACGTGCTGATCGCGCGCCTCGGCGCGGAGCAGGTCTCGGTCGGCGAGAACTTCCGCTTCGGCAAGGGGGCCAGGGGCACGGCCGAGTTCCTGCGCGGGCACGCCGAGTTCGACACCCGGATAGTCCCGCTCGTGGAGGCAGAGGGCGAGACGATCTCGTCCAGTCACATCCGCGGGCTGGTGGCCGCCGGCGAGGTCAAGGAGGCCGCCGAGTTCCTCGGCGATCCGTTCCTGTTCGAGGGCGAGATCGTGGAAGGAGACAAGCGCGGGCGCACGCTCGGGATGCCGACGGCGAACCTCGTCCCGGACGACCGCTACGTGTGCCCGGGCCACGGCGTGTACGCGGCGTGGGCTCGCGTGCTGCCGGCGGCCTCGGTCCTCCCCGCCGCCGTCAACGTGGGCGTGCGCCCGACCTTCGAGACGGGCCGCGGCCTGCTCGTCGAGGCGCACCTGATCGGCTTCGACGGAGACATCTACGGAGAGACGCTCCGCATCGCCTTCCTCGAACGGCTGCGAGGCGAGAAGCGCTTCGACTCCGTCGACGAGCTCGTGACGCAGATGCACCTCGACGTCGAGGATGCACTCGAGATCTCAGGGCGCCTGACTGGCCCGGTTACCTGAACCGCCCCGGGAACTGCGCCGCGATCCCGTCGCTGAGCATGTCCGCCATGGCGAGGATCTGACGGTGGATGCGGTCGTAGGCCCGGATGTCGGCGCGGTGATCGCCCGACAGGTGGGCGACCGCCTCGGCGAGGGTGAGGTCGAGGTGCGAGCGCATCATGGAGCGCATCTCGCGGCGGGACCAGTTGCGCGGGTTCGCCGCATTCAGGAAGTCCGCGATCTCACGGGCGTTGCGATACCACGCGCCGCTGTGGCGCTCGACCGCAGCCTGATCGCCCGCCTTCGCCGCCAGCACCAGATCGGCGGCGACCAGGATGTGCTCGCGGAGCAGCGAGGTCAGCCGCGCGCCGGCGGTGCGACCGTAGAACGGCTTGATCGCATCGCCGATGTCCTTCTGGTTTCGGAGCAGGCGCTGCGTGGTGGCGGGGGCGTCGGGCAGGCCGGCGGCGGCGCTGACGATGAACAGCCGCGTCCACGTGATGTGGTCCTCCCACAGACGGCGCATCTCGTCGTGCAGCGCGAGCCGCTGCTCGCTCGTACCCCGCTGCATGGCGGAATCGGCGTGCTCCACGGAACCCTGGGCTGAAGGTCCGCCGGTCAGAGCCAGAGCGAGCACGGCGCTCGCCGTTGCCACGAGGGCGGCAAGCGACAGACTTGAACGGCGTCGGCTGATGTTCGCGTGAGTGCTCATACCGGGCTTAGCGCCCACGCGACGGGATTTCTTACGCGAGTGCTCTACTCGGCTTCTCGCCCGCCGGCTCGCACGAGGTCACGGAGGCTTTCGTAGTCCTCGTGGCAGGCGGGACAGCCCTCGAGGTGCGCGCGCATCCCCGGGATCCGGCCGTCGGCCGGCGCGCCCTTGAGCTCGAGCTCGACGTACTCGTCGAGCTTCTCGAAGCACTCGTCACACAGAAGCTCGGGTTCGGCGGGTCCTAGCAGTCTGTTGAGAGCGTCGCTGTCTTTCCGCGTGTTCATGGTGCTACTCCGCTAGCTCGACTCGAGCGCGAATCCCCTCTCGGCAAGCTCCGCGCGCAGCTTTCGGCGCGCGTCGTGAAGTGTCTTGTAGAGCGCGCCGCGTGTGGTGCCCAGCCGTCCGGCGAGCACATCGATCGGCACGCCGTTCAGGGTGAGCGCCACGAGCACCTCGCGCTGGTGGTGTGTCAGGCAACTGTCGATTGCCTGCGAGAGCGCCTGAAGCAGCTCGCCGGTCTCGCTTTGGCTTTGCGGGCTCTGCCCGGCGTCGGCCATCAGCGGCCAGGCCTCCGGCTCGAGCACCACCTCGCGTTCCTGCCAGGCGCGGCGGCGCAGGCGAACCCCGGACTCCAGCAACGCGAACTTGTAAGCCCAGGTGGTGAACCGGCTCGCGCCGCGAAAGTCGCCGAGCTTGGCGAGCACCGCGACGAGGGCGTCGTCCGCTGCCTGCAGCGCGATGTCGTCGAGCTCCTCGCCACGGACGTGCGATAGCGCCGCGCGCCGGCGGGAGACCTCGAAGCGGGCCGCCCGCAGCAGCAGGTCGTGCAAACGCCCGACCGCCGCGTCGCGCTCCGCACCCGTTGCGCGCAGGGCCCGGAGCCACTCCCGCGACTCGGATCGAGCCGAATCGGGCTGACTCGTCGCGGCGCTGGTCGCCAGGCGCGGGCTCATCCCCGGCCCGAGCGTAACACTCGGAGGCACGCCAAACCGATGGGCGCGCCGCGGGCAGGCGGGCCGTTCTTACCCGGATCTCTGCACGCCGCCTTTCTCGTCGAGCACGAGCGTCTCGAGGGGGAGGTCCGGATCCGCCAGGCGCCGGTCGTCGACGGCCACGCGCTCGCTGATGAGACGCTTGATCGAGTCGGTCGCGTCCCACACGTTGACGTTCATGCCGGCAACGACGCGATCCTCGACGAGCCAGAACGCGATGAACTCTCGAGTGGCGGGATCACCGCGGAAGACGACCCGGTCCCAGCTGCGCGCAAAGCCCGTGTACTCCATTCCGACGTCGTACTGGTCGGAGAAGAAGTACGGCAGGCGCTCGTAGGCCCTCTCCTGGCCCAGCATGTTCCGGGCGGCCGCCGGGCCCTGATTGAGCGCGTTTGCCCAGTGCTCGACGCGGATGCGCTCGCCGTAGAAGGGGTGCTGGGCGTTCGCGACGTCGCCGGCGGCGAAGACGCCGGGAACGCTGGTTTGCAGGCGCTCATCGACGAGCACACCGTTGTCGACGGCGAGACCCGCCCGCTCGGCCAAACCGGTGCGCGGCCGCACGCCGATACCCACGACGACGAAGTCGCACTCGAGCTCGCGCCCGTCGCTGGTCCGGACACGCTCGACCTCCGTGCCACCCTCGAAGGCCTCGACGCCGGTTCCCATCAGCATCTGCACGCCGTGGTCGGTGTGGATGTCGCGGTAGACGGCGCCCAGCTCGCTGCCCAGCACGCGCTCGAGCGGGACCGCGAGCGGCTCCAGCACGGTGACCTCGAGGCCACGCTGGCGGGCCGAGGCGGCGACCTCGGCGCCGATCCAGCCCGCCCCGATTACGACGACCGCGCCGCCGCGGTCCAGTCTCGCGCGCAGGGCGTCCGAGTCCTGGACGCTGCGCAGGTAGAGCACGCCCTCGAGCTCGGCTCCCGGAATCGACAGCCGGCGCGGCTCCGCGCCCATGGTGAGCAGGAGTCGGTCGTAGGCCAGCCGCTCGCCGCCGTCGAGCTCGAGCTCTCCGCCCGACGTATCGACGGCGTCCACCGTGCGGCCCAGGCGCAGCTCGATGTCGTGCTCGGCGTAGAACCCATCCGGATGGACGTAGACCTTCTCGCGACCCACCTCCCCGCGCAGGTAGTCCTTCGACAGCGGCGGCCGCTCGTAGGGCCGCTCGCCCTCGGCTCCGACCAGCACCAGGCGCCCGTCGAAGCCCTCCTCGCGAAGCGTCTCGGCCGCCTTCGCACCGGCGAGACTGGCGCCGACGATCACGAACGTTCGGTCACTACTCATGCGAGCCCCCGCTGGCCAGGGCGAGGAACTCCTGGCGCGTTCGCGCGTCGTCGCGGACCAGGCCGCGCAACGCCGAGGTCACCGTCTTCGCGCCGAGCTTCTGCACCCCGCGTAGCGACATGCACAGATGCTCCGCTTCCATCAGGACTCCAACCCCCTTCGGTTGGAGCTCACGCTGGAGCCAGTCGGCGATCTGCGTGGTCAGTCGCTCCTGGATCTGCAGGTTGCGACTGAAGTACTCGACGACGCGGCCGAGCTTGCTGAGGCCGATGATCCGATCGCCGGGCAGATAGGCGATGTGCGCCATCCCCTGAAACGGGAGCAGGTGATGCATGCACAGCGAGTGGAAGGGGATCGCGCGCGCCACGATCAACTCGTCGTAACCGTCATCGTTGGGAAACGTGGTCGCGCGAAACGGCTTTGGCGAGAGCAGCTCCGCATAGGCGGCGGCGACCCGGCGAGGGGTCTCCTCCAAAGCCCCGCCGTCTACGTCGGCGCCGACGGCGATGAGCAGGTCGCGAGCCGCGCGTTCCACGGCGGCGTGGTCAAAGTGGCGTGAGCGGGTATCGGCGTCGGGCGGGGCTGCCAATGCGAGGGCGGAGCCGCCGTCTTCGTTCGCGTTCATGGTCATGTTCGGTTTGCGTCGCGAGCCCGGGGGTTCTTACCTGGCCTCCGCCCGACTGCTGCTACGGTTTTCCGCCGAATGTCACTGACCGCCGAGGCAAAGCGCGAGATCGTCGCCAAGCATGGCCGTGGGGATGCCGACACCGGCTCCACCGAGGTCCAGGTGGCGCTCCTCACGGCGCGCATCAACGAGCTGACCGAGCACCTTCGCGAGCACAAGAAGGACCACCATTCGCGCCGCGGGCTGCTGATGCTGGTCGGCAAGCGCCGCCGCCTGCTCAAGTACCTGCAGAAGTCGGATATCGACCGCTACCGGTCCCTGATCCAGGAGCTCGGGCTCCGCCGATGATCCAGGCCGGCTCTCCGGCGCCGGACTTCACGCTTCCAGACCAGGACGGAAACCAGGTCTCGTTGGCCGACTACCGCGGGCACACCGTGGTACTCGTTTTCTACCCGGCGGACTTCAGCCCAGTGTGCACGGACCAGCTGAGCGTCTACCAGGAAGTGCTGGGCGAGCTCGGCGAACGCGGCGCGACGCTCATCGGTATCTCCGTTGACGGGTCGTTCTGCCACCAGGCCTTCCGTGACCATCTCAACCTGACCATCCCGCTGCTGGCCGACTTCCATCCGAAGGGCGGGGTGTCGCGCGCGTACGGTGTCTGGTCCGAGCAGCACGGGGTCGCCGGAAGGGCGCTGGTGATGGTCGGGCCCGACGGCCGCGTGGACTGGTCCCACCTGTCTCCGCCGCTCGAGGTGCCGGGCGCCAACCTCATCTTTGACGCACTGGAGCAGCGCACCCCCGCCTGAGCCCGGTCCGGACGACCACGTCCGCGGCTCGGGCCCGGTTGTGATCGAGTACGCCGATCTAGAGTGCCCGTACTGCGCGAGGGCGCACCTGATCCTCAAGGAGCTGCCCGTACAGCGGGTGTTCCGTCACTTTCCGGTCGTCTCGAAGCACCCGCGCGCACGTGTGCTGAGCGCGGCCGCGGAGGCCGCCGGCCTGCAGGGGCGCTTCTGGGAGATGCACGACTCGCTGCTCGAGGACCAGGGCCACCTCGACGATCCGCATCTATGGCGACGGGCGCAGGAATTCGGCCTCGATATCGAGCGCTTCGAGGCCGACCGGCGCTCGGCCGCCGTCGCGGAACGCGTCGAGCGCCACTTCCGTGACGGGATCCGGGCCGGCGTGACCACCACGCCGACCCAGTTCGTAGGTGGGCAGGCCCACCCCGGCGTGCCGGGCGAGCGCCTGCTCGAGGCGCTGCGCCCGGCACGCTGAGCGGAAAGCGAGAGCGGGTCCACTGCTAGCCTTGCCCGGGTTCTCAAAGGAACGTAAGAAGAAAGCCATGCCGCCAACCGGAGGCGGCTGAAAGGACACACATGAGTATTGACGTGAGCCGGGTCTCGCTCGAAATGGGCGGGAGCTCGATCGAGTTCGAGACCGGCAAGCTCGCCAGGCAGGCGAGTGGCTCCGTCGTGGTGACCGCCGGAGAGACCAAGGTTCTCTGCACGGCGACCGCAGGAAACCAGCGCGACGTCGACTTCCTACCACTGACCGTCGACGTCGAGGAGCGCATGTACGCCGCGGGCAAGATCCCCGGCAGCTTCTTCCGCCGCGAGGGTCGCGCCGGGGAGAAGGCGACGCTCACCGCCCGCATGATCGACCGGCCGCTGCGCCCGCTCTTTCCCAAGGGCTGGACGCGCGAGACGCAGCTCGTCTCGATCCCGATGTCGATCGACCACAAGCATCCCTACGACATCCTCGCCATGAACGGCGCGAGCGCGGCGTTGATGGTGTCCGACATCCCCTTCCCGGCGCCCGTGGGCGCCGTTCGCATCGGCCAGGACGGCGAGGGCAACTTCCTCGTCAACCCGGACGAGGAGTGGCTGCTCGAGTCCCCGCTCGACCTCGTGGTCGCGGGCACCGAGGAGGCCATCCTGATGGTCGAGGCCGGCGCCAACGAGATCACCGAGGCCGAGATCCTCGACGCGCTCGACATCGCCCACGCCGAGATCAAGCGCCTCTGCGAGGCCCAGCACGAGCTGCGCCGGCAGGCCGGCAAGGACAAGGACGAGATCACCCCGTTGCAGGTCGACGAGTCGGTCCTGAGCGAGGTTCAGTCGCGCTTCGGATCCGCCCTCGACGCCGCCACCCAGGTGGTCGACAAGCTCGAGCGCCAGGACGCGACCAAGCGGGTCGAGGAGGAGGCGCTCGAGGCACTCTCCGGAGATCCGGACGAGCCGGATACCTATCGCGAGCGCCGCTCGCAGGTGCAGCTCGCCTTCGACAAGCTCGAGAAGGACATCATCCGCCGCCGGATCGCGGTGGACAAGAAGCGTCCCGACGGCCGCGCCGCGGAGGAGATCCGCGAGATCTGGATCGAGGTTCCGGGGGCCCCGCGCCTGCACGGCTCCGCGATCTTCACCCGCGGCCAGACGCAGGCCTTCTCGGTCGCGGCGCTCGGCACGACCCGTGACGAGATGCGCCTCGACACGCTCGGCCTCCAGGAGACCAAGCACTACTTCCACCACTACAACTTCCCGCCCTTCTCGGTTGGCGAGGCCGGCTTCATGCGCGGCCCGAAGCGCCGCGACATCGGTCACGGCGCGCTGGCCGAGCGGGCGCTCGTGCCGGTGGTGCCGAAGATCGACGAGTTCCCGTACACGATCCGCGTGGTGTCGGACATCCTCGAGTCGAACGGCTCGAGCTCGATGGCGTCGGTCTGCGGCTCGACGCTCTCGCTGATGGACGCCGGCGTGCCGATCAAGGCGCCGGTGGCGGGCGTGGCGATGGGCCTGATCAAGGAGGGCGACGACTACATCGTCCTAACCGACATCGCGGGCGTGGAGGATCACCTGGGCGACATGGACTTCAAGGTCGCCGGCACCTCCGAGGGGATCACCGCCCTGCAGATGGACATCAAGATCGCCGGCGTGACCTTCGAGATCCTGCGTGACGCGCTCTCGCAGGCCAAGGACGCGCGCATGACGATCCTCGGCAAGATGGCCGACGCGATCGCCGAGCCGCGTGCCGAGCTCTCGCCCTACGCCCCGCGTATCTCGCAGATCCAGATCGACACCGAGAAGATCGGCGCGGTCATCGGCAAGGGCGGCGAGACGATCCGGGCGCTGTCCGAGGAGTTCGACGCTCAGATCGACATCGACGACGACGGGACCGTCCGCATCTACGCGCAGACGGGCGAGCAGGGCGACGCCCTGACCGACCGCATCCGCTCGATGACCAAGGAGGTCGAGGTCGGCGACGAGTTCACCGGCAAGGTCGTGAAGACGACGACCTTCGGCGCCTTCATCGAGCTCGCCAAGGGCACGGACGGGCTGCTGCACATCTCGAACATCGCGCCGGGCCAGCGCCCCAACACGGTCGAGGAGGTCGTGAACCGGGGCGACGAGCTCCACGTCAAGGTGGTCGAGGTGGACCGCGAGCGCGGCCGGATCGGCCTGCGGCTCGTCGACGATCCCGAGATCGCCGGCAAGTCGGCCGAGGAGCTCGCCCAGATGGGCACGGGCGACAAGGGCGGGCGCGGCGACCGGGGCCGTGGCCGGCGGGACCGCGACAACGGCGGCCGGCGCGACCGCGACCGCGATAGGGACAGGGACCGCGGGCGCTACCGGGACCGCGACCGGTCCGAGTAACCACGCGTTGAGCACGCAGCCGGCCCAGCTCACCACCCTCGACTCGGGCGTCCGGGTCGTGACCGAGGCGATGCCCTCGGTCCGCTCGATCGCGCTGGGGTTCTCGGTGCGGACCGGCTCCCGCGATGAGGGCCATGAGCAGGCGGGGATTTCGCACTTCCTCGAGCACCTGCTCTTCAAGGGCACCGACCGCTTCTCCTCGCGGGAGATCGACGAGGCGTTCGACGCGATGGGGGCGGAGGTCAACGCCGGCACGGGCAAGGAGACGACCTCCGTGTACTCGCGCTTCCTCGACGGCCATTTGGAGCGCGCCTTCGACGTGCTGCAGGACATGGTCCTGCGGCCCGCGTACCCCGACATCGACTCCGAGCGCCAGGTGGTGATCGAGGAGATCGCGATGTACGAGGACGAGCCCCAGGACAAGGTCCACGACGTGCTCGCGGGCGCGATCTTCGGAGACCATCCGCTCGGCCGGCCGATCATCGGCCGAGCCGACGTCGTCTCCTCGGTGCCGGTGCCCGAGATCGCGGCCTGGCACGACGGCCGCTACGTGCCGGGGAACATGGTGGTTGCCGCCGCGGGCAACCTCGAGCACGAGCGCATCGTCGCGCTCGTCGAGGGAGTCGTCGGCGACACGGCGGAGCGGCCCGCCGCGGTGAGCTCGCCGAACGGCATGGCGCCCGTGCTGCGCTTCTTCGAGAAGGAGACCGAGCAGTACCACCTGTGTCTCGGCGGCCCGGGGATCCCGCGCGCCGACGAGCGCAGGTTCGCCCTGCGAATCCTCGACACCATCCTGGGCGGCTCGACGTCGTCGCGCCTATTCCAGGAGGTACGCGAGAAGCGCGGCCTGGCCTATTCGGTCTACTCCTACGCGAGCCACTACTGCGACAGCGGCCAGGTCGCGGTGTACGTGGGCACGCGGCCTGACAACGTGACCGAGGCCGTCGAGGTGATCGGCGCCGAGCTGCAGCGGCTCCAGGCGGACGGTGTGAGCGAGGAGGAGCTCGAGCGCGCCCGCGAGAACGTCAAGGGCCGCACGGTGCTCTCGATGGAGTCGACGCTTACGCGCATGAACCGGCTCGGCAGCTCGGTGCTGATGGACGTACCGCTCCTGACCCTGGACGAGGTGCTCGCAGCGCTCGACGCGGTCAGGCTCGAGGACGTGAACGCGCTCGCTCGCGAGCTCTGGGAGCCGGCGCGCATGTCCGCTGCGGGCGTGGGGGGGAGCGAGACCCGCTTCCGCTCGGCACTCGAGGCCGTCAGCCCGGCCCTCGCGCAGGCGGCGTGATCAACGTAGCCGTCTCCGGCGCCGCCGGGCGCATGGGTGAGACGGTATGCGAGGCGGTCGAGGGCGCGGACGACATGGCACTAGTCGGGCGCGCGGACCCGCTGCTGGGCGTGGCGCTCACCGACGTGCTCGGCGACGCCGACGTGGTCGTCGACTTCTCGACGCCCGACGCCGCGGTCGAAAACGCCCGCGCCTGCGTGGAGGCCGGCGTCCACTGCGTGGTGGGTACAACGGGCGCCGACTTCTCCGAGCTCGAGGGAGCCGGCAGCGCCAACCTGTTCGTGGCCCCCAACTTCGCGATCGGGGCGGTATTGATGATGCAGTTCGCTCAAGAGGCGGCGAAGTACATGCCCGAGTGCGAGATCATCGAGCTGCACCACGACCGCAAGCTCGACGCCCCGTCGGGCACCGCGGCGCGGACGGCGGACCTCGTCCGTGACGCGGGCGGAAACGTACACGAGCCGATCCACTCCGTTCGCCTCCCGGGTCTCGTCGCCCACCACGAGGTCATCTTCGGCGGGCTCGGCCAGACGCTGACGATCCGCCACGACTCGCTCGCGCGCGAGTCGTTCATGCCGGGCGTGCTGCTCGCCGTGCGCAAGGTCGAGTCGCTCGAGCGCTCGCCGACGGTCGGACTAGAGCACCTGCTCTAGCCTGCGGTCACGGTGAGCTCGCAGCGCAACAGGCGCCTGCTCCTGCTCGGCGGGGTCCTGCTTGCCGCCATCGTGGTGGTGGTCGTGGCGATCGCTGTGAGCCAGGGCGGGGCGGAGGATGAGGAGGAGCCGCCTGCCGGCGGCGGTCGGCCGCAGGCGACCCAGACGGAGGAGGTCGAGCGGCAGTTTGCCGGCATTCCCCAGGACGAGGTGGCGCTCGGAGATCCGGACGCTCCCGCGACCCTGATCGAGTTCGCCGACCTGCAGTGCCCGTTCTGTGCGGAGTTCGCGGTGCAGGCGCTGCCGAGTGTCGTTGACCGCTTTGTGCGGGACGGCCGCCTCCGCCTCGAGCTGCGCCTGCTCGCATTCCTCGGCCCGGACTCCGAGCGCGGCGCCGAGGCGGCGGCCGCCGCGGCGCTGCAGAACCACCTCTGGGAGTTCAGCGAGCTCTTCTTCCGCAACCAGGGGCCCGAGAACTCCGGCTACGCCACCGACGCGTTCCTGCGCCGGCTGGCGCGGGCCACGCCGGGCCTCGACGTCGATCAGCTCCGGCAGGACCTGAACACCCCAGCCGCGCAGCGGCTGATCCGCCAGGCGCAGCGCCAGTCGAGCCGGCTCGGCGTGGAGGGAACGCCCTCGTTCTACCTCCAGCGGGGTGACGGCCGGCCGGAGCCCTTCGAGGTCCCGTCGCTTGACGCGGCGACCGTTACGGCGCAGCTCGACGAGGCGCTCGGCGCCGAATGACCGAGCGCCGGCTGCGCCTGGCGACCGCGCTGATCTGCGTGCTCGGCCTGGCGGTGGCGGGCTACCTCACCTACGTCCACTACGCGGAGCTCGAGCCGCTCTGCGTGGGCGGCGGCGGGGGCTGCGAGAAGGTCCAGAGCTCTGACTACGCGGAGCTCGCCGGAATCCCGGTTGCCGTGCTCGGACTCGGCGGCTACGGCCTGATCCTCGCGTCGCTCTGGGTGCCCGGCGACGCGGGACGCGTGAGCGGCGCGCTACTCGCGCTGGTGGGCTTCGGCTTCAGCGTCTACCTGACCTGGGTGGAGCTGTTCGAGATCGATGCCATCTGCCAGTGGTGCGTGGTGAGCGCCGTGCTGATGACGGTGCTGGCGGTGACGACGGCGTGGCGGCTCGTTGTGGTCGGGGACGCCGGGCTCCCGTAGGCGCCCGGTCAGTCCACCCCGTCGCCGTCGCCGCGGCGGAGGGCGCGGGGCACCACGAAGCGGATCCCCGAGCGCTCGTCGTCGATCGAGCAGGTCTTGTTGTCGATCAGGCCCAGGCGCTTGGCGTGGGGGACGAGAGCCATCTGGTTGAGGTAGTTCTCGTGTCCCCGTTTCCGGGTGATGATCCACAGGTAGCCGGTGTCACGCAGGCGGGCGCGGTAGCGGACGAGCAGCTGCTTGGCCTCGTCCTCGGACTCGGCCAGCACGATCGCGCCGTCCAGCTTCCCCGAGCGGACCAGTCCGCGGCCGATCGCGTCCTTGACGTCTCGGCGCAGGCCGGCGCCCACGTCGCCTGCGATCTCGACCCGCTGGTCGGGTGCCACGCCGAGCTTCTGGACCGCGGTCCGGTGGCTGTAGTCACGTTCCTGCGTCGTTGCCATCGCATCGAATTCTGCCATTTGCGGCGGAGGTTCCGGTAGGCCTGCTGGAGCGCTAAGGTGCGTCGCCATGAGCATCGGCGGCATCCTCACTGCGATGGTCACGCCGTTCGACGCGAACGGGGACGTCGACGAGGAAGCGACGGTCCGGCTGATGCAGCACCTGCTGGAGAACGGCTCGGACGGGCTGGTCATCACCGGCAGCACCGGCGAGGCGGCCACGCTGACGGACGACGAGAAGGCGCGGCTCTGGAAGCTCGCTGTGAGCGAGACCCCATCCGAGGCCACCATCGTGGCGGGTACGGGCACCTATGACACGCGCCACACCGTCGAGCTGACCGAGCGCGCGGGCGACGTCGGGGTCGACGCGATGCTCGTGGTCACCCCCTACTACGTGAAGCCGAACCGGCGCGGCCTGCGGGCGCACTACGAGGCGGTCGCAGCCGCCACCGACAAGCCCATCATCCTCTACAACATCCCGAGCCGCACTGCGCTCGACATGCCGAACGACGTGCTCGCGGAGCTCGCCCAGATCGACAACGTGCGGGCCGTCAAGCAGGCCCGCTACGAGGACCTGGCGCCGATCGAGGGGCTCGACCTGCTCGCCGGCAACGACGACGTGCTGCCGAAGGTGCTCGACATGGGCGGCACCGGCGGCATCCTGGTGGCCTCGCACCTCGTCGGGCGGGAGATGCGCCGGATGATCGACGAGCCCGACGCGCGCGCCGAGATCCACGACTCGCTCAAGGACCTCTACGAGGCGCTCACGGTCACGACCAACCCGATCCCGGTCAAGGCAGCCCTGAACATGGCCGGGCACGCGGTCGGCGGGCTGCGCTTGCCGCTCGTCGAGGCGGACGAGGAGGAGAAGGCCGTGATCCGCGCCGGGCTCGAGCGCCACAACCTGCTCGCGGCGGTTTGAGCCCACAGGCGCTGCGGATCCTGCCGCTCGGCGGGCTCGGCGAGATCGGGAAGAACATGACCGTCGTCGAGTACGGCGGCCGGATCGTGGTGGTCGACACGGGCCTCATGTTCCCGGCGCCCGACCAGCTCGGAATCGACCTGGTACTGCCGGACTTCACCTACCTGCGCGACCGCGCCGACGACATCGACGCGATCGTGCTCACCCACGGCCACGAGGACCATGTCGGCGCGCTGCCGTTCGTGCTGCGCGAGCTCGACCGCGTGCCGACCGTCTACGGTGGCCCGCTGACCGCCGCGATGGTGCGCTCGAAGCTCGACGAGCACCGGCTCAAGGACGCGCCGGTCGAGGACGTGCTGGCCACCCAGACCTTCGAGGCCGGGCCGTTCTCGATCGAGATGGTCAAGATGGCCCACTCGATTCCGGACGCGTTCGCGGTGGCGCTGACATGCGAGCTCGGCACGACGCTGGTCACGGGCGACTACAAGTTCGACCAGACCCCCGTGGACGGCGTGCCCGCGGACGTATCCCGTCTCGCCGAGCTCGGCCGCGAGGGGCTCCTGCTCCTCTGCGGCGACTCGACCAACGCCGACCGGCCCGGGATGTCGCCATCCGAGTCGTCCGTCGGCCCGAAGCTGGAGGAGGTCTTCGCGCGCTGCCGCGGGCGGATCATCGTCACGTGCTTCGCGTCGAACATCCACCGGGTGCAGCAGGTGGTCGACGCCGCGGCACAGCAGGGGCGCAAGGTCTCGCTGGTGGGCCGCTCCATGCGAAAGAACATCAACATCGGCCGGATGCTGGGCCACATCGAGGTGCCCGAGGGCCAGCTGGTGGGGGCCCGCGAGATCGAGGATTTCCCGGACCACAAGCTCGTCGTGATCTCGACGGGCAGCCAGGGCGAGCCGCTCTCCGCCTTGCGCCGCATGGCCCACGGGGACCACCCACAGGTGGAGCTCCACGACGGCGACACCGTCGTCTTCTCCGCCACGCCGATCCCGGGCAACGAGCGCGCTGTGAACGAGACGATCGACCGCATCTACCGGCTGGGCGCAAACGTGATCACGGCCATGGACGTGCCCGTTCACGCGTCGGGCCACGGCTACGCGGAGGAGCTGAAGCTGATGCTCAACCTCACCAGGCCGGAGTACGTGATGCCGATCCACGGGGACCACCGGCGCCTGCGGCTGCACGGCGAGCTCGCCGAGGCGGTCGGGATACCGGACGCATCGATCTTCCGCGGCGAGAACGGACGGCCGCTCGAGATCGACGCGACGGGGGCGCGCTTCGGCGAGCGCGAGCAGGCCGGGATGATCTTCGTGGACGGCGTCGACGTGGGCGACATCGAGGACGTGGCCCTGCGCGACCGGCGCATGCTGTCGGCCGACGGGATCTTCATCGTCGTCGCCACGATCTCCGAGCAGGACGGCCACTCGGTCGTGCCGCCCGAGGTGATCTTCCGCGGCGTGCCGTTCCTCGAGGAGGACGACGGCTTTGTGGGGGAGCTCCGCGACGCCGTCGAAGAGTCGCTTGTCCGCTCTGCCGACGAGGAGATCAGGGAGATCGACCTGCTCCAGGACCACCTCCACGACGACATCGCCGAGTTCGTCTACGAGCGCCTGCGCCGCCGGCCGATGATCCTGCCTGTGGTCGTTGAGGTGTGACTCAGCCCTGTCTCAGGGGACGACGACCGCGTACCCGCTCACGATGCAGTTGTTCGCACCCAGGCTGTCGTCGGTGATGATGTTCGCCGTGACGCTGGCGCCGTCACCGCCGAGGTAGTGGAGCTGGTAGATGCGGTCGTCAGCGGTAGCCGGGGGTTCCAGGAGCGCGAAATCCTCACCGGAGTCGAAGGTGTCGTTGGTGTTGTGGAGTAGGCCGGTCGCCATCCCGTCCGCAATGTTGGCGTCGTCCGATGTCACCGCTATCTCGCCTCCGGCGACCGTCGTCCGAGCCACGACGTTCTCGTCACCCGCGGCACAGCTGACAACAAGCTGAAGACCGCCCGCATCGAAGACCGTCTGGCCCGTCACATTGGCGCTGCGGTGCTTGATCGGCAGCACCCGCACCCCGTTCAGGCTCCCGGCGGTGGTGGCGCTTGCTGCGGTGTCCGCGGCCGCCGCGCTCGGCACCTTTCCGAGCCGGGACTCGTTGACGTCGTCGCCCGTGAGCGTGTTGAGCGCCACGTCGCGACCCTGGACGGTGCTGTTGCGGATGTCGAGCCCGCGTACCTCGTTGTTACGCAGATCGCGGGTGCGGACCTCGTTGTTGCGGATGTCGATGCTGCGGACCTCGTTGTTCTTGAGCTCGCGACTGTCGATGAAGCCTGTCGCAACGCCATAGGAGACGCCCGAGAGCGAAACGAACAGCGCGATCAGCGATATGACGAGGGCCGGCGACGGGCGCCGGCGCACAAGCGACTGCACGGGGGAGGCTCCTTCAGGAATCCGGGATCGGTTCTCTACGCGTCAACACGCTAGCGGGCAAATCGGAGCGCGCCGTCGCCACGGGGAGCGTGACGGTGAAGCGGGCCCCGCCGCCCTCCGCATCGCCAAGCTCGACCGATCCGCCGTGGGCGTCTGCGACCGCGCGAACGATCGCGAGACCGAGCCCGCTGCCGCCTCTTGGCGCCGCATCGCTGTCCCCGCGCGCAAAGCGCTCGAACACGCGTTCGCGCATGGACAGCGGCACGCCTGGGCCGCGGTCGGAGACCTCGAGCACGGCCTGGTCGGCCTCACGGCGCACCGAGACCGTGACCGGGGTGCCCGCGGGTGTGTGGATGAACGCGTTCTCCACGAGGTTGCCGGCGAGCCGGTGGAGATCGTCGGCCACGCCGTCGACCATGACCGGCTCGGGAGCATCGATCGAAACCGGATGGTCGGCAGAGAGCGCCGTCGCTTCCGTGGCTGCTTCGCGTGCCACGGCCGCGAGGTCGATCGCTACACGCGGGGCCTTGCGGCCGGCGTCGGCTCGCGCGAGGAGCAGCAGGTCGGCCACGAGACGGCGCATGCGGCGCGAGGAGCGCAGCGCGGACTCCGCCATCTCGCTCTGCTCCCCGTCGAGCTCGGACTCGAGCAGCTCGAGGTTGGCGAGGATGCTTGTGAGCGGCGTCCGCAGCTCATGCGAGGCGTCCGCCACGAAGGCCCGCTGGCGTTCCAGGGTCGCCTCGGTCTCGGCGCGCGCAGCGCTCAGCTCACGCAGCATGTCCTCGAGCGTGTAGGCGAGCTCCGACACCTCGTCGTTGGCGAGCGGCTTTGGCAGCCGCACGTCGGGATCGCGCGTACGGGCGACCTCGCGCGCCGCGCGCGTTAGCCCGGAGATGGGGCGCATCGCGCGCCGGGCCACAAGCAGCCCGCCGAGGAAGGCGAGCGCGGTACCCCCAAGCACCCCGAACGCGAGGAACAGGCGCACGCGGTTGATGGTCGTCTGTACGCTCGACTCGGTCTTGGCGTACTGGACCCACCCGATCCCGCGGGCAACCGGAAGCGGAATCAGGTCGAAGGTGCCGGTGCGCTCCACGTCAGGAACCACGATCCGGCGCGACACCACTCGGAAGTCGCCCGCATCGGTCACGCCCTCGATCGGCGGACCGAGCTCACGGGGGCTGGTGGTGTACACGCGGTCGCCGGGCAGGAGCACGCGAACCATCGCCCCGCCCGCGGCGAAGCCGCGGATCAGGTCACGGTCGCTTGGCGAGAGGTCGAAGAGGCCGTCATTGGTCCGCGTTAGATCGAGCTGCTCTTGAAGATCGACCGCCGTAGCGCGCAGGTCGTTCTCGAATCCGGCGCTGATCCGGTTCTCGGCGAGCGCGCCGATGACGGTGGCGAAAAGGCTGAGGATGACGAAGGTGAGCGCCGCGGTGACCACGGCGACCTTGACCTTGATCGGCAGCCGCGTCCTCATGGCTGCTCCCTGATCACGTAGCCCGCCCCGCGCATGGTGTGGAGCACGCGCGGCTCGCCGCCCTCCTCGAGCTTGCGGCGGAGGTTCGAGATGAAGACGTCGACCGTGTTGGTCTCGGCGAACGGGTGATAGCCCCACACCTCGTCGAGCAGCGCCTGGCGCGATACCACGATCCGGGCGTTGCGCATGAGGTATTCGAGGAGCTCGAACTCGCGCGCCGTGAGGTCGAGCTGCCGCTCGTCACGGAAGACCTCGCGCGTGTCGGGATTCAGGCGGAGGTCGCCGACGACCATGAAGGCGCTGCCGCGTGGCGGCCGCCGGCGCAGCAGGGCGCGCATGCGCGCGAGCAGCTCGTCGCGCTCGAACGGCTTGACGAGGTAGTCGTCAGCACCCGAGTCGAGCCCCTCGACCCTTGCGTCGATCGCGTCGCGGGCCGTAAGGATGAGGATCGGCACGTCACCGTCAGCGCGCAGCCGGCGGCACACCTCGACGCCGTCGAGCTTGGGCAGCCCGAGGTCGAGGACGACGGCGTCCGGCTCGAACACGCCGGCCTCGTCGAGCGCCGCCTCGCCGTCGGGCGCGATCCGGACCTCGTAGCCCTCCTTGTCGAGCGAGCGGCGCAGGACACCGGCGATATCCAGGTCGTCTTCGACGACCAGCACTCTTGGGCGACCACTCACCCCGTCCATGGTAGGGAGCGCGCGTCCGAGCGCGCCAGGATTTGTGCGGCGTTGACGCGCTCGATCCAGCCCTGATCCGGGAGGGAGCATGGCGCCGCCGTCGAAGCTCCCCTGGATGGCTGCATCCCGCCGCCGCAAGCGCCGCCGTACGCGCGGTTTCCTGCCGAGCTTCGAACTTCTCCGGCTCGAGCAGCGCCACTATGACCTGATCGGGCTCGGCCTGGTCGCGTTCGCGGCCTTCTTCGGCTGCATCTTCTACCTGGGCTGGGCCGGAGGCGAGGTGGGGGAGGCCCTGACGGACGCGCTGCTCTTCCTGTTCGGGGTGGTCGCCTACGCCGCTCCGGTCGCACTGCTGGCGGCCGGCGGGCTCCTGATCATGCGCCCGGCGCTGCCCAGCCTGCATCCGGTCAAGGCGGGCGCCCTCTGCCTGGCCGCCGGGCTCACGCTCGGGTTCGCGGCCGGCTCGCTTGGACTCGGGCCCGGGGACACCCCGCGCGACGGCTTCCTGGACGCCGCATACCTCGAGCGCCACGGCGGGCTCGCCGGCGAGTCGCTCTTCTGGGCGTCGAGCAAGCTGTTCTCCGAGGCGGGCTCTCACATCCTGTTCGTGTTTCTGCTGCTTGCGGGTGTGCTGCTCCTGACCGGGGCCTCGATCGCCGGGATCGTGGGCCGCACGCGCGTGGTCGCGGCGGGGACCGGCGAGCGCATGCGCCGGACCGCGCACACGCTCAACCTGCCCACCGAGCGGCTGCCCAGGCTCGTCGACCATCTTCCTCCCGAGCGCGAGCGGATGGAGCCGCCCGAGCCCGAGGACCGGGAGCCGGTCGTGCGCGCGACCCACGTCGAGGCGCCCGCACTCGACGCCGCCGCCCGCGATCCGGACGGCTGCGGGGGCGAGGATGACTACGACGAGCCGGTCGTTCACGACGAGCCCGGGCAGAAGCCGCCGCTGGACGAGCCCGAGGAGCTCGACGCGGAGAGCGATCCGCCCCAGGAGCAGCTCACCCCGATGGGCAACCGCCGCTCGCTCGTCACCGAGTCGGACGACCTCGACTACCGCATGCCGCAGCCGGCGTTCCTCAAGCGCTCGAACCACCCCCAGCGACTCGACACGAAGGGAATCGAGCGCACGGGAGCGCAGCTGACGGAGGCGCTCGGCCACTTCAACGTGGACGCGCGCGTGATCGGGACGGTCAGCGGCCCACACGTCACGCGCTACGAGCTGCGGCTGGCGCCGGGGATCAAGATGTCCAAGGTCGCCCAGCTGAAGGACGACATCGCCTATGCGCTCGCCGCCGAGCAGGTGCGCATCCTGGCGCCGATCCCGGGCAAGACGGCGGTCGGGGTGGAGGTTCCGAACAGGGTGCGCAAGATGGTGCATCTGGGCGACGTCTTCCAGGAGGCGCCGCGGGGCTGGTCCCCGCTGTCGGTGTGGCTCGGCAAGGACATCGCCGGCAAGGCGATCGGCACCGACCTCGCCAAGCAGCCGCACATCCTGATCGCCGGCACGACCGGCTCGGGAAAGTCGGGCTGCGTGAACGCGATGCTCTCGAGCGTGCTGCTGCGCTCCTCGCCGAACGACGTGCGCATGGTCCTCGTCGACCCCAAGCGCGTCGAGTTGAACCACTACGAGGGCATCCCGCACCTGCTCACGCCGGTGGTGACGAGCCCGCGGCTCGCCGCCAACGTGCTCGGCAACCTGATCAAGGAGATGGAGGAACGCTACGGCGTGATGAGCCGCTCCAAGACGCGCAACCTCGTCGAGCTAAACCGCGTGCGCGCGAGGGAGGGCGAGGCGCCGCTTCCCTACATCCTGTGCGTGATCGACGAGCTCGCCGACCTGATGATGGTCGCGCCGGCCGACGTGGAGGACTCGATCATCCGGCTGGCGCAGAAATCGCGCGCCGTCGGCATCCACCTCGTGCTCGCCACCCAGCGCCCGAGCGCGGATGTGATCACCGGCATGATCAAGGCGAACGTCCCCGCCCGGATCGCATTCGCGGTCTCCTCCCAGACGGACTCACGCGTGATCCTCGACCAGAACGGCGCCGAGTCGCTGCTGGGACAGGGCGACATGCTGTTCCGGCCGTCCGGCGAGTCGCGCTCGGCGCGCATCCAGGGCGCCTTCATCGCCGAGGAGGAGATCGAGAAGCTCACCGATCACTGGCGCCGCCAGGGTGAGCCGGAGCTCCAGGAGGAGCTGCTCGAGGCCGTTGAGCCCGAGGAGGACGAGGGCGCCCCCGAGGGCGACTTCGATCCCGACCAGGACGAGCTCCTGGCCGACGCCATCGCAACCGTCGTCCAGATGGGCAGCGCGTCGACGTCGATGCTGCAGCGGCGCCTGCGGGTCGGCTACACGCGTGCCGGCCGGCTGATCGACATGATGGAGCGCCGCGGCGTGATCTCCGGCTACGAGGGCTCCAAGGCGCGCCAGGTCCTGATCACCGAGGCCGACCTGCCCAGGGTGCTCGAGAATCTCGGCGAGGCCGCCGTGGCCACGCCCGCCGAGGAGTAGGGCCTCGGCCAGGGACGATCCATCACACTACGCGCCTCATGGCGACCATCGGCGACACGTTGCGCGAGGCGCGGATGCGCCAGCGCCTCGACATCGCCGACGTCGAGGCACGCACGAAGATCAGGGCCAAGTACCTGCGCGCGCTCGAAAACGAGGAATTCGGGATGCTTCCCGGGCCCACGTTCGTCAAGACCTTCCTGCGCACGTACGCGGAGGCTCTCGGGCTTGATCCCCACGTGCTCCTGGAGGAGTACCGGGCCAACTACGAGTCGGGGGACGAGGTCGACCACCTCCAGTCGCTCGGGCCGCCGGGGCTCGCTCGCGACCGGCGCAGGCGGGGGCCGAGGCCCGGCCCCGGCTCGCTGCTCCTGCTGATCCTGGTGGCCGTGGTGGCGGCGCTGGTCGGAATCGGGTTGCTCTCGAGCGACGACGAGGGCAGCGGGGGAGAGGCGGCCGAGACGACGCCGCAGACCGAGACGACGTCGCGCCGCGACCAGCGCCCTGAGCGGCGCCGGCCGAGGCGGGTGGTGCTCAGGATCGCCCCGATCACGCCCACATATGTGTGCGTGGACCGCGGCGCCGGCACGCCCGTGATCTTCGAGAACACGATCGACGCGCCACAGACCTTCCGCGGCAAGCTGCTGCGCGTGAACCTCGGCAAGACGGACGTGCAGATCCGAAAGAACGGCCGGCCGGTTCCGGTCGCGACGGGACCGAACCCGATCGGGTTCGAGTTCACCGTCCGCGGCCGCCGGCCGCTGCCGCTCGGCGAGCGGCCCTGCGCGTGAGCGCACGGGCCGGCATAGTCGTCACCGGCACGGAGGTCCTCAGCGGCCGGGTGCGCGACCGCAACGGCCCGTGGCTGTCAGACCGCCTGCTCGAGCTCGGCGTGGAGCTCGCGCACATCACGATCTGCGGAGACCGGCCGCAGGACATCGAGGCCCAGCTGCGGTTCCTCGCCGGCCAGGGAGTCGACCTGATCCTCACGAGCGGCGGCCTCGGCCCGACCGCGGACGACATGACCGTCGAGGTGGTGGCCCGCTTCAGCGGCCGCCCGCTCTTGCTCGACGAGCGGCTCGAGCAACGCATCCACGAGATCCTCGTGCCGCTCATGAAGCGCTTTCGGCACTGGGACCCGGAGGCGATGAGAGCCGCCAACCGCAAGCAGGCACTGATCCCCGAGGGCGCGACGGTGATCGACCCGGTCGGAACCGCGCCGGGCGTGATCGTCCCCGGG
The DNA here is from genome assembly GCA_963751835.1 of uncultured Thermoleophilaceae bacterium. GTDB lineage: Bacteria > Actinomycetota > Thermoleophilia > Solirubrobacterales > Thermoleophilaceae > JACVRW01. Next base: position 36,610 of record CAVVWD010000003.1, on the reverse strand, counting down.
GAGCCCACGGTGGTGGTGCTGCCGGGGCCGCCGCGCGAGCTGCAGCCGATGTGGGCGGTGGCCGTGGAGAGCGAGCCTGTCCAGGCCGCGATCGCGGGACGGACCTCCTACGACCAGGCCATGGTGCGCATGTTCGGGCTGCCGGAGTCCGCCCTGGCCGAGACGCTGCGCGACGCCGAGCTCCAGGTCGCCGGCTTCGAGCGGCTCGAGATCACCACCTGCCTCCGGCGCGGGGAGATCGAGATGGTCACGCGCTATGAGCCGGACGCCGCGGACGCGTACGGGGAGCTGCTCGGGCTGCTGCGCGAGCGCCACGCGCGCGAGATCTTCTCGGAGGACGGCTCGCGGGTGGACGACCAGGTGGCGACGCTGCTGGCGGGGAGGCGGGTGGCGACCGCGGAGTCCTGCACGGCCGGGCTGCTCGCGGCACGGCTCACCGACCGGCCGGGATCGTCCGCGTACGTGGCCGGCGGGGTAGTGGCATACGCGAACGAGGCCAAGACGGACCTGCTCGGCGTGGACGCCGCGCTGATCGAGGCGCACGGGGCGGTGTCCGAGGAGGTCGCGGACGCGATGGCCGCCGGAGCGCTGGAGCGCTTCGAGTCCGACACGGCGATTGCGATAACGGGGATCGCCGGGCCGGACGGGGGCAGCGAGGAGAAGCCTGTGGGGACGGTGGTCTGGAGTGTCAGGCTCGGCTCGGGCGAGACGCTGACCCGGCGCGCCGTGTTGCCGGGCGACCGAGCCGACATCCGTGACCGCGCAACCACCGTGGGCATGCATCTGCTGAGACGCGCGCTGACGGGCGCTGACGGGCTCCCGTGAGCGGTCCACGGGCGCGCATGTTCGTGGCGCTCGACCTGCCCGCCGAGGCGCGCAGGGAGCTCTCCGAGTGGCGTGACGTCCTGATCGACGGTCGCCGCGACCTGCGCCCGGTGCGGGCCGAGGCGCTCCACGTGACGCTCGTCTTCCTCGGCTGGCAGGACGAGTCGGCGGCGGAGGACATCGCCGGGGCGGCGTTCGACGCCCGCCCGGCCGGCGCCGCGCCGCTCCTGACGCCCGCCGCGGTGCGCCCGCTGCCACCGCGCGCCCCGCGGCTCTTCGCGCTCGATCTCGACGACGAGGAAGGCCGCGCGGGGTCGCTTCAGGACGCGGTGTCCGGCGCGCTCGAGGCCGGGCGCTGGTACCGGCCGGAGAAGCGCCCCTTTTGGCCACACATCACGATTGCGCGCGTCAAGCGGGGTGAGCGCCGTGTGCCGCCGCTGCCGGCCGATGCGCCGCCCGCGACCACGTTCCCGGGAGACACACTCACGCTCTACCGCTCGACGCTCCGCCCCCAGGGCGCCCTATACGAGCCGCTCGCGCGCACTCCGGCCGGGAATCAGCCGTAAGTGCCGCTGGCGTACGGTTGCGGCGTGCCTGCGATCGCGCTTCCCGCTCCGCCGCTCAGCGACGAAGAGGTCCTGCTCCGCCCCTGGAGCCTCGCTGACATCCCGGCGGTCACGGCGGCCTGCCAAGACCCGGAGATCCCGCGCTGGACGGCAGTGCCGCACGCCTACACCGAGCGCGATGCGACCGAGTTCATCGCGACGCGCGAGGAGGATCGCGCCGCCGGGGTCGGGATCTCCTTCGCGGTTGTCGACCCAGACGGCGAGCTGCTCGGCTCGATCGGGCTGATGAACTTCGACTGGCCGGAGCGGAAGGCGGAGATCGGCTACTGGGTCGCCAAGGAGGCGCGCCGGCGCGGGGTTGGGACGAGGGCGCTCGTGCTGCTGTCGAGGTGGGCGATCGAGCAGCTCGGCCTGGAGCGCATCGAGCTGACCGCCAGCCCTCGCAACTCTGCGTCGCTCGCGCTCGCCCGGCGGGCGGGGTTCACGCGCGAGGGAACGCTGCGGCGCTTCCGCTACCGCCACGGCGAGCGCGAGGACCTCGTCATGTACTCGCTGCTGCCCGAGGATCTCGCGCGATGACGCGCCTCCACCCGATTGCGGAGCAGGGCTTCGGCGAGGCGGCGGCTCGCTACGAGCGTGGACGGCCGGGGTATCCGCCGGCCGCGCTCGAGCATTTGGCTCGCCGGCTGGAGCTCGGCCCCGGCCGAACGGTGATCGATCTGGCCGCGGGGACCGGCAAGCTCACGAGGCCGCTGCTCGCGAGCGGCTCCGAGGTGATCGCCGTCGAGCCCGTGGCCGCGATGCGGGCCGCCTTGCCGGAAGAGGCGACCGTGCTCGACGGGACCGCCGAGAGCATCCCGGTCGCCGCCGGGGCGGCGGACGCGGTGACCGTCGGCCAGGCGTTCCACTGGTTCGACGGCGACGCCGCCCTCGCCGAGATCCACCGCGTGCTGCGTCCCGGAAGCGCGCTGGCGCTCGTCTGGAACCGGCTCGTCGACGAGGAGCGGGTGGGCAGGGCGATCGAGGCGCTGCTCGCAAAGCACCGTCCGGGCGTGCCGACCTACCGCGAAGACACCTGGCGGGCCGCCTTCGAGCACACACGCCTGTTCGGCGCGCTCGAGGAGCGCTTCTTCTCGAACGAACAGACCGTAGACGCGGACGGTATGGCAGACCGGGTCGGCTCGATGAGCTTCATCGCATCGCTGCCCGCGGCGGAGCGCGAGCGGGTGTTGGACGCGGCTCGCACGCTGGCCTCGTCCGGCTCGGTCACGATTCCCTACCGGACCGGCGTCCACGTGTGCGACCGCCTCGAATGACGCCGCTCGAGGCGGTGGTGTCGCTGGCCCGCCTGGCCGCCTACGGCCGCGATCCCTCTGCGCGAGCGTGCCCGGCAGCGCCTGGCTCACTGGTCGGCCTGAGCTCGATCACCGGGATGAGCCTGTGCGCGGCCGTACGCCGGCGGTAGCTGATCCAGCCGGGATAGATCTCGATTCCACGCTCGTACCAACGGTCGCGCTCTTCGCCTTCGAGCTCGCGTGCGGCCATCTCCCTGACCACCCCGTCGAGCGTGGCTGTGACACGCGGGTTCGCCTTCAGGTTGTGGTACCAGGCCGGATGGTGCTCCTGGCCGTAGTTGGAGGCGATCACGATCAGGAGGTCACCGTCCGGGACCGCCACGAGCGGCAGCGTACGGGGCATGCCGCTGCGCCTGCCGGTCGTGGTGAGGAACACGATCGGCATGCCCGTGATCCACGAGACGAAGGTGGCACGCCCCCGCGTAAGGCGGTAGGTCAAGCGATCGAGATGGTGCAGGGTTCGGGCGTAGAACTGCCGTATCCCGGGCCAAGCGCCCGACTGGCGCATGAGTCGCCTGAGCGGGTTCGCTTGCTGATAGCCGTACATGCGCGCTGATTCTCCACCTTCGTCCGTTCGCGGTGCCCCGCGCGAGCCTAACCTCCGCCACCGGCAGCGGGAGTGAGCCTCATCACCCTGAGGTGGATCGCCCACTCTCGCCATTGACGAACGACGAGAACTGACCCAGGAGCCCGCCGGTGCTCCGCTCGAAGCGCAGCCCCGCCTCCTCGGCTCGCCGGCGCAGAGCGCCCGGGCTGACCCAGTGCGGGTCGCCGAACAGTTCTCCCACCACGAGCCGCCCGCCCGGCTTCAGCACGCGTCCCAGCTCGCTCAGCGCGAGCAGCTGATCCGGAATCTCGCCGAGGACGGTCACGAGGAAGGCGCGGTCGAAGCTGTCGTCGGGATAGGACAGGGAGCGCGCGTCACCCCGCGTCGGGTGGATGTTCTCGATCCCGTCGGCCTGGGCTCGGCGCATGGTGTGGTCGAGCATCTCCTGCTGCAGGTCGAAGATGTCGAGACGCCCGGCCGGAGCGATCCAGCCGGCCACCGGCAGGCTGTAGTAGCCGGTGCCCGGGCCCACCTCGAGAACCCGCTCGCCGGGCTGCGGGTCGAGCGCCTCGCGTAGCCGTTCGCGCGTGATGAACGGGTGCGGAGCCTCGACCCAGAAGCGCTGGCTGTACGGGCAGGCGGACGGGTTCCGGCGCCACCAGAGCGCCCCTGCGCCGACCGCGGCGACGGATCCGAGCAAGGCCAGGCGAGCTGCTCGGGAGGCGCCCATCATGCGGCACTATCGCGGACCACGGGGGCGAACGTCTGTCCGATCCGACTCCTAGGTTGTGGACCTCAAGAGCTTCGAGGAGAACACAGCATGGACAAGGAGCAGCAGAAGGCCGCCCAGGCGCGCGAGGCCGCGCTCAAGGGTGCGCTCACCCAGATCGAGCGCCAGTTCGGACAGGGCTCGATCATGAAGATGGGGGACGACGCCGCCCAGGTGCGGGTCGCGGCGATCCCGACGGGGGCGCTGTCGCTCGACCTGGCGCTGGGCGTCGGCGGGCTGCCGCGCGGGCGGATCGTCGAGGTGTTCGGGCCCGAGTCCTCCGGCAAGACGACGCTGCTCTACCACGTGCTCGCCAACGCCCAGCGAATGGGCGGCATCTGCGCGTTCATCGACGCCGAGCACGCCATGGACCCGGCATACGCCAAGCGCATCGGCGTGGACGTCGACGAGCTGCTCGTCTCCCAGCCCGATCACGGCGAGCAGGCGCTCGAGATCGCAGACCTCCTGATCCGCTCGGGAGCCGTCGACATCGTGGCGATCGACTCGGTGGCGGCGCTCACCCCAAAGGTCGAGCTCGAGGGCCAGATGGGCGACCAGACGGTCGGACTCCAGGCCCGAATGATGTCCCAGGCGATGCGAAAGCTCGCCGGCAACCTGAACCGTGCCAACACGCTCTGCGTCTTCACGAATCAGATTCGGGAGAAGGTGGGAGTGATGTTTGGGTGCTTTTCAGCTAGACACCCGCGTGTGCTCGCCGATGGCAGCTACCGAACGATCGGAAGGATCGTCAACCAGCGGATGCCGGTCGAGGTCATGTCGATGGACCCCGAGACCGGCGAGATCTCACCCAAGCGGATCGTCGAGTAGTACAACAACGGCGAGACCGACGAGTGGCTCCGGTTCGAGGTCGCAGGCGGGCGCGGATCGGGCGTCCGGAGTTTACCTGCACGCCCAACCACCTGATCTTCACGCCAGAAGGCGAGAAGCCCGCCGACGAGATCGAGGAGGGCGACGAGGTTCTTACGGCCGTCAAGCATTACGACCTTCGCGAGGACCAGCTCAAACTGATCCTGGGCAGCCTCCTTGGCGACGGTTCGCTTCGCTTCGCCTCTGACCACAACGCGGCCTTCCGGGTCGGCCACAGTGAGAGGCAACCGAGTACTGCGAGTGGAAAAACGAGATGCTTGCGCCGTTCGCCAACAAGATCGGTAAGGACGGGCAATGGCATCGGCTTCGACACGATCCCGATGCACCAGCTCGCCTGGCTACACGAGGCCATCTACGCGAGCCACGGGGGCAGGACCGTCAGCGATGAACTCATCGAGCAGCTCGACGAGCGCTCCATCGCAGCCTGGTACTGCGACGACGGCACATTCTCAGGCCACTACAAGCGCTGGGGGCACGGGAAGTCGGTCGATCTGTGTGGCTCAGGTCTGAGCTGATCCGGACAAGGAACGGCTGGCTGCTCCGCTGCGAGGAGCTCGGCATGGGACGCCCCACCGCTCGCGTGCGCGTGAGCTGCTCTTCAGCGGCGAGCGGACGCGCTCATTCCAGGAAAGAATCGCGCCATACGTCCATCCGTCGATGGACTACAAGATCCATCCGGACTTCCGCGGCCGCTTCGCGTGGCATCCGGACACGAGCGATGCACACCTCAACGGCACGCGGCTCAAGTCGAGGACGAGCCTCCGCCCGGTACCGATGAAGGTGTTGCGGAGGTACCGCAAGCCGCCACCCCTCCCGCAACACGATCGGCCCTCCCGGCGACACCGCTACGACCTGCAGATCGAGGGCAACCACACCTATCTGGTCGACCACGTGGTGGTCCACAACTCGCCAGAGACGCAGCCCGGCGGCCGCGCGCTCAAGTTCTATTCGTCGCAGCGGCTCGACATCAGGCGCATCGAGACGCTCAAGGAGGGCACCGAGGCGATTGGGAACCGGGTGCGGGTCAAGGTCGTCAAGAACAAGGTCGCGGCGCCGTTCCGGCAGGCCGAGTTCGACATCGAGTACGGCCAGGGCATCTCGAGCGAGGGCTGCATCCTCGATCTCGGGATCGAGCACGGCATCGTTCAGAAGTCGGGTTCGTTCTTCTCCTACGGGGACGAGCGGCTCGGTCAGGGGCGTAACAACGTGAAGGGCTACCTGCGCGAGAACCCGGGCGTCACGAGCGAGATCGAGCGCAAGATCTACGACGCGCTCGGGGTGGAGCCGACGACGGTACCGCTGGCGGCGGTCGGGGCGGCCGAGGACGAACCGGAGAAGGCCGAGGACGAACCTCCCGCTGCCGGGGCCTGCAGCAGACGGCCGCGAGGCCGCCTGAGCCTCGGGCGCGGATCGGGCGCGGACGCTCGGGGACGTGGACGAGACCGAGCGGGCGATCGAGTTCGCCTACAAGGCCGTCTCCCGCCGTGAGCGGACGGTGGCCGAGCTGCGGACGTGTCTCGAGCTCAAGCGGATCGATCCGGTGGCGGTCGACGCCGCCGTGGAGGAGCTGACCGCTGCGGGGTTCCTCGACGACGCCCGCTATGCGGTCCGCTTCGCGGAGGACAAGCGGGAGCTTGAGCAGTGGGGCTCGGAGCGGATTGCCCGCGACCTCGGCCGCCGCGGCGTGGCCGCGGAGCTCATCGAGGCGGCCCTCTGCGACCGCAGCCACCAGGCTGAGCTCGAGACCGCGGTGATGCTCCTAGAGCAGCGCTTCCCGATCCCGCCCCGCGACGACCGCGAGCGCGACCGCGCCTGGCGATTGCTCGTCCGCCGGGGCTACTCGTCCGAGCTTGCGTACGAAGCCGTGCGAGCGCTCGAGCGGCGCTCCCGGGCGGCCTGAGGGGTCGCCCGTGGCCCGTCGCCGGAGCCGTCAGCCGTCCTATCTACGTTGACCGCAATAGTTGTCGTCAACGTAGATCGCGTGGGCCCTGGGCGGCCGTGGCCGCCGCTTGTCAGGCTCCCCGCCGGATGGTTACCCTCATGTGAACGCGGCCGGCACGGCCGCCGTGAGACAAAAGACGAGCAAATCGCCTGATTTCGATGACCGTACCAGCAAGGATGAGACCTGAGCCCCTCGGAAGGAGCGTCCGGGAGGGTCCATAGGGAAGGCAGCACGGGCGCACGCCGCGAGGGCGCGCGCTCCGCTCCCGGCGATGTCTGGTGTCTTGCGGCGACGAGCCGCACCGCTCACCCAACTGTGGATGAGACCGGCGCTCTGCGCCGGAACGAGGAGACATCGAAATGGAAATCGTGGGGGCGGCACTCGTCGCGGCGGCAGTCGCGGTGGCGGTGGTGCTGCTGGTACATCGTCCGCGCGCGGTGCAGGCCGGGGCGGGCGCGGTTGCCGCACCCGAGCGGGGCGCGCCGGGCGACGGCGCGCCGAAGGCGCGCAGCGACGGGCTCGAGGAGGAGCTGGTCGCCCGGCGCACCGAGATCGCCCGCCTCGAGGAGCGGCTGCATGCGAAGGAGAGCTCGCTGGAGGGGAGGAGCCAGCAGCTCGTTGAGCGCGAGCGCTCGCTCGACGACCGTCAGCGCAACCTCGATCACGCAAAGGAGGAGCTGAAGGAAGCGAAGAGCAGGCAACTGCGCGAACTCGAGCGCGTGGCAGGACTCAGTGCCGGCCAGGCCAAACAGGTGATGATGCGCGAGCTCGAGGACGAGCTCCGCCACGAGAGCGCCCGCGTCATCAGGCAGGTCGAGGAGGAGACTCGTCGTGACGCCGACCGCCGCGCCCGCAGCATCCTCGCGGCGGTGATGCAGCGGGTGGCCTCGAGCCACGCGGTCGAGACCACGGTGTCGGTGGTCGAGCTCAAGTCCGACGAGCTCAAGGGCCGGATCATCGGCCGCGAGGGCCGCAACATCCGGGCGCTCGAGACCCTGACGGGAATCGACTTCATCATCGACGACACGCCGGGCGCGGTGCTCCTGTCCGGCTTCGACGGCGTTCGCCGCGAGATCGCCCGGCTGACCCTGGAGCGGCTGCTGCAGGACGGCCGCATCCACCCGGCGCGCATCGAGGAGTCATTCCACCAGGCGAAATCGGAGATCGACCAGCACATCGTCGAGGTGGGGGAGCAGGCGGTGTTCGAGGCGAATGTCGGCTCGATTCATCCGGAGCTCGTCAAGCTGCTCGGCAAGCTCCGCTTCCGCACGAGCTACGGACAGAACGTGCTCCACCACTCGATCGAGTGCGCCCGCCTCGCGGCGATGCTCGCCGACGAGCTGGGGGCGGACCCGCGCATAGCCGCACGAGCGGCGCTCCTGCACGACATCGGCAAGGCCGTGTCGCACGAGACCGAGGGGCCACACGCGCTCGTGGGCGGCGAGCTCGCCCGTCGCTACAAGGAGTCCGAGGCCGTGGCGCACGCAATGGAGGCTCACCACAACGAGGTGGAGCTCCAGACCGTCGAGGCCGTGATCGTCCAGGTCGTGGATGCGCTCTCGGGCGCCCGCCCCGGAGCGCGGGGGGAGTCGCTCGAGCACTACGTCAAGCGGCTGCACGAGCTCGAGGCGATCGCCATGCGCCACGAGGGCGTGGACAAGGTCTACGCGATGCACGCGGGCCGCGAGATCCGCGTGATCGTGCACCCCAACGAGCTCGACGACGACGCCGCGTCACTGCTCTCGCACCAGATCGCCCGCGACGTCGAGAAGGAGCTCGAGTACCCGGGCCAGATCAAGGTGACGGTGATCCGCGAGAGCCGCGCCACCGACTACGCGAAGTGAGCTAATCGAGCTGGGCGCGGAGGCCCTTCGGCGCGACCAGCCGGTAGCCGTCCACGATCAATCCCTCGACCTCCTCCCAGTCGACCCGGCCGGTGTCGAGCCACAGCCCGATCCAGCCGCGCGAGCCGAGGTAGGCGGGGATGAAGAAGCGGTCGGGATGCTCTTCGGCGAGGCGCTCGCTCTCGCCCGGGGGCCCCTTGCAGTTGAGCGCCAGGCGGCCGTCGCCGTGATGATCGTCGAGCAACCAGGCGAAGCGCCTGCCGCGGACCGTGAAGCCGACGTGCTGCTCGCCTTGCGCCTCGACTTCGGGCAGGCTGGTGCAAAGGCGGGTGAGCCGCTTGCGGACCGCCGGCATCAACCCCAGGCTATCCTCGGCCCGGCGTGAAGTCGTACCACCTCACAACGTTCGGCTGCCAGATGAACGAGCACGACTCCGAGCGCATGAAGGGCATGCTCGAGTCGCTCGGCTACCGCGAGGTGGAGACACGCGACGGCGCCGATCTAATCCTCTTCAACACCTGCTCGATCCGGGAGAAGGCGGACAACCGGCTCGTCGGCCACCTCGGGGAGGCCAAGCGGCTGAAGGCACTCGACCCGGAGCGCGTGGTCGGGATCGGCGGCTGCTGGTCGCAGTCGATGAAGGAACGCGTCTTCGAGATGTTTCCGTTCGTCGATGTGGCCTTCGGCCCGGGCCAGGTGCACAAGCTGGCGGAGTTCCTGACGAGCGACAGCATCACGGCGCAGGGCTTCTTCGAGTTCGAGGGCTTCACGGGTCACCTGCCGATGAAGCGCGAGCGCGAGTTCCAGGCCTGGGTGCAGATATCGGTGGGCTGCAATTGCGCTTGCAGCTATTGCATAGTTCCCTCTACGCGCGGGCACGAGGTGTCGCGCCCGGCGGCGGAGATAGTGCGCGAGGTGGAGCGCGTCGCGGCGGATGGGGTCCGGGAGGTGACCCTGCTCGGACAGAACGTCTGCTCCTATGGGCGCGACCTTCCGAAGGGGGCCAAGACCACCTTCGCCGAGCTGCTCGCGATGGTCGACGCCGTCGACGGTATCGAGCGGATCCGCTACACGAGCCCGCATCCCAAGGACATCCGGGCGGAGGTAATCGCCGCCCACGCCGAGCTGCCGAGCGTCTGCGAGCACATCCATCTCCCGCTGCAGTCGGGCTCAAGCCGCATCCTCAAGGCGATGCGACGCACCTACAACCGCGAGCGCTACCTGGACCGCGTGGCGATGATCCGCGAGCTCGTTCCCGACTGCGCGCTCACGACGGACATCATCGTCGGCTTCCCAGGTGAGACCGAGGCGGACTTCGAGGAGACCCTGGAGGTCGTCGACGAGGTCCGCTACGACTCGGCGTTCACGTTCATCTACTCGCCCCGCCGCGATACGGAGGCCGCGGAGCTTCCCGGCCAGATACCGCACGAGCAGGCGAGCGAGCGCATGGGCAGGTTGGTGGAGCTCGTGCAGCACCACGCGACGGAACGGGCGCAGCGCTTCGTGGGACGGACGATGGACGTGCTCGTGGAGGGCCCGTCGCGCACCGATCCGTCGAAGCTCCGTGGCCGGATTCGCCACAACAAGACCGTGAACTTCGCCGGCGTGGCCACGCCCGGCGAGCTCACCGAGGTCGACATCGCGTCCGCTACGAGCACCACGCTGGCGGGCGACGAGGCGTTGGTCGCTCGGCTCGCCTGACCTAGAGGATGCGCTCCAGGTCCCGGAGCGCCGCGCGCGCCGCCAGGATGCCGCCCCCGGACCACCACGTGCCGGCGTCGACACGCTCGACCGCACCGGCGCGGACTGCACCAAGCTGATTCCAGAGCGGGTTCTCCCGGAGCTGGGCGAAGCGCTGCCCCGCGCCGGGGGCAACCGCCAGGAGGATCACGTCCCCATCGAGCGCCGGGATCTGATCGGGGGCCACCGTCTCGAACTCGCGCACCCCGTCCTGCGAGCCTGGGCGGGCGAGCCCGACGTCGGACAGCACCCGGCCGGGAAAGGACTCGCCGCCGGCCATCAGGATCCCGCCGGGGGTCACGAGCATCACCGACACCTCGGTCTCGGCCGCCTCCTCGCCGAGCGTCTTGCGAAGGGCGGCGACCCGCCGGTCCCAGTCGATCAGCAGGCGTTCGGCGTCGTTCGTGCGGCCCAGCGCCTCGCCGTGCAGGCGCACCGTCAGCTCCCACGCGCCGCCGCCGCCGTCGCTCATGACGGTGGGGGCGATCCTGCTGAGCCCGGGGTAGAGGCGGCCCTGGCCCTCGGAGCTGCCCAGGATCAAGTCGGGATTCGCCGCCTCCACCGCCGGCAGGTCGAGCTTCGTGACGGGCGGGACCACGTCGATCCCCGCGGCCTCCGAGCGCAGGTAGGCAGGCACGCGTGCGCCCGGCAGCGCGGCGCGGACGGGGCGGACGCCCAGCGCCAGGGTGTCCCCCAAGGCGTCGGCGTTCAGGGTCATCGGGCGCTCGGCCTGTCCCGGCACCTTCGTCCCGGCGAGATCCGCCTCGATGTGCTGCACCTTCAGTGGCCGCGCGGTCTCCTTGGACTCGTCGAAGCCCGACTCCTGGCAGCCGAGTGCGAGGGACGCGGCCGCAACCACGGCCGCGCCGGACACGAGCAAACGTCCTGGCACGCCCGGTATTACTAGCGATCGTGGCCGTCGACTATCGGGTAATCGCGCTCTTCGGGCCCACCGGCGTCGGCAAGACGGCCGTCGCGATCGCCCTTGCGGAGCGGCTCCGAGGGGAGGGGGAGGAGCCGGTCGCGATCTCCGCCGACGCGCTGCAGGTCTACTCGGGGCTCGAGATCCTCACCGGCGCAGCGTCGCCTGATGAGCGCGCGGCGCTCGAGCACCGGCTGCTCTCGTTCGTGCCTGTGACGGAGACGTTCTCGGCGGGCCGGTTCGCCTCGCTTGCGCGGGCGGAGATCGATGCCGCCCTGGGGGGCGGGCGCCTTCCCATCGTGGTCGGCGGCACCGGCCTCTACCTCCAGGCGGCACTGACCGACCTCGAGCTGCGGCCCCCGCCGCCGCCCCAGCTGCGCGAGCGGATCACGGCTGAGCTCGAGGCGCGCGGGCTGGAGGCGCTCCACGGCGAGCTGGCGGCGCGGGCACCGGCCGCGGCCGCCGCCATCGCGCCGAGTGACCGGACCCGTGTGATCCGCGCGCTCGAGCTGCTCGAGATGGGGGAGGATCCGGCGCCGGGCGGCGAGGAGTCGCAGCTCTGGACGGCGAGACTGCGCCATCCGACGCTGCTGTGCGGTCTCGTCATGGAGCGCACGGAGCTATACCGCCGCATCGACGCGCGCGTGGACGCGATGGTCGCCGCCGGCGCGGTCGAGGAGGTGCGCCGCGCGCACGCCGCGGACGCCTCGACGACGGCCCGCAACGCGCTCGGATTCGAGGAGCTGCTGAGCGGCGATGTCGGGGCGTTGAAGCGCCGTACGCGCAACTACGCGCGGCGTCAGCTCACGTGGATGCGCCGGCTCGAGAATGTCGAAATTTTCGACGCCGGTTCTGCGTCCCCCGCGGAGTTGGCCGGGCAGCTAGTCTCCCCGCCGCCCACACCTGGAGGAGGGGAAGCTTGAAGCGCGTTGCCCTGTCGTCTTTGCTGGTGTTCGCCGCACTGGTCCCGGCGGCCAACGCGGCCCGCCTCGATTTCGGCAAGCAGACCTACAACGTCATGCCCCCCGGGCAGTCGGGGGCTCTGGTGCCGGACCGGTACAGCACCGATCAGCTCCGGATCTACGACGCGCTCACCCCGCTGTTCGACGACGTGACGGGGCGGACCATCAAGCGCCTCTTCAAGCCTGCGGGCTTCTTCGCCCCGAAGGGCGGCACCGTCAGCCGCCCGAAGCCCGGCGTCGAGATCCGGCGTGACCGGCAATGGGGCGTCCCGCACATCGAGGCCCGCACCCGCTCCGATGTCTACTGGGGCATCGGCTGGGTCGCGGCGCAGGACCGCGGGCTCCTGATGGAGACACTTCGCTACCCGGCGCGCTTCACCGTCCTCGATGCACCCGGAAAGGACGCGCTCGAGCTCGCCACAAGCCTGCGCCAGTTCACGCCGAGCCCACAAACCGAGCGCCGCATCGCCAGCCAGCGCCGGCTACTGGCGGGCGCCGGCCCCCGGGGGCGGCGGATCATCAAGGACTTCGAGGCCTACGTCGCGGGCGTGAACGCCTACAACCGCAGCCAGGACAACGGCATCAAGCCCTGGAACATCGTCGACGTGATCTCGGTCACCGGGCTGCTCGGACAGGTGTTCGGAGCCGGCGGGGGCGACGAGGTGCGCAACTCAATGCTGCTCGCGGAGCTGCGCAACCGCCTCGGTCCGGGCGGAGACGCGGTTTGGCGCGACCTACGCTCGGCGCAGGACCCGGAGACCTCGGTCACCACCGACCGCCGCTTCGCCTACACGACCCAGCGGGGCGGCAGGACGCCCGGTTCGCTGGTGGTTGACCCCGGCTCGATGAGCGCATCGGCGGCCAAGGCGGCTGAGGTCGCGATGGCTGCGCGGGCGCGCGCCTCGAACGCGGTGCTGGTCGGGCGCGGCCGGTCGGCGACCGGGCATCCGCTGGCGGTGATGGGGCCGCAACTGGGTTACTTCTACCCCGAGCTTTTCTTCGAGGTCGATGCGCACGGCGGCGGGATTCACGTCCGCGGCGGCGCGCTGCCCGGGATCCCGTACGTGCTGATCGGCCGGGGCCGTGACTACGCGTGGAGTGCGACATCGGCGTCGAACGACAACACCGACCAGTTCGTCGAGGAGCTCTGCAACCCCGACGGGAGCCCGCCCACGCGGGCCTCGGATCACTACCGCTTCAGGGGCCGCTGCCGTCCGATGAGGACCTTCAACGCGGGTGTGCTCGCTGGAGCCGCCGGTGCCCCCGACGAGCAGGTGACCTTCCGCGAGACCCTGCACGGCCCCGTCAGCGGGACCGTGACGGTAGGGGGCAGGCCGTACGCAGTTACAACGATGCGCTCGAGCCGCGGCCGTGAGATCACCGGCGCGTACATCGGCGAGGGACTCGCCCGGCTGCGCTCGGCGAGTGACCTGCCGAGGGTCGCCAGCCGCTTCGCTTTCACCTTCAACCTCTTCTACATAGACCACAAGGACATCGGCTTCTTCTCGTCCGGGCGGCTCCCCATCCGTGCCCCGGGCACGGACCCGAGCCTGCCAACGCTCGGGACCGGCCAGTACGAGTGGCGCGGCTTCCTGAAGACCTCGGAGCACCCGCAGGACATCAACCCGGAGAACGGGCTGCTCCTGAACTGGAACAACAAGCCCGCGGCCGGCTTCGGTGCGGCCGACAACAACTGGACCTATCAGTCGGTCCACCGCAACGATCTGTTCACCGGCTTCAAGCGCCGAAACCAGCTCCACGACGTCCTGAGCGTCGTGAACCGGGCCGCCACACAGGACCTGCGGGCCGTGCACGTCTGGCCGGTGATCCGCGAGGTGCTCGGAAACGGCACCGCGCAGAACACGCGGAGCCAGCAGGCGGTCGCGCTCGTCGACGCCTGGGTCCGCAGGGGGGCGAGCCGACTCGACCGCGACCTGGACGGCAAGATCGACGATCCTGGGGCAGCGGTACTCGACCAGACCTGGGACGCGCTCTCGGAGGCCGTCCTGCGGCCCGTGCTCGGCGACCTTGCTGCCAGCGGCGGTCTGCTGGGTCAGCTCATCGGGCGTGACGACAGTCCACGCACGTCGAACGGAAGCTCGTACGGCGGCGGCTGGTATGGCTACGTCGACAAGGATCTGCGCTCACTCCTCAGCAAGCGCGTGCGCGGGGCGTACAGCCGCCCCTACTGCGGCGGCGGCGACCTCGCGGCGTGTAGGGGGTCGCTGTGGGCGGTCATCCAGCAGGGCACCGACGCCCTGGCCGGCGCCCAGGGCGCCGACCCCGCTGCGTGGCGCTCGGACGCGACCGAGGAGCGCATCGACTTCGTCCCCGGCCTGCTGGGTCAGACGATGCGCTGGACCAACCGCCCGACGCTGCATCAGCTGATGGAGTTCGACGGCCACCGCCCGACCCTCCGAAGCCGAGCGCCCCGCCCGCCCAGAGGCGGAGGCGTCACCGGCTAGTGCGCTTCGAGAAGTGGCAGGCGCTTGGCAACGACTACGCGATCGTCGAGGAGAGAGAGCTCCCGTTCGAGCTGACCCCTGAGCGCATTCGCCGCTTCTGCGCTCCGCACACCGGGGTCGGCTCGGACGGGATCCTGCTGGTCCGCGAGACCGCCGAACGCGGCTTCGTCGCCGAGATCCGGATCTACAACCCCGACGGCTCGGAGGCAGAGCTCTCGGGAAACGGTGTCCGCGAGGCGGCAATGTACCTGCGCCGCAGCGGCTGGACGGAGCACGACAGCTTCTCGGTGCGCACGGTGGCGGGGGAGGTGAGACCGCGAATTGAAGGGGAGCTGTGCACGCTCGACATCGGCCGCGCGCGCCTGCGGGCCCCGGACGACTTCCCGGGCGGCGGCGAGGAGGGCAGCGGCACCCTGAGCGCCGCGGGCCGCGAGTTTGACTTCCAGTTCGTGCAGGTCGGCAACCCGCAGGTCTCGATCGAGATCGAGCAAGGTCTCGATGAGCTCGATCTCGCCCGCTACGGTCGCGAGATCGAAAGCCATGCGCTGTTTCCGCGCCGCACCAACGTGTCGTTCTGGAGCCGCCGCGGCGAGGCCGCGATCCGGGCCCGCATCTTCGAGCGCGGCGTGGGGGAGACGATGTCGTCGGGGACCGGCGCCAGCGGCGCCGCCGTGGCCGCCGTCCTGCGCGGCGTCGACAGCCCCGTGACCGTCGAGCTCGACGGCGGCGAGCTCGTCGTCGAGGTGGGGGAGGACCTGCATGTCGACCTGACCGGCTGGGCGCGACCCGTCTACGCCGGGGCCCTGAGTGAGGAATTCGTCGAGGAGCTTGCGGATGAAGCCGAGTAGCCGTCTGGACCGCCTGCCGCCGTATCTGTTCGCCGAGCTCGAGCGCAAGATCGCTGCGAAGGAGGCGGCGGGCGTCGACGTCATCAGCCTGGGCATCGGCGATCCCGACTCCCCGACTCCCAGGCCGGTCGTCGATGCGCTCGCCTCGGCCGCCGCCGATCCCGCGACGCACCAGTACCCCTCGAACCGCGGCCGCCCCGAGCTCCGCGAGGCGTTCGCGGGCTTCTACCGGCGCCGCTTCGGCGTCGAGCTCGATCCCGCCACCGAGATCGTCCCCGCGCTTGGCGCGAAGGAATGCGTGTTCCACCTCAATCTCGCCTTCCTCGATCCGGATTCGGTAGCGCTGGCGGCCGACCCGGGCTATCCCGTCTACACGGGCGGCCCGCTGCTGGCCGGCGCCGAGGCCGTCCTGATGCCGCTCGTGCCGGAGCTCGGCTTCGCCCCCGATCTCGACAAGATCGGCGGCGACGTGGCCGCGCGCGCCCGCCTCATGTATCTCAACTACCCGAACAACCCGACCGGGGCGGTTGTCCCCGAGGGGCTGTTCGAGCGCGCAGTCGAGTTCGCACGCGAGCACGACGTGCTCGTCGTCCACGACGCCTCCTACACGGAGACGACCTTCGACGGCTACGTCGCCCCGAGCTTCCTCGAGACACCGGGCGCCAAGGAGGTGGGCGTCGAGGTCTTCTCGCTCTCGAAAGGCTGGAACATGACCGGCTGGCGGACCGCCGCCATCGTCGGCAACGGGGAGGCCGTGGAGACCTACTGGAAGCTCAAGACCAACATCGACTCGGGCGTCTTCGAGGCCGTCCAGCTCGCCGCGGCGCGGGCTCTCGACGACGGGCCGCCGGCGGAGATGCCCGCCCTCTACCAGCGACGACGCGACCTCGTGTGCGACGCCCTGCGCGAGATCGGCGTTGAGGTCACGCCTCCCAAGGGCACGATCTACGTGTGGGCGCCCGTCCCTGAGGGACATACGTCGGCCTCCTACTGCGAGCTCGTGCTCGAGGAGTCGGGCGTCGTCGTGTCGCCGGGCGGCGCGTACGGACCCAACGGGGAGGGTTTCTTCCGCATCTCGCTGACGATCGCGGACGGACGGCTGGCCGAGGCGGTCGAGCGCCTACGGGGTAGCCTCGGCGGCTGATGCACTACTGCGGCGCCGTACCGATGCGAGGCCGGCTCCAGCTGGCGATGCTGGAGGAGGTTCGGGCTCCCGAGCCGCCGATCCGGCTCAGCGCGATCTTCTTCGAGCCCGGCTCCGCGGGCCAAGTCGCCGCCGAGCTGCGTGCGCTGGGAGAGGTCGTGGTGGCGCTCGGCGCGCCGCTCGCCGAGCCGCGCCAGGGCAGGCCGGCGCGCAACTGCGACGAGCTGCTGCGGCGCCTGGGCGTGGGCCCCCAGCCGCCCGACCCCGAGGCGAGCAAGCTCGCCGACCTGCTTCGCGACCTGCCGCGCTTCACGCCCCGGAACGGCGCCGACGCCCACGACGGCGCGGTCGGAGAGGGGGCGTATCACGACTTCCCGCTCTTCGAGACGAATGCGGACGCGGTCTTCTGCGCGCTCCAGGGCCGCCGCCTGCCCGCCAAGCGCCACCCCTTCGGGATGCAGCTCCGCATCGACGAGCTGACCGGCGATCACGTGGTCGACGAGGGCGGCGAGCTCTGGCACCGGCGCGCTGAGGAGCTCGATGCCGCGGCGTGCGCGCTCGCGGCGCATCGCTACGCGGTCGCCCACGCCTCCTGGCTGGGTGATCCGGACGAGGCCGTGGTGGTGCTGCCTGGCAGCTCGATACCGGAGCAGTTCGAGACGCGCGGCGTGATGCCGCCGGTCGAGCGGCTCCAACTCCCGCCGCTGACCGAGTAGATCGCGCCCGGGCGGCCTAGACTTGCGGGAGATGGAAAAGAGCCGCAACGGTCGCAAGGCGGAAACCCGCTACGGAGAGGGCATCCGCAATCCGCGCGCGCGCCAGCGCGCAGTCTGCATCGGGGTCAGCCCCGCTGAGCCGGACCTGTCCGAGCTGCGCGAGCTGCTGCGCACCGCCGGGGTGGCGGTGACGGGCGAGCTCGTCCAGCGCCGCGACCAGCCGGACCCCGACCGCTACTTCGGCCGCGGCAAGCTCGTGGAGCTCAAGGGGGCGATCGAGGACGCGGACGCCAACCTGGTGGCCTGCGACGACGAGCTGCTGCCGCGCCAGGAGCGGAACCTCGAGGAGGCCCTCGGCGTGCCGGTGATCGACCGCACGGCGATCATCCTCGACATCTTCGCCGACCACGCGCACTCGGCCGAGGGCAAGCTCCAGGTCGAGCTGGCGCAGCTCGAGTACAACCTCGCGCGCATGCGCGGGCTGTGGACGCACCTCGAGCGCCTCGGCGCCGGCCGTATCGACGGCGGCATCGGCACGAGGGGCCCGGGCGAGACCCAGATCGAGACCGACCGCCGCCTCGCGCGCGACCGCATCGCGGCGCTCCGGCGCCGGCTGAAGCACACCAAGGGCACGCGCTCCACCATGCGCGCGGAGCGCGAGCGCGCCGGCCTCCCCACGGTTGCGCTGGCCGGCTACACCAACGCCGGCAAGTCGACGCTCCTCAACGCCCTCACCGGGGCCGATGTGAGCGTCAAGGAGCGTCTCTTCGAAACGCTCGACCCCACCACCCGCTCGTTCGAGATCAGCGGCCGCACCTACCTGCTCACCGACACAGTCGGCTTCATCCGCAAGCTGCCGCACGCGCTCGTGGACGCGTTCTCGGCCACGCTCGAGGAGGCGCTCGGCGCGGACCTGATCGTTCACGTGGCGGACGCCTCGGTGGCGGAGGACGAGCTGCACGAGATGCTGGCCGCGGTCGACGAGGTGCTCGCCGAGACCGGGGCCGGGGAGCGTCCGCGCCTGCTGGCGCTCAACAAGATCGACGTCCTTGACGAGGAGCGCCGCCGCGAGCTGACCTTCCGCTTCCCGCAGGCCGTGCAGGTATCGGCGGTGACGGGGGAGGGTCTCGCCGAGCTGAGCGAGGCCGTCGAGGCGCGCTTCCTCGCCTCGCTCAGGCCGATGGAGCTGCTCGTGCCCTACGACGAGGGCACGAGCCTGTCGGAGCTGCATGATCTCGCCGGCGAGCTCGAGCGCGAGGACACCGCGGAGGGAGTCTGGATCCGCGCCCGCGTGCCCGCCGCGGTCGCGCCCCGCTTCGAGCGCTTCGAGCCGGACGGCAACTCGCGCGGTTAGTGACCTAGCGGAAGTCCCCGCTGCCCTGCAGGACCGCGCGCTCGCGGCGCGACAGCAGCTTCTCGAGGTTGCCCTCGGCCACTTCGTCGAGGTCGAGCCCGGCCTCGGTTGCGAGCTGCGCGACGTACCAGAGCACGTCGCCGAGCTCGGCGGCCAGAGCCTCGCGGCGCTCCTCGGTGAGGACTCCGCCGTCGTCACGGATCGTCTTCTTGACCTTCTCGGCCGCCTCACCCGCCTCGCCGCACAGGCCGAGGGCGGGATAGGTCAGGTTCGAGCCGGCGGCCGGGTAGACCGCTGTGGCGCGAGAGCGGCGCTGGTACTCGGACAGGTTCATCGCCGGTGAACCTACCGGGCCGGTCGGCTGGAGCGGGCGCCCTAGGCGGCGATGCCAGCCGCGCGGCGCGCCGAGGCGTGCGCTGCGCTCTCGAGCGCATCGCCCGGCAGCGGCTCGAGCTCGACCCCGAGCGCGAGCTCGATCAGCCGGTCGGCGAGCCAGACGTTCTTCGGCAGCAGCGGCCCGTGCAGGTACGTGCCGATCACGTTGCGCGAGTGAACTCCCTCGAAGCCATCGCGGCCGTTGTTGCCGTGCCCCTTGAGCACCCGCCCGAGCGGCTGCTCGCCCGGGCCGAGGTAGGTGCGGCCGCCGTGGTTCTCGAAGCCGGCGATCACGCGCGGTCCGCTGCCGAGATCGGCCTCGATGCCGCAGTTGCCGATCAGCCGCGGCCCCGGCTCGCGCACCGTCCGCAGGTCGACCAGTCCCACTCCGGGCAGTTCCTCGCCGCCGAGCTCGTAGGAGTGCCCGAGCAGCTGGTAGCCGCCGCAGACCGCCAGCACGACCGCGCCGCGGTCGGCCGCCTCGTGCAGCCCCGCGCGCTTGGTCTCCGCCATGTCGGGGGCGATCGCGACCTGGTCGCGGTCCTGGCCGCCGCCGATGTAGAAGAGGTCGTGGGCGTCGGGGTCGAGCCGTTCGCCCGTCCCTGCCGCCGTGTACTCGAAGCCGAGCCCGCGCCACTCGCAGCGCGCCCGCAGCACCGCGATGTTGCCGCGATCCGCGTAGATGTTCATGAGGTCGGGATAGAGCGAGCAGAGCCTCAGCGCCGGCACTCGACCACCACGCTTCCGATGTGATCGTGAGTCTCGGGGATCGTGTGCCGGGCAACGGGGACGAGCCCGGCCGCCCCTGCCTCGCGCTCGAAGTCGCCGGGAGTCACCAGATCGAGCGCGAACGGAGCGATCTCCTCCTCGAGGGTCCCGTCCGGCGCCACCGCCTGGCGGTGGCGCTCGACTACCACGCGCCCGGCCTCCTCGCGGACCCACACCGGCTGACTGGAGAAGACCCAGCCGTCACGCTCGATCACGTCCGGGTAGGGAGGAGAGCGGTCCTCCTCGGCGAGCGCCTCGTAGGGGTCGGCGAGGGCGGCGGCGAAACGCCCGCCGGGAACAAGGTGGCGATGCACGCGCCCCAGCATGGCACGCCGCTCCTGGGCGCCGCCCAGGATCTGGACGAGCTGCATGGGGGCGAGGATCAGCTCGTACAGCTCCTCGAGGGCGAACGTGCGGGCGTCCGCCTCGACGGTGGCCACTCCGGGGGCGCGCTCGCGCAGGCTCGCAAGCAGCTCGGGGTCCGAGTCCAGCGCATGCACCGAGTGGCCGGCCGCTTGCAGGTCGCGAGCGACCCTGCCGGTCCCGGCGCCGAGGTCGAGGATCGGGCCCGCCCCCGCCGCTGCGAGCTCGCGCCAGAGGGCCAGATCGCCGGCGTAGGAGCCGTTCTCGACGTCGTGCCAGATGACCGCTCTGGCGGTCACTCCGACCACCGCTTGGCGAGCCCGCGCCGCGCGAGCAGGTCGCGCAGCTCGAGCAGGGCGGTGTAGGTAGGGAGCGCGAACACGCGTTCCCCGGCCGCGTTCGCGACCGCGCTGTCGAGCGAGCTGCCGAGGTCGCGGTCCACGGCGAGCTCAGCGTCGATGCCCGCGTACTTCAGCCGCAGGGCCATCTCCTCCGCACGCGTGCCCGAGCAGGTCGCGCGCCACACCCGGCCGCCCAGCACCTCGAAGTCGGCGTCCCAGATCCACGAGACGTCCCGCCCGTCCGCGATCCCGTCGTTGAGGGCGAGCCAGAGGTCGAGCTTGCCGTCCTCGAGCGTGAGCGTGCGCAGCACCTCGTTCGCGCCGGCGGGGTTCTTGATCAGCAGGATCGACACCTGCCGGCCCGAGATCGGGATCGTCTCGACGCGCCCGAACGCGCCGCCGAAGCCCTCGAGTGCCTCGCCCACCACGGCGAGCGGGACGCCGAGGTCGAGCAGCGTCGCAGTCGCGGCCACGGCGTTGTAGACGTTGTAGAGGCCGGGCAGGGGGAGGCGCAGCTCGAGGCTCCCCTGGGGCGTCGCGAGCTCAACGTGTGAGCCGCTCATGCCCTCGAGCTCCACCCTGGTCGCCGCGACATCGGGCTCGGGACGCGTGCGGCCGCAGTTGGGGCAGCGGTAGCGGCCGAGGTGCCCGAGGTAGATCGCCTCGTAGACGTACGGGTGACCGCAGTTGCGGCAGTGCTTGGAGTCGGAAGCGTGCTGCATCCCGGGCAGCGCCTGGGAATCGTCCGCCACACCAAAGTAGGTCACGCGCTCGCGGCCGCGCCCGAGATCGGCCACGAGCGGGTCGTCCGCGTTCAGGACGAAGCGAGCCCGGCCGTTGAGCTCGTCGACCGTCTCGGCCCAGCGGTCCGCGAGCAGCTCGAGCTCTCCGTAGCGGTCGAGCTGGTCCCGGAACAGGTTCGCGAGCAGGACGAGCCGCGGCTCGACGGCGCGGGCGACACCGCCTAGCCAGGCTTCGTCGACCTCGAAGAGACCCAGCTGGCCGGGTCGGCGGCCCGCGTCGAGCAGTGCGGTGGCCACGCCCCAGGCCATGTTCGAGCCGGCACGGTTGTGCACCACCGCGCGACCCGACCGATCGAGCCCGGCGGCGATCATCGCCGCGGTCGTGGTCTTGCCGTTGGTGGCCGAGACGAGCACGGAGCCGTCGTCGAGCTCCCGGGACATGCTTGCGAGCGCACCGGGTGAGAGGCGCAGCAGCAGCCGCCCCGGCGCGGTGGTGCCGCCGCTGCGACCGAGACGCCGGCTCGCGGCCCGCGCGAGGCGGGCGAGGCTGCGCTCGACGCGGAACATCAGGACGGCGTGATCACGCGCAGGCAGCGCGGCTCCACCCGCATCGTCGCCGGGGTCGCGCCGATAGGGTCGCCGTCGGCGTAGATCACGAACGGGCGGTCGGTGGCGACCTCGATCACCTCGCCGCGCAGGAACGCCACGTGGGGCGAGTTGACGTGCGTGCCCTTGAACACCTTGGGCAGCTCGCGCAGGAAGGTCAGCTTCGAGGTGCGCTTGGAGATCAGGACGTCGAGGCGCCCGTCGTCGAGCTCAGCCATGGGGAGCACGTACATGCCGCCGCCGTACGCCTTCGAGTTGCCGACCACAACCGAGTAGCCGACGGCCTCATGGGAGGTGCCGTCCACGGTGACCGTGAAGGCGGCGGGCTTCCAGGCCGCGAGCGCGCGCAGCGCGGCGTAGAGGTAGACCGCGTCGCCCTTGACCACCTTCGTCTTGTTGGCGATGCGGTTGGCGTCCGAGTCGAACCCGAAGCTCGCGATGCCCATGTAGGGAGTGCCGTCGACGCTCGCCACGTCGACCAGGCGCTCCTCTCCCTCCACGGCCACGCGGGCCGCCTCGGCGGGATCCGAGGGCACGCCCAGCACACGCGCGAAGTCGTTGCCGCGCCCGCTGGGTATGAGCGCGATCGCCGTCGTCGTGGTCTTGAGCGCGCCCGCGAGCGGCCGCAGCAGGCCGTCGCCACCTATCGCGGCCACGGTCTCGCCCTCCTCGGCGGCACGAGTGGCCTCTTCGCCGGCGTGCTCGATGCTGCGCGTCAACACGGTGCGGTGCGGGGCGCCGAGGGCATCGAGCGTCGCATGCACGGCGGGGAGGACGTCGAGCGCCTTCCCGCCGGCGGAGGCCGGATTGACCAGCAGCGCGAAGCGCCTGCTCACCCGGTGGCCGCCGCCGCCCGTTCGGCTGTTCGCGCTCGCGCCGCCGCCACCGCGCCACGTTCGGCGCCGCGCAGGTTCGGGGCATGGTCGACCTTGCGGATAACGGCGCGGGCGACGAGCTCCTCTCCGAGCAGGCGCTCGGCATGGGGTTCCTCGAGGTCGTCGGGATCGAGTATGAGCAGCACGTCCTGCTGCACGCTGTGCCAGGGCTCGTCGGTCACGACCTCCGAGGACACCAGCAGCTGTCCCGGCCGGGCAAGCCAGTGGAGCTCGAACAGGCCGAGCCGGTAGGCGAACAGCCGCTCGCCGTCCGAGAACAGGACGTTCAGCCCGGAGAAGGACGAGCGCTCGACCGTGCGCCCGATCGCCCGGCGCAGGCTGTCCGCGGGCGCCGCCGCGTCATAGCCGTCCATCAGGAGGCTGAAGAGGTGTTCAGAGTCCGTGTCGCCCTCGGGACGGCGCATGCCGGGGTCGAGCAGGCGCGGGTAGTTGAGGATCGTGCCGTTGTGGCCGAGGGTGTAGCTGCAGAGGCAGAACGGATGGGTGTTCGCCGGGCTGAGGTCGCCCATGGTCGCGCGGCGAACATGGACGTTGAAGATGCGTCCGCGCATGGCGGTCGCCGCGAGGAAGTCCCCGTCGGTGTAGGCCGCCTCAGGGAAGCGCATGAGCTTCGGCTCACGGCCGTCCGAGTGCTCGTACACGGCCATGCCCCAGCCCGAATCGTGGTCCTCGGACTGACGGATGAGCGGGTTCTCCGCCTCGAGGAGCTCGTGCCTGATCGACACCGGCTCCGCTGCGACGCAGCCGAACACTCGGCACATGACCGTTCTGAGGTTACCGGGGTGAGGTTGCTCGCGCCGGGGGCGAGTTTGGTCGTGCCGCCCCTTCTGAGGGCATGGACGACATCGCGCAGGAGCCGAAACGGATCTGGTGGGCGCGGCCGCGGAAGCTGTGCGGCCTCGAACGCCCGGGAGGTGGCGGGCGCAGCCACCGGCCCGAGCGCCGCGACGCGGAGATCGCCTACCTGAAGGCGCGGCGCGTGCGCCTCCTCGTGTCGACGAGCCCCACCCGTCACAACCTGGCCGCCTATGACGCCGCGGGGCTCGAGTGGCACCACGTGCCCGTCGAGTCGGCCGGCGAGGGCGTGGCCGCGCTCGACGAGCTGCTCTCGCTGCTGCGCGTCGAGACCAAGCGGCCCGGAGCGGTCGCCGTACACGGAAACCGCTGGACCGACTTCGTGGCCGCCGTGTGCGCCGCGCACCTGCATGAGCTGCGCAGCGTGCCGGTGGCCGGCGCACTCGCAGAGGCCTCGCGCGCGGGCCTGACGGTCACGCCCGCCGCCTGCACGCTCGTCGGCGTCGACCCGGAGGAGGTGGACGCCATGCTGCACGCCGCGGCATGATCACCAAGCTCAGACGGGCTCCCCGCCCACCAGCAGCGACGCGAGCGTGTCGCCCACGGCGACGGGCGCCGGCTCGACCCCGTCCAGCTCGGCGCGGTCGGCGCCGCCTGTCAGCACTAGGGCCGCGTCGAGGCCCGCGGCTGCCGCCGCGGCGAGGTCGGTATCGATCCGGTCGCCCACCACGAGCGTGGGGCCCCCGCCCAGGCGGTCGATCGCGGTCAGCAACAGCTGCGGCTCGGGCTTGCCGACGATCTCGGCCTTTCTCCCGCTCGCGACCTCGACGGCCGCGAGGATCGCACCCGTGCCGGGCCAAAGGCCGTCCGGCTGCGGATAGGTGGGGTCGCGGCCTGTCGCGAGGAAATCCGCCCCGCGCCGCACCGCGAGCGCTGCGAAGCGCAGGTCGTGGTAGACGAACTCCTCGGTGCCGCCGACCACCACGACCTCGGCGCGCGACGCGAGGTCGGTGCCGTTCAGGAGCCTGCAGCCGGCATCGGCCACGTGCTTGCGCAGCGACGCGGTGCCGACCACGAATGCCGTCCGCCCGCTGCGCGTCTCGGCGAGCAGATGCTGCATCGCGCCGCCCACGGTCACCACGTCGCGGAGCGACGCCCTGACGCCGATCTTCCACAGCCGTGCGACGTAGTCCTCAGTCGCGCTACGCGGGTCGTTCGTCGCGTAGGCGACCCGCTTGCCGGCCGTGCGCAGCTCCTCGAGTGCCTCGAGCGCACCCGGCGTGGGCTCGTCGCCGATCCAGACACAACCGTCCAGGTCGAGGATGAACTGGTCGTAGCGAACGGCCAGGGGGGAGAGGGGCACGTCGCTAGCCTACGGCTCCGTGACCCGCCTGCTGGCTCTCTCCCTCTGCCTCGTGGCACTCGTAGCGGTCTCCTGCGGCGACGACGACGAGGACGGCGATGCCGGTGGAGCAGGGGAGGCGGCGGCGCAGCCCAAGCAGGAGGAGCAGGAGGAGCAGCAGCCGCAGCAGGGTTGTCGCGAGGTCGAGCAGCCGCAGCCCAAGCCGGACGGGGGCGCGAAGAAGCCCTCCGCGAAGCTCGACCCGGCGAAGACGTACGTGGTCGTCCTGGAGACGAGCTGCGGAAACATCGCCATCCGCCTCGACCAGAAGAGCTCGCCCAACACCGCCGCGTCTTTCGCATCGCTCACGCGCGCGGGCTTCTACGACGGCACCGCCTTCCACAGGATCGTTCCCGGCTTCGTCATCCAGGGAGGCGACCCCACGGGCACAGGCACCGGCGGCCCGGGCTACTCGGTGCGCGACAAGCCGCCCGCGGGGACCGCGTATACGGAAGGCGTCGTCGCGATGGCCAAGACGGGCGCCGAGCCGGCGGGAACCTCCGGCAGCCAGTTCTACATCGTCACCGCCCCCGATGCCGGATTGCCGCCCGACTATGCGCTGCTCGGCAAGGTGGTGAAGGGGATGGACGTGGCGCTCGCGATCGGCAAGCTCGGCGACCCCGCGAGCGGCGGCGCCGGCGCCCCGCTACAGCCCGTCGTGATAGAGAAGGCGAGGCTCGATGTCTCCTGATCCGACACCCAGCGTCTACGACGTCGACGAGGCCGGCTTCGAGCAGCGCGTGCTCGAGCGCTCGCGCGAGCTGCCGGTGGTAGTCGACTTCTGGGCCGATTGGTGCGGGCCCTGCAAGCAGCTCACGCCTGTGCTCGAGCGGGCCACGGCGGCACGCGCCGGCAGGGTCGAGCTGGCCAAGGTGGACGTCGACCGCAACCAGCGCCTCCAGGCCATGTTCCGCATCCAGGGCATCCCGGCGGTCAAGGCGTTCCGGGACGGGAGCGTCGCGTCCGAGTTCACGGGGGCGCTGCCGCCGGCGGAGGTCGAGCGCTTCTTCGACGCCCTCGTGCCCTCCGAGGCCGACGAGCTGGCCGCGAACGGCGACGAGCAGTCGCTCCAGCAGGCGCTCGAGCTCGATCCGAATCACCCCACCGCACGCCGCTCGCTCGGCAGGCTCCTGCTCTCGAGAGGCGAGACGGACGAGGCCCTGCGGGTGCTCGAGGGGCTGGACGGCGACTTCCTCGCCGAGGGGCTCGCCGCGCGTGCGCGGCTCGCTTCGGACCCTGAGCTCGCGCCCGCCTTCGAGGCCTGGGACGTGGGCGATCCCGGCGCGGCGCTCGAGCGGCTTCAGGCGGCGCTTTCGGACCCCGGGAATGACCCGGAGCGCCGCGACCTGCTGCGGCGCGTGATGGTCGCGATCTTCACCGAGCTCGGGCCCGAGCATCCGCTGGCGCGTGAGTACCGGCGGCGGCTGTCGGCCGCGCTCAACTGACTCCGCGCGCGGCCCTCGCTCTCGCCTGTCTTCGCCGCCCGAAGAGGACGAGCACCGCGATGGCGATCACCACCAGCAGGAAGCCGAAGAAGATCGCACTCCCGGTGCCGATGCCCCCGAACGGCAGGGCGATCAGCTTGACGAGGCCGAAGCCGATCGCGAGCAGGACTATCACGAGCAGGATGAGCAGCAGGATGCCCCGAATGCGGGCGACGATGCCGGCGCTCTGGGGTGGTATCAGCAGGCCCATCATCCGCAGCAGGAAGAGCTGGCGGCCCGAGGGCGCCTCCTGCCCGAGCTTCTCCATCGCGTCCTTGAGCTCGTCCGGCCGGCGCTCGGCGAGCGCCATCGAGGCCTTCATCATCTGGCGCAGAGCCGGCCGCTCCTGCGGATGGGCGCCGGCGAGCGCCTCGTTGAAGTACGCGCGGGCTGCCTTGACGTCGTAGCGCTCCGCCGCTCGGGCTCCGAGGATCGCCTTGGCGGCCACGCGATGCTTCGACTCGCTCTGGAGCTGCTCGTCGGTGCGCGACTCGAGCTGGGGGATCGCGGCCAGCGCGCCCACCTGCATCTGCATCTTGATCTGCTTCTGCTTGGCCACCGCGAGGAGTCTCGCAGACCGGTTTGCGAGAGGGCTTGCGCCGGGTAGCAGGCCGCAATGACGATCGGAATCATCATCGGGGTCTGCATCGTGCTGCTGGTGCTGGCCTTCCTTCTGCCCCGCCTGTCGCGCCATCCCCAGCGCGGCGTCGACCGCACTCTGGGCGTGGGTCAGAGCGCCGGGAGCAAGGCTCCGGGGCCGATAGGGCGCCTGTTCTCGAAGTCGTTCGGGATGTCGCGCCGGGCGACCAACAAGAGCGCCGAGACCGGCCGCAAGGGACGCGGCAAGCTGCCGCTGTAGGCGCCTACTCGGGTGTCGTGAGGTGCGCGCGGACCAGCAGGATGTCGTGGTCAGTGTGCGTGGCCGGCACCACCTCGGCCGAGGGCGAGCGGAGCGCGCCGCTTCCGTAGACGTGCTGGAGTCCGGGGGCCTGCTCGGCGGACCTGTCCGTGCGGGTCCAGAGGCCGGCGGGGGCGCAGGAGTGGCGACGGTTGACGTCACCGCCGAAGGTGACGGTGCGTGCGGACGCGCGACGCGCAAGGAGCGCCGCGAGCTCGACGCACTGCGCGTCGTTCCCGGCGACCTCAATAGTCGTGCGCGTGTTCAGGTGGGCGGTGCACACGTCGACGTCGACTCGGGTGGTGACGCACAGCCAGCGGCGCCGCTCGATCCCGGCTTGTGCCTCGAAGTCTTGGCTGTCGGTGCTCTCGATGGCTGCCTCGGTGAGCACCGCCTCACCGAAGAGGCCGCGGCCGCCCGGTCGAACGCAGCCTAGGCGCTCGCCGCGGTAAATCACCCTCGAGAAGCGCAGGTGGTAACCGGTCCGCCGGGCAATCCGGGCGACGTCACCCCGGCAGGCCTCGTTGAAGGTGACCGCCTCCGGGGCCGCTTCACGGATCCGGGCCACCGCCTCCTCCACCACGGCCGGGTAGGCAGCCTTGCCGTAGCAGCCGGCCAGACCGGACAGGCACAGGTTCATCTGCATCAACGTGTACGTCGAGCTCCCAGCCGGGGGCACGGCCGCGGGCTCACCCATTGACGGCGATGGCTCCTCTGCCGGCGGACCGTTTGTGCCCGATGATCGGCTGCAGCCGGACGGGGCGAGGACCAGAGCGCAACCCACCGCCGCAAGGAGCGGGACCACAAAACTCCCGAGGCGGTCGGCGCAGGGGCGGACCGTGACGTTCACGGTCAACGACAGTACATCCGCTACCGGCCTCGAGGAATACCAGGAACCAGCCTCTGCGAACACGCGGCGCAGGCGGAACCGGCTGGCCCCAGCAGGATCTGCTCGCATGCGCGCTGTTCCGGCACCGCCGCTCGTCGCGCTGCGATAGCGAGCCGACGCTAGGCAATCACTTTCGCCGGTCGTCCACAGCAGGTGCCTCGTTGTGACCCCCGGAGACAGCTCCGTTGCGCGCAAGGGAGGAGCGAGCTACGGGTCGAGTAGCTTGACGTCACGCGGCGTGTGATCGCGGCTGGGCCGCTCGACTCGGGGGCGTGCCAGCACGACGGAGCGGCCCTGGTGGCTGCTCCGTGCTGGGCCCCAAGCCGATTGGCTCGTCCTCTCATCTGGTGCCGACGGGGATGCGGGACTGCTCGATCTTGGTACCGCGCGGAGTGAAGAGGGCGACTCGTTCGAGTCCGATCCGTACGAGGTCGAGCACGCCGCCTGACACGAGGCCGACATCGCTCCCTTCTACACCAGAGCGCAGGCACTCGGCCACCGCGGCGAGCTGGTCGGGTGGCAGGCTGCGGGCCGCGTCGAGTGCATCCTGTGAACGCAGGTCGTGTCGGCCGCTCGCCGGCGCGCTCGGCTCGGCAACGTCGCGCATGTCCTGGGAGCTGATGTCCTGGTACGCCCCGGCGGTGGGGGCAATCAGCGCTGCCATGACGAGCGCGGGCGCCAGGCTTCTGGTGATCTTGTTGGTGGTGCGGGTCATCCGCTCTCCCGTTGTCCGGAGGCCGCGCCGCGGCGCTGTGGTGGGGTCCCTGAACCGCTGGGCGGGACACCGCGTCGTCGCTACGGCGCGCGGGCGTTCAGTTGGTCACCGAGTTGGCCGACGCCGCGGAGCCGCGGCGGCGACTGTGATCGCTGCGACGGCCGCGCTGGTGACGGGTCCCCTCGCCAGGGTCATGGGCTCTTTCCCGTCACCGAGGCGGGCGATTGCTCGATCCCTCGCCGAACCGCTCCGGGTGTCAGCGCGATTGATGCGCACGAGACGCCCTCCTAATCTGTGAGGAATTCCATCCCATACCGGGGTGCTGCCGCGGCGTAGCGGGTGGCGACGGCGTCGACGTTGTCGGGGATGTTCGCCGTCGGGTCCAGCGTCCGCTCGAGCGTCTCCTCGAAGAACTTCTCGATGCCGGCCGGCGTGAAGGTCAGGATCATGCGCATTGCCTCGGTGCCCTGGTTTTGGAAGCGGTGTACCGTGCCGCGCGGCACGTTGACGAAGTCGCCGACGCCCGCGGTGATCCATTCCTCAGCGAGGAGGAGGCCGCATTCGCCCTCGACGATGTAGAACGTCTCGTCCTCGTGGCGATGGATGTGGGGCGGCGGGCCGCCGCCGGGCGGGACGATCGCCTCCATCGCGAAGTAGGCGCCCCCTGTCTCGGCCCCGGTGATCAGGAACCGGTAGAGATCGCCCGGTCCCAGGTACGTCGTGCCGGTTCCGGCGGCGCGGTGGAGCGGCGAACGGCGGTTGGTGGTCACGGCCTCTTCGCGTGAGACCGTCCTGCTGTCGATAGTCATGGGCCGAGGATGCCGCCGGTCGGCGGCCACGACCACGCCCGTTCGCTATCTCCGAACGGATCGCGCGATGCGCTCGCCCGCGCCGGCGATGGCGCGCGCGTACTCGTCACGCCGCGCCTGAAACCGGTCGCGCGGGGCGCACAGCGCCAGGGCCGTGGTCGCTGGCCCATCGCTGGTGCGCACCGGGGCGGCGGCGCAGTCCACCCGCTCGAGGGCCCGCTGAGTCCCGACCGCGTAGCCGCGGCGGCGCACGCGCTCGGCCTCGTCGGAATCGAGCCCGCCGCCGGTCTCGCCGTCCCGCTCCGCGAGCAGCACCGTGCCGGGGGGCGTCAGCTGTGCGGCAACAGGGCCGGCGGGCGCGGCCACCCCGCCAGGCGGCCGTTCGCTGGCGACGTAAAGGACGCGGCCGCGCTCCCACGCCGTGACGTGGACCGTCTCGCCGAAATGGCTCGCCAGCCGGCGGGCGGTCGGCGTGATCACGTGGCGGTGGTCGCTCGTGGCCAGCATCGTC
Source organism: uncultured Thermoleophilaceae bacterium (assembly GCA_963751835.1). GTDB lineage: Bacteria > Actinomycetota > Thermoleophilia > Solirubrobacterales > Thermoleophilaceae > JACVRW01. The sequence goes on along the minus strand of CAVVWD010000003.1, from coordinate 6,128 downwards.
CGCGCCAGCCCCAGCGTCCGCCAGCCGAGCCGGTAGCGGCCGCACCGCAAGCGCTCCGTCAGCCCGACGCTTGTCAGCTCGCCCAGCAGCGCGTGCGCGGTCGACTTGGCGATCCCCAGCTCGTGCGCCACCTCCGTCGGCCCCCAATGCGGCCGCTCGACTGAGAACAGATCGAGCACCAGGGCCGCCTTGCGGACGCTAGTGGGCATCGAAGAAGTCTACCCGCGCGCCGCGAGCACGAATGTGACCCGCCGGTCGTGCCGTCGCTGGACCTCGTCTGTCGCCGAACGATCCCTTGCGGGACATCATCGGTCGTGTCCGAGAAGGACAATTCTCGGACGTGACCCAGCGCTCCTGCTCCCGTGGGCGAACAGGCATACACGTGCGCGCCACCGACACGCTCGCCTAGGACGAGCGGGAGGAGCACGGCGAGGGCGTCAGCACACGCCCGCTTACCTCTGCGGTTGCAGTAGTCGATGCCGGCCGCGGTAGCGCTCTCGGGAATCGTCCCGAGCGGGAGCCGGCGCCGCGTAATCGAAGACGCCTCCATCTGCGCGAAAGGAGAAGTATTCGAGCGTCGAATCAGTCCGCGCACGCCGACGATCAACGCGCGAAGACGACCGCGTTGCGCGACAGGCGCAGGCGACCCGGCGCTAGACGGCGCGCAGGCTCAGTTGCTAAGAGCTGCGACAGACGCGAGAACGCACCCCTCCCCAGCGTCGCCCACGTCCGTTTCCTGGGAGTCAGACTGGGCCTACGCCGATTGCGGAGCCGATGTAGTCGTCCGTCGACAGTTCCGAGACGGCACATCGCGCTCGCCACCGCCGAGGGACGCCCCGGCCGACTGGCCGGGGCGTCCGGGTCCACGGTGTCTCCATCGATCTCAGGTGTCGCGACTACGTGGGTTTCGCGCGGGCTAATCGTCCTCCGCATCATCCCGCTCGTCGTCGCCGTCATCTGAGTCGTCGTGGTTGTCTGGGTCCTCATCGCCCTCGCCTTCGGCGGTGCACTCCTCGGGCGCCGTGGCGGGGATGATGTGGGCCGCGGAACCAGGCGGCAGCACGAAGACCGGGTAGAACTCCGCCCCCGATGCTCCGGCGACGGCGCGATGGACGTGGCCGTGCCCGCGATCGAAGAACCCCTGCCCCGCCTTGTATGTCACCTCCGGGCAGTCGCCGTGCCGGGCATCCTGGTACGTGAGCGATCCCTTGACGACCTGGACGAAGACGGGTCCGGGGTGGGTATGCCAACCGGTGTCCTGGCCTGGCGCGAAGCGGGCGTGCGTGACGAAGACATCGGCCTTGCCATCGTCGACCGCTCGCGCGATCGAGGAGATTCGAATGCCGTCGACCGCGTTATGCGCGACCAGCGCGCCGGTCGGCACGGTCGCTGGATCGACCTCGCTTACGTGCGCAGCGAATGCAGCCCCGGCGCCGCAGACGGTGGCCACGCAGGCGATTGCGAATATGCGCGATCTCTTCATGGGTTCCTCCTTTGCTCGGCTCGTGTCATGGCTTCCTCCTTTCTCGTGGTGGCGCCGGGTGCGGTCGTGCGCTGCCCAGCCTCGGCCGTGGGGGTGTGTTCGTGGCCGCCCACCTACGTCGCCGGCGAGGCGATGCGTCGACGCCGGATGAGCGCCGTTGCCCCGAGCGCGATCAGGGCGAGCGCGACGCCGGCGCCGACGGCGCCGTCGTCCCAGGCGAAGCCGGCGTCGTCAGCGACCGTGACGACCTTGACCGACGGGGTCTCGGCTGGGGCATAGTCGCCGGTCGCCCCGTTCTCGCTGTAGTCCTTGGCCGGCCCTGACGGCGGCAGCGGACCGTGCGCGTAGTCGCCGGTCGCCGCGTTCTGGCTGTAGTCGGTCGCGCCGCTGGCGACGGCTGGAAGCGCAAGTAGTGCGACCGCTGCAAGCGTCGCGACGGTCGACTTGTGTGTTCTCGACTTCATGGGAAGCCCCTTCCTTTGCGGCCTGCGAGTCCGCCCTGTGCGGTCTCGGTGCCGTCGGGCCAAGCTAAGGTCGGGCGGCGTGCGCGGCAATCGTGGAGCCAGGTGTCTTCCGCCGGTGGTGGCCGGGACGGGCCAGCACGGCTCAAGCCGGGAGGCTGGCGCCCTTGACACGAGTGGCGCGAGGGTTCGAAATGTTCCTATGCCCGTTCGCGGGCGTGCCACTAGTTGGCCTGCGGCGCCTTGACAGCGGTCTCCGACGCCAGGACGTCCCGGGCCGGACGGAGGATTGGAGCGGTGAGACTCGCAGGCGAAGTGTTGCGGACCCGGCGGCTTCGCAAGACCTTCGAGTCGGAGGGCATCCCGGTCCGCGCGCTTCGCGGCGTTGACCTCACGGTCGAGACGGGCGAGTTCGTCGCGATCATGGGTCCCTCCGGTTGCGGCAAGTCCACTCTGCTCAACCTCGTCGCCGGCCTCGATTCGCCGAGCGATGGCGAGATCGTGCTCGCCGGGATTCCGCTCACCGATAGGGACGAGAACGAGCTGCGCCCGCATCCGACGCGCGCACATCGGGATCGTCTTCCAGTTCTTCAACCTGCTCGAGGAAATGAGCGTCCTGGATAACGTGGCGCTGCCGGCGGCGATCGCGGGCGCCTCACGACGGCGGGCGGAGACGAGGGCGCGTGACCTGCTCGACCTCCTCGGTCTGGGCGACAAGGCGCCCGACATGCCCGGCGTCCTGTCGGGCGGGCAGCGCCAGCGGCTCGCGATCGCGCGGGCGCTCGCGAACGAGCCGACGCTCATCCTTGCCGACGAGCCGACCGGTGCGCTCGACTCCGAGGGCGGGCTCGAGGTGCTCGAGCTGTTCCGCCGGCTGCACGCCGACGGCCAGACGATCCTGCTCGTCACACACGACCAGGGGGTGGCCGACGCGGCGGAGCGGATCGTCGCGATGAGGGATGGGCGCCTCCCCGACGAGGAAGCCGGGGGGCGCAGCGCGCTGTCCGCGCGGGCGACCGCCAGGCGGTGACATATGGGCGCCATCCGGATCCGCTTCCGCGCCGAGCTGCGCTCGCGCTGGCGGGCGTGGCTGATACTCGCTCTGGCCGCCGGCCTCGCGGGCGGGCTGCTGGTGGCGATGGTGGCGGCGTCGCAGCGCACGGCAACCGCATTCGGCCGCTTCCTCGTCGCCGTGAACGCCGCCGACGTCTACGTGGCCCGGGGAATCGTCGTCGGCGACGAGAGCCTCGACCTCGACCGGATCGCTCGACTGCCCCAGGTCGCGGCGTCGCAGCGCCGCCTCCTCCTCGCGTACATCGCTCGCAGCCGTTCGGGTCGCCCGCTCTACCCGTTGGGGCCGGGCTCGCTCGAGGTCCAGGTCCCGAGCGACGGCCGCCGCGTCGCCACGATCGACCGCCCGAAGCTCCTGCACGGCCGGCTGCCGAATCCGTCGCGGCCGAACGAGGCGCTCGCGGACAGCAGGTCGATCCGCTACCTCGGTCTGAGCCTCGGCGACGTCACGACCATGCGCTTCTTCAGCCGCCACACGCTCTGGAGCGGCCAGGAGTTCCGCAGCTCGGGCGATCCGGGGGCCCAGCGGGTGGGTCCGCTCGCACGCGTGCGGATAGTCGGCGTCGCGGCCCACTGGAAATCGGACATCGACTCCGGCTACCTGCACCTGAGCCCCGCCTTCTATCGCGCCTACGGCGGCCGCAGGCTCGGGTCGTGGCTTGAGGAGCTGCTCGTCCGGCTGAAGCGGCCGGGGCAAGACCTGCCCGCGTTCAAGGCGGGGGTCGAGCGAATCGCCGGCGGGCGCAACTTCCTTGTCTTCGACCCGAGCGACAGCCTGCCGAAGGTCGAGCGTTCGATCGACCTCCAGGCTCAGGCGCTGCGGCTCCTCAGCGGGTTCGGCGCGGCGGCGGCGCTCCTGCTGTTCAGCCAGGCCCTGTTCCGCCAGGCCCTGCTCGAGTCAGCGGCCCACCCGACCCTTCGCGCGCTCGGGATGACACGCGCGCAGCTCGTGGCGCTCGGCACCGCGCGGGCCGCGGTGGTCGCCGTGCCGGCGGCCGTGCTGACCGTGCTGGCGGCCTTCGTCCTGTCGCCCCTCGCCCCGGTGGGCCGAGCGCGCGAGCTGGAGCCGGATCCGGGCTTCGAGTTCCGCGCATCTGCGATCGTCGTCGGCGCAGCCGTTGTGCTTGTCGCCATCCTCGTGATGGGATCGCTGGCGGCGGCACGCGCTGCCCGTGCGGCCGGCGTTGCGCCGCGTCCCGGCGAGGCGAGGGGGAGCGGTGCGCTGGCGTCGGCGCTCGCGCGCGCCGGTTGGCCACCGTCGGTCGTGGCGGGCGTGCGCATGGCGCTCGCGCGCCCAGCACGACTGTCTCCGGTTCCCGTGCGGGCGACGCTGGTGGCCGCCATCCTGGCGGTCGGCGTCAGCGCGGCCGCGCTGACGTTCGCGGCCAGCCTCCAGCACCTGCTCGAGACCCCGCGGCTCTACGGCCAGACATGGGACTTCGAGACGGGCTTCGGCGGGCCGTCGATCGACTCCGCGACGCTGCGTCGCATCCGCGGCGACCCGGCGTTCAGTGACGTTGGGGTCGGGACCGTGGCATCGGTCGAGATCGGCGGGCGGGACGTCGGTGCGCGTGCGATCGACGATCTCAAGGGCTCGTCCGCGCCGACTGTGCTCGACGGTCGCGCGCCGCGCGGCCCCGGCGAGGTCCTGCTGGGAACGAAGACCCTCGGCGCGCTCGACCTGCGCATTGGCCACAGCGTTGCGGTGCACAGCGGGTCGCGGGCCGTGCGGCTGCGGATCGTCGGACGGGGCGTCCTCCCGTCGACGAAGTGGAACAAGGTCGGCGAAGGCGCGGCGTTCAGCTTCCGGGATCTCAGGCGGATCCAGCCCGAGGCGACCGCCCCGGTGATTCAGGCGCACATCGCCCCGGGCGCTGATCGCGACGCCGCGCTCCGTCGACTCAGCGTGCTCTTCGACGGGCCCAGTATCGCGGTGAGACCCACCGACGTCGGGGACTTCGGCGGCGTCGAGGTGCTGCCGCTGCTCATCGCCGCGGTGTTCACCGCGGCGGCGGCCGCCGCGCTCGCGCACGCCCTCGTCACCTCCATCCGGCGCCGCCGGCGCGACCTCGCGGTCCTCAAAACGCTCGGCTTCACGCGCCCACAGGTCATCGCCGCCGTCGCCTCCCAGGCGACGACGATCGCGGCCATCGGGCTCCTCGTCGGCCTGCCGCTCGGGATCGGAGTCGGCCGCTTCGCCTGGAACGTGTTCGCCGACGACCTGGGCGTGGTGCCGGAGGCGGTCACGCCGATCGGGCTCAGCGCCCTGGTCGTGCCGGCGACGATCCTCCTCGCCAACCTGATCGCTGCGCTCCCCGCCCAGACCGCGGCCCGAACCCGGCCGGCGCTCGTGCTGAGGGCGGAGTGAGATGGCCGTCGCGCGGCAACACCGCCCGCTCAAGATGCGGCGCCGTCTCGAGGCGCTGGTCGGACCGGCGATCCACCTCGCCGGCCTGGCCGGCCTGGTTCTGGTCGTCTACCTGGTCGTCGTGATCGGCATCGGCCGCGTCCCGACCTCCGACGAGAAGACGCTGCCCGGATTCTCAATGGCCGCGGCCGCGGTTGCAGCCCTGCTCTACCAGCCGCTCCGCGGGGGGCTGTCCGGCCTCGCGGACCGGCTCGCGGGCCCCAAGCGCGATTCGCCCGGCGAGGCCCTTCGCACATTCGGCAGCCGGCTGTCGAGCACGCTCCCACTCGACGAGCTGCTCCTCCAGCTCGCCGAGTCGCTCCGAAAGACGCTGGTACTGGAGGCGGCCGAGGTCTGGACGGGATCGGGCGGGCTGCTCGAGCGGTCCGCCTCCGACCCCGACGTCGGTCGGGCAAGCCTGATCCTCACGCCCGCGGAGGAAGCGGTCGTCGCGCGCGCGGGCGTGCCGGGCTCCGCGTGGCTGAGCATATGGCTGCCCCGGGTGCTGGCCGAGCGCGAAGAGGCGGCACTCCGAGCCGCACCGATCACTCACTCGGGCGAGCTGCTCGGCCTCATCGTGGTAGAGCGCCCGCAGGAGGTGCCCTTCTCCGACGAGGAGGAACAGGTGCTGGCCGCGCTCGCCCGGCAGGTCGGCCTCGCGCTCAACAACGTCCATCTCGGCTCGGCGCTCGAGGCCTCCCTGGAC
>CAVVWD010000002.1:0-69499 GCA_963751835.1 uncultured Thermoleophilaceae bacterium | reverse complement strand
GATGCCGGCGGTGCTGTTCTTCACCACGATCACGCTCGTGCTGACGCTGGTGCACATCGACCTCTTCCATCTCGACAGCGTCTTCGGCGTCGCGTGGCTGGCCGTGTACGCCAGCTTCCCGGTCGCGATGGCGACGATTCTAGTCCTCCAGCTGCGCGTCCCGGGTACCGACGCGCGGCGCCAGGCCTCACTGCCGGGCTGGCTGCGATTGGCCCTCGTAGGTCAGGCGGCTGTGCTGCTCGTGCTTGGGGCTGCTCCTCGCCGACCCGGTGGACGTGGCTTCGGTTTGGCCTTGGCCGCTTACACCGTTGACCGGCCGCGCGGTCGGGGCATGGCTGCTCGGGACCGGCTTCATTGCCGCTCACATGGCGATCGAGAACGCGCGTGAACGGGTCGACCTGGCGATGCTCAGCTACGCGGCCTTTGGCGGTCTCCAGCTCGTGGCCGTGGCTCGCTACTCGAGCACCCCGGACTGGAGCTCGCTGGGTGCTGCCGCCTACCTCGGGTTCTTGGCCGCCATGGTTGGGCTCGGCCTGTACGGCTGGTTCACTCGCGGCAATCACGCATCGAGCGCGAGCGCGATGCGCTCGCGGGCGCGGTAGAGCCTGCTCATCACGGTGCCCATCGGCACGCTGAGAAGCTCGGCCGCCTCGGCGTAAGGCATGCCGGCGAGATCAACGGCCGCGACCACCTGGCGCTGGTCGTCGGGCAGCTCGGCGATCGCGGCGTAGAGCGCGCCGGTCAGCGCGGCGGTGCGGGATCCGCGGTCGGTCGCGGGTCTGGCAGGTCCCAGTGCTCGGGCGCCGGTGCCTCATTCCTCCTGGCTTCGGCCCGCACATGGTCGACATGCACGTTCCGGAGCGCCCGGGCGAGGTAGGAGAAACCGTCGCCGCGGACGCGGCGCGGGCGGGCGAGCACTCGCGCGTAGGTCTCCTGAACGAGGTCCTCGGCGAGGTGGCGCGACCCGCAGAGGCCGAGGGCCAAGCGGAAGAGGCGCGTGATGTGGTCTGCAGCGTCGTAGGGCTCGAGCGGCCGGAGCGCCTCGGTCAGCGGCCGGACCGCCGGCGCGCGACTGGGCGATGCGTGGTGCGCCGCCGGGCGGGTCGGCAGGGGATGGGCATACTGGCTCTGCTGGGCGCTCGTCATGTCACATCTCAATCGCTGGGGGGCGAGACAGACGTTCGAGCAGGAGCGGCGCCACGCCCACCCGGGAAACCCCGTGATCGACCACGGGGCCGGTCCCGCGGGGCCCTGCCCAACGGGCGTAAACTGCCCCCGTGGAGCTGGTCGGGCGCGAGAACGAGCTCGGTGCCGCGGCGAGGGCCGTGGCAGATGCGAAACGAGGCTCGACCGGTGCCCTGGGAGTTTTCGGAGAGGCGGGGATCGGCAAGACCGCTCTGCTTGCCGCCGTTCGCGATCTGGCACGGGACGACGGCGGGCTCACGCTCGCGGCTCGCGCGGCCGAACACGAGCGAGATGTCCCGTTCGGCGTTGTCGTGGACGCCCTCGACGACCACGTGGCCACCATGCATCCGCGACGGGTGGCATCACTGGGGACCGAGCTCGGAGCGGTCCTGCCGGCCGCGGCCCGCGGCTCCTCGGAGCCCCGGAGCGACATCGGGGCCGCCGAGCGCTTCCGCTACCACCGCGCCCTCCGCAGCCTGCTGGAGCTCCTCGCTCGCGAGCAGACCGTGGTGCTCATGTTGGACGACCTGCACTGGGCCGACGATGCCTCGGTCGAGTTCGTCCTGCACCTCCTGCGACGGCCTCCGCGCGGAGCCCACCTGCTGGCATTCGCGCTGCGGCCGGTCGATCCGGCGCCTCGGCTGCTCGACGCGGCCCGCCACACGGCCGGCATGACGCAGATTTCGCTGCGCCCGCTCGAGCGCGAAGCATCGCTTGCGCTGCTACGGGAGCTCCCCGATCCCGAGCTGCGCGAGCGTGTCGCCAAGGAAGCGGCGGGCAATCCGCTGTACCTGGGCGAGCTGGCGCGTGCCGCCCGTCAGCCGGCCAACGGCCTGCCACCGACCTTGTTGGCAGCCGTTCGGCTCGAGGTCGACGCGCTCGCTCCCGGCCCGCGGATGCTGCTCGAGGGGGCGGCGGTATGCGGCGACCCGTTCGACCCCGAGCTGGCCGGCGCCGCGGCGGACCAGGGGGTAAACGACGCCCTCGCGGCCGTAGACGAGCTCGCGGCCGCGGATCTCGTGCATCCGACAGGCGACGGACGTGCTTTTCGCTTCCGGCACCCGCTTCTGCGCCGCGCCGTCTACGACAGCATCCCTCCCACGTGGCGGCTCGGCGCGCACGAGCGGGCTGCCGCTGCGCTGGCAGTTCGGGGCGCCAGCGCCTGGGCGCGCGCCTACCACGTCGAGCAGTACGCCCGTCCCGGCGACGACGCGGCGATCGCGCTCCTGGCCGATGCCGCGGCTGCGGCCGCCGACACTTCCCCTGCTACGGCCGCGCGCTGGTACGCCGCGGCCATCCGGCTGCTGCCCGCGGACGACGGGGAGCGCCGCGCCGGCCTGCTGGCGCCGATGGCGCTGGCACTGGCGAGCGCCGGGCAACTCGAGCAGAGCCGAAACGCTCTGATCGAGGTGATCGACCTCCTTTCAGCGGAGTCGGCGCCGCTGCGGCTGGCTCTGGTAGCGGCGTGTGCCGCGATCGAGGGCGTCCTGGGCCGCCACGGCGACGCCCGGCGGCGGCTGCTCGCTGCCCTGGAGGATGCTCCCGCTGAAGCGCGTGCCGGGCTCAACCTCGAGATGGCGGAAGCGGCGTTCTGGCGCGGCGACGCCACGGACATGCGCCACTGGGCGACCCGGGCCGAGGATGCCGCGAAAGGCGACGCGGTCGTGTGCGCCAGCGCCGGCGGCCTCGGCGGGCTCGGCGCGCTCTGGGAGGGTGACGCCGACGCGGCGTACTCGTTGCTGGGTCGAGCCACCGGGTTCTTCGCGGGCGCGGACGACCATGCGCTGGCCGCGCGGCTCGACTGCGCACGCGACGTCGCTTTGGTGGAGCTGCACGCCGAGCGCTTCGCCACAGCCGCGGAAACCGCCGCGCGCGGAGTGGCCATCGCGCGACGAACCCGGCAAGGGCACGCACTCGTGCCACTCGTGATCGTCAGGGCGATGGCGTTCGTCCACCTGCTCGACCTGGACGCCGCGGTGCGAGAGGGTGAAAGCGCCGAGGATGGGGCCCGGCTTCAGGGCGTGCCGCACCTCCTCCAGTACGCGTTATGGGAGCTGGCGCTGGCGCGCCACCTACGCGGCGAGACGCCCGAGGCGCGGCAGGCGGTTTCCGAGTTCAGCCATCTCCTGCCGCGCCTGGAGCCGAGCGACCTGACGCGCACGGGGAGCTGCACGGTGGCGGCGATTGGTGTAGATGAGGACCCAGAGCGGTGCATCGACGAGATGCAGCGCGCGGCCGGCTCACGCATAGAGGACGTCAACCCATCCTGGTGCACATGGCTGTTGCTGGTGCTGACGCGGGCCGGGGTCGCTCTCGGACGCGTCGACGATGCCGAGGAATGGGCGACCCGTGCGACCCGGCAGGCCGCGTCCTTGAGGCTTCCGGCCGGGGCGGTGCGCGGTGGCTGCGCGCGAGGCGAGGTGCTGCTCGCGCGCGCGGAGGCGGAGGCGGCTGCGGAGATTGCCTTGGAGGCCGTGGCGGCGGGGATGCGCGCCGCTGCCCCGCGCGACACCGTTGACGCCCGCCTGCTTGCCGGACGGGCGCTTGCGGCGGCGGGGCGGCGCACCGAGGCCGTGGAGTCGCTGAGGCGTGCGGCCGCGGATGCGGCCAGGGGGAGTGGATTCCGCATGCGCGATGCGGCAGCCGCGCAGTTGCGAGCGCTCGGGGAGGGCCTCCCGGCCGAGACGCGTCGTCCCGCCGGCGGCGACGGAGAGCTGAGCGCGCGCGAAAGAGAAGTCGCCGAGCTCGTGGCTCAGGGGCGCTCGAACAAGCAAGTGGCCGCCGCGCTCTTTCTCAGCGACCGGACGGTGGAGTACCACCTGTCCGCGGTCTACCGCAAGCTCGGTGTGCACTCGCGAACCGAGCTCGCCGCGACGCTCGTCCGACGCTGACCGCGGGCGCACGGTTCGATGCGCGGCGGGAGGAAACCCGAACCAGTAGGGCCAGCACGTGCCGCACGGAACCAGGCGCCTCCCGCCGACCCCCGACGCTCGGCCCCGCTTCCCCGCCGCTTCCGGGCTAGGGCGATCCCGCTCTGTGACCGGATTACCCGAGCCGGCCGCGAGGTCCCTCACGATGCTCGCCGCTGCGCGTAGCGGACGTCGGGCGTCTCCAGGTTCACGGGCGTAACAGTAAGCGCGGCTTGGAACATGGACGGCCAGCGGTTACGCTGGATCCGAGCGTCCCGGGAGAATGCGGTGGCCCAGGCCGACCAGCAGCTGCTTGACCACAGGCTTCAGGCCTTCATCGATCAGGGCCCGCTGACTGTCTACGTCTACCGGCCCGAAGGCCCGGGCCCGAACGCGTACATGAGCCCCCAGCTCGAGGCGATCCTCGGCTACACCGCCGAGGAGTGGACTGCGGACCCGGATCTCTTCAGCAAGGTCCTCCACCCGGACGACCGCGACTGGGTGCTCGCCGAGCAGCGAAGAACGCAGGAGGCGGGCGAGCCCTTCCGCGCCGAGTACCGGATGATGACCCGCGACGGGCGCGTCCTCTGGTTCCTCGACGAGGCGCACGAGGTCGCCGGCCGAGAGGGCGAGCCGGCGTACCACTACGGCTACCTCGTCGAGATCACCGAACGCAAGGAGCTCGAGGAGGCGGTCCGCGCGGCCGAGGTGCGCTATCGCGCTCTCGTGGAGCAGCTGCCGCTCGCCATCTACGTCGACCGGCTCGACGAGCTCAGCTCGAACGTCTACACGAGCCCTCAGATCGAGCGCATGATCGGCTACACGGCCGAGCAGTGGGCGGCCGAGGACGATCTGTTCGTCAGGCTCCTGCACCCGGCGGATCGCGATCGTGTCTTGCGCGATCACGAGCGCACGCGCACCACCGGCGCGCCCCTCCGCACCGAGTACCGGCTGATCACGGCGGACGGGCGCGTGGTTTGGGTCCGGGACGAGGCCGTCGTGGTCAGTTACCGGGATGGCGACGAGCCCCTCCTCCAGGGGTTCTTGGAGGACGTCACCGAGCGAAAGGCAGCCGACCAGGCGCTGCTCGACAGCCAGGCCGAGCTCGCCCGGCAAAAGGCGTACTACCAGGAGCTCCACCGGCTGAGCCCGGTCGCGATCGTCACGCTCGACATGGACAACCGCGTCCTGTCCTGGAACCCTGCGGCCGAGCGGCTGTTTGGCTATGCGCAGGGGGAGGCCATCGACCGGCCGCTGGCCGATCTGCTGTTCCCGACCGAGGACTTGCGGGAGGAGAGCAGGGCGGTCCAGCGTCAGGCGGAGGATCACGGCCTCGCGCACGTAATCGCCCGGCGGGCGCGCAAGGACGGCGTGCTCGTCGACGTCGAGATCCTGACGGTGCCGCTCGTGGTCGACGGTGAGCGAACCGGGTTTCTCGTGCTCTACCACGACATCACCGAGCTTCTCCGCGCGCGCGAGGACGCCGAGGCGGCGAACCAGGCGAAGAGCGCTTTCCTCGCGACGATGAGCCACGAGATCCGGACGCCGCTGAACGCGGTGATCGGGATGGGCGGGCTGCTGCTGGACACCGAGCTCACCGACGAGCAACGCGATTTCGCCGAGGTGATCCGCACGAGTGGGGACGCCCTGATGCGGGTCATCGACGACATCCTCGACTTCTCGAAGATCGAGGCAGGGAAGCTCGAGCTCGAGGAGCACGCCCTGGAGGTGCGCGCGTGTGCCGAGAGCGCGCTCGATCTCGTCGCCGTGGCTGCCTCCAAGAAGGAGATCGAGCTGGGGTGCCTCGTGGACGACGACGTGCCGGCCGCGATCGTCGGCGACGCGACGCGGCTGCGGCAGGCGCTTGGCAACCTGCTCGCGAACGCAGTCAAGTTCACCGAAGCCGGGGAGGTCGTCCTCGCCGTCACGGCCGGGGACGCCGGCGGCGACCTGCGGCGGGTGCGCTTCTCCGTCCGGGATACCGGCATCGGGATTCCGGCGGAGCAGATGCACCGCCTGTTCGAGTCGTTCAGCCAGGTGGACGCCTCCACGACAAGGCGCTATGGCGGCACCGGGCTGGGTCTTGCGATCTCGAAGCGGCTGGCGGACCTCATGGGTGGCGCGCTCTCGGTGGAGAGCGAGGAGGGCCGGGGCTCGACGTTCCAGTTCGAGATCGTCGCGCGAGAGGCCGCCGCGCCGCCGCGTCCGGCGCGCGACGAGGCTCCGCTCGCGGGCAAGCGTCTGCTGCTCGTCGACGACAACGCCACGAACCGGGAGATCGTCAGGCGCCTCGCGGAGTCGTGGGAGATGCTCGTGGAGGTCATCGAGCGGCCTACGGACGCGCTGGCTCGCGTCCGCCGCGGCGATCCATTCGACGTCGCTGTGCTCGACATGCAGATGCCCGAAATGGACGGCCTCGAGCTTGCGCGCGAGATCCGCCGCTACCGGGACCAGAACGCCCTGCCGCTCCTGCTCCTCACGTCGATGGGCCGTCTGGCCGAGGCACGCGGGACAAGCGAGTTCGCGGCGCAGCTCGTGAAGCCGGTCAAGAGCTCGCAGCTGTATGACGCGCTCGTCGGGGTGCTCGCCGCCGGCACGGCACCGGATTCCGCGCCCGGCCGCCGCGAGGATGGCGCGAGATCCGCCGTGGCGGACCTGCGTCTGCTGGTGGCCGAGGACAACGCGGTCAACAGGCAGCTGGCTCTCGCGCTGCTCAGAAGGCTCGGCTACGACGCCGACGTCGTCGAAAACGGGCGCGAGGTGCTCGATGCCCTCGAGCGCGAGAGGTACGACGTCGTGCTGATGGATGTCCAGATGCCCGAGCTGGACGGTCTCGACGCCTCCCGTCGGATCTGCGAGCGCTGGCCTCCGGGGGTCCGCCCCCGCATCATCGCCATGACGGCGAACGTGAGGCCCGAGGATCGCGAAGCGTGCTTCTCGGCCGGGATGGACGATTACCTGGCCAAGCCAATTCGCCCTGACGAGCTGGCGCGGGCGCTGCGCCATGTCCGCCCCCTACGGGAGAGGGCCGAAGCGAGTTCGGATGACGCCGGCGTCACCCTCGCGGCGGCCGCACTCGAGAAGCTGAGGGAGCTCGGCGGGGACGACTTCCTCGGGGAGCTGATCGACACATTTCTCGCGGACGCGCCGAGCCTGCTGGCGACGCTACGGCGAGCCCTCGAGCAGGACGAGGCGGACGAGGCCCGGCGAGCGGCGCACACGCTGAAGTCGAACGGCGCGACCTTCGGCGCCGAGGACTTCTCGGAGCTCTGCCGCGAGCTCGAAGCGCGCGCCAAGGCCGGCCGGCTGGCCGGCGCCGAGCAGCTCGTGGATCGAATCGACGAGGAGTACGCGCGGCTGCAGGAGGCTCTGGCGGCCCTACGAGCCCCGCCCTGAGAGCGTCCACAGCGCGACCGGCGACTTCCTCCCGCGGACCTCGAAGTCACCTAGAAATTTCAGGTCGTCCGGTGGCCGCAGCAGCGCTTCGCGGGTCGACTGAGCGACGAGGATCGGGCTCCCCACGGTCTTCGTCATGCCCTCGATACGCGAGCCGGTGTTCACGGTGTCCCCGCTCACGGCGTACTCGAGCCGGCGGGGCGACCCGACGTTGCCGGACATGAACGGCCCGCTATTGAGGCCCACACCCAAACGGATCTCTTGCCCGACTCCTTCTTCGCGCAGCCACTCGTTGAAGCGCGGGAGACGCACGTCGACGATGTCGCGCGCGGTGGCGAGCGCGCGGTCCGCGTGGTCCTCGACCTCGATGGGTGCGCCGAAGACGGCGAGGAAGCCGTCCCCGTGATACGAGACGAGGGTGCCCCCGTGCTCGAGGATCGAGTCGCTCGTCTCGTCGAAGTACTTGTTCAGCGTCTCGATCACGAGCTCCGGCGGACGCACCTCCGAGAAGGCCGTGAAGCCACGGAGGTCCGTGAACACCACGGTTCCGACGCTTCGCACGCCGCCGAGCCGGAGGTCCTCGTCGGTTCGCTCGAGCACGTCGTCGACGACCTGCTCGGGGAGAAACCGCGAAAAGACGTCGCGGACACGCGCACGCTCGACGTCATGAAGCCGCTTCTTCGTGAGGCCCGCGTTGATCCTGGCTCGCAGGATCACCGGATTGAACGGCTTCGCGAGGTAGTCGTCGGCGCCGATCTCGATGCAATGGACGACGCTGTCGATCTCGTCGACTGCCGAGATCATGATCACCGGGATGTGGTGAGCATCGGGCGTCTCCTTGAGACGCCGGAGGACCGACACGCCGTCGAGCTCCGGCATGACGATGTCGAGCAGGACTACATCGGACGGCTCCTCCGCGAACAGCTCCAGTGCCTGGGTGCCATTCTCCGCGGCGCGGACATCGTGCCCATCCTGCTCGAGCAGGCGAATGAGCAGCTTGCGGCTAACCGAGTCGTCGTCCGCAATGAGTATCGATGCTCCCACCAGACCACCATAACTCGCTGGACCCGCCCATCTGGGTCCGCGCACGCCCGTCGACGGGGACCGCTCACGAGCCAGGCTTCCCTCACGGCGCAGATCGGGCCAACAGCGGGCCAACCGACGAGCCCGTCAACGGGTCCTTGGGCCTGCTCGACATGACGCCCTACGGCCGCGGCGAGGCGTGGGAGGACAACCCCGAGGGCTGGCCCGTGATCGGCGATGTCCGCGAGGGTCACCCGTCCGAGGCCCGAGTGCCCGGCCCGTATCTCGTCCTCACCTTGTTGCACCTGACCAGCACAGCTGCCGCGTCTGCGCCGCACCCGCACACGCCCGCGAGAGTCATACCGGTCAGGCCCGTGCACGTGACCCGGCACGGGTACGGGGCGGCCACCCCGGAAGGGGAGGGCGGGATCGCCGCCGGCCGGCGCCTAACAGTCCACTGCCCGGTCGGACATTTTTCTGGTCTCGCGCGAGCTGCCCACTCCGACATTTTCCGCTTTGGTTGACGTGTCGTAACGGCCTGCGGGGCGTTCCGGGGTTTTCGGTCCCGGGGCTTGGTGTGGCGTATGGCGTTGGGGAGGGTTGTGGGGCTGGTCGTGTCGATCCCCGGGGTGGAGGTAGAGCTTCGTCTACCGACCGGGCGCACTCGTCCAGGCCGCTGGTCCCGCCGACCGTTCTCCCGTCGCTGCCGATGCCGCCGCTCCGGGTCCCGGTGGTCGCATGAGCCGCCCTTAGCCCGCTTGCGGCTCATCGTTCGCGTGCCGGGCTGCGGGCCGGGTCGTCGTGACCCGAGCCCCGCGCCCCGGCGAAGCCTCACCTGTTCAAATCCGCAGCCTGCTCGATGGCCTCTTCCAGCAGATCCCAGATGACGCCCTGGGGCCGCCCGCTGGTGCTCGGTGCCTTCGCGCCCTCGCTGCCGACCTGCGTGCCTTCCCCTATCAGCGACGGGGTCTTGGCGTCGCTCCTCCCGGTCTCGGCGAACTGCACGGTGTTGGAGGTACCGTCGTGAAAGTGCGTGCTGTCCTTGCCGATCAACAGCTTGTCGTCGCCCGACCCGGCATCGGCGACCATGTCCACCGTGAAGGGCGCGTTACTCCTCTCAAAAAAACTCTGGCCGCGGTCGTCGCCCGACCCGGCATCGGCGACAACGCTCAGCGAGTCGTCCCCGCCGAGCGTGTTGAGCTGTCCTTCGACCACGGATTGGTGCCAGGCCGATCGTGGCTCGGCCCTGGTCGGTGCCTTCACGCCCTCGCTGCCGACCTGCGTGCCTTTCGCTGCGTCGGTGCCGTCGCCGTTATTCCAGACGTTGTCGTCGCCCGTTCCGGCATCGACCGTGACCGCGATGAGACCGTCTGATGTGGGGGCCTGTGGCGAAAAGCTGTTGCGGTCGTAGTCCGTAAGTACGGCGGCCTTGGCCATGACCGGGCCGTCCACCATCTGCGCGCTCGCCGGTCCGGCCGCTGCGAGGAGTCCCGCCACGACGCCGACGGTTGCGACTGACCGCTTGAGATTGGTGCTGAACATGTGTGTGCCTTCCTGTGCTGGGTTGCTTGTCGGCGGGTATGACCCCGGACCCGCCGCGCAGGTTGGTCACTTGCGAACAACCGGCCAGGCGGCGACGGTCCGAGCGGGTGCCTAGCCTCCCAACGCCATGAGCGACGACCCGCCCCCCATCGACCCCGTCACGTCCTCACCGGAGTCGGACGACGTCGCCAAGCTGCGCCGAGAGAACGCCGACCTCGCCCCTGGCCTTCGGTCGGGCGTGGGAGGAGACCGGGCATGGCTTCCGTAGGCCACGCTCGGGCGCGCCGCCCCTGCTCCGTCAGATGGATAGGAACAGTCAGCTCGTCGCCGCCGCTTTTCGCGGATGCAGGAGCTCCGCGGCTACCGATCGCGCACCGCCGGGGCTTGCCCCTCGTCCGGGGCGGTCGTCTCCGTCGCCGCGGCTTTGTGCTCTTGCTCTGGTCGACGAGCGCGGGGTGGAGGACACTCGCGTCCCGGTCGCCTCGTCGCGGGGGCAGGGTCGTGGCACGCGTTGTCGTTGTGACGTATCGCACGGATCGGCTTGGGAATTGTCGCGCCGCGGGGTTCATCTGAAGGGGGGAAGGCGGACTCTCGGAGACAAAGGGGCGTTGACGATGGCAAATGCAAGACGGAACACCGACTGGCGACGGGCGGCCCGCCGGCTGCTTGCGGGCACCGTGCTCGCTGCCGGAGTAGTTGCCGGTACGGCGATGCCGGCGAGCGCGGCAACCACCGGCACGTTCAGCGCGGGCGTGCTGACGGTCAGGGGCGACAGCCTCGACAACACGATCGTGATCAGCCGCGATGCGGCGGGCAGGATCCTGGTGAACGGCGGCGCGGTCCCGGTCTCCGGTGGCACGCCGACGGTCGCCAACACAGCGCAGGTCCGCGTCGACGGTCTCCGCGGTCGGGACACGATCACGCTCAACCAGGCCAACGGCGCGCTGCCGGCGGCCGTGCTGTCCGGCGGCGCCGGGAACGACATCCTCTCCGGCGGCGCCGGCAACGACCAGCTCGCCGGTCAAAGTGGCAATGACACGCTGCTCGGCGGCGGCGGCTTCGACATGCTGTTCGGCGGCAACAACAGCGACACGCTGACCGGCGGCGACGCCGATGATCAGGTGTTCGGCCAGGGCGGCAGCGACCGGATGATCTGGAACCCCGGCGACGACACCGACCTCAACGAGGGCGGCGGCGGCGCCGACACGGTCGAGGTCAACGGCGGCGGCGGCGGCGAGCAGTTCGCCGCCACCGCCAATGGCACGCGCGTGCGGTTCGACCGCCTCAACCCGGCGCCGTTCGCGATCGACATCGGCACTTCCGAGAACCTCGTGCTCAACGCCAACGGCGGCGACGACAGCTTCTCCGCGACTGGGAATCTCGCCGCGCTCATCGGCATCACGGTCGACGGCGGGGCGGGCGACGACACGCTGCTTGGCAGCAACGGCATCGATCTCCTGCTCGGTGGCGACGGCAACGACTTCGTCGACGGCCAGCAGGGCAACGACACGGCGCTGCTCGGAGCCGGAGACGACACCTTCCAGTGGGATCCGGGCGACGGCAGCGACGTGGTCGAGGGTCAGGACGGCACGGACACGATGGCGTTCAACGGCAGCAACGGCGACGAGAACATGGCCGCCTCCGCCAACGGCGCGCGGGTGCTGTTCACCCGTGACCTCGCCGCGATCACGATGGACCTCAACGACGTCGAGTCGATCACCGCCAACACGTTCGGCGGCACCGACAACCTCGTTGTCAACGACCTGTCCGGCACCGACGTCACCAACGTGGCGGGCGACCTCGCCGCGACCGGCGGCGGCGACGACGGCCAGCCCGACAACGTCATCGCCAAAGCCACCAACGATGACGACGCCGTGACCGTCACCGGCGCCGGGCCGAACGCACAGGTCAGCGGTCTCCCGGCCCTGGTCTCGGTGTCCGGCGCGATCGCCGGCAGCGACCGCGTGACCGTCAAAGCGTTGGGCGGCGACGACGTGGTCGACGCCTCCGGGCTGGCCGCCACCTCGGCGCTGCTCACGCTGAACGGCGGCAACGGCGACGACGTCCTGATCGGCGGCGACGGCGACGACGTGCTGCTGGGCGGCGCCGGCGACGATGTGCTGATCGGCGGGCCGGGCACCGACACGCTCGACGGCGGAGCCGACGACAATGTCGTCATCCAGGCTGTCGTCGCCGACAGCGTGCGCTCGGCGAGGGTCGCCGGGACGGGCTGGCTGAAGGCCCACGCTCGCATTGTCAAGGGCAAGACCGTGCTCAAAGTCGACGGCAAGAAGCGCACGCTTCCCCACGCCGACCTTCACCGGCTCGCCCGCGCGGCGGCCGCTTCCTGAGCTGAGCGACGCCAGCGCCAGAGCCGTCGGTCCGTTCTGGCGCTGGCCATGCTCGCGCGAAGCAGAGCGACACCAGTCGGTGGGGCTCGCGCTGCCGCCAGCGTACGGCTGGGCCTGGTGGCGTGCTATGACGTCGCCCTAGTGGCGCTCCGCTATCGGGAACTGCACGATGAGGACTGGCTGCGGCAGAGGTACGAACTCGAGGGCCGGTCGACTTACGCGATCGCGGCGGAGCTCGGCTGTGACGACGCGACCGTCTCCCGTGCGCTCCGCCGCTTCGGCATCAAGGGCCGGCTCGGCAGACCGGCCGCTGTCAAGCCCGGCGAGGTCTACGGCCTGCTGACCGTGATCGCCGAGCTGGCCGAGCGCGACCGCGGCGGTCGGGCCTTCCTGTGCCGCTGCGACTGCGGCAACACCCACGCGGTGCGGGCCGTCGAGCTGCGCGCGGGAAAGACGCGCTCGTGCGGCTGCCTGCGCCGAGACAGACGCACTCCGGTCCCGCCGCCCGCCGTCCACCCCGGCGAGCGTTACGGCCGGCTGGTCGTGTTGCGCGAGGCGGAGCGTCCGGCCTCCGGGGGCGCGCGGGCGTACGTCTGTGTCTGCGTATGCGGTCGGGAGACGACGGTGCGTGGCTCCAACCTCAGGCGCGGGCATACCCGCTCATGCGGGTGGCGGAGAGCTTCGTCGACAGCTTCAAGACCGAGCTGATCGCCGACCGCGTCTGGCGCTCACGCTCGCAGCTCGAACTCGCCGTCGTCGAGTACATCGGCTGGTTCAACGACAGCCGGCTACACCAAGCGCTCGGTGATCTCCCACCGTCGGAATTTGAGACGCTGAGCCTGCCCAGTCCCTTGCAGATCTCCCTCTCATGAAAAGAGGGAACCAATCAATTCGGTCTCCGCGGAACCCGGTCCGGCTCAAAAACCGCTCCATAGAAGGAAAACCCCCACCAGCAGCAAACACCCACAAAGCCCTCAATGACCTTCGATACCCTTGCCCGGCCTTTCGAGCTCCTTTTCCCCCGAACGGACCCCCGGATGGAGAAGTTCATCATCGAGGGCGGCGCTCCCCTTGACGGGACCGTCGTGCCCGCAGGAAACAAGAATGCTGCGCTGCCCGTGCTCGCCGCGTCGCTCCTGACGCGCGAGGAGGTCGTGCTGCGCAACATCCCGCGCATCCGCGACGTCGAGGCCATGATCGAGCTTCTGCGCAGGCTCGACGTGTACATCGAGTGGCGCGACGAGAACGTGCTGGCGATCCGCGCAGACGCGGTCTCGCATACAGACGTCGACCATGAGTGGTCGGAGCGCATCCGTGCCTCTTTCCTGCTCGCCGGCCCGCTGCTGGCGCGCTTCGGCCGCGCCGACATGCCCCCGCCCGGCGGCGACGTGATCGGGCGGCGCCGGCTCGACCCGCACCTCGACGCCTTCCGCGCGCTCGGCGCCGACGTGACCTTCGACCGCTCATACGTCCGCCTGCACGCCCCCGCCGGCCTCCATGCCTGTGACTTCTTCATGGACGAGCCGTCGGTGATGGCCACGGAGAACGCGCTCATGGCCGCCGCGCTCACGCCCGGCTCGACGGTGATCCACAACGCCGCGGCCGAGCCGCACGTCCAGGACCTCGCGCGGCTGCTCATGCAGATGGGCGCGCGCATCGAGGGCATCGGCTCGAACCTGATGATCGTGCACGGCCAGGAGGAGCTCGGCGGCGCCGACCACGCGATCGGGCCGGACTACATCGAGATCGGGTCGTTCATCGCGCTCGCCGCCTGCACCGGCGGAGAGCTTCGCATCAGGGACTGCGTGCCGGACGACCTGCGCATGACCAAGCTCGCCTTCGAGCGGCTCGGCTGCCGGATCGAGTACGACGGCGGCGACGTGGTGGTGCCGCGCGGGCAGCGCCTGCGCATCAAGTCAGACGCGGGCGACGCCGTCTCGAAGATCGAGGACGGTCCCTGGCCGGCGTTCCCGGCCGACCTCACGAGCATCGCGCTCGCCATGGCCACACAGGCCGAAGGGCTCATCCTGATTCACGAGAAGATGTTCGAGAACCGCCTGTTCTTCGTGGACAAGCTGGTCTCGATGGGGGCTCGGGTGATCGTCTGCGACCCGCACCGTGCGGTGGTCAGCGGCCCGAGCCGTCTTCACGGCGAGCGCATGGAGAGCCCGGACATCCGCGCCGGCATGGCGATGCTCATCGCCGCGCTGTGCGCCGAGGGCACTTCCGAGATCGGGAACATCCGCCAGATCGACCGCGGCTACGAGCGGATCGACGAGCGGCTCCGGTCGCTGGGGGCGCGCATCGAGCGCGTTGCCTCAGAGCGCGTCCCGGCGTAGAGCGGCGGACCCGAAATGACCCACCCGATCCCCCCGGGCACGCGCGACGTGCTCCCCGAGGAGATGCGCGAGCTACGCGCGATCGGCGACCGCATGCGTGGGAGCTTCGAGGGCGCCGGCTACGGGGAGATCCACACGCCCGCGCTCGAGTACGAGGAGGTACTGCGCCTGGGCGACGCGCGCGCCGCGGGGGCGCGCTATCGCACCTTCGACGAGCAGGGCGACGTGCTGGCGCTCCGCTCCGACATGACGATCCCGATCGCGCGCGTGGTCGCCACCCGCTACGGCGGGGCCGAGCCGCCGCTGCGCTTCTGCTACCTCAGCCGTGCCTGGCGCGCTACCGAGCGGGGGGTGGGGGAGCCGCGCGAGTTCCTGCAGGCCGGCATCGAGCTGATCGGCATCCCGGGCGCCGAGGGTGAGGCCGAGGTCGTGGCGCTCACGATCGCCGCCCTCGACTCCGCCGGGCTGCGGAGGCACCGCGTGGGGGTGGGGGACGGGTCGCTCTACCGGCGGCTGCTGGGCGCCCTGGACGTGCCCGCCGACCGGCACCTCGGGCTGCTCGAGTGCCTGTCGCGGCGCGATCTCGTGGGTCTCGACATGAGCGTGACCGAGCTCGGAGTGGGGGAAGCCGAACGGGAGCTGCTCGTGGGGCTGCCGGAGCTGCGGGGTGGCCGAGAGGTGCTCGACCGGGCCGACGGCCCGGTCGCCGCGGCGGTGGAGGGGCTGCGCGTGCTCCACGACCTGCTCGAGCAGCGCGGCGTGGCCGAGCGCGTGATCTTCGACCTCGGGCTCGTGCGCGAGCTCGGCTACTACACGGGCGCCGTCTTCGAGGTCTACGACCCCGCGGTCGGCTTCGCGCTTGGCGGCGGTGGGCGGTACGACGACCTGATCGGCCGCTTCGGGCGTGAGCTGCCCGCCTGCGGTGTGGCCCTCGACGTTCAGCGCGTGCACCTCGCCCAGGCGGCGGAGGAGGCGCTCGGGTGACGGCCTCCGAGCGCCTCACGATCGCGGTGCCCCGGGGTGCGCTCTTCGGCGGCACGCTCGACCTGCTCGACCGCCTCGGTGTCGACACCGCGGAGGTGCGGGCGAACGACCGCAAGCTGCTCTTCGCCGATGCCGGCATCGTCACCATGCGGCCCTCGGACGTGCCCACCTACGTCGAGCACGGCTCGGCCGACATCGGCATCACCGGCAAGGACGTGCTGCTCGAGCAGGCCCAGCGCAGGGTGTACGAACTGGTGGATCTCGGCTACGGGCGCTGCCGGATGGTGGTTGCGGCCCGCGAAGGCGGCGACCCCATCGGCGACGCCCTGCGGCGCCTCGGGCGCGTCAGGATCGCCACCAAGTACCCGCGCGTCGCCGGGCAGCACTTCGCCGACACGGGCCGCCAGGCGGAGATAGTCGAGGTCAACGGCTCCGTGGAGCTGGCGCCCCTGACCGGCCTGGTGGACGGGATCGTCGACCTCACGGCCACCGGCACCACGCTGGCCGAGAACCAGCTGCGCGTGGTCGAGGAGATCGAGGTGTGCACCGCCAGGCTGATCGCGAACCCGGTGGCCCACAAGCTCAAGGCCGAGCGAATCGACCGCCTGATCGAGAGGATCCGGGGATGAGGATCCGCCGCGCCGAGCTCGGCGTCTCGCGGATGGAGACGCGGCCGGGCCTCGAGGACGAGGTGCGCGCGATCCTGGAGGAGGTTGCCTCCGGCGGCGACGACGCGGTGCGGCGGCTCACCGAGCGCTTCGACGGCGCGCGCGTCGGCGCTCTGCGCGTGGACCCCGCCGAGGTCGAGGCTGCGCTCGCGAGCGTAGAGCCGCCGATCGTCGACGGCCTGCGGACCGCGATTGCCAATGTGCGTGCGCTCGTGGAGGCGCAGCTGCGCGAGCCGGTCGTCGCCGAGCTCGAGCAGGGGCAGCGCATCGAGGTGGAGGAGGTGCCGGTGCGGCGCGCGGCTGTATACGTCCCGGGCGGGCGGGCGCCCTATCCCTCGACCGTGGTGATGGGCGCCGTGACGGCCCGGGCGGCCGGCGTGGACGAGGTCGTCGTCTGCTCGCCGCCCGGCCCCGATGGCGAGCTGCACCCGGTGATTCTCGCGGCCTGCGGGCTCTGCGAGGTCGACGAGGTCTACCGGATGGGCGGCGCGCAGGCGATCGCCGCGCTTGCCTTTGGCACGCACTCGGTCGAGCGGGTCGACGTGATCGCCGGCCCGGGCAACGCCTGGGTCCAGCAGGCGAAGAAGCAGGTGGCCTGGACCGAGGTCGGGATCGACGGGATCGCAGGGCCGAGCGAGCTCGTCGTGATCGCCGACGGTGACGATCTCGACGCCGACGCGATCGCGCTCGACCTGCTCGCCCAGGCCGAGCACGGGCCCGACAGCCCGCTCTGGCTGCTGTGCCCGGACGCGGAGCTGCTGGACGCGGTGATCGAGAGGGTGGTGCGGATCGCGTCCGAGCGCCCAAGCGTGAGCGATGCGCTGCTTCAGGTAACCCCGGCGGGCGGGGAGGCGGCCCTCTATCTGGCCGAGGGCCTGGCCCCCGAGCACCTTGCGCTCGTCGGAGAGCGGGCGGAGGCGCTTGCCGCGCGGGTGCGCCGCGCCGGCTGCGTGTTCGTCGGCGCCGGCGCCGCCACGGCGTTCGGCGACTACGTGGCCGGCTCGAACCATGTGCTGCCGACCGGCGGAGCCGCGCGCTTCCAGTCGGCGCTGTCCGCCGCCACCTTCCGGCGCCGGATGGCTCGCGTATCCTTGCCCGGCGAGGCGCCCGCCCGCCTCGCTCCCGCAGGCGCAGCGCTGGCCCGCGCCGAGGGCTTTCCCGTGCACGCCGAATCGATGGAGCACCGCGCGTGAGCCGAACCTCGCAGGTACGCCGGACCACCGGCGAAACGGACATCCAGCTCGACCTGAACGTCGACGGCTCGGGCGCCGGCACGCGCGAGACGGGCGTCGGCTTCTTCGACCACCTGCTCGACTCGCTCGCCCGACACGCGCTGCTCGACCTCGACGTGACCGCGCGGGGCGATCTCGAGACCGGGCCCCACCACACGGTCGAGGACACCGGCTTGGCGCTGGGGCGCGCGCTCGATGAGGCGCTCGGCGACCGGGCGGGAATCCGGCGCTTCGGCGACGCGCTGGTGCCGATGGACGAGGCCCGCGCGAGCTGTGCGATCGACGTCTCGGGGCGCCCGTTCGTCTCGTTCGAGGCGGATTTTCCCGCCGAGCGGGTCGCCGACTTCGACACCGAGCTCGCCGAGGAGTTCGTGCGCGCGGTGGCCGTGACGGCCAAGCTGACCGTGCACGTGCGGGTCGAGCGCGGGACGAACGCGCACCACATGGTCGAGGCGGCCTTCAAAGCCTTTGCCCGCGCCCTGCGTGCGGCCGTCGAGTACGACGACCGCGTGCAGGGGGTGCCCTCAACCAAGGGAGTGCTGTGACGCGGCTGGCGATCCTCGACTACGGCATGGGCAACCTGCGCTCCGTCTACAAGGCTCTCGAGCACGTTGGGGCCAGCCCGGAGCTCACGAACGACCACGCTCGCGTGCGCGAGGCCGACGGCATCGTCCTCCCAGGGGTTGGGGCGATGCCGAAGGCGATGGAGCACGTGCGGCGGCTCGGGCTCGACGAGCTGCTGCGTGAGCGCGTCGGGGCGGGCGTGCCGCTGCTGGGGCTCTGCATGGGCATGCAGCTGCTCTTCGAGTCGACGACCGAGCTCGGCGGCGCCGAGGGCATCGGCGTGCTGGAGGGCCCCGTCGAGGGCCTCGACGCCCCCGGTCTGAGGGTTCCGCAGATCGGCTGGAACCCAGTGTCGTGGAAGCGGCGCGGCGCGCTCAACGAGGGACTGCCCGACCCGTGCGCCTTCTACCACGCGAACTCGTTCGCGCCGCGCCCGGCGCGAACGGAGGACGTGCTCGGCACGGCCGAGTACGGGTCGGAGTTCGTGAGCGTGGTCGCGCGCGAGGACACCCCCGCGCCGATCTACGGCCTCCAGTCCCACCCCGAGAAGTCGGGCCCGCACGGCCTCGCCCTCCTGGGCAACTTCGTCCGGGCCTGTGCCCGGGTGCCGGCGTGATCCTTCTGCCCGCCGTGGACATCCGCGACGGCAAGGCCGTGCGCCTGCGCCAGGGCGACTTCGGGCAGGAGACCGTCTACGCCGACGACCCGCTGGAGGCCGCGCGCTCGTTCGTGGACGCTGGGGCGCGCTTCCTGCACGTGGTGGACCTCGACGGCGCGCGCGAGGGCGAGCCGGTCAACCTCCGGCACGTGGAGCGCATCACGCGCGAGCTGTCGGTGCCGGTGGAGCTCGGCGGTGGCCTGCGCTCGATCGCCTCGATCCGGCGTGCACTCGCCGCGGGGGCCGACCGCGTCGTGCTCGGCACCGCCGCATTCACCGATCCCGACCTGCTCGACGAGGCGCTCGGCGCCTTCACCTCGCGCATCCTCGTGGGCGTGGACGTCCGCGGCGGCTGCGTGTCGGTGGCCGGCTGGACGCGCGAGATGCAGGTTCGCGGCGAGGACGCCATCCGCCGGATGCAGCAGCGCGGCGCCACGCGCTTCGTGTACACGAACGTGGACCGCGACGGCATGCTCGACGGGCTCGATCTCGACGAGCTCGAGCGCGTGTCGCGGGCCGTCCGCGGGCGCTTTCTGTACTCGGGCGGCATCAGCTCGCTCGCCGACCTGCGCGCGCTAGGCCGGCTGCGGCTCCTCAACCTGGCCGGCGTGATCTCCGGCAGGGCGCTCTACGAGGGGCGCTTCGGGGTGGGCGAGGGGCAGGCCGCTCTGGAGGCCCGCGACTGATGCTGCTGCGCCGGGTGATCCCCTGCCTCGACGTCGACAAGGGACGCGTGGTGAAGGGCGTTGAGTTCCTGAACCTGCGTGACGCGGGCGACCCCGTCGAGCTGGCCGTCCGCTACCAGGACGAGGGGGCGGACGAGATCGTCTTCCTTGACATCACCGCGTCGCACGAGAAGCGCGACACGGTGGCGGAGCTCGCGCGCCGCTGTGCCGACGACCTGTTCATCCCGTTCACGATCGGCGGCGGAGTGCGCTCGGCCGCGGATGCCCAGGAGGTCCTCGATGCCGGCGCGGAGAAGGTCTCGGTCAACTCCGCGGCCGTGGCGCGACCGGAGCTCCTCGGCGAGCTCGCGGAGGTGTTCGGCGCCCAGTGCGTGGTGCTCGCCATCGACGCCCGGGGGGAGCCTGCGGGACGCTACGGCGTCTACGTCGAGGGCGGCCGCACGCCGGTCGGCCGCGATGCTGTGGAGTGGGCACGGGAGGGGGTCGAGCGGGGCGCCGGCGAGATCCTGCTCACGAGCATGGACCGGGACGGCACCGAGGACGGCTACGAGCTCGAGCTCACCCGTGCGGTGGCGGACGCCGTCGATGTGCCCGTGATCGCATCCGGAGGCGCCGGGCGGCTCGAGCACCTCGTCGACGCAGTGAGGGTGGGGGGCGCGGACGCGGTGCTGTGCGCCTCGATCTTCCACTACGGCCGCCACACCGTGGGCGAGGCGAAGGCACGCATGCGGGAGGCTGGTATACCCGTCCGTCTGTGATCCCGGTCCAACAGCGAGAGCTGCGCGAGCGGGTGCGAACCGTTCCTGGCATGGAGAGGCTGCTGCCTGCGCTCGACGGGCTCGCCCCCGCCTATCTGGTGGGCGGCGCGGTGCGCGACCTACTCAGGGGCGCGGACGCCGTGGATCTGGACGTGGCGGTGGAGGGCGACGCTCGCGCCGTGGCGCGCGCGCTCGCCGACCGGCTGCGTGGAGAGGCGCGCGAGCACGAGCGTTTCGGCACCGCGACCGTGCGGGCCGACGGGCTGAACGTGGACCTCGCAACCACCCGCCGGGAGGACTACCCCGAGCCGGGAGCGCTGCCGGAGGTGGAGGAGGCCGGTCTCGACGAGGACCTCGCCCGCCGCGACTTCACGATCAACGCGATGGCGCTCGGTCTGTCGGGTGACGACCTCGGGCACCTCTACGACCCGCGCACGGGCCTCACCGACCTGGAGGAGGGCCTCGTGAGGGTGCTGCACGACCGCAGCTTCGCGGACGACCCCACGCGGCTCCTGCGCGCGCTCCGCTACGAGGCCCGACTCCGCTACCGCATGGAGCCGGCCACAGAGCGGCTTGCGCGCGACGCCGCCGCCGAGGGCGGGCTGCGGGCCGTCTCCGGGGCCCGCGTCCGCGACGAGCTCATGGACCTGCTTGCCGAGCCCGAGCTGCCCTCGGCTGTCGTGCGCATGCGCGAGCTGGGCGTGGATCGCGCCATGCACACCGCGCTCGAGGCGGACGCCGAGCTCGTCGCCTCCGCCGGGCTCGGAGCGGTCGCCCTCGGGGCGGACCGGGCGCTGGTGGCGCTCGCGGCGCTCTGCGCCCCCGCCGCCGACCGGCTCGATCTCTGGATCGCCGACCTGCACCTCACCGCAGGGGATCGCGACGCCGTGTCCCGCGCCGCCCACGTCGCGCCGCGGCTGGCGAGCGAGCTGCGCAAACGCGAGCACACGCCGTCTGAGCTGCGCCACCTCCTGGGACGCGAGACGCTTGTTGCGCTCGCGCTCGCGCTGGCCATGGGAGCGCCCTCCGAGCCGATCCTCCGTTGGGTCACGGAGCTGCGCGACGTCCGGCTCGAGATCAGCGGGGAGGACCTGCTCGCGGCGGGCGTCCCGGAGGGCCCCGCGCTCGGGCGGGCGCTCGAGGAGACGCTCTCGCGCAAGCTCGACGGCCTCGTGAGCGGCCGCCGGCAGGAGCTCGAGACGGCGCTCCTGCTGGCCAAGGGAGTCGACCGTGGGTGAGCGCGGCTGGACGATCTCCCTGCCCGGCGGCCATGCCTTTTTCTCGACCCGCAACGGAGGAACGAGCAGGGGCCCCTACCGCTCGCTCAACCTCGGCATCCTCACGGACGACGACCCGGCACGCGTGACCGAGAACCGCCACCTCGTGGCCGCCGCGGCCGGCGTCCCGGCCGAGCGGGTGGCGATGGGCTGGCAGGTGCACGGCTCCGAGCTGAAGGAGTGGCGCGCGCCGCCGTCCGACCGCGCCTACGCCGAGCCGGGGGACAAGGAGCTCGTCCGCGTGGACGGGCACCTGACGAGCGAGCGGGGGATCGGGCTGCTCGTGCTCGTGGCCGACTGCTTCCCGGTGGCCCTGTCGGACGGGGAGCGAATCGCCATGCTCCATTGCGGCTGGCGCCCGCTCGCCGGCGGGATCATCGAGAAGGCCGTCGCGAACTTCAACGGCACGCCGACGGCCGCTGTTGGGCCTGGGATCGGCGGCTGCTGCTACGAGGTCGGACCCGAGGTCCTGGCTGCGTTCGAGGACCTGGACTCGGTCGCGGACGGCCGCATGCTCGACCTGCGCGCGGTGATCGCGCAACGGCTCGAACGGGCCGGCGTGACCGAGGTGCACCAGCTCGATCTCTGCACGAGCTGCCACCCGGACCTGTTCTTCTCGCACCGCCGCGACGACGGCGTCACGGGGCGCCAGGCGGGAGTGGCGGTGCTGGATGCGGGCTGAGGCCGTCCGCGGCAACCTCGAGCGAATCCGCGAGCGAGTCGGCCCCGAGGTCGAGATCCTCGCAGCGACGAAGTACGTGGCGGACTCGGACCTGCCCGCGCTCGCGGAGGCGGGCGTCGAGCTGGTGGGCGAGAACCGCGCCCAGGACATGCTGCGCAAGCAGGAGCTTCACCGCGACCTGTTCACCTGGGACTTCATCGGGGCGATCCAGAGCCGCAAGCTCAAGGACATCGCCCCGAATGTCCGGTTGATCCACTCGATCGCCTCGGAGTCCGCTCTGCGGCGGCTCGAGCAGAACCCGGCCCGGGAGGTGCTGATCCAAGTCAACGTGGCGGGCGAGGACTCCAAGGAGGGCGTGGACCCCGCCGAGCTGGCCGGCTACATCGAGCGCTGCCCGTGCCCGGTGACCGGGCTGATGACGATGCCCCCGTTCGTGGAGCGGCCCGAGGACAACCGGCGCCACTTCGCCCGCCTCGCCGAGCTGGCCGCCGAGCACGGGCTCCAGCGCCTCTCGATGGGCACCTCGCAGGACTACGAGGTGGCGGTGGAGGAGGGCGCCACGATCGTCAGGCTCGGCAGCGTCCTCTACGAGGGCGCGTAGCCGACCCGCTCGAGGAAGTCGCCGATCGCGTGCGAGAGCCGCGCGCCCTGCCAGGCGAGCGGCGAGCTGCCCTTGTCCTCGACCACCAGCTCCGCGTGCGGCAGGCGCCGGGCGTACTCCTCGGCCACGCCGAGTGGATGGAGCGTGTCGGCGTCGTCGCGAGAGCCCACGATCAGCACCGGGATGTCGAGGTGCTCGAGCGGCTCGAGCCCCTTCCAGGCGATCGAGCTCGGCAGCTCGCGCAGCGCCCGGGCCACGGCGTCAGGGTGCTCGTGGCGCTCCATCCGCTGGCGCGTGGCCTCGCGCGCGACCTCACGCCACTTCTCCGGCAGGCCCCGCGGCTGCGCCACGTCGACGAACGCGTCCACGCCGCCGCTCTCCAGCGCCGAGGCCATGCGCTCCCAGCTGTCCGCGTCGACGTCGCCGGTGCGGGCGTAGCCCGTGTAGGCGGGGGTGATCTGGACCAGCGCCGGCACGCGCGCCGGATGCTCGAGCGCGAACGCCATCGTCGTGGCCGCGCCCATCGAGCTGCCCACCAGAGCCGTTCGGTCGAGCTCCACATGCTCGAGCACAGCCTCGAGGTCCTCCACCAGGTCGGCGTACTCGTAGCGCGGGCCGGGGGAGGAGGAGCCGTGTCCGCGGGCGTCGTACGCGATCAGCCTGTAGCCCCGGCGGATCAGCGCCCTGGAGCCCTGCACGACGTTGCGCCGCGTGGCCGAAAGGCCGTGCGCGAGGACGATCGGTGGCCCGTCGCCCGCGATCTCACCGTCGAGGACGAGGCCCGACCCACGATCCACCTGAAACGCAACAGCCTCCACCAGGACCTACACTCTCGCAACGACCTAAGACGCCCGGCCGGGCCCCGGCCGGCGCCCCCATGATCCCCCGCCGCAGTTCGCGCTTAGCCTGCTTGCGTACTCCATCAGGCGAAGACGACGCCGCAACGACGAGGGCTTCCAGATCCGTCATCTCGAGCCTGTTTCTCGAGGGGACGGAGGTCTGAAAGCCCTCCCCACGCCGGGCGGGTCCCGACGAACCCGCCCGGTTTCTCATCACGCCTCTAGTTGACGGTCACCACGAAGTCGTCCTCCGACGGACCGGATGCGAAGACGTTCGACGAGTTCGAGCAGATCGGCCGGCCGCTCGAGACCGATGGAACCGCGCCGAGGCTCCTGCAGATCGGCAGCCGCACGCTCCCGTTGGCGCTGTTGAAGCCGGTCGTGGAGACGATCTCCCAGGCGTTGCCGCCCACGGAGATGTTCCCGCTCGGCCTGCTGACGGTAACCGAGCAGCCCGCGCCCGAGTTCTGGGTTACGGTCCCGCCCGGCCAATTATGCAACGTGGCCACGACGACGCTCGTGATGTGGAACGTCAGCTCACCTGACGGGCAGCCCGAGCTGCAGATGATGTTGCCACTCGCGCTCACCCCGGTGACGAACCCTCCGGTCGGGCACATTTGGCCGGCGAGGCTCGGCCCGGCCGGGCCCTGCGGCCCGGCAGGCCCAGGCGGCCCGGTAGGCCCCTGCGGCCCGGTCTCACCAATCTCGCCCTGCGGTCCCGGCGGACCTGCCGGCCCGGTGTCGCCGGTTTCGCCCTGCGGCCCAGCGGGTCCTGCCGGCCCACGCTCGCCGGTGTCGCCCTGCGGTCCCGGCGGTCCTGCCGGCCCAGCGGGCCCCGCCGGCCCAGCGGGCCCTGCCGGCCCGGTGGCGCCAGTGTCGCCCTGCGGTCCCGGCGGACCTGCCGGCCCCTGCGGTCCGGTCTGATTCCAACTGATCGCGATCTCCGACCGCCGGCACTCGCCGGCGCGGTTACCGCGATCATCGTCGTCATCGTCGTCGTCTCGATTGGCCCGCATCGGGGGGCTCGGCTCGGTGTCGATCAGGCGCAGTTGGCCGGAGTTCTTCTGGTAGCAGCCGTGGATGACTCCGCTCGAGTCTGGGATCGCCGCGAGCGTGACCGCGCCCGCGGCGAGAAAGGCCCCGACAACCGCACCCACGAGGAACCACCGCCGGCGTCCGGACGTGAATCTGCGCATTGCGCACTCCTTTCCCTGGGAGGCTGCGGCATCACCGCGCCCTCCCGGTGCCGTGGGTCTCAATTGAGTCCGGCGTAGACCCGGCGCCACTATACCCTCAAACCGGTATGAGGGGAACCTCTAGGGGTATATCGGGCTTCGTTTCGGGGTAAGAATGGGGGGATTTGCTGGGCTTTTGTCAGGTCACAAATGGTGCTGACTTCTCACACACATTGGGAGAGTTGCTCCAAAAAGGTGAGGAATTCGCACCAGAAGCGGCAGGCTCTGAGCGACTTCCATCCGCTCCAGAACCGTCCGATCAGCCTTGACAGCAGCTGCGAGCCACTGACTCGGGCACCACTGAGCGCAACTCAGCACAACTAGGAGCCGCGTAGGTAACCGATGTTGGCATTTCCGCCTACACTCGCAAGGACTTTCCCGATTACGGGCGAAAACCCGGACAGCATGGCGCTTCGCGATACATGGCATCGAACTCTGGTCTACTTCGGCCTCGCCGAGGAGGAGGATCCGCGCTACGAGTCGCTGCCCCCTGAGCCGGAGCCCGAGGCCGAGCTCGAGGACCGCTACCGCGACCGGCCCAACGTGCGCCGCCTGCAGCGCCGGCGCCGGGACGAGTTCGACGACATCTTCGCCGACGAGCCCCGCAGCGGCGGCCGCGAGACCCGGGTCCTGCGACCGGTCGGGGGCAACGGGCGCTCCACGGGCGCCGCGGGGGACATCCAGGTTCACCTGGTGATCCCCAAGAGCTTCAACGACGCACAGCAGATCGCCGACCAGTTCAAGGACTCGATCCCGGTGATCCTCAACCTGCAATCGACGGACACCGACCTCTCGAAGCGGCTCATCGACTTCGCCTCGGGGCTCACATACGCGCTCGACGGCGGCATGCAGCGGATCGCCGACAAGGTGTTCCTGCTCACCCCGCGCAACGTCGAGGTGTCGGCTGAGGAGCGGGCGCGGCTTATCGAGAAGGGCTTCTTCAACCAGTCTTGAGCACCCGCCGGCTGTCAGTCCTATGCGTCTCGGCGCTGGCGTTCTGTGCGGCCTTTTCCCCGCTCGCCATGGCGGACCCGTTCACGCTCGAGGCCACCGGCAGCAGGACCGGGCTCGGCGAGGTGCGCGCGATCGGGGATTTCCGGCCCGAGCGAGACCCCACGCTGGACGCGGCAAACGGGGTCTTCGGACCCCCCACCAAGGTCGTCCGGACGAGCGACGCGTCCTGCAGGGTCCTCTACGGCGGGATCGGGTTGCGGTTCGCGTTCGTGAACCTGGGTGGGGGCGGGCCCTGTGACCCGGACCTCACAAAGAGCCAGGTCGCCCGCGCCTTCGACACGCGCTGGCGCACCGGCAGGGGCCTGGGCATCGGCGACCCCATCCGGAGGCTGTGGCGCCTCTACCCGGGCGCGACCCGCCATGGGCGCTCCTGGTGGCTCGTCAAGGCGATGAACATCTTCGGCGTGGGCAACAACCCCTATCCGGTGCTGCGCGCGACCATGCAGGGCGGGCGCGTAGGGTCGTTCGCGCTCTCGATCCGCGCGGCGGGCGAATGACCCCCCGGTAGGCTTCTGCGCCGATGAAGCTGGGGCTGATCGGCGCGGGGAACATGGCTTCGGCGCTTGCGCGAGGGATCGGCGAGCCCGTGCTCGTCTCCGACATCGACGGGGCCAAGGCTCTGGCGCTCGCCGAACAGCTGGGGGGTGAGGCGGTGGAGTCGAACGCCGAGCTCGCGGAGCGGGCCGATGCAGTCCTGCTCTGCCACAAGCCGAAGCAGCTCGGCGAGGTGGCCGCGGAGGTGGCGGGGCACACGGACGCGGTCGTGTCGATCCTGGCCGCCACCTCCACGGAGAGGCTGTCCGCGGCCTATCCGGGCGCAGCCATTTACCGCTTCATCCCGAACATGCCGGTGGAGGTGGGCCGGGGGGTGCTCTGCTACGTCCCCGGCCCGGGCGCGTCCGACGGCCCCGAGGAGGAGATCCTGAGGCTCATGGGTCGCGCCGGCCAGGTGATCGCGCTCGAGGACGAGCCGCTGATCGAGCCCGCCATGGCGCTGATGAGCTGCGGGCCGGCGTTCATGGCGCTGTGGGCCGAGGGCTTCGCAGATGCAGGGGCAGCCCACGGGCTCGAACGGGCCACCGCGATGCGCATGGTCGTGGAGACGATGGCCGGCAGCGCGGCGTGGCTCGCCGAGCACGGCTACGACGGCGCCGACCTGCGCCGCCGCGTGGCCACGCCGGGCGGCGCGACGGAGCGCGGTCTGATCGCGCTCGAGGAGGGCGGCCTCGGCGAGCTCGCGCGCTCGGCCGTCGATGTCGTCGTGGAGGGCACGAGATGAGCTTCTGGCTCGCGATCACGCGGGCCGACGTTGCGGACTACGTCCGCACGCTCGCGCTCGTGTACCTCGTCCTGATCTTCATCAGGATCATCATGAGCTGGATCCCGCGGATGCCCTACAACCGCATCCTGAACGGCTTCCTGACGTTCGTCACGGACGTGACCGATCCCTATCTCAACCTGTTCCGGCGCTTCCTGCCGCCGGTGCGGATCGGCCCTGGCGCCCTCGATCTGAGCCCGATCGTCGCCACCTTCGTGCTGATCATCTTGAGCAGCATCGTGGCGAACCTCATCGAGGGCTGACATGCCGGCGCTGGGCGGTTCCGCCGCCGCGGCGGTCGCCACCGCGGGCGTCGTGGTCGCGCTCGACCAGGCGACCAAGCAGCTCGCGAACTCGAACGTGGAGCGGGGTGAGAGCGTCAAGGTCTTCCCCGGCCTCGAGATCTCGAACACGCGCAACACCGGCGTCGCCTTCGGGGTCTTCGAGGGCGGCGGCCTGATCGTGGGGGTGCTGATAGGCGTGGCACTCGTCCTGCTGATCGGCTACTTCCTGCGCCACAGCGAGGTGCCCCTGTTGTGGCTGCCGGTGGGGATGCTTCTGGGCGGTGCGCTCGGCAACCTGGCCGATCGCGCCCGCGACGGGGCCGTCATCGATTTCATCGACCCTGTGGCGTGGCCGGCGTTCAACCTGGCCGACTCCTTCATTGTCGTGGGGGTCTTCCTGCTGCTCTGGGTCGTCGAGAGGAGCGCGCGACGAGTGACGACGAGCTGATCGCGGCCGGCGACGATGCCGGCCTGCGCCTCGACGCGTTCCTCGCCGCACGCGGGGCGACGCCGTCGCGGGCGGCCGCCCAGCGCCTGATCGAGGCGGGAGCCGTGACAGTCGACGGCCGGGCCCGCCCCAAGAACCACCGCGTGGCGGCCGGGGAGCGGGTCGAGCTGGCGGCACTCGAGGAGCCGGCGGAACGGCCACCCGAGGCGCCCGAGGCGCCCGCGGTCGTCTACGAGGACGCTCACCTCCTGGTGGTGGACAAGCCCGCCGGACTCGTGACCCATCCGGCCCCCGGCCACCGCGGCACCACCCTCGCCGAGCTGCTCGCGGACCGGGCAGCGGGGGGGAGCCATCCCGAACGCGCCGGAATCGTCCACCGCCTCGACCGGGACACGTCCGGGCTGCTCGTGGTGGCCCGCTCGGACGAGGCGCACGCCGCCCTCCAGAAGATGCTGCGGGCGCGCGAGATCACGCGCGAGTACCTGGCCCTCGTGGTGGGCCATCCGGACTCCGAGAGCGGGACGATCGACGCCCCGATCGGGCGCGATCGCGCGCGCCGGACTGTTATGTCGACCCGCACGGACCGCGCCCGGGACGCGGTCACGCACTTCGAGGTCCTCGAGCGGCTCCCGCGCACCTCGCTACTGCGTGTCCGGCTCGACACAGGGCGCACCCACCAGATCCGGGCCCACCTCGCCGCGATCGGCCACCCCGTATGCGGCGATTCCGCGTACGGGGGCTCGGAATGCGGTCGCAGACTGGGATTGCGGCGTCAGTTCCTGCACGCGGAGAAGCTGATGTTTAACCATCCGATCACGTGGGAAAATCTCGTTTGCGAGTCCAAACCACCCGTCGATCTGCGTCACGCGCTTGACGTGGCGAGACGGGAGCCAGTCTCCGGAGGGCCAGACGGAGGCTGAAAATACGAGCGAGGCGGTCTTCGGACCGCCTCGCTTCGTTCTTGGTTGGGCACGTTGCGCGCGCACGCGGCTTCGGCCGCGTGCGTGCTGATAAGTATCCTTGCGCCGTTCAGCAATACGACCCCGCCGGGAAAGGCGGCCGCGGCCCTGCCCGGGCCACAAGAGAGCCCGGGTCCGCGAGCCGGCCGGCGGGTAGATGGTCCAACCACATACAAGGGAGCTCTCTTTGGCCACCGACATCGGCATCAAGGAGCTGCTGGAGGCCGGGGTGCATTTCGGCCACCAGACGCGCCGCTGGAACCCCAAGATGCGCCGCTTCATATTCGGCGAGCGGGACGGCATCCACATAATCGACCTGCAGAAGACCGAGAGGCTGCTGCATGACGCGCAGGTGTTCGCAGGCGAGCTCGCCGGCCGAGGCGGCACCGTCCTCTTCGTCGGCACCAAGAAGCAGGCCCGCGACACGATCAAGGAGGCCGCGGACGCCTGCGGCATGCCCTACGTCGACCAACGCTGGCTGGGCGGGCTGCTCACCAACTTCCAGACGATCTCGAAGCGAATCAAGCGCCTGCACGACCTGCGCGACTGGAGCGAGTCCGGCACCATGGAGCTGCTGCCCGTGCGCGAGCGCATCGCGGCGATGGCGGAGCGCGAGAAGCTCGAGACCAACCTCGGCGGCGTGGCGAATCTCCAGCGGCCGCCGGACGCCATGTTCGTCGTCGACCTCAAGACCGAGGCGATCGGCGTCCGCGAGGCGACGCGCCTCAAGATCCCGGTCATCGGGCTCGTAGACACCAACTGCGACCCCGATCCCGTGACCTACGTGATCCCGGGGAACGACGACGCGATCCGCTCGTGCAAGCTGGTCGTCGAGGCGATCTCGGACGTGGTGCGCGACCGCGCGCTGCGCTTCCGCGCCGAGGAGGAGGCCGCCCGGCGCGAGCGCGAGGAGGCCGAACGGCGCGAGGCGGAGGAGCGCGCCATCCGGGAGGCCGAGGAGCGCGAGCGCCAGGAGGCCGAGGAGCGCGCCCGGCGCGAGGCCGAGGAGGCCGGCTTCTCGCCCGACGAGCCCGCCCAGCCGGTGCCCGAGGGCGCCGCGCCGCGTGAGCGCCGCACCTTCGATCCTGACGAGGAGGTCTGATGAGCATCGCCATCTCCGCCCAAGACGTGAAGACCCTGCGCGAGCGCACCGGCGCGGGGATCATGGACGCCAAGGCCGCCCTCCAGGAGTCGGGCGGCGACATGGACAAGGCCATCGAGATCCTGCGTGTCAAGGGCCAGGCCTCGGCCGCCAAGCGCGGCGGCCGGGTCGCGAGCGAGGGCGTGGTGTCGAGCTACATCCACGGCCGCGGAGACATCGGGGCGCTCGTCGAGGTCAACTGCGAGACGGATTTCGTGGCCCGGACCGACCAGTTCCAAGAGTTCGCCCGCGACGTCGCGCTCCACGTGGCCGCCGCCGGCGAACTGAAGTACGTCTCGGAGGACGAGGTCGACGAGGGCTGGAAGGAGGCCGAGCTGCGCGTCTACCGCGAGCAGGCTGCCGCCGAGGGCAAGCCCGAGAACGTCCAGGAGAAGATCGTCGAGGGCAGGCTGAAGAAGCGCCTCGACGAGGTCGTGCTGCTCAACCAGAAGCACGTGAACGAGGACAAGCACGACAGCAAGACGCTCGAGGAGTTGCGCGCCGAGCTTGCCGCGGCGACTGGCGAGAACGTCGTGATCCGTCGCTTCGCCCGGTTCCGGGTCGGGGAGGCGTGACCCCAGCCTTCAAGCGGATCCTGCTGAAGCTCTCCGGGGAGGCCCTGATGGGCGATCTCCCCTACGGGGCCGATCCCGACCGCATCGCGGCGATCGCCGCGGAGGTCAAGACCGTCCACGACCGCGGCGTCGAGATCGCGATCGTGGTCGGCGGAGGGAACATCTACCGCGGGCTCAAGGGCGCGGCAGCCGGGATGGATCGCGCGACCGGCGACTACATGGGGATGCTCGCCACCGTCCTGAACGCCCTGGCGCTCCAGGATGCGCTCGAGCGCACCGGCGCCCATACGCGCGTTCAGTCGGCGATCACGATCTCCGAGGTCGCAGAGCCCTACATCCGCAGGCGCGCGATGCGCCACCTCGAGAAGGGGCGGATCGTGATCTTCGCCGCCGGGACCGGGAACCCGTTCTTCACGACGGACACCGCAGCGGCGCTGCGGGCGCTCGAGATCCACGCCGAGGCGCTGCTGATGGCCAAGAACGGCGTCGAGGGCGTCTACAGCGCCGATCCGCGCACCGAGCCCGGGGCGCGCTTCCTGCCGGAGATCTCGCATGTCGAGGCGATCGAGCAGCGCCTGGCGGTGATGGACTCGACGGCGCTGTCGCTGTGCATGGACAACTCGCTCCCGATCCACGTCTTCAATATGGACGACGGGGGAAACATCGACCGGATAGTGTGCGGCGAGCGAGTCGGAACTGTGGTTAGGACCCCGGCAGAATGAACGACGACGTCCTGAAGGACTTCCTCGACGAGGCGCAGTCGCGCATGGTCAAGTCCGTTGAGGCGACGAGGAGCGAGTTCGCCACGGTCCGGACCGGGCGCGCCTCGCCGCATCTGCTCGACCGCATCGAGGTCGACTACTACGGCGCCAGGACCCCGCTCAAGCAGCTCTCGCAGGTCTCCGCCACGGAGGCGCGGCTGCTGACGATCACTCCCTACGACAAGAACTCGATCAAGCTGATCGAGAAGGCGATCCTGGAGTCGGACGTCGGCCTGACGCCCTCCAACGACGGCCAGGTGATCCGGCTCCAGATCCCCGAGCTGACCGAGGAGCGCCGCAGGGAGCTCGTGAAGGTGCTGCACAACATCGCCGAGCAGGGCCGGGTGGGGGTGCGAAACGTGCGCCGCGAGGTGATGCACGACCTGCGCGAGCTCAAGAGCGAGGGTGAGGTCGGGTCCGATGAGGAGCACCGCGCGGAGGACGCGCTTCAGAAGCTGACCGACACCCACGTCGGCGAAATCGACCAGGCCCTCGCCGGCAAGGAACAGGAAATCCTCGAGGTGTGAGCACGAGCGACGCCGCCACGGCGCGCTACGTCGCGATCATCACCGACGGGAACGGGCGCTGGGCGAAGGCGCGGGGGCTACCGGTGCTGGCCGGCCACGAGGCGGGCGCGGACGTGGTCAGGGCACGCCTGCGCGACGCCGCCGAGCTCGGCATCGAGGAGCTCACGGTCTACTCGTTCTCGACGGAGAACTGGGCTCGCCCGCAGGCCGAGGTCGACGGGCTCATGGCGATGTTCGCCCAACGCATCGACCGTGAGACCCCGGAGCTGGACGAGCAGGGCGTGCGGATGCGCTTCGTCGGTCGCCGCGAGGGGCTCGCCCCCGAGCTCACGCGCCGGATGGACTGGGCGGAAGAGAAGACCTCAGGCAACCGGCGGATCACCCTGTTCGTGGCGTTCAACTACGGCGGCAGGGCGGAGATCGTCGACGCGGCGCGAACTTTCACGGGTGAGAGCGAGGAAGACTTCCGCCGGCACCTCTACGCGCCTGACATGCACGACCCGGACCTCCTGATCCGCACGAGCGGCGAGATGCGCCTCTCCAACTATCTCCTGTGGCAGTGCGCCTACTCGGAGTTCGTGTTCCGCGACGAGCTCTGGCCGGATTTCAGCCGCGAGGCATTCGAGGCTGCACTCGCGGAGTACACCGCCCGCCGGCGCCGCTTCGGAGGTCGCTAGCGAGTGGCGGCGCAGCGCGGGCGCCGGCGCGCCGGCTCCGATCTCGGGCCGCGCATACTGGTCGCGATCCCCGCGATCGCGTTCGCGGTCTTCATCGTCCTCGAGGGCGGGGAGGTCTTCGCGCTCGGCCTGCTCGTGCTCGGCGTGATCGCCATGCACGAGCTCTACACGCTGATGGGCCGCGTCCAGCCGGCCGCCCTGGCGGGCTTCCTCACGCTCGCGGGGCTGCTCGCCGCGGCGCTGTACGGCGAGCCGCGCCACGTGGTGATGGTGCTGGTGGCGGCCTTCCCGGTCACCTTCTTCCTTGCCCTGCTGCGGCCCCGGCGCGAGCACGTCTCGTGGGCCATCGCCGCGACGCTCTTCGGCGTCCTCTGGATCGGCCTGGCGATGGTGCACGCGGTATGGCTGCGGGAGCTGGTCGAGCCGGGGGATGCGGGGGAGGAGATCGTGGTCGGCACCGGGCTCGTCATCGACACCCTGGTCGGGACCTTCGTGGGCGACACGTTCGCCTACTTCGGTGGGCGTTTCTACGGCCGGACGCCGCTGGCGCCGCTGATCTCCCCCAACAAGACGCTCGAGGGCCTCGTCATAGGCGTCCTCGGCGGCACGGCCGCGTTCTGGTTCGCCGGCCTCTACCAGGACTGGCTCAGCGGGCCGGACGCGCTCCTGATCGGCGCGGCGGTGGCGCTTGCCGCCCCCGTGGGAGACCTGTTCGAGTCGCTCGTCAAGCGCGACCTCGAGGTCAAGGACACGGGCACGCTGTTCGGGGCCCATGGCGGGGTGCTCGACCGCCTGGACGCGGCGATGTTCTCGATCCCGGTGGCGTACTACGCGGCGGTCGGGCTGGGCTACGGCTGAGCAGGAGGTGCCTGCTGCTCTCCCTAGACTCAGCCGGGTGCGCAGGATCCTCATAGTCGGCTCGACCGGCTCGATCGGAACGCAGGCGCTCGAGGTGATCGAGGGCAGCGCCGAGCTCGAGCTGGTCGGCCTGGCCGCGTCGTCGAGCTGGGAGCTGCTCCTCGAGCAGGCCCAATGGCATGGCGTCGAGCGCCTCGCGCTGGCCGACCCCGACGCCGCCGCCAGGGCAGGCGAGCACTCCGAGATCGAGATCCTGACCGGCCCGGAGGGCCTCGTCGACTTGATCACGGACACCGAGTGCGACCTGGTGCTGAACGCACTCGTCGGCTCGGCAGGGCTCGGACCCACCGTCGCGGCCCTCGGGGAGGGCATCGACCTCGCGCTCGCGAACAAGGAAAGTCTCGTCGTGGGCGGCGAGCTCGTGACCGCGCTGGCCGAGGCCACCGGCGCCCAGCTCATCCCTGTCGACTCTGAGCACTCCGCGCTCCAGCAGCTGATCGCGGGCGAGCGGCCGGGCACGGTCGACCGGCTCGTCCTGACTGCGAGCGGCGGGCCGTTCCGGGGGCGCACGGACCTCGACGGCGTGACCCCCGCTGAGGCGCTCGCCCACCCGACCTGGGACATGGGTGGCAAGATCACGATCGACTCGGCCACGCTCATGAACAAGGGCCTCGAGCTGATCGAGGCCCACCACCTGTTCGGCACGCCCTACGACCAGATCGACGTGGTGGTGCACCCGCAGTCGATCGTCCACGCGCTCGTGCATCTGAACGACGGGGCAACGCTCGCGCATCTCGGCTATCCGGACATGCGCGTCCCGATCTCCTACGCCCTGCACCACCCCGAGCGCGCCGACGTGCCCGTGCGCGCGCTCGACCTCGTGGAGGTCGGCGAGCTGACCTTCGAGGCACCCGACATAGAGACCTTCGCCTGCCTGCGCCTCGCCCGCGAGGCCGCGCTGGCAGGTGGCACGGGCCCCTGCGTGCTGAACGCGGCGAATGAGGTGGCGGTGCACGCATTCCTGCGCGGTGAGCTCTCGTTCACTGGGATCGCACGGGTGATCGAGTCGACCCTGTCCGAGCTCCCGGCCCGGCCGGTGCGCCACTTCAGCGACCTCTACGAGGCGGACTCGACCGCGCGCGAGGTTGCCCGGGGAGTTGCGGCGTGAGCTGGTTCCTCGCCTTCGTCGGCTTCGCGATCCTCGTGATCCTGCACGAGCTCGGCCACTTCGCGGCCGCCAAGGCCGTCGGCATGCGAGTCGAGAAGTTCTCTCTTTTCTTCCCGCCCACGCTCGCCTCGAAGAAGATCGGTGAGACGGAGTACGCGATCGGGGCGATACCGGCGGGCGGCTATGTCCGGATCACCGGCATGAATCCGTCCGAAGAGCTCTCCGACGAGCTCCGCACGCGCGCCTACTACTCCCAGCCGGTGTGGAAGCGGATCGTGGTGATCGCGGCCGGGCCGGCCGTCAACCTACTGCTCGCATTCATCCTGCTGTTCGTCTTCTTCTTCCTGATCGGCCCGGAGACCGCGACCACCAAGGTCGGCTTGATGGACAAGGGCTATCCCGCAGCGAGCGTGCTGAAGTCGGGCGACAGGCTCGTGGCGGTGGACGGCAAGCGCGGCGACGCTCGGGTGTTCCAGGAGCAGATCGCCTCGCACAAGTGCCCCGGCAAGCAGACCAAGGGCTGCGAGGCAGCCACGCCGGTGACGCTCACGGTGGAGCGGAACGGGCGCGAGCGGACCTTCGAGCTCACGCCGATCTACGACCCCGCGGCGCCGACCGTGAACCCGGACAAGCAGGGGCGCACGCGGCTCGGCTTCTCCTACCAGCCGGGACCGCGCGAGACGCTCCCCTTCGGCCGCTCCTTCGAGGTGGCCGCCGACCGCTTCTGGTTCGTCACCAAGGCCACGCTCGAGCTGCCCGCCCGCCTGATCGACCCCGAGCAGCGCAGGGAGATCTCGGGGGTGGTGGGGTCCTACGAGACGACCCGCCAGTCGATCCTCTACGACGTGGCCCAGGTCGTGCTCATCCTCGCGATCATCTCGCTCTCGCTCGCGATCGTGAACCTGTTCCCGTTCCTGCCGCTCGACGGAGGGCACATCTTCTGGGCGATCGTGGAGAAGATCCGCGGCAAGCCGGTGCCGTTCAGCGTCATGGAGCGCGCCGGGGTGGTGGGCTTCATGCTCGTGATCCTGATCTTCCTGGTGGGGCTGTCGAACGACATAGACAGGCTCTCCGGCGAGGGCTTCAGAGTTCGATAATGAATCCGTCGCACTCGGCCGAGCCGAGTGCTCCGGCTAGGCTGTCCCCCCATGGAGGTCACAACTGCAGGCCGAACCGAGAGGCCTGCGGGCCTCGACGCATCCACAGTCGCCGAGGCCTTTCAGCTGACGGCGCAGGCTCACCCGGAGCGCGTGGCGCTCCGCCTCAAGGGCGACGAGTTCTCGATGACCTGGGCCGAGTACGCCGAGAAGGTGCAGGCGCTGGCGGCCGGGCTGGCCAAGCTCGGCCTCGAGCGCGGGGGCGCGCTCGGGATCATGCTCACCAACCGGCCGGAGTTCCATTTCTTCGACTCGGCCGCGCTGCACCTCGGCGCCACGCCGTTCTCGGTCTACAACACCTACGCGCCGGAGCAGATCGCCTACCAGGTGACTGATGCCGGGGCCCGCATCGTCGTGACCGAGCAGGCATTCCTGGACCGCATCAGGGCGATCGAGGGCGTCGATCACATCATCGTCGTGGACGCCACACAGCTCGACGAGGCGCTGACGATCGCGGACGTCGAGGCCGAGGGCGATCCCGAGTTCGACTTCGAGGCGGCCTGGCACGCGGTGCGGCCTGACGACATCCTCACGCTCATCTACACCTCGGGCACCACCGGGCCGCCCAAGGGCGTCCAGTTGACGCACGCGAACCTGCTCTCGGCCGTCAACGGCTTCGACGAGGTGATCGCCTTCCCGTCCGACGGGCGCGTGGTGTCCTGGCTGCCGATGGCGCACATCGCCGAGCGCGCCTGCAGTCACTACCTGCCGGTCATGCTCGGCTTCACCACCACCTGCTGCCCAGATCCGCGCCAAGTGGTGGCGTACCTGCCCGAGGTGCATCCAACCTGGTTCTTCGCGGTGCCGCGCATCTGGGAGAAGCTGAAGGCTGCCCTCGAGGCCGGCGTCGCGGCCGAGCAGGACGACGCGAAGCGGCAGGCCACGGAGTGGGCGCTCGAGGTCGGCCTGAAGAAGGTCAGGCTCGAGCAGGCCGGCGAGGAGATCCCGGAGGAGCTCGCGCAGGAGTACGCGAAGGCGGATGAGCTCGTCCTCTCCAAGGTCCGCGCCCGCCTCGGGCTCGACGAGGTCGAGTCGGTGAACGTCGGGGCGGCGCCGACCCCGCGCGAGGTGATCGAGTTCTTCCACGCCATTGGTATCCCGCTGGCGGAGCTCTGGGGCATGTCCGAGACCTGCGGCTACGGGACCTGCAATCCGCCCGAGAAGATCAAGATCGGGACCGTGGGACCCGTCTCACCCGGCGCCGAGATCAGGCTCGCCGAGGACGGCGAGGTGCTGATGCGCGGGCCGATGGTCATGCCCGGCTATCGCAACCAGCCCGAGAAGACGCGCGAGGCCATCGACGACGAGGGTTGGCTCCACACCGGAGATGTCGGCGAGTTCGACGAGGACGGCTACCTCAAGATCGTCGACCGCAAG
Source organism: uncultured Thermoleophilaceae bacterium (assembly GCA_963751835.1). Taxonomy (GTDB): domain Bacteria; phylum Actinomycetota; class Thermoleophilia; order Solirubrobacterales; family Thermoleophilaceae; genus JACVRW01. The sequence continues at coordinate 32,306 of CAVVWD010000002.1, read as the reverse complement.
AAGGAGCTGATCATCAACGCGGCCGGCAAGAACCTGTCGCCGGCGAACATCGAGGCGAGGGTCAAGGCATCGAGCCCGCTGATCGGCCAGGTGGTCGCGATCGGGGACGGGCGGCCCTACAACGTGGGCCTGATCACGCTCGACCCCGACGTGGGTCCCGGGTTCATCGAGCAGAACGGAGCCGAGGCGGTCCAGGCCGAAGTGCAGCGGGGCGTGGACGCCGCCAACGAGCAGCTCGCCCGCGTCGAGCAGATCAAGAAATTCACGATCCTCGACGAGGAATGGCAGCCGGGCGGCGACGAGCTCACTCCCACGATGAAGCTGAAGCGCAAGCCGATCCTCGAGAAGTACGCCACGCAGGTCGAGGCGCTGTACGCGTAGGGCATCTCGCCTTGGTCTCCGCTGGCCGGGTCGGGGCTGGGGAAGGAGATGGTGGACCGCGGCCACTGCGTCCTCCATTTGGTAAATAATCTTCGGCTGATTCTGGTGTTCATCCGAATCTTCATCGGCGGCGGGCAGCCCGAACCCGGGATCCCGCACCACCATCCTGCCTTACCACACCTCCTGGGTGGGCAATCCAGGAATAGCTCGCACTTCCCGACCGCCGGCGCCGAACGATCTTCGATCGCATCTGTTAGCCGCGGCAGGTCGTGCATAACCCCCTTACCCAGCCCATACGCGAGATCGTCCTGGCGCCACCAACGAGAGGCAACGCGAAGGCGCATAGCTAGGCTTCGAGGCCGCAGATGGCCTCCAAGCGCCAGATAGACGTCGGAGGCGTGAAGATCGGGGGCGGCGCCCCTGTGGCGGTCCAGTCGATGACGAAGACGGAGACCGCCGACTTCGACGCCACGATGAGGCAGATCCACGCGATCGCCGAGGCAGGCGGCGACCTCGTCCGCTGCGCGGTTCCGCGCGACGACGACGTCCGCGCGCTCGCCCGGATCGTCGAGGAGTCGCCGATCCCCGTGATCGCCGACATCCACTTCAACCACACGCTGGCGCTCAAGGCGATCGACGCGGGCGCCCACTGCATCCGCATCAACCCCGGCAACATCGGCGGCTTCGAGAAGGCCGGCGAGGTCGTCGAGAAGGCCCGCGCGGCCGGAGTGCCGATGCGGATCGGCGTCAACTCGGGCTCGCTGCCGAAGCACCTCCACGAGCTGGAGCGCGAGAACGCCGTCGAGGCGCTCGTGGCCGCCGCCCTGGAGCACGTGGAACTGATGGACCGGCTCCGCTTCCAGGACTTCAAGGTGTCGATCAAGTCGACCAACGTGCCCAACACGATCGCCTCGAACCGCCTGCTCTCGGAGAAGATCGACAACCCGCTCCACCTCGGCATCACCGAGGCGGGCACGAAGTGGTCGGGCTCGCTCAAGTCCGCCGTCGGCCTGGGGACGCTGCTCGCCGACGGGATCGGCGACACGATCCGCATCTCGCTCTCCACCTTCCACGCCGAGGAGGAGGTCAAGGTCGCCTGGGAGATCCTCAAGGCGCTCAAGCTGCGCGAGCGCGGCCCCGTCCTGATCGCCTGCCCGACCTGCGGGCGGCTCCAGTTCGACATGGACACGGTCGTGGCCGAGATCGAGGAGCGCCTGCGCGGCTACGACGACCCGATCGAGGTCGCCGTCCTGGGCTGCGCGGTCAACGGGATCGGCGAGGCCTCGGCCGCCGACTTCGGGATCACCGGCGCCAAGAACGAGGGCCTGATCTTCGCCCACGGCAAGCCGCTGCGAAAGGTGCCGCAGGCCGAGCTCGTGGACGCCCTGTTCGCCGAGATCGACAAGTCGATCGACCGCGGCGCGGTCCTCGTCGACGAGCGGAAGGCCGCCGAGGGCGCCGAGTGGCTGTCGAAGATCGAGGAGGAGAACGCCGGCGAGCTGACGCCCGAGCGAATCGCCGCGATGGAGGCGGCCGCTGCGAACGAGGACGTGCTCGCGAACGGCGAATCGCTGCCCATGGCGGGCGCCCCCAAGGCGAAGCGGATCACCCTCGACGAGGAAGCCTCGCCGACGGCCGGGCGCCGTTTCACCCGCGCGTAGGCGGAGGACCCGGCTGGGTGCCGGGCCCTCGCCTCCTAGCTCATCGCGCTGCTAGTCGTCGTCGTCTCGGCTGTGCTTGAGGACGTACAGGCCGAAGTCGCGGTCGCTCGCCAGCAGCACGCCGCGGTGCGGCACGACGCTCCAGATGTTGACCGGCGGAGCGCCCGCGGGGGCACCCTGGCCGGTCCAGGACGCGATCTCGCGCGGCCGGGACGGACGCCTGATGTTCAGCACCCGGACGCCGTCGTTGTACCAAGACACGTAGAGGGTGTTCGACTCGTCGTCGTCGTCCTCCTCGCGGAGCAGCTCCGGATTGTGGACGCTCCAGGTCCCTTCCAGCGCGACGTCCTCGTTGTTCGTATTCGGCGTCGCGAACGTGCTCAGCTGGACCGGGTTGGCCGGATCCGAGATGTCGAAGAAGCGCAGGTAGCCCCAGCCGTTGAACACGGCCGCCGCCGACGCTGTGACGGGAGCCGCGCCGTCACGCAGCAGCAGTCCCGGTGCTGCGCTGCACGAACACCGCCGGGATGTTGATCGCCGTGCCTGCGATCCCGGGCGGCCCGTCGACCACCGGGTTGTCGACGCCCATGAGGAGGAGGGTCTCATCACCATTCGCTCCGCCCGCCTGGTTGTAGACGATCACGCCGATGGCGCCCGCCTGCTGCGCCCGCGCGATCTTGTTGTCGAAGCGGCAGAGGCCGCGCTCGATGAGCGCGATCTTGCCGGCCGGGTCGGCGAGGTAGGGGTCGGCTACCGCGAGGCCGGTGCCCGGCGGGACCGGCCGCGGATCGGCCGGGCACCCCCGTCCGACGTGCACGACCTCACCGGCAAGCGCGCGGCCGGGCTGCTCCACGATCGGCGGCGTGCCCTGGGCCTCGACCGCGAGCCGCTGCCCAGCGAACGCGTTGCTCGTGAACTGGAACTCGAAGGGGCTGAAGTCCTCGTCCGCCTGGATCAGGATCCGCTCGTCCCTGGCCGTGTCGATCGAGTGGGCGTTCCCCTCCTCGCCCTGCTCGTACGAGGTCCGGCCGAGAACGAAGGGATTCGCCGGGTCGCGGACGTCGAGGATGATCACCCCGGCGTCCCAGTAGGAGAGGTAGAGCCGCGTGCCTCTCTCGTTGAAGCGGGCGCTGTGGTCGAGCGTGCGGGCGTCGCCGCCCTGCCGCACGCCGAGGTAGAACGGTACCCCGAACATCGGATCGTCCAGCACGCCGTACTCGCCCACGAGCTCCGGAGCGCTCGGGTTCGTGATGTCGACAATCAGCAGGTCCCCGATGCCGTTCAGGCCTGGTCGTCGGAGGTGATCACCTCCGAGTCCGGCGAGGCAAGCGCGGCGAGCACGCGCCCGTCGCGCCGCTTGACGAGATCGAACTCGTGGACGTGGCCGTGGTCGGCCATCAGGCCGGGAATGTCCTCGCCGTTGAAGATGGACAGGAACTGCGGGTTGCGCGGATTCGTGATGTCGTAGAGCTCGAGGCCGACGGTCCCCGCGGTCGCGCTGTTGCCGCAGTCCTGGAGGCCGATCGCGAGGATGTCGCGCCGCCCGATGCGGATCGCCTGCATGTCCTCCATCGACGTGTCCGCGTAGTCCCTCGTGTCGGCGATCTTCACCGGTCTGCTCGGCCGCGAGATGTCGATGATGTCCACGCCCGTGCCCGGGCACTCCTCGCGCCACTTACCGACGAAGGCCAGCTTCTTGTAGCCCGCCACGTCGCCGTGAGCCGCGAGATTGAAGGGGTCGAGCCGGAGGGATCCCACGAGCCGGACGCGATCGTCGCTGTTGCCGCGGCGGGCCGATCCCGTCCCACCGCGGAAGCGATCGACGTGCGAGTAGCCGCCGGCTTCGAGCAGCGGCGACACGGGATCCGCCGACGGCGCGTCGGTCACGGCAGCCCCGGGAGGCTTGGCCGAGACCGGGCCGGCGAGCGCCAGTAGCGCGGTCGCAACGAGGAACAGGATGAGCCTTCGCATCAGGTCTCCTCTCACTCTGTCCCCTGGCCGGAGCGGCAGTTGCCGAGGGGCGACCGCTCGTTATAGCGCGATCCGGCGGGAGACGCCAGGCGGCGGGGATATATTGGCGCACCCGTGACCCGCCTTTCCCGCTACTTCCTGCCGACAGTCAAAGAGGCGCCCGCGGACGCCGAGGCCGTCTCGCATCGCCTGCTGGTGCGCGCCGGGCTCGCCCGTCAGCTGGGCGCCGGGATGTGGACCTGGCTGCCCGCCGGCTGGCGCGCGCACCGCAAGGCCGAGCAGATCATCCGCGAGGAGCTCGACGCAATCGGATGCGGCGAGATGCTCATGCCGGTCCTGCAGCCGGCGGAGCTCTGGAAGCGCTCCGGGCGCTACGACATCGACGAGATCTTCAAGCTCCAGGACCGGCGCGGCGCGGAGCTCGTGCTCGCGATAACGCACGAGGAGAACATCACTTTTCACATCTCCCGCGAGGTGCGCTCCTACCGGGACCTCCCGAAGCTCCTGTACCACTTCCAGACAAAGGAGCGCGACGAGCCGCGCCCGCGGGCGGGAGTGCTGCGCACGCGCGAGTTCATCATGAAGGACGCCTACTCCTTCGACCGCGATCCGGAGGGCCTCGAGCAGTCCTACCAGCTCTTCATCCACGCCTACGACGAGATCTTCGACCGGCTCGGCCTCGAGTGGTACAGGGTGGAGTCGGACGTCGGCATGATGGGCGGCCTGGGCGCGCACGAGTACATGGCGCCCTCCCCCGCCGGGGAGAACGATGTGGCACTCGCGGACGGCGGCTACGCGGCAAACATGGAGATCGCGAGCGCGGAGCCGCAGCCCGTAGACGGCCTGCCCGGCCCGGCGGATGCCCCGCAGCGCGTGGAAACGCCGGGCGCCACCACGGTGCAGGAGGTTGCCGCCATGCTGGGCATCCCCGCGGGTGCCGTGATCAAGGCGCTGCCGGTGCTCGTGGAGGAGCGCGGCCCGGTGCTCGTGCTGGTGCGCGGCGACCACCGCCTGAACGACTTCAAGCTGCGCAACCAGCTCGGTGCCACTTTCCGGCCCGCCGATGAGGCCGAGGTGAGGGAGCTGTTCGGCACCGAGCCCGGCTTCATCGGACCCGTTGGCGCCGGCACAGAGACCCTCGCCGACCGCGCGCTTGAGGGCCTCCACGGGCTCGTGACCGGCGCGAACGAGCGCGACGTGCACCTGACCGGCGTGGAGCCGGAGCGGGACTTCACGCCCGAGTGGGCCGACGTGCGCAGCGTCGAGCCAGGCGACACCGCCCCGGGCGGGGGCGCGATCCGGATCGAACCGGCGATCGAGGTCGGAAACATCTTCAAGCTCGGCACGCGCTACTCGGAGCCGCTCGGCGCGCGCTACCTCGACGAGGCGGGTAAGGAGCAGCTCATCTGGATGGGCTCCTACGGGATCGGACCCGCGCGGATCGTGGCGGCGGCCATCGAGCAGTTCGCCGACGAGAGCGGCATTTCGTGGCCACGGAGCATCGCCCCGTTCGACATCGAGGTCGTGACCCTCGGCAAGGAGGGGGAGGAGGCCCGCGAGATCGCCGACCGCCTCTACGACGAGCTGCGCGCGACGGGGGTTGACGTGCTCTATGACGACCGCGGCATGAGCGCCGGCGAGAAGTTCGCCGACGCGGAGCTGCTGGGCGCCCCGCTGCGCCTGACAATCGGGAGGAAGAGCGTCGAGGCGGGCGAGGTCGAGGTCCAGGTACGCCGCGGCAGGGAGCGGCGCTCGGTACCGCTCGAGGGAGCCGCGGAGGCGGCGATCGAGCTGTGGCGAAGCCTGCCCTGACCTTCCGCCGGCTGGTCGGACTCGACCGCTCCGGCGGGCCCCCGCCCGAGACGCGTCGGGGCGAGGCCCTGCATCCGTGGACGATCCCCAACGCGATCAGCTTCGTCCGCATCGCGCTGATCCCGGTGTTCCTGGTGGTGGCGCTCGGGTCCGACGACGGGCGCGACGGTCTCGCTTTCGCGCTCTTCGCGGTGATTGCCTGGAGCGACTACCTGGACGGCATGGCAGCCCGGATCACCGGTCAGTACAGCCGGCTGGGTGCGCTGCTCGATCCGCTCACCGACCGCCTGCTCGTGATCGCCGGCGCGATCGTCGCGTGGGAGTTCGAGCTGCTGCCGCGCTGGGCGCTGCTGGTGCTCGCGGCCCGCGAGGCGCTCATGCTGCTCCTGACCCAGATTGCGCTGCGCAGGGGCATCGACCTGCGCGTGAACATGCTCGGCCGCTGGGCGGTCTGGCCGACGATGAGCGCGCTCGCGCTCGCCCTCGTCTGGGACAGCTGGGTGCCCGAGGTGCTGCTGTACATCGGCCTCGCGATGACGCTTGCGGCCACGGCCGTCTATCTGCAAGATGGGCTGCGCGCCCTTCGCCAAGGCTCAACCTCTACTTGAGGACTGGTAAGGTCGATGTTCTCACCCGAAAGGACTCCATTGGACACGTTTCCGGACCTTGGCGCCCTCTCCGACGGGGAGCTGAAGGACCTGATCCGCCAGCTCACCGAGGAGGAGGAGGAGGTTTCCTACAGGCGGCGGATCCTCCACGGCAGGATCGACATCCTCAGGGCCGAGCTCGTCAATCGGCTGCGGAAGAAGCACGAGGAGGGCGAGACGGAGATCAGCGGCGCGGACGTACAGCAGCTCACGGACATCCTGTCCGGCAAGGGCCCGTCCGATCCGGAAGCCGGGTAGGTGGAGGGCGCTGTGCATTGCCCCGAGTGCGGCTTCGTCAACGCGGAGGGCGCCAACTACTGCCAGAAATGCGGTGCGTTCCTTGGAGAGGCCAAAGAGCCGGGATCCGGGGACACGACCGAGGTCTACCAGATCGACGAGAGCGGGGAGCTGCGTGCAGTGGACCTGGACGAGGTGACCCACGAGGGCGCCACGCTCGTGATCCGGGCGGGTGGCGGACGCGCGGGCGAGGCGTTCAACATCGCCGGCGAGCGCATGACGATCGGGCGCAGCCCGGAGGCCGAGATCTTCCTCGACGACGTGACTGTCTCGCGCAATCACGCGCTGCTCGTGCGCCGGCGCGACGGCCTCTACATCGACGACCTCGGCTCGCTCAACGGCACCTACGTGAACAGGCGCCGGATCGAGTCGCACCGGCTGCAGAACGGCGACGAGCTGCAGGTGGGCAAGTACAAGCTGACCTACCTGGACGAGCGTTGAGCACGGAGGTGACAGGCGAGGCGCCCCCTCGCAAGGAGAAGGCGCTCACGATCGGCGCCGTCTGCAAGCAGCTCGAGCGGGAGTTCCCGGACATCTCGATCTCGAAAATCCGCTATCTCGAGGACCAGAAGCTGCTGGCTCCGCGCCGGACGCCCGGCGGCTACCGGCTCTATGCGCCGGCGGACGTGGACCGCCTGCGCACCATCCTGCGCCTGCAGCGCGACGAGTTCCTGCCCCTGCGAGTGATTCGCCAGGAGCTTGCGGCCGGCCGGGCGGACAGCGAGGTGGCACAGCCGGCCGGACCCGATCCGCGTGCGCTGCGGCGCTCCACGTTCGCGCTACGGGGCCCCGGCTCCCTCTACCGCCTCGAGGAGGTCCTCGACGACACCGGCGCGGACCGCGCGCTCGTCAAGGAGCTCGAGGACTTCGGCGTGATCAAGGGCGAGCGCCACGAGGGCGAGACGCTCTACGACGACACCGAGCGCGAGATCGTGCGCGCCGTGACCGAGCTCAAGCGCTTCGGCGTCGGCGGCCGCAACCTGCGCGTGTTCCGCACCTCGGCGGACCGGGAGGCGGCGCTGCTCGAGCAGATCCTCGCCCCGGCGCTGCGCTCGCGGAATCCCGAACGGCGCAAGGAGGCCGTTGAGGCGCTCGAGAACCTGGCGGCGATCGCCTCGCACCTGAAGCATCTGCTGCTCGTGCGCGACCTCCGCAAGCTCGCCCGCTGAGGCGTGATCGTGCGCCGCGAGAGGCTCCTGCCGGCGCCGCCGCAGGATGTCTGGCGGGCGGTCACCGACCCGGCTCGGCTACCGGCCTGGTGGCCGGGGGTGTCAAGGGTCGAGGACGTTTCGCGCGACGCCTGGACGATGGTTTTCGTGTCGCCCAAGGGAAAGGCGGTCCGGGCGGACTACACGCTGGTCGAGTCAGAGGAGCCGGCGCGCCTGCTGTGGCGTCACGAGGTCGACGAGTCCCCCTTCGAGCGGATCCTGGCCTCCTCGACCGCCGAGATATCCCTGGAGCCACGCGACGGGAGCACGCTCGTGCGGATCACGATCGCACAGCGACCGCGCGGGTGGGCGCGCTTCAGCCCCTTCCAGCTGCGTGCTGCCGCAACCAGGCAGGCGAGCGGCGCTCTCGATGGCCTGGCCGCGCTCTTCGGCCCGGAGGACGGCGCCTGATGCGCTGGTGGGGGTGGGGGGAGGACGGCCACGACGTGGCCCTCCCCGAGGCCGCGATGGCGCTCCTCGCCTCGGAGCTGGGCATCGACCCGAGCGCGCAGCGCCCGCCGGTCGGCCTCGACGAGGTGCGGGTCCCCGACCCGCGGCTGCCGGCCGCGCTGCGCGACCGGCTCGCGGGGCTGCTCGGCGCCGAGCGGGTCCGCGACGATCGCGAGGCGCGGGTGACGCACGCGCTGGGGCGCTCTTACGCCGACCTCGTGCGCCTGCGCTCCGGCGACGCATCGAGCGCGCCGGATCTGGTGCTGTACCCGGACTCGGCTGAGCAGGTGGCCGCGGTTCTCTCGGCGTGCGCGGATGCGCGTGTGGCGGTCGTCCCGTTCGGGGGCGGCACGAGCGTCGTGGGCGGCGTGGAGCCGGTTGCCGACGGATTCGCCGGAGCCGTATCGCTCAATCTCGGCCGCCTCGATCGCGTGGTGAGCATCGACGGCATCTCGCTCACGGCGAGGCTCGAGGCCGGCCTATTCGGCCCGGAACTGGAGCGGCGGCTGGCCGGCGAGGGACTGACGCTCGGCCACTACCCACAGTCGTTCGAGCACTCGACCGTGGGCGGCTGGGTGGCCACCCGCTCCGCCGGCCAGGCCTCGACCGGCTACGGGCGGATCGACGAGCTTGTCGAGGGACTGCGATTCATCGCCCCCGCGGGCGAGATCGACGCCCGCGAGCAGCCGGCGAGCGCCGCGGGGCCCGACCTGCGCGAGCTGCTCGTGGGCTCCGAGGGCATACTCGGGGTGATCTGCGAGGCGACGCTTCGTGTGCGCCCGGTTCCGGAGCTGCGCCGGTACGAGGGTTGGTCGTTCCGGAGTTTTGCGGAGGGCTGTGAGGCGCTGCGCGTGCTCGAGCAGGCCGGGGCCTCGCCCGACGTCGCACGGCTCTCCGACGAGGGGGAGACGCACCTGTCGATGGCGCTCGCCCCAGGTGGAAGCTGGACCGAGCGCGTCCTGCGGCGCTATCTGCGCATGGCCCGCCGCGAGGGGGGCTGCCTGGCGATCGTCGGATTCGAGGGTGGCGAGGAGGACGTCGAGCGCCGGCGGCTGCACGCGTCGTCGCTCCTGCGTGCCGGCGGCGGCCTGGCGCTCGGCCGCAAGCCGGGCGCGGCCTGGCTCCGGGGCCGCTACGGGGCGCCCTACCTGCGCGACGAGCTGCTCGAACGGGGGGTGCTCGTGGATACGCTCGAGACGGCGACCCGTTGGAGCAACGTGCAGGCGCTTTACGGGGCGGTGCGCGAAGCGCTGCGGGCGGCGCTCGGCGAGCGTGCGCTCGTTCTGTGTCACGCCTCGCACCTGTACCGCTCGGGCGCCTCGCTGTACTTCACGTTCCTCGCCGCCCAGGCCGAGGACGCCCTCGGCCAGTGGCGAACCGCCAAGCGCGCGGCCTCCGATGCGATCGTGGCCGGGGGCGGCACGATCACCCACCACCACGCGGTGGGACGCGACCACCTGCCCTGGATGCGCGCCGAGGTGGGCGAGCTCGGGCTGGAGCTGCTCCGCGCGGTGAAGGCGCGGCTGGACCCGGCCGGGGTGATGAACCCCGGCAAGCTGCTGCCCTGAGGTCCTGTTAGCCCGCCGGCGGCGCCAGGACCGACTGGCCGAGCACCGCGCTCTGCTGACCGCTCTGAGGCTTGGCCGCGCGCAGCTTCGGCATCCGCCCGCGCAGCACGGAGGCGCCGGAGTGGCCGCGCTGCTGGTCGAGCGGCTCGCGCGAGATGTCGATGAAGCGGTAGTTCTCGAAGTCCGCGGGCAGCGGGCCGACCGCCTGGTAGTTGCCCTGCTGGTCGGTGACCTGCCCGCCGAGCGTCTTGGCATCGCCCTGGCTGTTGTAGAGCCAGACCTCGTACGCCTCGCGCTCCTTGCTCGGGTCAAGGCGCGCGGCCTGCACGAGCAGCTGCTTCTTGGCGTTCTCCTCGACCACGATCGCGATTCCGGCGGCGGCTCCCGTGGCAGTCTGCGAGCTGTTCTGGCTCTCGTTACCCGCCGCGGCCTGGTCGGCGGCCGGCTCCGGATCCTCGTCCCCGCCGGTGAGTACGCCCACCGGCCAGACGAGGACGGCCAGCAGGATCAGGGCCCCGAGTGCCCCAGCCGCCGCCAGCAGGCGCCTGCGCTTGACATCGGCGTCGGCCGGCGCGGCGAGGCCCGCGGGCTTGGCCGCCGCGGCGCGCCGTCCGCGCTCGCCCTCCGGGATCGCCGGCATTGAGCCGTTCGGGTAGAGCCCCTCGAGCGAGTCGAGCAGCGAGCGCGTCCAGCTGCGCGCGGCCTCGGAGCGGCGGAGATGGCCTTTCGTGGCGGCAGCCTCGGGTCCCGACTGCTGGCCCAGGACGTAATCGGCCAGCTGGCCCCGCCAGTCGTCCTCGACAGCTCGCACGCTGACCGGCGCGAGCTCGATCAGCGACCCTCGGGCCAGCTCGCGCACGCGCGCCACCGGCATGCCGAGCATCTCCGCGAGCTCGTCGTACGTCTTGCCCTGCTGCAGCACCAGCTCGACGATCGCCCGCTGCTCGGCGGGAAGCTGATCCAACGTGGCCATGAGCAGGGGAACTGTAGTGTGCCCGCCTCGATGGAATCCCCGTTTGGCGGCTACCCGGCGCCGGGCACGCTCGACGATGTGCTGGGCTTCGAGCTGGTCGAGGCGACACCGGAGCGCTGCCGCGCCCGCTTTGCCGTCGAGCAGCGCGTAAAGCAGCCGATGGGCCTCGTTCACGGCGGCGCCTATGCGGCCCTGGCCGAGTCGATGGTGTCGCTGACCACCCACGGCGCCGTTCAGGCCGACGGGAACTTCGCCGTCGGCCAGTCGAACAACACGACGTTCATGCGCCCCGCCACCGGCGGCACTGTCCACGCGGAGGGGATCCCGCTGCACCGCGGCCGCACCACCTGGGTCTGGGACGTGAGCTTCACCGATGACGAGGGCCGGCTGTGCGCGCTCAGCCGCGTGACCCTGGCCGTGCGTCCTCAGGCCGGCTGACCCGGATCCTCGAGCAGATAGGCCTGCACCGGGCCGTGACCCTTGACCGACACCACGCCCAGAGAGCGCACGCGCGCCCCCGGCATCGCGCGCAGCGTGGCCTCGCCGATCACCACGCCGCCGGCGGGGGCCTCGCCCTGAAGCCGTGACGCGAGGTTGACGGTGTCGCCGATGACCGTGTAGCTGCGGCCGCTCTCGGCCCCGAGCACCCCGACCATCGCCTCACCGCTGTTGACGCCGGCGCGGAAGCGCGGCCAGCCGGGGTTCTCGGCAGCCAGGCGGGTGGTCTCCTCCTGGAGCGCCAGAGCGGCCTCCACGGCGCGGCGCGCGTGGTCGGGCTGGTCGCCGCGTGTGCCCCAAGTGGCCATGATGGCGTCGCCGATCAGGCGGTCGACCTCGCCGCCGTGGCGGTCGACTATCGGCGGGATCGCGATCCGCAGGTACGCGTTCAGCATCTCGGAGACGTCGCGCGGGTCGCGGCCTTCGGAGAACTCGGTGAATCCCTCGAGGTCGGCGAACAGGACGCTCACATCGCGCTTGCCGGCCGCCGTCTCGTCGAGGTAGAGGTCGCTAAAGCGCTCCTCACCCTCCTCGCGGTGGGCGCTCCATGCGATCGCCCCGAAGGCGAGCAGCATCAGGACATGCCATTCCCACCAGCTGGCGTGCCAGCTGCGCGCGAATGCGATGGCGATCATCGCCTCTGCCAGCAGCACGCAGGCGCTGGCCACGGCGAGCAGGATCTGGGAGCCGCTGCGGATCGCCATCGTCACGTAGCGCCAGCCGGCGAACGCGTAGAGCAGCGTGGTCAGGACGGCCACCCCGATCAGCGGGCCGCTGGCGCGCTCCACCGGCGTGGGGTCGTCGAGCGGCGCGACCGACCCGAGCGACAGGGCCGCCCAGACGGCCATCAGCGCGAGCACGCCGGCACGGAGGGCACCCGCGTGCCGGATCACGGCCTGTGCCCGCTCCGCCGGGAGCGGCAGTGCCGATGCGGCTGCGAACACCCCCGCGAGCAGGAGTCCGACGGCCGTGGCGATCACGAAGCCCTGGTTGGGGGTATCAAGGAGCACTCCGGGCGTGGCCAGCGCGTGCAGCCCGAGGAAGCCCGCGGCCGCGAGGAACGCGAGCGAGACCAGGAAGAGGCGCGCGTCGGCGCGGTGGAGAGCTATGCCGCTGGTCGAGAGCGCGAGCCCTGCGCTCGTGACGGCGGCGGCGAGCACGATCCAGAAATGGGCCGGGTGGTGCTCCAGGCTCACGTCCGCCGAGGGCGCGGCCAGCAGCACGAGGAGGCCGATCAGCGGCAGCGCGAGGGCCGCGAGCCAGACCAGGAAGCTCTGGTCGCGGGTCTCGCCCGCAGAGAGGCTCCCGCTCGCCACCTATCCGGGCGTCCGCAGCTGCGGCGCGGCGCGGCTGACGTAGCGGTTCGTGATCGGCAGGCGCCGGTCGCGGCCGAACGCCTTGGTCGAGATCTTGATCCCCGGCGGCGCCTGCCGGCGCTTGTACTCGGCGCGATCGACCATCGCGATCACGCGCTCGACCTGATCGGCGGGCAATCCGCGGCGGACGAGCTCGACGGCGTCGAGGTCGTCTTCGATGTAGCGCTCGAGGATCTCGTCCAGCAGCTCGTAGGGGGGCAGCGAGTCCTCGTCGCGCTGCTCGTAGCGCAGCTCCGCCGACGGCGGCCGCTCCAGCACCGACGCCGGCACGAGCTCCCGCTCCTCGACCTCGTTGCGCCAGCGAACGAGGCGGTACACCCAGCCCTTGTAGACGTCCTTGAGCACGGCGAAGCCGCCTGCCATGTCCCCGTAGAGCGTCGCGTAGCCCACCGACAGCTCGGACTTGTTGCCCGTGGTGAGCACGAGCCAGCCGAACTTGTTGGACAGCGCCATCACGACATTGCCGCGGATGCGCGCCTGGACGTTCTCCTCCGTGATGTCCGGCTCGGTGCCCGCGAAGGCGTCGACCAGCATCTCGTCGTAGGCGCGCATGGCGTCCTCGATGGAGATCTCGCGGAAGTCGGTGCCGAGGTTCTCCGTTATCGCGCGGGCGTCCGCGCGCGTCCCCTCGCTCGAATAGGGCGACGGCATCGAGACGCAGGTCACGCGCTCGGGCCCGAGCGCGTCCGCGGCGATCAGCGCTACCAGCGCGGAGTCGATCCCCCCCGACAGCGCCAGCACCACGCGCCCGAAGCCGTTCTTCTCGACGTAGTCGCGCACGCCGGTGCGCAATGCGGCATAGACCTCCGCCTCGGGATCGAGCGTCGGTGCCGTCTCGCCGGCCACGAGCTCGCCCTCTGAGGGCACCGACACGCTCGCCAGCGTGAACACGGGGGGCTCGGCCACGGTCGACGCGCGCCGCTGGCGGCGCACGTTCACGCGGTGGCGGGTGTCGCGCAGCCGGGCCGCCACCACCTCGCGCGGGTCGATGGTGCACAAGCTGAGCGACTCCTCGAACTGCGGTGAGCGGGTGAGGATCGTGCCGTCCTGGTCGATTGCGAGGCTGTGGCCGTCGAAGACGAGCTCGTCCTGGGCGCCCACGGTGTTCACGAACACGATCGCCGCCAGGTAGTCGACGGCGCGCTGCACGAGCATCCGCTCGCGGCGCTGCCCGTAGCCGGCCCGGTACGGGGAGGCGGACAGGTTGACGATCACCTGCGCGCCGCCGAGTGCCTCGGTCATGGCGGGCGGGCCGGGCTCCCAGATGTCCTCGCAGATGCTGATCCCGATCGGGATCCCGTTGAGCTCGAAGATGGCCGCCTCGGCCCCGGACTGAAAGTAGCGCTGCTCGTCGAACACGCCGTAGTTGGGCAGGTACATCTTGCGGTAGACGGCCGCGATCTCCCCGTCGGCCAGCACCGCGGCGGCGTTGTAGACGTCCTCCGCGCGCTCGGGGAAGCCGACCAGCGCGGCGATCCCCTGCGTCTGCGCGGCGAGCTCCCCCAGGGCGTCTGCCACGTCGTCGAGGAAGCTCGTCTTCAGCAGCAGGTCCTCGGGCGGATACCCACTCAGGGTGAGCTCCGGGAACACAACCAGCGCCGCACCCTCGTCGCGGGCCGCGCGGGTGTGCTCGGCGATCAGGCGGGCATTGCCGTCGATGTCGCCGACCGTGGTGTTGACCTGGGCGAGCGCCACACGCAACAGCTCCTCTTCGCGGGGCATGTGCTCATTATCGTGTGCCAGCCCTTCGAGGCTCAATCCGGGGTTGGTCTCCGTGGGCCGGACCAGGGCGGGGAGGGTGTCGAACAGGCGGCAGGCCCAACCCGGGATCCGGCCCCATCGTCCTGCCCCAGTGGTCTCCTGGACCACTAATCCAGGACAGATGATGCTTTCCCGAGCGACCCCGCGCCACCACCCAACGGAAGGTGGAGGGCTCAGCAGCCGAGCGGCAGGTCCAGGTAGCGGCTGCCCGTGCGGTGGCGCTCGAAGTGCCACCACTCGCGCCAGTAGCCGCTGAAGCCGAAGCGCTGCATTGCGCGCTCGAGGAGGAGGCGGTTGCGCAGCGGGCGGCCGGTCGCGTTGAGGGTGTGCGCTCGCGGCGAGAGGTCGTCGAAGGCGCTGCCCATCCGCAGCCGGCGGCCGTCGCGCGCCCGGACGAGCGTGAGGTCCACGGCGCTGCCGGTGTTGTGGCGGCTGCGGCGGGCGATGTAGGTGCCGACGAGCTCGCCGCGACCGCTGCTCTCCGCCCAGCGCACGAGCGCGCGCGAGGCACGCGCGGGGCGGTAGGCGTCCAACACGAGCAGCCCGAGGCCACGGCGGCGCAGGTGGCGCTGCACGCGCGCCAGATCGCGCGCCGCGGGCTCGAGCAGGAGCGCCCGGTTCTCGCAGTAGCCGGGCAGGCGCCGGCCGGTGAGGTTGTGCCGCGTGCCGTAGGCGAGCTCAACGCGGATGCCCGGGGCGAAGCGGTGCACGTCGACGAGCCCTGCCCGGCGGTGGGCCGGCCCGCCCGGCGCGTCGCCCGCCCGTGCTGAACGGGGGCGCCTGAAGATGCGCTCCGCGACGCCCCGGAGCGTCGCCGTGCCGTACTCGTGCGAGGGGTTGCCGTCGCTCAGCACCGCCATCGACACGCGCAGCGGGCCGCGCTCGAACAGGGCGGCCTCGTGCACCAGCCGGCCGTTCACCGTGCGGCGCCAGCCGCCCTTGAAGAAGGTTCGAAAGCCGACGGCGAGCGAGTAGCGCGAGAAGCCCCATCGCTGCCAGGCGACGATCGAGGACAGGAGCCCGCGCGCGTAGGCGCGCGAGCGCCGCGGGACGAGCCGGTCGAAGACGCGGAAGAAGCGCGCCTGGTCGGCCGCGCTGAAACTGGATCCCGACCAGTAGCCGGCGACCGTGAACGTCGGCATCCCTGCCCGGCGCGCGAGGTCGCGGAGCGCGGCGTCGCCCACGCGCAAGTAGATCGCGGTCGCGAGATCGTTGTCCGACTGCGTGATCATCGGCCCCAGCGCGGCCTGCTCTGAGGGCGTCGGTGCCCGGTCGCCGATCGCGCGCAGGTAGGCCACGAGCAGCATCGCCTTGACCAGGCTCGCCGACACGTAGACGCGGCGCGGCTCGAGGCCATGGAGCCGCCCATGCGAGTCGATCAGCGCCCACGACACGATCCCCGCCCGCGAGCCGAGAAAGCGCCGGGCAGAGCGGATGCGGGCCGGGGGCGGGAACAGCGCCGGCCGCGCCTTCGCGCGCATGCGGCAGCCGCGCCCGGGGCGCACGATGCTCCGGACGCCGGTGCGACCGCCCGCCAGGATCCGGACCCGCCGCGAGCAGCGCTCGCGCGGCATGTCGAGGAGCAGGCAGTTGCCGGAGCACGGGCGCTCGAAGCTGATCACGCGGTAGCGGCCGGGGGGCAGGCGGCGCTTGACGCGCCAGCGCACGCCCTGCGTGCTCTCCTCGACGACCGCTGTGCCCCGGCTGTCGAGCACACGCAGGAAGCTGACCGAACCCTCGATGTAGGGGCCACGGGAGAGGTCGAGGACGCGCCTGAAGTCGAGCTCGCCGGTGGGCGCCTGGGCGAGCGCCGAGGGCGGCGCCAGCGCCAGCATCGACGTCACGGCGACCGCCGCCAGGGTTCGCACGGTCACCAGGGTACGGGTGCCCGTATCGACGCGCTCCGGAGCGGGCCGTAGCCTCATATCCATCAACCGCCTGCTCAGGGACATTTTCGACCCGCTGACGTACGGCCGCATCGGCTATCTGTTGGTCGCGCTACCGCTGGGCATCATCGAGTTCACTTTCCTCGTCACGGCCATATCCGTCGGCGTCGGGACCGCGATCACGCTCGTCGGCATCCCCATCCTGATCGGGACCATCTACGCCTGGCGCTGGCTGGCGCAGCTCGAGCGCAGGCTGATCGGCGCGCTTACGGGCGTTCAGATCCCGAGTCCCTACCGGCCCGATCCCACCGGCGCGGGGTGGTCGCGCAAGGTCTATGCGCGGCTCGCCGATCCCGCCACCTGGAAGGACCTCGTCTTCCTGCTGCTCCAGCTGCCGCTCGGCATCGTGGCCTTCGCCGCCGCCACCGTGGTACTCGGGTGTGCGGCGTCATGGCTCGCGGCGCCGGCCTACTACTGGGCGGTACCGGACGGGGTGGACCTTGGCCTGTTCCAGGTCGACACCTTGCCCGGAGCGCTGGCGCTCGTGCCGCTGGGCGCATTGCTCGCGTTCGTGGGCATCCCCGCCCTCGGCCTTCTCGGGCGCTACTACGGGGAGCTTGGCGCTCTGCTGCTCGGCTCGAACGCGGATCCGGAGCTGACCGCTCAGGTGTCCGAGCTCGAGGGCGCCCGCTCGCGGATCATCGCGGCGGCCGACGCCGAGCGCCGGCGCATCGAGCGCGACCTCCACGACGGCGCGCAGCAACGCCTCGTGGCGCTCTCACTGACCCTGCGGATGGCTGAATCGCGCGCCGAGAAGGACCCGGAAGCGCAGGAGCTGATCCGGAGCGCGGGGGAGGAGGCGGGGCTCGCGCTCAAGGAGCTGCGCGACCTGGCGCGCGGTATCCATCCCGCGATCCTCACGAACCGTGGTCTTGCCGCGGCCCTCGACGACCTCGCCGGCCGCGCCACGGTGCCGGTCGAGGTGATCGAATCGCCGCGTGAGCGTCTGCCCGATCAGGTCGAGGCGGCGGCCTACTTCGTCGTCTCCGAATGCCTCGCGAACGTCGGCAAGCACGCGCAGGCGTCCAGCGCGACAGTGTCGGTGACGGCGCAGGACGGGCAGCTCCTCGTCGAGGTCCGCGACGACGGAACGGGCGGCGTAGACGTCGAGAACGGCCACGGAATCCAGGGCCTTGAGGATCGTGTCGGGGCGCTCGGCGGCACGCTCGCCGTCGAGAGCCCGCCCGGCGCCGGAACGCGGGTGCTGGCGACCATCCCGCTGGCGATGCCGGCCGAGGTGGACGAGACCTGGGTGCCCGGGCGCCGTGGCCTGCTGCCGGACGAGGACGCCGTGCTGGTCGAGCGGCGCCGCAGGGGCCGGCTGCGCGCGCGACTCGGCGTCGTCGGCGTGATCGCGCTGATCCTGGTCGTCGTGTGGGCGCTCACCGGGCCCGACAAGCCGTGGATCGTCTGGCCCCTGTTGGGCCTCGGCATGGTAGCGGCGCTCGATGCGTGGTTCGTGCTCGCAGGACGGCGTCTGCGCGAGTCGGACCTGGACGGTGTGAGCGGCGATCGCCAGCGAGCCACCCGCACGCTGCGAAGGCGCCGGCGGCTCCGGCTCGATGCCGGAGCCCTCGGAATCATCAACCTGACGCTGATCGGGATCTGGCTGGCCGCCGGAGCGGGCTACTTCTGGCCCGTGTGGCCGATCCTCGGCTGCGCGGCGGCACTCGCGCTGAAGTCCCTGCGCGTGGGGGACGCTGCCCGCGAGCGCCTGATCGGCGATCCGTCCCCGCGCTGATCCAGCCTCAGTGGCCCCAGCCCTCCGCCATCTCGTGGCGGACGGTGTCCTCGCCGATCTCGCCGGTCCGGATGCGAACGGCCTGCTCGATGTCGTAGACGAATACGCGGCCGTCCCCGATCTCGCCGGTGTGGGCGCCGCTGACGATCGCCTCGACCGCCCGCTCGGCCATGCCGTCGGGCACCACCGACTCGACCTTGATCTTGGGCAGGAGCGAGATGTTCGCCCGGGTGCCTCGGTACTGCTCGGTGTAGCCCTTCTGCCGCCCGCAGCCCACGACGTCCGTCACCGTTAGGCCGGAGACGCCGAGCTCGTCGAGCGAGTCCTGCACGTCCTGCAGCCGCTCGGGCCTGATGATCGCCTCGATCTTCTTCATCACCCCTCCTGCGTCCTGGCCGACAGCCCTAGCGCGAGGGCGCCGGCGCGTGCTCCCGGGGTGTTCGGCGGGTGGTACTCGGATCCTGGCACCGGCATGAACTGCTCCGGGTAGCCCCACATGCCGTGCTCGACGATGTCGAGGCCGCGCCGCTCCTGCTCGGTCGTCACGCGCAGCCCGTAGGTCGACTTGATCAGGTAGAAGACGAGCAGCGAGACCGCGAACACCGAGGTGAAGGCCGCCGCCACGCCCAGCGCCTGTACGCCGAGCTGCTCGAACGAGCCGGTGTAGAAGAGGCCGCCCTCGCCGATCGCGTTGTACTCGGCCAGCCGCGGTGCCGTGAAGAGGCCACATGCAAGCGTGCCCCAGACCCCGGCCACGCCGTGAGCGGACAGGGCCCCGATCGGGTCGTCGACGAGCTTCTCGATCGCGATGATGCACACGACCACCAGGACGCCCGCCACGAGCCCGATCGGGATCGCGGCCCAGAACTCGACGTAGCCGGACGGCGCAGTGATGCCCACCAGGCCGGCGATCGCGCCGTTCCCGATCATGCCGATGTCGAAGGTGCGCGTGAGGAGGTAGCTCGTTCCCATCGCACCCAGGACGCCGCCCGCCGCTCCGATGACGGTGACGATCGCCACCTCGGCGAAGCGGCCGTCGGCCACGCTCAGCGTCGAGCCGGCATTGAACCCGAACCAGCCGACGAACAGGATCATCACGCCAAGCCCCACCAGCGGCATCGAGTGCCCGGGGATCACGTTGGGCTTGCCGTCGTTCCCGAACTTGCCCTGGCGCGGGCCGAGCAGCAGCAGGGCTGCCAGCGCGCCGGTGGCGCCGATCAGGTGGATCACCGTCGAGCCGGCGAAGTCCTGCATCCCGAAGTTCGCCTGGAGCCAGCCGCCGCCAAAGATCCAGTGGCTGATGATCGGATAGATCAGCGAGCTGAACACAACGGCGTAGATGAGATAGGCGCCGAACTTGATCCGCTCGAGCGTCGTGCCCCAGACAATCGCCAGCGAGACGGCGCAGAAGGCGAACTGGAAGAAGAACTTTGCCGGCACGGCCGCGCTCGAGAACTCCATCGCCGGGTATGCGCTCTGCTGGATCGTCCCGAGGAAGGTCCCCTCGGTGCCGGCGAACCAGCCGGTGCCGCCGAACGCGAGCGCGAAGCCGACCGCCCAGTAGCAGAGTGCGGCGATCGAGAGGTTCGCGATCACCTTGGCGACCACGGTGCCGGCGTTCTTCATGCGCGAGAAGCCGACCTCGAGCAGCAGGAAGCCGGCCTGCATGAAGAACACGAGGACGCCGGCCACCAGCACCCAGAGCGTGTCGATCCGGCTGAGCGCGTCGTTGAGCGTGGGATCCATGAACGGATGTTGCGCACGGCGGCCGCGGCCGTCTTTCGCCCCCTGTACAGGATCTGGCGCCCTGAGCTTGTACCGGCGTACAGGGCCGGCTCGGAACCGCTATGCGCGTTCGGTCACGCCCACCTCGACGACACGGGCGCGGATGCAGGCGGCCAGCTCGCGCGGGTCGACCTCGAAAATGCTGTTGGGGTCGCCGGCGGCCGCCCACACGCGTTCGTGGTCCAGCAGCGCCTCGTCGAACAAAACCGGCAGGTCGTGACCGAACGGCGGCACGCCGCCGACCGCGAATCCGGTGGCGGCGCGCACCTCATCGGCCGCGGCCTGGCGGACCTCGGCGACGTCGAGCTCGGCGGCGATCTTCTGCGGGTCGATCCGGTGGCGCCCGGAGGCCACGCACACGACGGGGTCGCCGTCGGCGACGAACACGATCGACTTGGCGATGGCCGACTCCTCGCAGCCCACGGCCGCGGCGGCGTCCTTGACCGTGCGCGTGGACTCGGCCAGGCGTTGGGCGTGCAGCTCGATCCCCAGTTCGCGGGCGCACTCGGCCAGCCGGTCCCTCACGCGCGGACGGCCTCCTCGGCAGCGGTCAGCTCGACCCCGGCGGCCTCGGCCAGCTCCTCGAGGGAGGTCTCGAGGTCCTCGGCGAAGTCGTCGAGGTCCCACATCACGTCGTAGTCGCCGACGAGGCCGAAGTTGATCTTGCCCGCGTAGGAGAGCAGGGCGATTCCGAGCCCCTGGTTCTTCGCGAGCGGGACCATCGGGAAGCTCTCGATCAGCCGGCGGCCGGCCAGGTAGAGCGGGAACTGCGGACCGGGCACGTTCGTGACCACGAGGTTGAAGAAGCGCTGACGCGCCGCCAGGCGAGAGGCCTGGTCCATCACGGTGGGTGGAGCAAAGCCGCCGAGCTGGGTGAGCACCTCGGCGCCCACCGCCTGACCGCCCGACTTGAGCTCCTTGAGCTCCTCGCGCACGAGGTCGAGGCGCGCCACCGGATCCTGGCACCACACCGGCAGCGGCGCCATCATCGCGGCCACCTTGTTGCCGAGCGCGCCCCGCTCGACGTCCGCGCGCACGCTGACCGGAATCATCGCCTTGAGCTCGAGCCCGTCGGTGGTCTGGCCGCGTCGGCGCAGGTGCTTGCCGAGCGCGCCCGTCACGGTCGCGAGCACCACGTCGTTGACCGTGCCGCCGAGCTCGTTCTTGATCGCCTTGATGTCGCCGAGGTCGGCGCGCACCCAGGTGAAGCGCCGGTGCGGCCCGATCGGCTGGTTGTAGGGGCTCGTTGGGGCGGGGTTGAGCCCGGCCCAGGCCATCGCGCCGACGCCGACGGCCGCGTCGCGCACCCCGGACAGGACCTGCCTCGGGCCGCGGAGCACGGCCCGCACCGAGCGCGCGATCTCGGCGGGAATCGTCCCTCGCTCGAGCAGGGCCTCGCCGAGCAGCTGCGCGCTCGTGGGGAGCGGCCGCGGTAGCCAGCGGTCGCCCGGGTCGGCGGGGGCGGCGGGCTCGGGCGAGGTGTCGAACAGGATGGACATGATGTCCACACCGGAGACGCCGTCGACTAGGGCGTGATGGGTCTTCGAAAGCATCGCGAAGCGGTCGCCCTCGAGCCCCTCCACGAGCCAGAGCTCCCAGAGCGGCTTGTCGCGATCGAGCTGCTGGGCGAAGACGCGGCCCGCGAGGTCCTTCAGCTGCTCCTCGCTGCCCGGAGCCGGGAGCGCGGTCGAGCGCACGTGGTAGCGAAGGTTCAGGTGCGGGTCGTCGACCCACTTGGGGCGGCCCTGCTGGAGCGGGACGAAGGCGAGCCGCTGGCGGTAGCGCGGCACCAGGTGGAGGCGCCGCTCGATCGCGTCGAGCAATTCGTCGTAGGGGGGAGGGGAACCCTCGAACAGCATCACCCCCGCCACGTGCATGTGGGCGGATGCGTCTTCCAGGTGCAGGAACGAGGCGTCGAGCGAGGTCAACCGATCGGAGGACATGCGCCCACCGTAGCGCAGCGCTTCAGCCTTCAGAGCGAGAGCGACATCTGTCCGGCGGGCACGGCGGCGCGCACCGGCTCGCGCTCGTCGAGCCCGGCGACGCGTACTCCGAGCAGGCGCACGGGGCGCCGCGGGTCGAGGCGGCGCAGCAGCTCGAGCGCCACTCCGCCGACCGTCTCGAGGTCATTCACCGCCGCGTCCAGCGTGCGCGCCCGGGTGAGCGTCGTGAAATCGTCGTAGCGGAGCTTGATGCCGATGGTGCGCCCGCGGCGCTCCTCGCGGCCGAGCGTCTCGCAGAGCTGCGTGGAAAGGCGCGCGAGCACCGGCTCGAGCTCTCCGAGCCCGCGCAGATCGTGGTCGAAGGTGGTCTCACGCGACTCCGACTTGGCGACCCTCACGGTCTCGATGCCGCGCTCGTCCTCGAAGCGGGCGAGCGCCCCCAGGTGCGGCCCGAGCCGCGGGCCGAACCACTCGGTCAGGCGGGCGTCCGGGGTGGCGCCGAGCGCCGACAACGTCGCTACGCCCAGGCGCTCGAGCCGCGCGACCGTCTTCGGGCCGATCCCCGGCACGAGTCCCGGCGAGGCCGATCCGAAGCGCTCACGGGCAGCGGCGGCCGTGAGCTCGACGAAGCCGTCCGGCTTCTCGGCGTCGGAGGCGACCTTGGCCACCAGCTTGCTCGGGCCGATGCCGATCGAGCAGACGAGCCCGGTCTCCGCCCGCACCGCCTCCTTCACGCTGCGGGCAGCGGCGCGGTAGCGGTCGAGCCCGGTGAGATCGAGGTAGGCCTCGTCGAGCCCGACCGACTCGACGCGCTCCACGTGCGCGCGCAGCACCGCGTGGACCTCGCTCGAGCGGGCGCGGTAGTGCTCGAAGTCGGGCGGGATGAAGGTCGCCTCCGGGCACAGGCGCCGCGCTCGCTCGGCGGGGGTGGCGGAGAAGATGCCGTACCTGCGCGCCTCGTAGCTGGCGGTGGTCACGACCGCGCGCGGCCCGCTGCCGGCCACCACCACCGGCAGCCCGCGCAGCTCCGGCCGGCGCTGGAGCTCGACGCTCACGTAGAAGGCGTCCATGTCGACGTGGGCGTAGACGTGGGGACTTGCGGCCAAGCTCACGGCATCCGAGAGCGTACGCCCCGGGTGGGACGGGTTCACCGGCGTTCGCGGTGCCGCTACTGCCGTAGCCGCACGGCTCCGAGTGCCTCGGCCTCGGTCCCGTAGGCGTACCACCAGACGGCCTTCCTGTCGCGCCACTCGGTCACGTGCCAGGCCCTCTGCTCGACCTCGGCCTGGCTTCCCACTCCGTGGCCGCGATCGTGCACCTCCGCGAGCGTCAGATCCCCAAAGTCACGCACCTCGACAATCTCGCTGTAGAAGTAGACGAAGCTGTCGCGCACGCTCTGCCACCAGCGGCGGACGCCGTCGTGGCCGCGAAAACTGCCCTCCATACGCGCAAGCCGCGGGGTAGCGTCCACGTCGTGGTCGACCAGCGCCAGAAAGGCGTCCAGATCGCCGTCGTTGAACGCCTTGTTGGCGCGGCGGAGCAACATTACGTTCTGCTGCGACATCGCCCTCGCGCCTAGCTTGGCTGCCGCACCGGCCGCACGAGGATCTCGTTGATCTCGACGTGCTGGGGCTGGGTGAGAGCGAACATCACGATGCGGGCGATGTCGTCCGCCTCGAGGGCGTTCGACACGCGGTCGTCGAAGAACGGCGTGTCGACCATCCCCGGCTCGATCACGGTCACCTTGATGTCGGTGTCGGCGACCTCGGCGCGCAGCGCCCCGCCCATAGCGGTCACGGCGTGCTTGGTGGCGGAGTAGAGCGAGCCCGGCAGCGTGCGCCGGCCGGCGAGTGAGCTGGTCAGGATCAGGTGGCCGCGGTTTTCGCTGCGGAAGTGCCCGAGCGAGGCCCTGATCGACAGCGCGGCGCCGTACACGTTGGTGTCGATCATCGCCTTCCAGTGCTCGGGTGACTCCTCGAGAAAGCCGCGCTTGGCGCCGAACCCGGCGTTGGCGAACAAGGCGTCCATGCGGCCGAAGCTCTCGAGCGTCCGCGCAACGAGCGCCTGCTGGTCCTCCCAGCTCGTGACGTCGCAGCGAACCGCCAGCGCCCTGTGGTCACCGCCCAGCTCGTCGCGCAGCGCCTCGAGCTTGTCCTCGGAGCGCGCCGCCAGCACCACTCGGTAGCCGAACTCGACTGCCCTGGTCGCGGTGGCGGCGCCGATGCCGGTGCTGGCGCCGGTGATCACGAGAACAGGGTCTTCGGACATGACCCGGTTCTAGCATGCCCGTCCGTGACCGCGGTCGACCCAACCGAGGCGCGCTTTCCGGGCGTTCCGACCAAGGCGGGGCTTTACGAGAGCTTCTATCTCAAGCTCTGCCACCCGTCGGAGCCGCTCGGCGCCTGGGTGCGCTACACGGTTCACAAGCGGCCCGGGGCGCCGGCCACGGGCTCGCTCTGGTTCACCCTGTTCACGGCGGAGGGACCGCGTGCGGCCAAGCTCACCGTGCCCGCACCGGAGTCCGGCGGCGGCGACTGGTTGAGGGTGGGGGAGGCGCGGATCGGTCCCGGCGCCGCCACGGGCGCGATCGCCGGCGAGGCGGCCTGGGAGCTCCGCTTCGAGAGCGGCGAGGCGCCGCTTCTGCACCTGCCGCGCGAGTGGATGTACAGCGCCAGGCTGCCGCGCACGAAGCTACTCTCGCCGCTGCCGGCCGCGCGCTTCGACGGCGCCTTCTCGCTCGACGGCCGCGCGATCCCGGTCGAGGGCTGGCGCGGGATGGTCGGCCACAACTGGGGGAGCCAGCACGCCGAGCGCTGGATCTGGCTCCACGGGCTGACCGACGACGGCGATTGGCTCGATGCGGCCGTCGGCAAGGTCAGGCTCGGCCCGCTGACGACCCCATGGATCGCCAACGGGGTGCTCAGCGTGGCGGGCGAGCGGCACGTTCTCGGCGGCCCGGGTCGCCGGGTCGAGGTGGACGAGTCCCCGGACAGCTGTGCCTTCGGCCTGCCGGGCAGGCGCATGCGGGTGCGAGGCACCGTGTCGGCGCCACGCGAGCGCTTCGTGGGCTGGGTGTACGCCGACCCGGACGGCGGCGAGCACCACGCGGTCAACTGCTCGATCGCCGACATGCGGCTGGTTGTCGAGCGGCCGGGAGACGGCCGCGGCTGGGAGCTCGCCGTCGAGGGCGGCGCCGCGTACGAGCTCGGCATGCGGGAGCGCGACCACGGCATGGAGATCCAGCCCCATCCGGACGGATGAGGGCGTCCGCGGAGGTGGTCGTCGAGCGCCCGCTCAAGGTCGTGTGGACCTGGGCGTCCGACCCCCGCAACTGGGTGAACTGGCTCGAGGGCGTGCACGACGTGCGGATCGAGGGGCGGCTCGAGCAGGGCAGCCGCATCTCGAGCCGCTACGACTATGGCGGGCGTACGCACGAGTTCGTGTACGAGGTGGTCGAACGCGACGCGCCCCGGCGCCAGGTGGTCCGGGCACTCTCGGGGCCGTTTCCGTTCGAGTCCTCGCTCGAGCTCGGCGAGCACACGCACGGTACGCGCGTGCGCCAGACGGTCGACGCGGGTCCGGACAGCACCTTTACGCGCGTCCTGTTCGCCGTCGGCGGGCCGCTGCTGCGGCGTTCGATGCAGGACCGCTTGCGCACCCAGCTCGAGCGCCTGAAGGCGGCGATCGAGCTGACCGGAGTCCGCTAACGACTCACGGGCCGAGTCGCTCGATCGTCCAGCCTCCCTGCGGATCGCGATCGAAGCGAAAGCGGTCGTGCAGCCGGTTCGGGCGGTGCTGCCAGAACTCCCATGCCGCGGGGACGAGCCGGTAGCCACCCCAGTCCTCGCGCACCGGGACCTCGGCGCCCGCGTGCTCGCGCTCGAGCTCGGCCACCCGCTGCTCGAGCCATGCCCGGTCGGGGACGGGGCGGCTCTGCGGGGAGGCCAGCGCGCTCAGCTGGCTGGGGCGCGAGCGCGCCGCGCGTAGGCCACCGTCTCGGCGCGCTCGACCTGCACGACCTCGCCCTCGCTCCGCACCTGGCGGCCGAGCTCGGGCCAGTGGAAGAGGAGCGCGGCGCGCGGGTTCTCCGCCAGCTCGGCGGCCTTGCGGCTGCCGTAGTTCGTGAAGAACGCGAGCCCGCGCTCGTCGAACTCCTTGATCAGCACCATCCGCGCCGATGGGGCGCCGCGGGCCGTGGCGGTCGCGAGCGCAACCGCCTCCGGCTCGAACGCGCCCTGCGCGCGAGCCTCCTCGAACCAGCGGCCGAACAGGACCAATGGATCCGGATCAAGATTGTCGCGGTCGAAGGGGCGGTCCTGGATCCCCGTCATCGACCGAGAAGCTATCGGGGCGCCGGGTCAGAGCCCGCCGCACGCGCGCGGCACCGTCACCGCCCGCCGCACGCGCGCGGCACCGTCACCGCCTGCCGCGCCTTCAGGCTGCCCTCACCGGGGCGCCCCGCGATCTTGCAGAAGGCGTAGCGCCCCGAGTCGAAATCGATCCGTACCCGGTAGGGGTGACCGATCCTGCCGGCCTCGCTCTGGGTATAGGGCGCCACCTCGCCGCCCGTCGACCCCTGGAACTGCGCGGTCACCGCGAGGCAGGAGTAGATGCCGGTTCTTCGCGAGAGATCCCGCTCCGCCCCGACCCCGGAGGTCGTGCGCGGGAAGGGCTCGCATGTAACGCCGCGGATCGGGCCGGTCAGCTCACCGGCGGCCACCCGCTTGCGGGCGTCGGTCCGGATCGAGACGGCCGCCGCATCGACGAGCCGCTCGCGTCCCGCCACGCTCTGAGGAGCCGGCGCCGCGGCGGCAAAGCGGGGCCGCTGCTGCTCGCGCAGACGCGCCTCGAGGGCGGCGCGCTGACGTTCGATCCGCTGCTCCTCGGCACGCGCGCGCTCGTCCTTGGAGTCCCGGATGCCGGGTCCGAGGGCAAGTACCAGGCCGATCACCACGAACGGGAGGAGGGCGACTGCGACCTTGCCGGGACCCGGGAGGCGCCGCCAGATCCACGCAGGCAGCTGGGCCAGCCCGGGGAGGGGCTCGTAGCGGTCTCCGGGCGATGACTTCGCGGGGGAGGACTTCGCGCTCACCCACAGTAGGATACATGCATGACTCATGCATATGTCGGCGGCCCGGGGGATACCGCTCGCGGGGGCGGGAAAGCGGCGCGCGGAGGCGGCGGGGAGGCCGCGCGCGAGGCAAACCTCCTGGGAGCACTGTCGCTGGCGGTCGCGGAGCGCAGCGATCGGGCGGTCGAGGCCGCGGCGGTGCACGGCGGCGCCGCGCCGGCGGCGCTGGCGGCGCTGGAGACCTTCCTCGACGGCTCCTCGCTCGACGTGATGCGGCGTCCGCTCGGTCTGAGTCATTCGGCTGCGGTCCGGTTGGCGGACCGGCTCGAGCGCGACGGCCTCGTCCGGCGCGAGCCGGGGGCCGATGCCCGGTCGGTGTCGATCCGGATCACCGAGCAGGGAAGCCGGCTCGCCGGGCGCATCCGCGCGGAGCGCGAGCGGGCGCTCGAGTCGGTGCTGGCGCCGCTGTCGCAAGCCGAGCGGGCCGAGCTCACGCGCCTGCACGAGAAGCTCCTCGGCGGCCTCACGGGCGGCAGGGCGGACGCGCGCCACATCTGCCGGCTCTGCGACGCGCACGCCTGCGGGCACGAGGAGGGGCGTTGCCCGGTTACGCGCGCGGCCGACCGCGCGGAGAGCGCTGCGGCCTGAGGGGCACTGCGGCCGCCGATCGGCGATCCTTTCGGGCGATCCCGACCGAGGAGAACGTCACATGCCCAAGAGGACCGCGAGCGCACGCTGGGACGGCTCCCTCATCGAGGGGCGCGGCACGATGCGGATGGCAAGCGGCGCGTACGAGGGGCCCTATTCGTTCCAGTCCCGCTTCGAGGAGGGTGACGGGACCAATCCCGAGGAGCTGATCGCCGCGGCCCACGCGGGCTGCTTCTCGATGGCGCTGTCGGCGGGCCTCGGCGAGGCGGACCACAGCCCCGAGAGCGTCGAGACAGAGGCCGTCGTGCATCTCGATAAGGCCGGCGACGGGTTCGCGATCACCCGGATCGAGCTCCGGACCCGCGCCAACGTTCCGGGCCTGTCGGACGAGGAGTTCCAGCAGATCGCCGAGGCGGCAAAGAAGGGCTGCCCGGTCTCGAGGGCGCTCGCCGGAGTCGAATCGATCGAGCTCGACGCGCAGCTCGTCTAGAAGGCGCCGCTCAGGCCGCGGTGGCTCGCGGGGCGCGGCGCTCGACCTCGGCGCGCACCAGCGGGGCGACCCGGGTCCCGAACAGCTCCATCGAGCGCAGCACGTCCGCGTGTGAGACGGCGCCCACGCTCATCTGCCCGACGTAGCGGCTGTTGCCGAACAGCTCGTGCTCCAGCAGGATCTTCTCCGCGACCTGCTCCGGCGTGCCGACCGCCAGCGCCCCGCGAGGCGAGCGCAGGGCCTCGTACTCGCGCCGCCCTGAGGGCGGCCAGCCGCGCTCGCGGCCGATGCGGTTCATCATCTGCAGGTAGGGAGCGGCGAAGGCCGAGTTGGCCTCGGCCGAGGTCTCGCCGACGAAGGCGTGGGTGTTGATGGCCACAGCGAGCGCGTCCGCGTCATGGCCGGCGCGCCCGGCGGACTCACGGTAGAGCTCGATCAGCGGCACGAAACGGTCGACGGTGCCGCCGATGATCGCAACCGTGAGCGGCAGCCCAAGCGTCCCGGCGCGCACGACCGAGCCCGGCGAGCCTCCGACCGCCACCCAGACGGGCAGCGGGTCCTGAACCGGTCGCGGCCAGACCACGGCGTCCTCGAGCGCCGCCCGGTGCCTGCCGGCCCAGGTCACCTGCGGGTTCTCGCGGATCCGCAGCAGGAGGTCGAGCTTCTCGGCGTACAGCTCGTCGTAGTCGTCGAGGTCATAGCCGAAGAGCGGGAACGACTCGATGAACGAGCCCCGCCCGGCCATGATCTCGGCGCGGCCGCCCGACAGCAGGTCGACCTCGGCGAACTCCTGGAACACACGCACCGGATCGTCCGAGCTCAGCACGGTCACGGCGCTGGAGAGCCGGATGCGCTCGGTGCGCATCGCGAGCGCCGCCAGCACGACCGCGGGCGCCGACACGAGGAAATCCGGCCGGTGGTGCTCGCCGACGGCGAACACGTCGAGCCCGAGCTGGTCGGCGAGCTCGGCTTCCTCGACGAGCTGCCGCATTCGCTCCTGCGGCGAGACACCCGAGGCCAGGTCGGCAAAGGTGGCGACTCCAAGTTCCATACGGGTCACGGTAGCAGGTGCTTGCACATGCAACCACATTGGCTCGGAGGCGCGGAGGCGAATACCGTGGCACGGAGCCCCGCGGCGCCAGGGTTTGCCAGAGGCGCCGGTGTGGGCATCAGGAGGTATCGTCCGCGCCACCTTTCCCGCCGACTTGGGCGGCTGCGGGCGATCGAAAACCGACGGAAGGAGGAGCGCGGTGGGATCGCAGACGTTGAGCGCCGAGGATGTGCTGAAGCGCGAGATCGAGCGCTTCGACGCCCGCGCCGAGCGGGCCAAGAAAGACCTCGCCGAGGCGACCGAGCAGGCCGACCGGCTCAAGCGCGCGCTCGCCGCGCTGTCGAACGGAGCTCCTGAGCAGTCGCATACGGACTGACTGCCTTAGGAGGCTTTCTCAGGAGGGCTCGCGAGGAAATTCGGGGGCGGCCGCGCCGCGCCCCGGGTTTACGTAATCCCGGTTATCGAGCGTTGTCGAACGCGAGACCGCCGCATGATGCTGTATCTGCCGCCCCGCCGGGCATACTCCACGGCATGGCGGAATCCGATACGACGGACCCACACGGACAGCCGGCACCAGGTCGCTTCGAGCGGAGCGCGGCTGATCGCATCCGGGACTACGAGTTCCCGCTCTCGGTGCGGGGCTATGACCGCCAGGCAGTCGACGACTTCGTCGACCAGGTGGTCGAGCTCGTCAGCGAGCTCGAGGGTCGGCAGACGCGGGAGTCGGTCGTCCAGCGGGCGCTCAACGAGGTCGGCGAGGAGACGGCCGGCATCCTGCAGCGGGCGCACGAGACGGCCGACGAGATCGCGGCGCGTTCGCGCGCGCAGGCTGAGGGCCGCCTCCAGCGTGCCGAGCGGGAGGCGGAGATAGTGCGCCGCCAGGCCGACGAGTACTCGGAGCAGGTGGTCGTCGACACGCGGCTGCTCTGGGAAGAGCGCCAGCGCCTGCTCGACGATCTGCGCCAGCTTGCCGACGAGGTGCTCGCGACGGCGGACGACGCTGCCGAGCGGGTCAGCCTCCCGGAGCAGCTCGGACCCGACGAGGAGCCGGTCCCGGGTGAGCTCACCGAGCAGCCGACGACCGAGGTGGAGCTCGACGTGCTGCCCGGCGGGGCCGGGATGGAAGAGCCCGAGCCCACGGAGGCCTACGAGCAGGCCCCCGGCCCGCCCGATGAGGTCCTGCCGGCAGAGCCCGAGGACCCCGAGGCCGAGCCTCAGCGGCCCCCACGGGCCGGCAACGACGAGTAGCCCGCGCCCTCCTTTCCGTCGGTCGTCCGCGTCGGTCGGCATGACGTCGACGACCTTGACGCGGTGCGGGTCTTCTCGACGAGCAGCACGCGGCCGACCGGCAGGCGCTTGATGTCGTCGGGCGGGACGTAGTACTCGCGGCCGCGGTGCTTGGTGCCCATGCCGGACTCGCGCACGAAGCGCGCCTTCTGGCGGCCGAGCCCCTCCTCGGTCTGATCACCCCTCGATCGCTGAAACGACCGAAGCCCTGATCAAGGTCAACAAGCGCTCGGCGACTAACCGCTTCGGCTTGGCGGTGCCTGCCGGACGGAACTGCGAGCCGGCGCCGACCGCCGATCGGGTAAGCACGCGGATCAATCTGGAGCAGACGCCTACTCCGACGGAGGGACGCGAGAGTCGCAGGCAGGGCCCGCGTACGCTCGCTGGTCGTCCGGAGCGGGCGTACGGCGCCGAGGCTCGGCGATGCTCGCTTGCATTCGATTCCGAGGAGGAGAAGCCCGACTTCTCGGACGAATACCTGACCGAGATCGCCGCGCCGCGCGCCGTCCCAAGCTGCTGTAACTTCGCCGCGGTTTCGGTTCCCGTTGACGTCAGTCTAAGCCGCCGCCACCTCCTCTGGTTCGGCCTCTGATTCGCCGGCTCGTGCCGGAGTCGGTAGAGCTTCTGGCGGTCGATCTCGGAGAGCTTGACTCCGTTGCAGGCGTTGTTGATCTGGAGGTCGAGGTCGGCCCAGACGAGCGTGAGGCAGCTCTCCTCGCCCGGGAACCTTCCGATCACCTTCGTCCTTCGCTTCACCTCGCCCAGCGTCCGCTCGAGCAGGTTGGTCGAGCGCCAGCGCTTGCGATGGCGCAGCGGGTAGCGCAGGTGGACGACGAGCGCTTCGAGGTCATCGCCGAGGCATCGAGCCGCCGAGCTGAAGCCGGCGCGCTCGAGCCCGCGACCAGGACCCCGAGCCGCTCCCTTGCGTCGCGCTCGTCCTTGGCCTCGTCGAGCGCCTGCCAGTAGGCCCTGCGCACCCGCTCGCGATCCGTCTCGGGCAGCTTCGCGATCAGGTTGCGGGCCCGGTGAACGGAGCAGTGCTGTCGGTCTGAGGCCGGCCAGCACTGCTCGACCGCCTTGATCGGGCCCGGGGCGCCGTCGGCGACGATCAGCATCGGCGCCCCGAGGCCGCGGCCGATCAGGTCCCTTGCGAGGCCCAGCCAGTCCTCGTGCGACTCGCGCATCCCGAGTGAGACCCCGACCAGGACCCGCTCGCCCTCCTCGGTGAAGCCCCAGGCGCAAAGAACGCCCTCCTTCGGGCGCTTCGGGCTGACGTTGAGGAAGATCGCATCGAGGAACAGCGCCACCAGCCTCAGCTGGTAGAGGTCGCGGCGCTTGAAGGCCTCGAAGCGCTCGCGGAGCTCCCACAGATCCTTGAGGCGGTCGACTTCGAGAGCTTCCCCAGCCCCGCCTCCTCGCAAAGCGACTCGACGTCTCGCATCGAGAGCCCGCGGACGAGCGCCGACGACCATCGCCTCCAGCGGCCGGGTGCGAAGCAGCTTGGTCGAGTGCGGGAAGAGCGCCGAGACCAAGCTCGGCGGCCTCGCGCACCTGCGGGATCTCGACCTTGAGCTCGCCCTCTGCGGTCTGCAGCCGCCGCGGGCGATAGCCGTTCCTGAGCCCCGAGTCGAAGTTGCGAAGCCCGCGCTGGTAGTCGGGCCGGCGCTCGTAGCGAGCCCGGCCGAGCCAGGCGTCGAACTCGTCCTCGACCGCCCGCTGGATGATCAGCCGCGCGCCGAGC
>CAVVWD010000001.1:0-98911 GCA_963751835.1 uncultured Thermoleophilaceae bacterium | reverse complement strand
AAGAAGCGCGCTGGCGTGGATCGGGGGCCGCCGATGCCTCCGCGGAAACACCTCGAGGACGACTCGAGGGTCCGTGCCTTGAAGGTAGGCCGGATTTCCGGGCGGCCGGCGGCGGGCCAGGCGCACCGGTAGACGGCGAACGCCGGGTTCTCGTCAGGCCGGGGGTAGTAAAGCTCTAGCGAGCAGGAGAGTCAGCGCACGATCGTGAAGCAGCTTGCTCCGAGCAGCTTCCCGTAGCGGTCCTTCATGCGGTTGCCGAAGCCCGGCCACACGCGCCAGCAATACCTGCCGCGAACAAGCCGGCGGGCACGGCCGGCAAACCGCCAGGTCTCTCGCAGCTGCAGCTTCGCCGCGCCCGGCCAGCGACTCAGGACCTTGTGTCCGTTGCGGATGAGCTGGACGTTGTAGTAGCGCGCCCGGCGGACCGGCTTCCACACGAGCAGCGGCGCCGCGCGGAGACGCGCGCCGCGGATCGGGCTGAGTAGCGGCGAGCCGGTGGGAACCCCGCTCGCCTGATCCGCCGCCTGGTTGCCGGCCTGGTCGATCAGCGTGACGAGATAGCGGTAGCGCCGGCCGTTGCGGAGCTTGCGGTCGGTGAACTCGCCGCCCAAACCGTAGAAGACGAGCGTCCGGCGGCCCGAGGGGCCGATACGTGCCACCTGGGCGAGCGTGTCCGGCTGGGCCGGCCAGCTCAGGATCACGCGATTATTGCGAGGGACGGCCGTGACGTCGGGCGCAACCGGTGGCGTTGCGTCGTAGTTGATCGGGAAGGAGCCGAGCCCGGTGTTCCCCGCCACATCGCGGCAGTTCCCGCCGATCGGGATGCCCGCGCCGTCGGGTCCCCCGTAGCTCGTGCCGGTGCACGAGGCCACGCCCGAGGTCGCGTCAGCGGCTTGGAAATTGAGCCCGACCGGTCGGTTGTACCAGCCGTTGTAGTCCGGAGGCCGGTCCGGCACGAGCCCCACGACCTGGGGTGGCGTGCGGTCGATTCCGATCCAGGCCGTGCTTGCGTGATGCTCGTGCCGCCAGCCCAGTCGACCCTGCAAGATCGCTCGAACCGGCCTTCGAGACGTCAATGCACCGCGCCGCCGCATCCGGTTGGTGGGCCGACAGGGGCCGGGGTCCCAGTGTCCAGTCGAGAGCGATCAC
Source organism: uncultured Thermoleophilaceae bacterium (assembly GCA_963751835.1). GTDB lineage: Bacteria > Actinomycetota > Thermoleophilia > Solirubrobacterales > Thermoleophilaceae > JACVRW01. The sequence goes on along the minus strand of CAVVWD010000001.1, from coordinate 97,762 downwards.
CGACGGAGGCGGTGTACCAGCGGTTGCAGCCGTCGCGCTGCGTGGGCGGCGTGTCGCAATTCGCCACGACGTCTCTGGCCTCGGCAGACGCCGCGAGCGCGCAGGCCACGTCGCGACGACGAGCGCTGCGAGCAACCGCCTCACGACACCCTCCCCCCCTTCATCGTCCGCGTCGCCACCGAAAGCAAAGAGCCACTGACCATCACGAGGGCGAGCAGAATACCTGCGGCGAGCAGGAGCTCGGTGTGCGAGTCGTCCGCGGGCTGGGCGCTGGGCAGCAGCGAATCGACCCGAACCACCGAACTCGGTGGAACGCCCCTCGCGGACACGGCCGCCGACTCGCGTGCCGCGGCCTCGGCCGCCGCGGCCTTCCGTGCCGCAGCCTCGCGCGCCCTCGTCCTCCGTGCCGCGCCGCGCCGCTCCCGCCGCTCGCGCCGGCGCTGAGCCTGCGCCGCCGCTCGCTGCCCGGCGCCGTCAGCGCCCGCGGGCGGGCCCTGTGAAGGGGCGGGCGCCGGCGCTGCGGCGGCCGGTGCGGGAGACGACGGCGTGTCACCACTGGAAGGAGCCGGCTGGACCGGCACGGGCGCCGGCGGAGCGGCCGGCGCTGCGCCGGGAGCCGGGTCGGGAGCCACCGCCGCCGGAGGCTGGCCCCCGGGGGCCGGATCGGGGTCCTGACCCTGTGCCGCACCGGACGGTGCGGCCGTCAGGAGCGCGACCACGGCCAAGGCCACGACCATCAGCCGGGCCGGGGTGCGAGTCCGCGAGCTCAAGAGAGACCTCGCGACATATGTCCGGGGGGAAGGCGCAGCCAGTGACTCAAGAGTGCGCGCAACGTAGTCGGCTCCTCTATGCCGTGTCAATGCGGCCCCTAACCCCCCCGGGCCCGCACGATCGTGAATGTGACGCTCTCGCGCCCGGAGCGGTTGCCTGCCGCATCCCTCGCCACCAAGCCGGCCTTGAACTTCCCTGGGTTCAGCGGCCCCTTGCCCAGCCGACCGCCGAACCACCTCGTGTTGGCTCCAGCGACCGCACCCTGCTGCAAGAAGCTGCCCACCTTGCGGAAGCCGAAGCAGCGCGGCGCGCCGCGACGCAGGCCGGGGACGCGCCGGCACTTGCCGCCGACACGCCGGCCGCGGAAGCGCCGGCTGATGCTGACCCGCACGGTCGCCGCCTCGGACAGCACATAGCTGAACGTCGTCCCGCCCTTCCGCGGCGCGGAGAGCTTCGACGCAACGCTGAAGCGCCGTGGCGAGACCGTCAGGTTCGAGATCGCGAGCGCGCGGAAGCGCCGTGGCGAGACCGTCAGGTTCGAGATCACCGGCGGCGCTCGTGTCGGCCGGGGGCGGTGGCGGGGGAGGAGGAGGCGGCGGCGGCGTACTACCCGGGCCGTGACAGGCCGTGCTGCCGGAATCGGTGTAGGCCCCCCCAGCCTCCGGAACGAAGCTCCACTCGTAGCTCGTTGGGCGCAGCGTGAGGAACAGCACCCCGAAGGTGTTGTTCTGAGCCGCCTCGCTGTGGGGGATCAGGGAATCGAGTCCGCCGGTGAAGAAGGCGCCACCGGTGCCGACGACGAACTGGCGGATGCCGTTGGCCGGGTCGAGGCCACCGCTTCGGCTCAGCGGCGCCACGCGCTCGTAGTTGTGGCTGTGACCGGACACGAGCAGCTCGGCGCCGGCGTCGTCGAGCGCCTCCCAGAGGGGCTGCATCGACGTGTTGTTGCCGTCGTGACCCGAGCTGTATCGGGCGTGGTGCGAGTAGGCGAGTGTGCACCCAGTGGGATGGGCGGCGAGGTCGGCGCGCAGCCATGTCTCCTGCTCGGAGCCCTCCGAGCACGACACGCTCGAGCAGTTCGAGTTGAGCGCCACGAGGTGCCAGCTGCCAACGTCGAAGCTGTAGTAGCCCTTGCCCCTCGGTCCAGCCGGCCCGTCGGTGACCCCGGGTCCGTTGAAGTAGTCGAAGTAGCCCGTCCCACTGCTCTCGTGATTGCCGAGAACCGGCCTGCTGATCGCCTTCACGCGCCCCCACGTGTCGTTGTACGCGCCCGCCCCCATGATGTTCGACAGCGACGCGCTGTTGTACTGGATGTCACCGAGGGGAAGCACCCAGGCGAGCGGGGCGCCGACGAGCAGATTCGAGGTCGCTCCGTGGTGGCACGTCGTGGGTGTGATCGGGTCGCCCGGCGCACAGGCGATGTCCCCCGCAGCGGCGATCATGGGGTCCTGAGCGGCCGCCGGCGAGGGACACAGGCAGACCGCCGCCAGGGCAGGGACGACGAAAAGGGTCTTGCGCATTGCTATAGCACCGCCTTTCGCTGGCCGCGCCGCAAGAGCAACAGGAAGCTCGCGGCGAGGAAGAGCGCGACGCCGCCCAGAAGCGGCACGCCGTAGCTCACCCCCGTGGCGGCCGGCTCGCTCGAATCGAAGTCGTGGACATCGGCTGGGGTCGCGCCGCGCACGTCGGCGACCACGTCGAGAGAGCGCGACCCGTACCGCTCACTCGGCTCGACGTGGGTGTTCTCGCTGAACTCGTTCCAACTGATCAGCCCGATCGCGTCCGGCGCGGATCGCGTCGCCGCATCGAGCTGGGTGCGCAGGGTCGCCCCGTTCCTGCGCTTGACGACACTGGTTCCGCCCACCAGCCGGGCGTCGAAGCCGGGAGCCGCCGGGGCGATCCATAGGCCACCGCGCGCGTGGACCGCGGTGCCCATGGCGGCAAGCTTCTCCGGGTAGCCCGGATAGGTGGATGGGTTGACGGCACCCCAGTAGTAGGCGTTGCCGTCCACCAGGTCATCGACCCGCCCATAGCCCTCCACGTTGCGCTCGGAGGCGAGCACCAGCAGGGAGCGGCGGGAGCGGCTCGTGACGCTCGCGATCTCGGGCCGCGAGAACCGCCAGGTGCCCGACCAGATGACGAGCGGCTTTTCGAAGACGTCGAAGGCACGCGCCTTGGCGTAGCGCTTGACGAACACGTCGAGGTCGTGGCGCACGCGATTCGCCGGCAACGGCTCGCGCTCGAAGTCGAGCCCCTGGTAGATCACGAGCAGCTTGAAGCGCTCGGCCTCGGCGACCTCCGCGAGCCGCTTGAGGCGGCGGTTGAGCACCGGCGTGCTCTTCCAGCTGACGATGAAGCCGTCGATCCCCGCCCGCTTCGCCCACTGGACGTGCGTGCGCATGACGTCGCGGTCGTCGCTCGAGTAGCGGCCCAAGACCGGATAGTCCGTCTTCGCCCGGTTCCAGGAGCCGGCGTTGAACCAGATGTAGTAGTAGGAGAAGAGCCGGTCGGGCCGGCCCGCCGCGTGGGCAGCCGGGGCGCCGACGATCACGATCATGGCCGCGATCACCAGCCCGGCCACCAGGCGCTCGGGCCTCCGCTTGACGCGTGACGGACGCCGGATGAAGAGCAGCGCCAGCGCCACGGAGGCGAGACCGAGCAACACCACGGTCACGTCGAGCCAGCTGATCACCTGGAGGTCCAGCTCCTGATCGCGGGACAGGGCGACCGGGCGCGAGGAGGACAGCCCGAGCGCATCGACGCTCACGCGGTAGTCCCCCCTCGGGACCGAGGTGAGGGTGAGTTCCGCGCGCGGCCCGAGCTCCTCGCGGCGCACCTCGCCGTTCGGGTAGCGAAGCCGGATCGCGGTCCCGATGGGGAAGCCGAGCAGGGCGTCGCGGACGGTCACGCGCACCTGGAAGAGGAGAAGGCGGAGCTCGATCGTGCGGCTCTCCGCGGGGAAGAAGCGCTGCTGGCCCCGGTTCACGACGTTCGAGCCGGCCACGAGCACCCGCTCGGCGGCATAGTGGATGGCGGTGGACGTCGTGCCGCCCGACTCGGGAACGACCCGGTTGCCCTGGAGCCATACCTCGCGCCGGCCCGTGAGCACGTGGCGGCCGCCGTCGCTGCCCCGGAGCGTCACCGAGCTCACCAGCTCCGGATCGATCGCAGTGCCACTCGGGTCGACGAAGCTCGCCTTGACCCTGTGGTACACGCTGATCGCGGCGATCCGCCGGCCCCGGTACCAGCGGTCGAAGCGCGCGCGGACGCCCGGGGCAATCTCCGTATCGAGCGCCCGCAGCTGCGCGCGCCGGACGCCGCGGGGGAGAATGGCGCGCCCGGCGGCATCGGCCTCGAAGCGCGCGCCTCCGGCCTCGAAGCGCATTCCCGGCACGGCGGGCACGGTGCGGATCTCGGCCGCCGCCGCGCCCCGAGCCTGGGCCGCGGCCGGCTGCACGTCGAGGGCCCCGGCGAGCACCAGCGCCACGACCACAGGCGCCACCGCGGACGCCGGCCGACGCCGGACCGCGCGGCCGATCAGGCCGACGGCGAGGAGAAGCGCCGCGCCGTAGCCCACGTAGATGACCCAGCGGCGCACCGCGGCGGGTCCGGCGCGGTCGCGCTCGGCGGCCACGACGCTCGGCTCTCGCGGCGGCTGCGAGAAGTCGAATGCGCCGACCAGGCTCCCGGCCTGGTCGGATCGCGGCGCCACCGGCGCGAGCTGCCAGTTGGCCTCGATGAAGCGGAGGATCGCCGTGGTGTCGAGAGTTGTGCTGTCCACGTGCCCGCGGCGCGCGTACGGGCTGACGAGCAGGGCAGGCACCCGCAGGCCGAGCCGCTGTCCGGCGATCGTCGGAGGGCGCACGTGGTCGAACCATCCGCCGGGCTCGTCGTAGGTCCACATGAACGCCGAGCGCGGCCAGGCACTGCTCATCGAGAGCGCTGTCACGAGCTGCTTTACGAGCGTCTCGCCGGTGGCGATCCGGCTCGGGGGATGCTCGCTCGAGCCGGCCGGCGCTATGTACGCCACCTGTGGCAGGCGGCCGCCCCGCAGGTCCTCGTAGTACTCCTCGAGGTCGACGATCCGCTCGAAGCGCTCCGGATCGCTGACGAAGCGCCGATAGCGCAGCAGCGGCACACGCGTGGTCTGCGTGGGCGCGCTCGGGTCGTAGTCCTCGACGTAGAACTTCCAGGAGACGCCACGCTCGTCGAGCCTGTCGAAGATGGTGGGCTCGTAACCGGTGCGGTCAGGCGTCTCGGGTGACCCGCTGACCCAGGCCATGTGGCTCCCCACGCTCGTGCGAGCCCGTACGGCGAAGAAGCGGTCGAAGAGGACGTAGTCGTCCGCGAGGTTCCAGTAGAAGGGCAGGTCGCGGTCGTCGTAGTAGCCCATGACGGAGGGCTCGACGGTCTGGCGGTCCGCCGAAGCGGCGCGCACGAAGCCGTCCATCCGTCCGCCGGCGTACTGGATGCGGTCGATGCGGGGGTTGTGACTGAGGTTCGGCACCGGCCTGTCGCCGAGGTGGAAGGGGCGAACACAAGGCCGGGCGGCCCGCTCCACCGGCATGCAGGTGTCGCTCGGAATCCCGTCGGCTCCCGGGTAGCTGCCGAAGTAGTTGTCGAAGGAGTGGTTCTCCTGCATGAGGACCACGAAGTGCTCGATCGGCGTGGCCCGACGCGCCTCCGCCGCCGCGGGGATGCCCAGTGCGCAGACGACGGCCGCCGCCAATGCCTGCACCCGCCTCACGGCCGCACCTCGAACACCACGATGGCCGGCCTGTCCACGTTCTCGCCCTGCCGCGTCCGGGCGGGGAGCACCTCCGTGTGGACCACCCGGCCGTCATAGCGGTCGGCGTAGGCGAGCAGCCTGTCCGAGAAGCGCGCCGACCTCCCGGCCGAGAACGCGTCCCAGATCAGGTACTGGAGCTCGCTGTCGCGGATCGCCCGGTCGGGGTTCACGAGCGGCTCGTAGGACGGGTTCCGGTTGAGCGGATTGGGGCTGACCGACAGCCCGTACGCGCTACGCCGGCCGTAGTACTGCACGAGGTTGGCCATCGACGGGCCGATCGTCATGAACGCGGCGCCGGCCGGAGCATGCTCCTCTATCCACTCGCCTGTCTCGCGGCCGCCCGGGAGACCTCCCGACCCGGCCAGGAAGCTGTCGGGCCGTGCCCCGTCCACCCGATCCCACGCCGGGATGAGCAGGCTGACCGCCACGATCGCCACAGCAAGCGCCTGGAACCCGCGCCGGCCGGGCGCCGGCAGCCGGCTGAGCGCACGCCCGGCGAGGACGGCGACCGCGGGTGCGGCGGGCAGCAGGTACTGAAAGCCCTTCACCGGCCAGAGCTGGAAGAACACGACCGGCACGGCGATCCAGGACAGGAGCAGCGTCTCCCTCCAAGACGCCTCTCGGCGGAGGAGCCAGAGGCCGATCGCCGCAGCGAGCAGCAGCAGCGGCCCGATGGCCTCCGGCACTGTGGACGGATAGAAGAGCCAGTCGTGGTTCGGCCTGCGAAAGAGCTGCCAGGTCAGGTAGCTCTCGCCCGTCCCCGTCCGTCCGGCGAGCATCATGCTGAGCGGGAAGGGCGCGATCACGAGTGCCATCACGCCAATGGAGATGGCAAGCTCCCGCAGCTTCACCACCGAGCGCCGGCGTGAGCGCCAGGAACGCATAGATCGCGCCGAGCAGCACCAGGCTCGTCTCCTTCGCAAGGAAGGTCAGGCCCATCGCGGCGCCGGTGGCGTACAGCCAGACCGCCCGGCCGCTGAGGACGAACCTCACCAGCAGAACCAGGGTGAGCGTGGCGAAGAACGTCATCGCCCCGTCGAGCAGGACCTGGCGCGTGACGACGACGTGGTACGGCATGAGGGCCATCAGGAGGGCGGCGATGAGGCCGGCCTGCCGTCCGTACAGCAGCCGTCCGAGCTCGTAGACGAGGAGAACGGTGGCCACGCCCATCGCGGCGACGGTGATGCGCTCGAAGCCCGCTCCCAGGTCGAGCCGGAAGCCGAGCGACAGGATCGTCTGAAGCAGCAGAGGGTGTGCGCGGAAAACGGGGAAGAACTCGGTGAGCTCGGAATCGTTCGCGATCGCCGCGGCCTGTCCGGTGTAAACGGCTTCGTCGCTGTTGAAGCCGGTCTCGTTGACCTGCCAGAGCCTCAGCACGGCGGCGAGGACGAGCACCGGCGCCAGGTACAGGACGGCCGAGGCCTCCACGAGCCGCTCTGAACCCGGCAGCTCGCTCGGCCGGAGCCGGTGACCGGCCCGGCGGAGGGAGTCCGCCGACGCGGCGGAGCTAACCGTCTCGAGCGGGGTCACTCGCGCCTCGGCCGTTGCGGCTCGTGAGGACGCGCGGTGATCGGGGCACGGCATCGTGCGTGTACGCGGTCGGCGCCCAGCGGCCGACGACGTCAGGCACACGCTGCCACCAGTCCATCGTCTCGCTGCGCATCACGGCAGCCGGCAGGCCGCTCAGCGCGCTTGCGACGATCGCACGCTCCGTGTCCTTCAGATCGGTGCCGTTGCGGCGGCGCAGCGGTTCCTCGATGGCGGCGTAGGGCGGGAAGCCGTAGGCGTCCTCGCAGTTGCGCATCAGCGTCTCGAGCGCAGCGCCACCGTCGAGGACCGCCGTGCCCTCCCCTCCCCGCTCGATCACCACCATCCCGGCGAGCTGCGCCTCGGGGGCGACCTCGACGTCCGGCACGAGCCGCTCCACGTGGTACTTCGGCGGGGGCACCAGCATCTGGACGACCGCGTTGATCGTCGCCGCGGGCAGATGCGTACGCGCCAGCAGGAGGGCGAACCGCCGCCCGGAACGTGAGTGCAGGCGGCTCTGCACGATCAGGCCGAGGCGCTCGCGGCGGCTGAGCAACGGAGTCCTCACCGCCCTGAGGGTGTGCCGGCTGATCGTCAGCGGCTTCGGGTACGTGAGCACCCGCCCGTCGGGGGCCAGGAGCGTCAGGTCGTCCGACAGGAACGAGTAGGGGTGCTCCTCGAGCATCCGCAGGCTCGTGGTCGTCTTGCCGGTGTCGGTCCTTGCCGTGACGAGGAAGGCGTGCTCGCCGGCGGCGACGCAGGCCGCGTGCACGAGCGCGTAACCCCGCGCCGCGAATGTCCAGCGGAGGATCGGCTCCACGACATTCGTGTAGAGGACGTGCGGCGACCTCCGAAGGAGCGGTGAGGCCGTCGCCTCGATTTGGTCGCCGAAGGCGACCGTGACCGCGAAGCCCAGGCGACCCGGCCCCTCGCGGTAGTGGATCGCGTCGCCGCCGCCGGTGCGGCCGTCGCCCACGCGGACGCGGATGTCGGGCTCGCCGATCAGCTCGCCCACCCGGAAGCGCTCGAGCTCGGGCAGGCGCACGTCCGACTCGAGGGTGACGATCCCGTGGATGTCGTAGCCGTGCGGGCTCGAGTCGACCTCGCCCGGCGCCCGCTTCGCCCAGATCCAGGTGTCGGCGAGAGCGAAGCGCACCAGCGTGAGGACGAGCAGCGAGAGGATGTTCGAGACGACATAGTGAATGCCGAGCCCCGACGTGAGCAGCACGAGCAGCGGGCCGCGCACCGCCAGGGCGGCGTTGTTCATCAGGAAGAACAGGCCCATTCGCGATCCGAGGCCGCGCCGGTGCTCGCGGTCGGAGAACACCCACAGCTCGGTGAGGCAGAAGTTCCATAGCGTGGACCCCTGCGTCGCGATGACGGCCGACACGACGTAGAAGAGGCCGACGACGTCGGTGAAGAAGGCGAGCAGCACCGTGTTCACGACGAGTCCGGTCGCGCCGACCAGCCCGAAGCGCGCGAAGCGCAGGCGGGTGAGCAGCGACAGGTAGCGGAGCCCCTCGCGGATGTTCGCCTTGCTCCGGCCGGCGCGCCGTTCGCCGAAGGTGAACGACACCTCTCCCGTGCGGAGATCGGGATTGCGGATCAGGACGTCGAGCAGCACCTTGAATCCGCGCGGCCGGAGCGCGTCGGGTTCGACCGCGTCACGGCGGACGAGGAAGAACCCGCTCATCGGGTCGCTCACGTCCGTGCAGGCGGCGCGGGAAGAGCATGCGTGCCGCAGAGGTCGTCGAACGGGAGGCCATCGCCCGAGCCCAGCCGAGGCCCGCGCCGCCGTTCTGGCTGCAGTAGCGGCTCGCCACGACCAGGTCGAGCTCGTGCGTCTCGGCCTCCTCGAGAAGCTCGGCGATGAGCTCCGGCGGGTGTTGGAGGTCGGCGTCCATGACGCAGACCCACGAGCCGCGCGCGGCGCGCAGGCCCTGGACGACGGCGGCGCCTAGACCGCTGCGGCGGCGCTCGGGCCGCTGACGCAGGACCAAGATGTCGCGTTCGGAGACGCGGGCGCGCTCCTCGATCAACGCAGCGGTGCCGTCCTTGCTGGCATCCACGAAGACGATCTCCATGGCGACGGTGGGCAGCACCGTCTCGAGGCGCTCGATCAGCGCAGCGACGTTTCCAAGCTCGTTCTTGGTCGGTACGACTATCGAGAGGAGCGGCCGAGCCGGAGCGGAAGCGACGCTCGCCCGACGAGGATCTCGGTGTTCCGACATGAGCATGCTTCGGCTCCGCTATCCGACTCCACTCGCGGGTGCCTCCACGTGGGCCGAGGTCCGCGTGCGGAAGTACCGCGACACGGCCTGTGAGCGATTGCGGACTCCGAGCTTGCGCAGGATGTGCTTCACGTGCGTCTTCACCGTGTCCTCGGAGACGACGAGCCGCTGGGCGATGCGGGCGTTCGTCTCCCCCTCGGCGAGCATCACGAGGACCTCCTGCTCGCGCGGGGTGAGCATCGCGAGTCGCTCCCTGCCCGGCACGCTGCCGGCCCCCTGGGCCGCGCTGTGCCCGGGCAGGTCGGCCAGACCATCCAAGCCGGCGCCGAGCAGCTGCTCGACGTTCGCCTCGGTGGAGCGGGCGAGGGCCAGCACCCGCGCCGAGTGCCTGCGTACGCGCTCCTCGAGCGCGCCGCATTCGAGTGCGTAGCCGAAGCCCACGGCGAAGGCCGACAGGGCCGCGAGGTCGAATGGGGTCACCCCGCGTCCGGTCGGACCGTGGTCGGCATGAATCAGGACGACAGCCTGGTCCTGACAGGTCACCGGGGCGAGCACGTACGAGCTCGCGCCCGGCAGGGTCGCGAGCGCGTGCGAGTCGCCCGCGGCGTCGTCGACGAGCAGCGGCGTCCGTCGTCTGAGCACCTCGGACTCGTGCAGCCACGGCCCGAGTCGAAGCGGCTTCTCCCCCAGCCGGCCCCCGACGAGCTCCACGCACTCCAGCTCGTCGCCGGCGTGGACGCCTCGAAGATCGAGCGCGTGATCGCGGAAGCTGAAGACGGCGGCCCGCGCGAAGCCAGCCTCCTCACAGAGCGCGCGGGCCGCCTCCTCGAACAGGGCCGGCAGCGACACCGCCCGGCACAGGCGCATCAGTGCCCGGCCGATTCCGGCGAGCGCTTCCGTGCCGTCCGGCCCGGTCGTCACGGGTCCCGTCGCGTCGGCGACTGACCCGTTCAAGGGTTTCCCAGCCGTTCGGCGGACAGCGCCGCCCGAGGTTCGTCACCCGATGCGCGCCCGTCCTCCGAGGCATTCGTCGCGAACAGGGCGCCCACCGCGGCCCCGACGGCGAAGACCGCGAGCAGCGCCGCGAAGACCAAGCCAAGGGAGGGTCGCCTGTCGGTGGATGGGGGTGGCGGCGCGACGCTCCCGTCGCGCCGCCTGCCGCCGCGCCGGCGGCTCGCCTGCAGGCTGAAGGCGCCGAGGGCCAGTCCGGCTCCGAGCGCGCCGAGCGCGGCAGCAATCCATGGAGAGACCCCGGAGGACGAGGCCGGCCCTGGGCGTGGGTCCGGGGCGGGCGCCGGGGTCGGTGGCGGGTCCGGGGTCGGTGGCGGGTCAAGGGCGGCGGGCGGGTCCCGTGGGGCGACCGCGCCGCGGTCGGGCTCGGGCGGTGTCGGCTTCGCCGCGGCGGGCCGGCTCGCGTCCCTTCGGTCGCGTCTTGCCGCCGCGGGCTGGGCGAGCAGAGGCTTCCTCGTCTGCGGCCCGACGATTCCGTCGACCTCGACGTCATGCCTCCGCTGGAAACTGCGGACCGCCGCCTGTGTCAGCGGGCCGTACAGCCCGTCGACCGGACCGGGCCTGAAGCCACCTGTTCGCAGGCGAATCTGGAGCGCCCGCACGGCCTGCGATCCGTGCGCCCGGCCGTAGCCGTCGCCCCAGGCCAACATGCCCGCTGAGCGCAGGACCTTCGCGTAGGCGACGGCCCCGTCGCCGCGATCGTCGTTCGCGAAGCTTGCTCCAGGCGCGCACAGGAGCATCGCCACCGTCACCGCAGCCGCGAGCAGGCAATTCCGCAAAGTGCGTGAAGTGCGAGCCGGGGCTGCAGTGCGCTTTGGGCCAGTTATCACCTTCTTAACAAGTACCCCCGTGGGCAGAGCCCGTCCGGCCGACGACCGCCGAATCGAGGCCCTGATACCGCCCCGCGACGTCCTGGTATCAGGCCCGCGTACGCACGGAACACGCCACGAATCCACACACAGAGCGGAGAACCGCATCTTGTGCGTTCGTGTCCCCGGGACGGGAAAAATCCCCTATTTGGGCGGTATCAGCCGCTGCGCATACGCACAGCGTCGCCGCTAAGGAGCCGCTTGACCTCCGGGACGCCCTCGCCCTCCACCAGCACGCAGGTGCCCGGCCAATGCTCGCTCTGTTCCCCGGCCCGGCCCAGATAGGCCGGCTGGTAGACCCAGCTGCCGCTGTTTACGAGCCGCACCCCCCGCGGGGTGGTCCAGTGCGTCCCATCTGTGTCCGTCGGGCCCGCGCGGTGCAGGTGGCCGAAGACCACGTAGGAGGCCTGTATGCCCAGGCCATCGACGACCTTGGCCATGGCACCGAGCCCCGGGCGCCGGCGAGGGCCGCGGTAGCCCGCCACGGTCTCCCACCGTCGCACGAGTGCCTTCGCGCTTCGCGCCGCGGACCGGGCCCGCCGCGACTGCGCCACCCGGTAGATCGCGCGATACACCGGCCCCAGCACGGCCTCGTAGTCATCCGGCTCTCGGTAGCCGCCGCGCGGCTCCCGAGTGAGGACCTCCGACACCCGCCGCGCGACGCACTCGAAAGTGAGAACGTCGTTGTGACAGTCGAGGTAGTGCCCGTGGGTTGCGTATACATCCGGCCGCAGCCACACGCCCGGGTAGGCGAGCACGACCTCGGCGCTCCCCATGCGGCGTGCGAGCCGCCCGAGCGGCTCCTGCCGCGCCGGCGTCGACAGCTCCTCCAGTCCGAGCGGAGCCGCACCGCCCTGTCGGCGTCGCGTGAGCCAGGGCGAGGCGAGCTGATAGTCGTGATTACCGGCTACGACGGTCACGCGGCGACCGGCCATGACCTCGCCCAGTTGCTCGAAGAACGGGCGCCGCGATCTCGAGCGCCTCGGCGGGAGGTCCGTCGCGGAGCTCGATGGAATCTCCCAGCAGGACTACGTGGTCGACCCTCTCAACGGCTTCGATCAGCCGCTCCCGCACCTCGGGCCGGCGCAACAGGTCGGCCTGCGAGCGGATTCCCAGATGGAGGTCCGAGACCACGGCGGTGACCACGGCGAGATCCTTCCATGAGGGGCATTAACCAGCCCGTAGCAAGCCCGACGGGGGCCTCGTCTAGCATCCCGTCCGGGAACCACCCGACGCCGATGATGCCCTTCATGACGATCACGGTCGAGCCGGTGGCACCACCCGCAGGGGGGTCCAGCGAATCCTCGATTCTTCGCGACGCGGCGGCCGTCCAGCTGCTCGCTCTCCCGGCACAGGACCGGACCGAGGCGCCCGACCTGATCGAGCCGATCGTCGGCTTCCGAAACTGGAGGATCTACCGAACCGGCCCGGCGAGCAACGAGCTCTGCTCTCCGTACTTTCCCGTCCCCTGGCGCGAGCGCGTCGTACGCGCCGAATGCCGCCGCTGGCGGACCGCCGAGGAGATGCTCGAACCGGCACATACGGCGCCGGACGCCGGCTGTGGCTGCGGGATCCGCGCCTACCACGTGCCGCTCGATGACTTCCCGAAGGTCGACTACCAGGCCGTCTCCGGGATCGTGACCGTCTGGGGCCGCATCGAGATCGGGCCTGACGAGATGCGGGCGGAGCGCGCTCGGGTGGAGGCGCTTGCCCTCTATCACCGCTGGAGCCGGCGACAGGCGAACGCGGTACGCACGACGGCAGCCGACCTCGGAGTGGATCTCGTCGATCTGCGCGAGCTCGGCCCGGCGGCCGGCGGGTACGGCGCACCGCCGCCGTCAGGGCTGCTCGACTCACTGCCCTGACGCCGAGAACGGGCGAGATCGCCGGTTCGGGGTTACGCTGGTAGGGGCACTCCGTTCCCCCTCCCCCGGCGTGAACCGAAGCGCACAGCAAGGACGCAGCGACCCCGCGTCCAAACCCGCCCGTGACGGCCAGTCCGCGGGATCCCCCGGCGAGGCACGCAGGGGGCACAGTGGCCGGTTGATGCTTCGCATGCCCCAGTCGCTGCACGCTGAGCTCGCGCGGGCAGCCGAACACGAGGAGATCAGCCTCAACCGGTACATCACCAACGCGCTTTCGTCGGCGATGGGGCGGCATTCGCACGACGCTCACTCGCGGCCCACCCCAAGCTGGCTGCCCCGGGCGATAGTCGCCGGCATCGTCGTGACGGTGGCGGCGACGATTCTCGCAATCACTCTGTTGGTGCTGGCCTGGCAGAACGGCTGGTAGCTCGGCTACGCCCTCCAGGCCCCCGCGCGGCGTCCGGCCGCAACCAGGAAGCCTCCGCTCGTCAGCGCGAGCGCCAGCAGTGCGAGGGCGGCGATCGCTACCGGCGGGCCCGCCTCGGCCGCGCGGGCGCGCAGCCCTTCGATAAACGCACCCATGCCGGACGGGGCCGGCAGCGGCTTGACGCGCTCTGGCTGGCTCGGCCTCTGAGCTTGCTTGCGCGCCCCAGCACGGGCCTTCCGCGACGGCCGCTCGGGCCTGCCCGCCGACCTCACCGACGCCGCTTGGACGACCGGCTCGGCGGCGGGCGGGGCGGAGGGTTCCGGCGCCGGCGCCGGCTCGATTGGCGGCGACGGGCTGGATGACGGTGGCGGCGCCTGGGGCGGGGCGGCGGGAGCCTCCTGCGCGGGCGCCTGCTCGGTGGGCGCCGAGGCGGCCGGGCCCGGCTGCGGGACCGGGTCGGGCGTCGCCTGCACCGGCGAAGGGGCCGGGTCAGGCGCGGGCGCCGCGGCGCTTTGGTAGGCAGCCGCGGGGGCCGCCCAAAGCGCCGCGAGCGACGCTGTGATCACCAACAGTTTCAAAACCTTCCCCGTGGGGGCTCGGGGGTTGCCATTTGGCTCATGTCCAACGTAGGCCGACTTTCCGGAGAAGTCAACGAGGCGGGCCGCCGGTGATACCGGGTAAGGTCGCCCTGATATCAGCCTGAGATGGCCCATCAGGAGGTGAGACGGGCGAGCCAGCGCGAACGTGACGCACGAGAGACGGCCACCGGCCGCCTGCTCATCGCCTACCGGAGCGAGGGCGACACCCGTGCCAGGGACAGGCTCGTGCAGCTCTACCTGCCGCTGGTCGAGACCCTCGCGCGGCGCTACCGGGGGCCGCACGCGGAGTACGACGACCTGCTCCAGGCGGGCTCGATCGGGTTGTTGAACGCGATCGAGCGCTGCGACCCCGACCGTAGCGACGAGTTCGCGGCCTACGCCGTTCCCACGGTCACCGGGGAGATCAAGCGCTACATCCGCGACCGCGGCGCAACCGTCCGCCTGCCGCGGCCGCTGCACGAGGCCGCCGGCCGGATCCCGAAGACGCGCGAGCAGCTGACGCTGCGGCTCGGACGAACCCCCACGGACGCAGAGCTCGCCGAGGCGGTCGGGGTGTCCTCCGCGGAGCTGGCGGACCTCGAGGCCGCCCTGCGTGCCCCCACGGACCTCGGCACCGACTCGGTGGCCGACCCGCGGGCGAACGCCTCCGATGAGCGGCTGCTGCTCGCAGGCGCGTTCGAGGCCCTCGACGAGCAGGAGCGCGAGATCGTCTTCCTTCGCTTCATCGAGGACCTCGACCGCAAGGAGGTGGCGGGGCGTCTGGGGATGTCCGAGGGCCAGCTCGGCAGGCGTACGCGAACCGCGCTCGAAAAGCTTCGCCACGAGCTCGAGGGGGACGGCATGCAGCGCACCGAGGACGGGATGCAGCCCGCCGCGGACGGCGAGCCCGTGCAGCCACAGGCGCCGGCTCCGATCGCCCAGCCCGAGCCCGTGCCGGCACGGGAGAAGGCCGCGAAGCCGAGCGCGAGCCATAGCGGGCGGCTCCTCCTGCGCATGCCGAGGGCACTGCACGACGAGCTGGCAGTGGCCGCCGAGCGCGAGGGCCTGAGCTTGAACCGCTTCATCACCGGCATCCTCACGTCGTCGGTCCGAGGGCACGACGACGAGCTGCCGGAGTCGTCGAAGCTCGAGGCGCGCGAGGTGCCACGCTGGCTGCCGGCCGCGATCGTCGCGAACATCGTCGTGGTCGTGGTGGCCGCGCTCGTGGCGGTCGTGCTCCTCGTGATCGCTTGGCAGAACGGCTGGTAGCGACCCGCGCCCGGTCAGCCGGAGGTCACCTCGACCGCGGGCGGCGGCGTTCGCCCCGTCTCCGCCGGCGCTTGCCGCTCGCGGACGAGCAGCACCAGGGCGGCGCCTGCCACGAGCAGGACGCCGAGGACCGTCAGCGGCATCTCGAAGCTTCCCGTGGAGTCCTCGGCGATGCCCGTGAACGCCGGCCCCGCGAAGCCGCCGAGGTTGCCGATCGCGGCTACCAGGGCGATCCCGGCAGCCGCCGCCGTGCCGCTGAAGAGGCCCGTGGGGAACGCCCAGAAGACCGGGATCGCCGACAGCAGACCGACCGCGGAGAGCGTGATCGCGACGGTGAGCGTGAGCGGCGATTGCGCGTAGGCCGTGAGCACGCAGCCGAGCGCGCCCACCAGCACCGCGACGATCACGTACGGCCGGCGGCTCCGTGCACGCTCGGCGCGGGCGGCCACCACGAGCATCGACGCGGTCGCCACGCCGTAGGGGATCGCGGCGAGGACGCCCACCTCGAAGTCGCTGTAGCCGGTGCGGTCCTGGACGAGGTCGGGCACGAAGAAGGTGAGCCCGAACGCCGCGGCCACCACCAGGAAGTAGATGAGCGAGAGGAGCCAGACCTGGCCACTCGCCAGGGCGTCGCGGAGGCCACGCCCGCCGGCGGCCTCTCTGAGCTGACGCTCGCGCGCGACCTCCTCCGCGAGGAACTCGCGCTCCTCGGGCTCGAGCCACTCGGCCCCGTCGGGCCGGTCGTCGAGGAAGCGCAGCGTGACCCAGCCGAGCGCGACCGCCGGCAGGCCCTCGACGAGGAACAGCCACTGCCAGCCGTCAAGCCCCAGGAAGCCGTCGAGCTCGAGCAGCCCGCCCGACAGCGGCCCGCCCGCCACGTACGCCACCGAGATCGCGGTGAGGAAGAGCGCCAGCACGCGGGTCCGCTCGCGCTCCGGGAACCACCAGGTGAGGAACAGGATGATTCCCGGGAAGAAGCCGGCCTCGGCGGCGCCGAGCAGGAAGCGCAGGACGTAGAAGGATTCCGCGCTCTCGATGAACATCATCGAGGCGGAGATCACGCCCCAGACGATCATGATCGCAGCGAGCCAGCGCCGCGCGCCGAAGCGCTCGAGCGCAAGGTTGCTCGGCACTCCGAAGATCACGTACCCGATCGAGAAGATGCCGGCACCGATGCCGAAGATCGAGTCGCTGAAGTCGAGGTCATCCTCGAGCTGCAACTGGGCGAACGAGACGTTCACGCGGTCGAGGTACGCGACCACGTAGATCAGGAAGAGGAACGGGATCAGGCGCCGGGTGGCCTTGCGAAAGGCGCGCTCCTCGAGGTTCACCGCTCGACTCTAACCCGGGCCGACCCGGGCGGCGGCCCTACTTGACCAGGATCTTGACGGCCGAGCGCAGCTCGTCGTCGTCGCCGGCGGTCCCGGCCACGAGCGCCTTCAGCGGCTCGAGGTACGGCCGCGCCTCCCGCCAGCCCGGATCGGCGCCGGCCTCCGTGGAATCCACGAGCTCGAGGATCGGCGCCACCGCCACGTACGTGGAAATCGCGTAGCCGTCGAGCGACCTGGCCGCGTCGGCGTACTCGGCCGAGTCGGCCAGCGTCTCGGCGGGATCGAGCGCGTCGCGCGCGGCAGCGTCGCCGAAGGCGGCCACGACCCTGTCATCGCGCTGGAAGATGTGAATCGGCGCAGCGAACTCGTTGTCGCGGAGCGTGAAGCCCTCACCGCCCCCCGGCGCCGACAGCGGGCCCACCCTCGTGCCTGACGACTGCTCGGAGCGCTCGATCAGGACCTCGAGACGGGCGAGCAGGCGACCGGAGGCATCCGGGTCCTTCGTCTCGATCACGATCGCGCCGTTCAGCTCGCTCACGCTCGTGCCGCGCACGAAGACCGCGAAGTCCCCCATCCAGCCGAGCACGTCGCGCTCGAGGTCGAGCCCGGTCATCATGCGGAGCTGGCTCTCGAGCGCCTCACGCCCGCCGACAGAGGCGCCGAAGGCCTCGGCGTAGTAGTCGAGCACCTTGCCGAGGTCCGGCTGCGCGAGAGCGAGCCAGGAGTCCGCCGGCAGCTCGTTCATCAGCTCGCTGCCCTCGCCGAAGAACGGCAGCAGCTTCGCGAGCGACTCGGGGGCGTCGGCCTCGAACGAGACGCTGTCGCCGTCGACGTCGAGCGTCGCGACGTAAGGATCCTCGAAGAAATCCTCGAACGAGCGCAGCGCCTCGGCGCCGTCGCTGCCCTGCATGGCCTCGAGCAGCTTGGGCGAGTTGAGGTAGAAGAGCCCGAGCCGGTCGTCCGCCGCGCCCGCGACCGCGTCGGTGTAGGCGTCGTCGTCCGACAGCGGCGAGCCGCCTTGCGACGTGTCGATCGCCGCCTTCAGCCCGCCCTCGGTGCCGATCACGGCGAAGCCGTCGACCACGCCGGCGGCGGTGTCGTCGTCGCCCACGAGGTACTCGACGCCCTCGTAGCGCTGCTTGAGCTGCTTGCCCTCGATCGCGTTGGCGAGCGCGTCCCGCGCGGCCTCCTCGTCGTCCGCCGCGATCAGCGCAGCGCCGCTCTGAGGACCGTCGTCGCGGAGGCTGCCGGTCACGAAGAAAGCCGCGGTGTCGCCGAGCCAGGGCTCGATGTCCTTCTCGAAGCTGATCGGAGCATCCGACTCCCGGAGGCCCTTCTCGATCAGGGTCTGGAGGCGCTCGCCGGCGCTCCCCTCGCCCGGGAACTGGGCGGCGAGCTGCTCGATCGCGCGCTTCTGGTCGCCGGACGGGTCGAGGTCGATCTCCCCGTACATGAGCGAACCGGCGGGAGCGAGCGCGGTGGCGCTCGAGGCGGTCTCGTTCTGGCCGCAGCCGACGGCGGCGAACACGGGCAGGGACACGGCGGCGAGCAGCAGAGCGAGTGGGCGCATCAAGACAGGTATCGGAGAATCGGGGAGCGGACTAGAGCCGGACAGTAGCTGGAGACACCAGGCCCGCTGTGTGAGATTCGAGCAATGCCACGCACAGAGCCAGGTCCTGGATCGCGAGGCCGGTGGAGTCGAACAGCGTCACGGCATCCGGTCCGGAGCGGCCCGGCGCGGCGCCGGTCAGCACAGCCCCGAGCTCGGTCACACGCTCGCGCGTGACGAGGCCGGCCGCTACCGCGGCGGTCAGCTCGCCACCGTGGCTCGCCTGCGTCCACTCGTCGCAGAAGAGCTCGGCGCGGGCGACGGCCTCGGGCTCCGCCTCCGCCTTGCCCGGGCCGTCGGCGCCCAGCATGTTCAGATGCAGCCCCGGGCGCAGGTCGCCGGCGCGGACGACCGGCTCGGTTCCGGGCGTGACGCAGGTGACGACGTCGCAGGCCAGCGCGTCCTCGCGGCTGCCGGCCTCCCAGCCGAGCTCACCGGCGAGCGTCCCCGCCGCCTCGGGATCGGGGTCGAAGCAGATTCCGGGCCCGTACTCGGCGGCGGCGAGGCAGCGCGCGGCCCAGCTCCCGTGCAGCCCGCAGCCGACGACTCCCACGCTCGTCGCGTCCTCGCGGGCGAGCTCCTGGGCGGCCACGGCCGCGACCGCGCCTGTCCGCAGCGCGGTGATCGAGCGGACGTCCACGAGCGCGAGCGGCTCGCCGTCGACCGCCGACGAGACGCAGATGACCCCCATGACCACGGGCCGCCCCGCCTCCGGGTTGCGCGGAAACGAGGTGACCCACTTCAGGATCGCCAGCCCCGCGCCCTTGGCCGGCATCGCGCGGAAGTCGCCGTGCGGGGCGGCGTCGAGGTACGTCTTGGGCGGCATCTGCCAGCTCCCGCTCGCGTACTCGACGAAGCCCTCGCGCACCCTGTCGATCGCCTCCAAGGGCGAGATCGCGCCGAGCACGGCCTCCTGGGGGAAGACGGGTATCTCGGGCACGGGCATCTACGCTATCCGGCTCGTGACGAGGAACGGCAAGCACCGCCCTGCGCGCCCACGGATCGAGGTGCGCCAGTCGGCGTCGCCCGAGGAGGCCGCGGCGATCGCCGCCGCCATTGAGCAGTTCCTGCGCGACACCGCGCCGCCGCCGGCAGCCGCGGGCCCGGCGGTCAGCCCCTGGGCGCGCGCCGGGCTGTTCGAGGGCACGAGCCGCGATCCGGCGGGCCCGTCGCCCTGGGGTGATCAGGTGCCCTGGGGCGCTCCCTAGAGTGCTGGGCATGCCCGACGCAGCCATCGAAGCTCACGACCTTAGGAAGTCGTTCAAGGACGTGCACGCCCTCGACGGGATCGACCTCGAGGTACCACGGGGCACCGTGCTGGGCCTGCTCGGCCCGAACGGGGCCGGCAAGACCACGGCCGTACGCATCCTCACGACGCTGCTCACGCCGGACGGCGGCTCGGCGCGCGTTGCCGGGCTCGACGTGGTCCGGGACGCTTCCGCGCTCCGATCCCAGATCGGCCTCGCCGGCCAGTACGCGGCGGTCGACGAGAACCTGACCGGGCACGAGAACCTCGAGATGGTCGGACGGCTCTACCACATGGGCCGCAGGGCGGCAAAGGAGCGCGCCAGCGAGCTGCTCGAGCGCTTCTCCCTGACCGACGCCGCGGACCGGCTCGCGAAGACGTACTCGGGCGGCATGCGCCGCCGGCTCGACCTGGCGGCGGCGCTCGTGGTCCGCCCGCCGGTGATCTTCCTGGACGAGCCCACCACCGGGCTCGACCCGCGCAGCCGGCTCCAGCTCTGGGAGACGATCGAGGCCCGCGTGGCGGCCGGCACCACCGTCCTGCTCACGACCCAGTACCTGGACGAGGCGGACCGGCTCGCCGACTCGATCGCGGTGATCGACAGCGGCCGGGTGATCGCCGAAGGCACCTCGGACCAGCTGAAGGACCGGGTGGGCGGCGAGCGGCTCGAGGTCACGCTCGACGACGGCGCCTCGACCGAGGCCGCGATAGAGGCGCTCGTCCCGATTGCCGAGGATCGCCCGAAGTGCGAGGGCGGTGTGCTGGCGCTGCCGCTGAGTCGTGGCCGGGGAGGCATCGCGGAGGCGGTGAGACGCCTCGACGACGCCGGTGTCGGCATCGACGACATCGCGGTGCACCGACCCACCCTCGACGACGTCTTCATCACGCTGACGGGGCACGCGGCCGAGCCGGACGAGGAGGAGCCCGAGGAAGGCGAGGCCGGCGAGGCCGACATCGAGGAGCGTGCCGCATGAGCGCGCTCGCCTATGCCGTGGCCGACACGGCGGTCATTGCCAAGCGCAATCTGCTGCGGATTCCGCGCCAGCCGGACCTGTGGGTCTCGTTCACGATCCAGCCGGTCATGTTCGTGCTGCTGTTCGTCTATGTGTTCGGCGGCGCGATCCAGACGCCGGGCTACGACTACGTCGACTTCCTGATGCCGGGCATCGTCATCCAGACGATGGCGTTCGGCGGCTTCGTCACCGCCATCGGCCTCTCAGACGACCTCCGCAAGGGCCTGATCGACCGCTTCCGCTCGCTCCCGATGGCGCGCTCGGCGGTGCTCGGCGGGCGCACGCTCGCCGACGTGGCCACCAACGGGATCTCGATCGCGGTGATGGTCGGCGTGGGGCTGATCGTCGGCTTCTCGTTCTCGTCGAGCCCGATCGAGGTGATCGCGGGCTTCGCCCTCTGCATCCTGTTCGGCTACGCCTTCTCGTGGATCTTCGCCTTCGTCGCGCTGAGCACGAGTTCGGCCGAGGGCGCCCAGGCGCTCGGCTTCATGCTGATCTTCCCGCTCACGTTCGCCTCGTCGGCGTTCGTGCCACCGGAATCGATGCCGTCCTGGCTCGAGGCGTTCGCCGAGGCGAACCCGTTCTCGACCGTGGTCGACGCGCTGCGCGCGCTCTGGGTGGACGCGCCGCACAACAACGACGTCTGGGCGGCCGTGGCCTGGTGCATCGGCCTGATCGTCGTGTTCGCCGGGCTGGCGGTTTACCGCTACCGGCGTGCGGTGAGCGCTTAGGCAGCGTCCCGGGTGGGTCTCCGCCGGCCGGGTTCGGCTGGGAAAGAGGGTGGGGACGGACGGCCCCGGTGAATCCTGGATCGGGCCTGCCGTCCTGCTTTGCCGGTCTCCTGGACCACCAATCCAGGATCGTTCGAGCACACCGAGCTCCACCCCCTTCCCCAGCCCAGACGCGAGACCGACCCATCCGCCACCGATAATGCTGAAAACCCGACCGGGTTTTGGTACTTTGGACCGCTCAGGCAGACGGCGCCCCGGACACAGCGAGAGGAATCGACCGCATGGAACCCGTCGCGATCGAGCAAAAGCCGCAGCACGGCAAAGGCAGGAAGGGCTCGCTCGAAAACCCCGAGGTCTACGAAAACGTCCCCGGACACGTGATCCCGATCCTCGAGCGCGAGTTCGACGACTTCGACAACGAGGCCGAGAAGTTCCTCGCGGGCGACACCCCGGAGGACGAGTTCATCGGCTTCCGGCTCAAGCAGGGGGTGTACGGCCAGCGCCAGGCGGACGTCCAGATGATCCGCGTGAAGCTGCCGATGGGGGGCGTGACGCCCGAGCAGCTCGAGACCTTCGCGGACGTGATCGAGGAGTACGCCCCGCTCAACAAGGGCCACATCACCACCCGCCAGAACATCCAGATCCATCACGTCCCGCTGCGCGACGCCGCCGAGCTGATCCGCCGCATATCCGACTCCGGCCTCTCCTCGCGCGAGGGCTGCGGCAACACCGTCCGCAACGTGACCGGCGACCCCTGGGCCGGCATCACCGAGGGTGAGCTCTTCGACATCACCCCATACGCGGGCGCCTACGTGCGCTACTTCGTGCGCCACCCGACGACGCAGCTGATGCCGCGCAAGGTCAAGACCGCCTTCACGGCGACCGACGAGGACCGCGCGATCACCGGCATCCACGACATCGCGTTCATCCCGCGCGAGCGCGACGGCGTCCGCGGCGTCGAGATCCGCGTGGGCGGCGGCACCTCGATCATGCCGCGTGTCGCGCCGACCCTCTACGAGTTCGTCGAGCTCGACAACGGCGACTACCTCAAGGTCTCGGAGGCGGTCTTCCGCATCTTCGACCGCCAGGAGTGGCTGCGCGTGAACCGCGCCAGGGCGCGCATCAAGGTGCTGATCGACAAGATCGGCATCGACGCCTTCCGCGAGCAGGTCGAGGAGGAGCTCCAGGGCGACTGGGTCGCCGAGCGTGACTTCGACCCCGCGCCGCTCTTGTTCGAGGACGACGAGGAGGCGAACGCCCCGCTGCCGCTCGCCCACTACGCCCAGCCGAACGGCGACGGCACTCCCTTCGAGCGCTTCCGCGCCTCGAACGTCGAGCCGCAGCGCCAGGACGGCTTCTCGAGCGTCCAGGTGCGGGTGGTCCGCGGCGACCTGACGCCGGAGCAGCTCCGCGGGCTCGCCGCCATCATGCGCGACTACTCGGGCGGCTACGCGCGCACGACCGTCGAGCAGAACCTGCTGCTGCGCTGGGTGCGCAACGAGTCGCTCTACGAGGTGTGGACGGCGCTCAGCGAGCTCGGCCTCGGCGAGGCCGGCGCCAGCCAGATCGTCGACACGGTCTCCTGCCCCGGCACCGACTCCTGCAAGCTCGGCATCACGAGCTCGATGGGCCTCAACCGCGCCCTGATGGAGCGGATCGAGGAGATGGGCATCGACGACCCGCTCACCAAGCGGATCCACATCAAGATGTCGGGCTGCCCCAACGGCTGCAGCCAGCACCACATCGCCAACATCGGGTTCTACGGCGCGTCGATCAAGGTGGGCGAGCACACCATCCCCGCCTACGTGGCCCATATCGGCGGCCGCTACGAGGGCGGCGAGGTGCTCTATGGCACCAGGCTCAAGGTCCGCCTGGCCGCCAAACGCGTGCCCGAGGCGGTGGAGCGCTGGATCCGCATGTACGAGGCCGAGCGCGAGGACGGCGAGGAGTTCAACGCGTACGCGGAGCGCGCCGGCACGAAGCGCTTCGAGGACGAGGTCCGCGAGCTTGCCCTCCCGATCGAGTTCAGCCTCGAGAACATGAGCCACTTCGTCGACTGGCAGCGCAAGGAGCCCTTCCAGGTCATCCGGGGTGAGGGCGAATGCGCGGTGTAGACACAGCCGAGGACACCCTCCAGCTCGCGGTCGAGCGCCACCACCCGCGGCTCGTGATGGCCTGCTCCTTCCAGAAGGAGGAGACGGTCCTGATCGACATGCTGATGCGCATCGAGCCGTCGGCCCGCGTGTTCACGATCGATACCGGCGTGCTGTTCCCCGAGACATACGAGGTCTGGCGCAAGGTCGAGGACCGCTACGGCCTCCGGGTCGAGGTGATGGACGCCACGCCGCCGAACGGCACGCCCTGGAGCGCGGGCAACTGCTGTGGCTCGCGCAAGGTCGAGGCGCTTGGGCAGGCTCTTGCAGGCGTCGACGCCTGGATCACCGGCATTCGACGCGAGCAATCGCCCACCCGAGCGGACGCCGAGAACGTGGAATGGGACGACGCGCGGGGGGTATGGAAGTTCAATCCCCTAGCCGACTGGAGCGACCGCGACGTGTGGAATTACGTCAACGAGCACGATCTGCCCTACCATCCGCTGCACGACAGGGGGTACGAGTCGATCGGGTGTGCCCCCTGCACCCTGCCGGGCAACGGTCGCGAGGGCCGTTGGGCCGGGCAGGAGAAGACCGAGTGCGGCCTGCACGTCTAGCACCGTCCACCACGCCATGAGTACCGTCGAGATCCCGCGTATTGTGCCGCCCGAAGAGCGGATGAATTACGAGATCTCCCATCTGCGGGCGCTGGAGTCCGAGGCCATCCACGTGATCCGCGAGGTGGCCGCCGAGCTCGAGCGCGCTGTGCTGCTGTTCTCGGGCGGCAAGGACTCCGCTGTGCTGCTGCACCTCGCGCGCAAGGCGTTCTGGCCGGCGGCGCTGCCCTTCTCGGTGATGCACGTGGACACGGGCCACAACTTCCCCGAGGTGATCGAGTACCGCGACCAGATGGTCGACGCGATGGGCGCCCGGCTCGTCGTGGCGTCCGTGCAGGAGTCGATCGACAGCGGCCGCGTTGTCGAGGAGCTCGGCCCGCGCGCGTCGCGCAACCGGCTCCAGTCGGTCACGCTCCTCGACGCGATCGAGGAGCACGGCTTCAAGGCGGCCTTCGGCGGCGCGCGGCGCGACGAGGAGCGGGCGCGCGCGAAGGAGCGCATCCTCTCCTTCCGCGACGACTTCGGCCAGTGGGACCCCAAGGTCCAGCGGCCCGAGCTCTGGAACCTCTACAACGGCTTCGTCAAGCCGGGCGAGCACGTGCGCGTGTTCCCGCTCTCGAACTGGACCGAGCTCGACGTCTGGGAGTACATCAGCGCCGAGGGGATCGACCTGCCGTCGATCTACTTCGCCCACACGCGCGAGGTCTTCAAGCGCGACGGGATGCTCTACGCGATCTCGAACTTCGTCGAGCTGCTGCCGGGCGAGGCTCCCTTCCAGGAGTCGGTGCGCTTCCGCACGGTCGGGGACATGAGCTGCACGGGCGCGGTTCGCTCGAACGCCGCGAGCCTCGAGGAGGTGGTGCGCGAGATCGCCGCCACCCGCATCACGGAGCGCGGCGAGACGCGCGCGGACGACCGCATCTCGGAGGCCGCGATGGAGGACCGCAAGAAGGAGGGCTACTTCTGAGCGCCGTCTCCTCCAACGGGGCGCCTCCGGTAACGGAGCGCACGGCCGAGCTCGTGCGCTTCGCCACCGCCGGATCGGTGGACGACGGCAAGTCGACGCTGATCGGCCGGCTCCTCTACGACACGAAGTCGATCTTCGAGGACCAGCTCGAGCATGTCGAGGAGACCTCGCGGCGCCGCGGCGACGGCTACGTGAACCTCGCCCTGCTGACCGACGGCCTGCGTGCCGAGCGTGAGCAGGGCATCACGATCGACGTGGCTTACCGCTACTTCCACACGCCCCGGCGCAAGTTCATCATCGCCGACACGCCCGGCCACGAGCAGTACACGCGCAACATGGTCACGGGCGCGTCGACCGCCGACCTTGCGCTGATCCTCTTGGACGCACGCAAGGGAGTGCTCGAGCAGTCCCGCCGGCACGCTTTCATCGCCTCGCTCCTGCGCATCCCGCACATGGTCGTGTGCGTGAACAAGATGGACCTGGTCGACTTCGACCAGGGCGTCTTCGAGCGGATCACCGACGAGTTCTCGGGCTGGGCAGCCAAGCTCGACGTCCACGACCTGACCTTCATCCCGATCTCGGCGCTGCACGGCGACAACGTGGTCGAGCGCTCCGACCGCATGCCCTGGTACGAGGGCACGTCGCTGCTCTACCACCTCGAGCACGTCTTCGTGGCCTCGGACCGCAACCTGCAGGACGCGCGCTTCCCCGTCCAGTGGGTGGTCCGGCCGATGTCCGACGAGCACCACGACTACCGCGGCTACGCCGGCGAGGTGGCCTCGGGCGTGTTCCGCGCCGGCGACGAGGTCGTCGTGCTCCCCTCCGGGCGCGAGAGCCGCATCGCCGCGATCGACAGCTACGACGGCCAGATGGAGGAGGCCTACCCGCCCCTGTCGGTCAC
Organism: uncultured Thermoleophilaceae bacterium; assembly: GCA_963751835.1. Taxonomy (GTDB): domain Bacteria; phylum Actinomycetota; class Thermoleophilia; order Solirubrobacterales; family Thermoleophilaceae; genus JACVRW01. The sequence continues at coordinate 71,917 of CAVVWD010000001.1, read as the reverse complement.
GCTGCGACTCGAGGACGACGTCGACGTCTCGCGCGGGGACATGATCTGCCGCGACCACAACCGGCCGATCGAGGCGCGCGAGATCGACGCCATGGTCTGCTGGATGTCGGAGCGCCCGCTGTCACCGTCCGGCCGCTACCGGATCAAGCACACGACGCGCACAGCGCTCGCCAAGGTCGATGACGTGCGCTACCGCATCGACGTCAACACCCTGCACCGCGACGAGCAGGCCACCAGACTCGGGCTCAACGAGATCGGCCGCCTCAACATCCGTCTCTCGTCTCCGCTGTTCGTGGACCAGTACCGGCGCAACCGCGCGACCGGCAGCTTCATCCTCATCGACGAGTCGACGAACGACACCGTCGGTGCGGGGATGGTCCTGTAGGCCCGCGCGCTGACTAGGCTCCTCCGCTCATGGACCTAGCCCTCATAGGCTTCGGCCTCGGGGTCGGCATCCTGGTGGGAATGACCGGCATCGGCGGGGGGTCGCTGATGACCCCGATGCTGATCCTCGTCTTCGGGGTCACACCCGTCACCGCCGTCGGCACCGACCTCGCCTACGCCGCTGTCACGAAGACCGTGGGCGGCTACAAGCACTGGCGCCAGCGGACGGTCGACTTCGAGCTGTCGAAGTGGATGGCGTTCGGCTCGGTCCCGGCGGCCGTGGGCGGCGTCTACGTGCTGTCGCTGCTCGAGGAGTGGGCGGGCCGCGACTTCGATGACCTGCTGTTGACGATCCTCGCCGTGGCGCTGCTGCTGACGGGCGTCGCAACCCTGGTGCGGGCGTTCCTCAAGAGCATGCGCACGCAGCAGGAGGCCGGCGTTGGCGCCTCTCGCCCGGAGCCGAGCGTCCTGAACCCGTGATGGTCGTGATGACACCCGACGCGACCCCCGCCCAGATCGAGGCGGTCGTCGAGCGACTCGAGGCCGCGGGAGTGCACGCCAAGGTGATGCCGGGGGAGCTCACCACCGCGATCGGGGCGATCGGCGATCCCGAGGGGGTCCGCGAGATGGGCCTCGAGGGGCTGCCGGGCGTCGACCAGGTGATCCCGATCTCACGGCCCTACAAGCTCGCCTCGAGTGAGCTCTCGCATCACGAGTCAACCGTCTTCGAGGTCGACGGCCGCCGCGTGGGCGGCGGGGAGACCTTCTGCCTGATCGCCGGTCCATGCACGGTGGAGACCCCCGACCAGACGCGCGTCGTGGCGCGGGCGGTGGCCGCCGCCGGCGCCTCGATGCTGCGCGGTGGCGCCTTCAAGCCCAGAACCTCGCCGTTCTCGTTCCAGGGCCTCGGCTTCGAGGCCCTCGACATCCTCGGCGAGGTGCGCGCGGAGACCGGCCTGCCGGTCGTGAGCGAGATGACGGCGGTGGAGCTGGCCGACCGCTTCGCCGAGGTGGTCGACGTGATCCAGGTCGGCGCCCGCAACATGCAGAACTACGGGCTGCTCGAGGTGGTGGGAAAGCTCGGCAAGCCGGTGCTCCTGAAGCGCGGCCTGTCGTCCACCCTCGACGAGCTCCTCCAGGCGGCCGACTACGTGCTCAAGGAGGGAAACGAGCGCGTGATCCTCTGCGAGCGCGGCATCAGGACCTTCGACACCGCGATGCGCTTCACGCTCGACCTCGGCGCGGTGCCCTGGCTGAAGCTGCACACGCACCTGCCGGTGATCGTCGATCCCAGCCACGCCTCGGGCGACCGGCGGCTCGTCGGTCCGCTGTCACGGGCGGCCGCGGCGGTGGGGGCCGACGGGATCATCGTCGAGGTGGCTGAGGATCCGGAGGTAGCGCTCTGCGACGGGCCCCAGCAGCTCTACGCGCACGACTTCGAGCGTTTTGCGCGCGAGGTGGAGGCGCACGCGGAGCTGGTGGGGCGCGCGCTGGCGTAGGGGTCCCGTACGGTTTGGGTGGTGAACCCCACGCTTCCGCCCGGCCCGACGACCCCTCGAGCACTCCAGACGCTCCGCTGGCTCGTCCGCCCCTCCGCCTACATGGAGGAGTGCAGGCGCCGCTACGGCGACAGCTTCACACTCAAGATCACCCACGAGGGCACCTGGGTCTTCCTCAGCGAGCCCGATGCCGTCAAACAGGTGTTCACGGGCGACCCGCGGCTGCTCCACGCCGGCGAGGCCAACATCGTGCTGCTGCCGGTGCTCGGCACCAACTCCGTGCTGCTCCTCGACGACGCCGCCCACATGAGCCAGCGCAAGCTGATGCTGCCTCCTTTCCACGGCGATCGACTCAAGGGATACGCCGGCACGATCGCCGAGGTCGCCCGAGCCGAGCTTGACCGCTGGCCGCTCGGGCGCCCGCTGAGAGCCCTGCCCAGCATGCAGGCGCTCACCCTCGAGGTGATCATGCGAACGGTCTTCGGCGTCCAGGACGGGGAGCGCAAGGAGCGCCTCGGAGCATCGCTGTCGGACGCTCTCAGTTGGAGCGGCGACCCTCGCCGCATGGGCCTGCTCGCTGCGCTCGGGCCCAAGCGTGTGGCGCGCATGAAGCTGTTCCGGCGCGTGCTCGAACCGGCCGACTCGCTCGTGTACGACGAGATCCGCGCACGCCGCAACGCCGGCGACCTCGAGCAGCGCGAGGACATCATGTCGCTCCTGCTTCAGGCCCGGCACGAGGACGGCAGCCCGATGTCGGACCAGGAGCTGCGCGACGAACTCGTGACGCTGCTGGTGGCCGGCCACGAGACCACGGCGACCTCGCTGACGTGGGCGCTCGAACGGCTCGTTCGGCACCCGGAGATGCTCGAGCGCCTACGCGACGGCGACGACGAATACGCCGACGCCGTGGTCAAGGAGACGCTGCGGCTGCGGCCGACCGTCTCGATCGTGCTGCGGCGGCTGAAGGAGCCGATGGAGATCGGCGGCCGGCTGCTGCCGGCGGGAGTGAACCTGGCGCCCTGCATCTACCTGATGCACCGGCGCGCGGACGTGTATCCGGACCCACTCGCCTTCCGGCCCGAGCGCTTCCTCGAGGGGCAGGGAGGGACCTACACCTGGATCCCGTTCGGCGGCGGCGTCCGGCGCTGCATCGGGGCGAGCTTCGCGCAGCTCGAGATGCGGATCGTGCTGCAGACGCTCGCCCGCCGGCTCGAGCTCCGTCCCGCGGACACGCGGCCCGAGCGCCCGAACCGGCGCGCGATCTTCCTTACCCCTGCGCGCGGCGGCGAGATCGTGGCGCAGACGCGGGCGCGAGAGCCTGAGCGCGACGCGGTGCTGGCCGCCTGACGGGAACGCGGGTGCTCAGCGCCCGTCGCGGGCGAAACTTGACAGTGGCGCAAGCGCCACTGCGAGACGGGCCTGCCTATGCTCAAGGCACGACGGCGCGAATGAGGTGAGCTCGGATGGCGAAGGTAATCGCGGGGATCACGACCTCGGTGGACGGCTACATCACCGGACCGGACGACGGCCCGGGCAAGGGCCTCGGCGAAGGCGGGGAGCGCCTGCACTACTGGGTTTTCGGCGGCCCATGGAGCTACGAGAACGAGCCGCAGGGCGAGCCCGAAGGCGAGGACGCCGAGTACCTGAACGAGATCATGGCGCGAGTCGGCGCGATCGTCATCGGCCGCAGCATGTACGAGGCCGCGGGGCACTGGGGCGACAAGAACCCGTTCGGCGTGCCCGTCTTCGTGGTCACCCACCGGCCGGAGGAGGAGCCCGATACCGGCGAGTTCAGCTTCGTCGGAGACTTCGAGGAAGCGATCGACCGGGCGAAGGAGGCCGCCGGGGACAAGGACGTGAGCATCGGCGGCGGCGGCGAGGTGATCCGGCAGGGGCTCGATGCCGGCATCGTCGACGAGCTCGGCATCATCGTCGCGCCGGTCATCCTCGGAGGCGGCAAGCACCTCTTCGAGGACTTCACGAAGTCGCTCGACCTGGAGAACCGGGGCGTGCGGCAGTCCCGGTGGGCAACCTTCATGGAGTTCGCGGTGAAGCGGTAGGAACCGATGCGATCGAGCGGACCCTGGCGGCCTGCGGGGTCGGGTCGAGCCGGGCGCTCACGCGGCGGGCGCCGAGCGTCCCGCGGACGCGACTCCCTCGGATCGTGACCACGCCGCTCGGCACACCCCGTCCTCCGAGCACGCGGATGCGGCCGCGCCGTCGCCGTGAACGGAAGAAGCTCTTCACACGGCCGGTCAGCCGCACGCCGGGCACGAACGCCAGGCGGCGGAGCTGGAGAGTCAGAGCCAGGTCCACGCGGTAGCTGCCCGCGCGGAGGCCTCCGCCCCGGGCGAGGTCGGGATCCTCGGGATCGAAGATCTGGGCGGTGAGCGCATCGTCGCCGACGTCATGCAGGGTCAGCTCGATGGCGGCCAGAAGGCGACCGCGCACCCCCGCCACGCCCGCAACGGGGCGCACCCGGCCGAGGCGAGCCGGCGGGGGCGGCGTCGCAGGGAAGAGCCGCGGCCCGCCGGGGCAGCTCGTCCTGAACCGCTTGCCCTGCATGAACCTCGCGAAGGCCGCATTCGCGCAGCGGTCGGCGCCGAGCGCCCCGTGGCCGGTCTCCGGTGCGACGAGCAGTCGTGAGCGCCGGAACTGGTCCGCGACGCGGCGGGCATTCTCCACCGGAGTGCGAAGGTCGTCCTGGCCCTCCATCAGAAGCACCGGCACGTCCGGGAGCGGGCCGGGGGCGAAATCCGGCGCGGCGGCGGCCGCCGGCCAGTGCCCGCAGAGCTCGATCAGGTCGTTATCGACCGCGGTGGCGCGGTCGAACGGATCGAACGCGTCATCAGGAAGGATCGCCGCCGTGGCCTCTGCCTGCGCTCGCCGCAATGCCTCTTCCGGCGGAGTTGCGCGAAGCCACGGGAAGCGCGTCTCCTCGCACGTCGTCGCGGTGTAGAGCATCGAGCTCAGCACCCCCGGTGGCGGCGGGGTGCCGTCGACCGCGAAGGCCCGCGACCGTAGGCGGAGCAGCGGGGCGGCGTCGCCGGCAAGCGCCGCGCGGACGGCGCCCGGAAAGCTCGCCCTGAGCCCGGGGTTGAGATCGCCTCCGAGGAGGACCGCAAACAGGTCTCCGCGGTCCATCGACCGGCGCAGGACCCGCCCGCGGGGACCCACGACCCGGCCCCGCAGCGGCCGCCGCGCCAGCCGCCCGACCAGCCTCCGCACGTCGGCCACCGGGTCATCGGTGAACGCCCTGCAGCCCGAACGGCACAGCGCTCGCAGGACGCGTGGCACGGCTTCGAGGGTGTCGAGGTAGAGCCCGTTCGGGCCCTCGGCTTCGACCACCGAGTCGAGCACGAGACGCTCGACGTTCGCCGGGTGGCCGAGCGCGTAGCCGAGCGCGACCTTCGTCCCGTACGAGGTTCCGAACAGCGCGATGCGCTCGTATCCGAGCGCGAGCCGGATCGCCTCGATGTCCTCGACGGAGTCACGGCTCGTGTAGAACGCCCGTCGCGGCCCGAGCACGGCCGCGCAGCGGCCCGCCGCCGCGCCGGCTTTGAGCAGGTTGGCGCGCTCGAGGGGGCGACAGCGCAGGAGGCCCGATCTCCCCGTCCCGCGCTGGTCGAGGATGATCAGGTCGCGCCGCCGGTAGGTGGGGTGCAGGATGGACAGGGCGTCGCCGCCGAAAGACGCCGTGGCTGACTGCCCCGGTCCGCCGGCCAGGACGAACAGGGCGCCGCGGGCGGGCCGGACGCGCGCACGGACCCGCTTGACAAACAGCGAGACCCGGCCTGGAACGGCGCCCGCCCGATCGAGCGGGACGGTCAGGCGCGCGCACTGGAATCCGAAAAGACCGCAGCGCTCGAACTGCAAGCCGGCCTCGGCGGGCGCCGCGAGCGCGAGCGCAGCCGCCGCGGCGGCAACCGGAGCGGCGGCCTTCTTCACTCATCCCATTATGGAGTGCGTCGATAACCTCCCGGCCCCCGATGTTCGAGAAGGTGCTCGTCGCGAACCGCGGCGAAATAGCAATCCGCGTCATGCGCACGCTCGAGGAGCTTGGCGTGGCGAGCGTGGCCGTGTACTCCGAGCCGGATCGGGATGCGCCGCATGTGCGCCGCGCGGGTGAGGCCTACCTGCTCGGGCCGGGGCCGGCGAACGAGAGCTACCTGGTGGTCGAGAAGATCCTCGACGTCGCCCGCCGGTCGGGCGCCGATGCGATCCATCCCGGCTACGGCTTCCTGGCCGAGAACGCGGCCTTCGCGCGCGCCTGCGAGGAGGGCGGGGTCGTGTTCATCGGGCCGCCGGCGGGGGCGATCGAGGCGATGGGCTCGAAGACGAGGGCGCGCGAGCTGATGCGCGACGCCGGCGTGCCGATCGTGCCGGGTACGACCGACCCGGTCGAGACGGCCGACGACGCGCGCCGGGTAATCGACGAGTCCGTCGGCTACCCGGTCGCGATCAAGGCGGCGGGCGGTGGTGGTGGCAAGGGCTTCCGCGTGGCCGAGTCGGAGGACGAGCTCGAGAAGGCATTCGAGGGCGCGGCGCGCGAGGGCGAGAAGTTCTTTTCGGACGCGACGGTCTACGTGGAGCGCTACCTGCCCGATCCGCGCCACGTGGAGGTGCAGGTGCTGGCCGACGCGCACGGCAACGTGATCCATCTGTTCGAGCGCGACTGCTCCGTGCAACGCCGCCACCAGAAGCTGATCGAGGAGTCGCCGGCGCCGGCCGTCGACCCCGAGCTGCGTGAGCAGATCGGCAAGATCGGCACCGACGCGGCGCGCGCGGTCGGGTATCGGAGCGCCGGCACCATCGAGGGCCTCCTCCAGGACGGCGACTACTACTTCCTCGAGATGAACACGCGCGTGCAGGTGGAGCACTGCGTGACCGAGATGGTCACCGGCATCGACATCGTTCGCGAGCAGGTCAAGATCGCCGCCGGCGAGCCGCTCGCCTACGCCCAGAAGGACGTGGACATCCGCGGGCACGCCATCGAGTGCCGCATCAACGCCGAGGACGCCTCCAAGAAGTTCGCTCCGGCTCCCGGGCGGATCGGCTCCTACCGCGAGCCCTCCGGTCCCTTCGTACGCGTGGACTCGGGCGCCGAGGAGGGCTACGAGGTGCTGCCGCTCTACGACCCGATGATCGCCAAGCTGATCGTCTGGGACGTCGACCGGAGCGCTTCGACCCGGCGCATGCTGCGCGCGCTCGGGGAGTACGAGATCGAGGGGCTTCAGACGCTCGTCCCCTTCCACCGGGCGCTCCTCGCGTCCGAGCAGTGGGCAGCAGGCGAGACCTGCCGCGACCTGGTCGAGGATCAGGACTGGCTGGCACAGCTCGCCGTCCCCAGTGCGGCCGGCGACGGCGAGTCTGAGGCCGAGAAGCTCGAGCGTGACTACGCGGTCGAGGTATCGGGGCGCCGTTTCGACGTCAAGGTGATCGGATACGCGCTGACCCCCAACGGCGCCGCTCCGGCCGGCGGCGGCATGCGCAGGGCGCGCCGCCGCGAGCGCAAGAGCGACGGCGGAGGGGGGACGGCCGGAGCCCTCATCTCCCCGATCCAGGGCACCGTCCTGAGGGTCGCGGTCGAGAAGGGCGCGCAGGTCGACGAGGGCGCGCTCGTCTGCGTGATCGAGGCGATGAAGATGGAGAACGAGATCACCGCGCCGACCGCGGGAACGGTCGAGGAGCTGAGCGTCTCCGAGGGCGGCTCGGTCGCCACCGGCGACACCATCGCCGTCATCCACTAGACCCGTGCCGTCGGCACTCGTCGTCGGTGCCGGGATCTTCGGTTCGGCGCTGGCCGACCGCCTCGTGCGCGACGCGTGGGAGGTCACGCTCGTCGACCGGTACGAGCCTGGGGACCCGCGCTCGGAGTCGGGCGGCGAGACGCGCATGCTGCGCTACTCGCACGGCGCCGACCAGCTTTACACAGAACTTGCGTACAGGGGCCGATCGCTGTGGCGCGAGCTGGGCCGCGGCGTTCTGATCGAGGCCGGCGTCGTGTGGTTCGTCCACCGGGACGGCGGCTGGGAGGCGAACAGCGAGGAGGCGATGCGCGCCGCCGGCATTCCCGTCGAGCGGCTCGAGCCGGCCGAGGCCGCGCGTCTGTTCCCGAGCCTACGTGTCGATGACCTCGAGTTCGGGCTGTTCGAGCCGGAGGCCGGAGTGCTGCGCGCCGGGGACGGTGTGCGGGCACTCGTGGCCCGGGCACGCGAGGGCGGGCTGCGAGAGGAGCGGGCGCTTGCCTCGCCCGCCGGCGAGGGGGTGTCGCTGGCAGCCGGGCGGGTGCTCGAAGCCGACCACGTGATCTGGGCCTGTGGCGCCTGGCTCGCACGCCTCTTCCCCGCGCTGGTGCGGCTGAGGGTCACGCGCCAGGACGTATGCCTGTTCGATACGCCGCCGGAGTGGGCCACCCCGTCCGTGCCGGGCTGGCTCGACTTCGACAGCTCCTTCTACGGCCACGGGCTCGTCGAGCCGCACGGGATGAAGGTGTCGAACGACGCCGAGGGCCCGGAAATCGACCCGGACGAGCGGCCCGAGCGGGCCACCGACGAGCGGACCCGGCGCTCGTCCGCTTACCTGGGCTACCGCTTCCCCGCGCTCGCGGGCGCGAGCGTGCGCTCGGCGCCCGTCTGCCACTACTCGCTAACGCCGGACGCGAACTTCCTGTTCGCCCGCCACCCGGAGCACGAGCGGGTATGGCTGCTCGGTGGCGGCTCCGGCCACGGCTATAAGCACGGCCCGGCCTTCGCCGAGCAGGTGGCTGCCGTCCTGCGTGGAGAGGTGGAGCCCGAGCCGCGCTTCGGGCTCGCGGCGCGGGAGGCCTCGCGAGCGCTGCGCACGGCCGGCTCGTGAGCACTCGCGGCCGGGCGCTCCTGCCGCTCGTGCTGGCGACAGTCGCGACCCAGTCCTCGATTGTCGTTCTCGCCCCGATCATGGTCGAGATCGGGCGCGACCTGGACGCAAGCCTCAGCGAGGTCGGCCTCGCCCGGTCGGTGCTCGCCGCCACGGCGGTCGCGGTCTCGCTCGCGATCGGGCCGCTGATCGACCGGGCGGGCGTGCGGCCGCTGCTCCTTGCCGGGGCGCTGTTCGCGCTCGCGGGCGCCGGGCTCACCGCCGCCGCTCCCTCGCTGCTCCCCTTCTACGCCGCCCATCTGGTCACCGGCATCGGGGTGGCATGCCTGCTCTCCGCGGGCTTCGCCGGCGTGCCCGCCTACTTCGGGGCGGAGCAGGCCGCCTGGGCGGTCGGCTGGGTGGTGGGGGCGCAGTCGGTCGCGTGGATAGTGGGCAACCCGGTGATCGGGCTTTTGGCCGAAGGCGGCTCATGGCGGCTCGCCTATCTGGTGCCTGCCGTGATCGCGGGACTGGCGCTGGCGGCGGCCACGCTCGCGCCGCGGGGCCGGCGAAGCGGCGAGGCCGGCGGTGCGCGGGACGGGCTCGCGGCGGTCTTCCGCGACCCCTCGGCTCGCCGTTGGAGCACCGCCGAGCTGGTCGCCTACTCGGCCTGGACCGCCGAGCTGACGTACGCGGGGGCGTTCTACATCGAGAACTACGGGGTGGACGAGTCCGAGGTGGGGTTCCTGCTGTCTGTCGGCTCGATCGTGTTCCTCGTCGTCTCGACGAATACGGCCCGGCTCACCGAACGCGTCCCGCGCAAGGCGCTGATTGTCGTGTCGGCCCTGCTGATGGGCACGATCCTGGTTCCGGTGCTCAACCTGACGCCGTCAGTGTGGTTCACGCTCGGCCTCTTCTGCGCGATGGCCATGTTCGCCGCGCTGCGCTCGACCGCGGCCAGCGCGCTCGGCCTCGCCCAGCTCCCAGGACGACCGGGAGCGATGATGGGCGCCCGCACGGCGAGCTCGCAGCTCGGCTACATGATCGGCGCGGCGGCGGGCGGCGGCGTGCTGGCCCTGGCGGATTTCGGCGCGCTCGGCTTCGTGCTGTTCGCGGGCATGGCGATCTCGGCGCTGCTGATCGCGCGCGTGCAGGACCCGCTCGCCGAACCAGTGCTGCGCGTGCCGGAGCCGGTGCCCGACTAGCGGCCCCGGCCGCTCGCGACGAGCGAGCCACCGATGAGTTAGTGACGCCGGCCGGGTCACACAGAACATGACCGACACAACCGAGTCCGTCGATGCTCGCACGCCGCAGATCGAGGAGCGCGCCGCGCAGCCCTACCTCGGCGTCTGGTGCCACGTGACCAGTGGGGTGCCGGCCGCCGTCGATCCGGCGTTCCCCGAGCTGTTCGGGTGGCTGCGCCGCCACGGGGTCACACCCGCCGGCCCGCCTTTCATCCGGACCCACGAGGTTGACGCCGGCGGCGAGCCGCTCGAGCTCGAGGTGGCCGTGCCGGTGGTCGGCGAGGTACCCGCCGACGAGCGCGTTCGGCATGACGCCCTGCCGGCGGGCCGCTACCTCACGATGCTGCACGTCGGTCCATATCGCAGCGAGACCGAGTGGGACCTGGGCGACGAGCGGGCGGCTCTGATCGAATGGGCCGAGCGGCACGGGATCGTGTACAGCCACGAGAGCAAGCGTGGTCGCGCGCTCCCGTGCGGGGTAGAGCATCTTCGGGTGAGCCCGGGCACCGAGCCCGATTACTCCAAGTGGGAGACGGAGCTCGCTTTCCTGATCGTCGACGGCTGACAGCGTGGCTGGCTGAGGGCGGCGGTGCCCGGGGCTCACTCCCGGGAAGCCGCGACTTGCGAGAGGATCCCGCGGCATGAGGCAGCTGACGATCACGGATGACCGCAGCGTCGAGTGGCAGGAGGCACCCGACCCGTTGCTGCACGAGGCGAACGACGCGATGGTGCGGCCGCTCGCCGTCGCGCTCTGCGACCTCGACATCAGCATCGTTAGGGGCGCGGCCCCGATGCCGGCTCCGATCGCGCTCGGGCACGAGTTCGTGGCGGAGGTCGTGCAGGTTGGGGACATGACCGAGATCGAGGTCGGCACGCGGGCTGTGGTGCCGTTTCAGATCTCCTGCGGCGAGTGCGAGCGCTGCATGCGCGGCCAGACCGGAGATTGCCTGACCGTCCCGGAGAACTCGATGTTCGGCTTCGGCGCCTTCGGCGGCGACTGGGGCGGCGCGCTCTCGGACCTCGTGCGGGTGCCGTTCGCCGACCACATGCTCGTGCCGATCCCTGATGACCTCTCCCCGGCCACGGTTGCGAGCGCGAGCGACAACATCCCGGACGGCTGGCGGACCGTGGCGCACCCGCTCGAGCACCGGCCGGGCGCGGACGTGCTGATCGTCGGAGGCGGCGCACCCAGCATCGGCCTCTACGCGGTCGACGCCGCGCACGCACTCGGGGCGAGCCGGGTGACGTACCTGGACGAGGACCCCGAGCGGCTGCGAGTGGCGGAGGAGCTCGGGGCACACGTGCACGAGGGCCCGCCCCCACGGAAGCTCGGCTCCTACGCGATCACCGTCGACGCGGGCGCCACCCGCGAGAGCCTCGCCTGCGCGCTGCGCTCGACCGAGCCGGGCGGCGACTGCACGAGCGTCGGGATCCTCTTCGAGCCCGAGACCCCGATGCCGTTGCTCGAGATGTACACGCGCGGCGTGAACTTCCACATCGGGCGCGCGCAGGCCCGCCCCACGATCCCGGCGATCCTCGAGCTGGTGCTCGAGGGGAGGCTGCGTCCCGGGCTCGTCACGAGCCGCGTTGTGGACTGGGAGGAGGCGCCGGAGGCGGTCCGGCAACCCGAGCGCAAGCTGGTGATCGAGCGCAGCTAGGCCACGCTGAGGTTCTCCGCGTGGATCTTGCGCTGGGCCTTCGTGTCGCGGCCGGCGGGCAACGCCCCGCGCTCCTCCCCGCGCTCGAGCGCATCGAGATAGTCGACGTCCTCGTCGAGCAACCGCAGCGCGTCGACGCGCGCGTGCGGCGCCCCGTGGCCCGGCACGACCGTCGACGCCCGCTCCAGCAGCGGGGCGAGGCGCGCCAGCGTGGCCCGGTAATCCGCGAGCGAGCCGCCGTCCGATAGCCACGGGATCTCCACGTCGGAGAGGTAGTCGCCCACCACCAGCAGGCCGAGCGGCTCGGCGAGCAGCGCCATCCCGTCGGAAGTGTGGCCCTCGGCCGGGTGCAGCTCGAGCTCGATGGCTCCTTCGCCCGAGCCCAGGTCGACGCGGCCCGGCACCGGCAATCCCTGGACCTGGCCCAGCGCCAGCGGCCCAGACCGGGACAGGTAGAACTGGGCGTCGTAGTCGCGCAGCTCGCGCTGGGCCTGCCCGGGCTCGCGCCGCAGCCGCTCGACCGAGGACTCCCCGAGCCCCAGGGTCAGGCCCGGAAAGGCGAGCCGCCCGAGCAGATGGTCGAAGTCCGCGTGCGTCGCGAGCAGGCCGTCGGGCTCGAAGCCCGCGCCGGCGAGCAGCCCGGGGACGGCGTCGAGCTCGTCCGGGAGATAGGGAGAGTCGATCAGCACGGCCTCCCCGCCCGCGCGCAGCGCCACAGCGTTCGTCTGCCAGAACGCGCTCGTCACGACGAGCGCGTCCGGACTGACGGACACCGCTCTCAAGCGGCCTTCAGCAGCTTGCCGGCGTCGCGAAAGGTCCGGACGTCGGCGTCGGGCTTCTTGCCCTCGGGCTCTTCACCGTGCCTGTTGACCCAGATCACCGGCGTCTTCATCTGGATGCACGGGGCTACGTCGGTGGGGTATCCGGAGGCGATGTGCACCCAGTTCCTCCTGGTCGAGCCGATCCGCCGGGCGCACTCCTTGAAGTGCGCCGGGTCCGGCTTGTAGGAGCGCACCTGCTGGGCGGTCACCACCAGGTCGAAGTCCACGCGCAGGTGGCGCCGCGTGGCCCCAAGCAGCTTGTCGTCGATGTTCGAGAGGATGCCGACCTCGTATTTCTTGGCGAAGCGCTCGAGCTGCGCGTTCGTCTCGCGAAAGGGTGGCCAGGCCGGCACGCTGTTGGGGAGGAAGTTCGAGCGCGAGGGCTCGAGCTCCCAGCCGAGCTCGGCTGCCACGCGCACGGCGGTCCGGCGCAGCACCTCGGCGTAGAGCTCGTACGAGCCGCGCTGGATCTCGCGCTGCACCTCGATGAAGCGAGGAATCAACGCGTCGCGGTCGATGGTGAATCCGTCCCGGTCGGCCTCCTTCTGGAACGCGTCGAAGACGCCTGTCTCCCAGTCGATGAGCGTTCCGTAGCAGTCGAACGTGACGAACTTGACGTCTTTCGGTAGAGCCATCTGATCTTTCGATAGGGTCGAGCGCCCGCCTTGCGCAAGCACCCGGCTTGGCCGGGTACGAGCGATAGCTTTTGGCGGTCGCGCACTCTATCTATCCGTCATGGACCTTCTCGAATACCAGGGCAAGCAGCTCTTCAAGAAGCATGAGGTCCCGGTGCCGGACGGCGCGCACGCCGCTTCGGTCCGCGAGGCCGTCGAGGCGGCCGAGCAGCTCGGCTTCCCCGTGGTGATCAAGGCGCAGGTCCAGATCGGCGGGCGCGGCAAGGCGGGCGGCATCAAGCTCGCGAACGACCGCGACGAGGCCGAGGAGCACGCGAGCGCGATCCTCGGCATGGACATCCGCGGCTTCACGGTCCACGAGCTCTACGTGGAGCGCGCCAGCGAGATCGACGAGGAGTACTACGCGGCGATCGTCTTCGACCGGGCGGCCAAGAAGCCGATGGCGATGCTGTCTCGTATGGGCGGCATGGACGTGGAGACGGTCGCCGAGAAGGACCCGGACGCGATGCGGATGCTCCACGTGGACCCGCTGGTCGGCTTCCAGGACTTCCACGGGCGCCGGCTCGCCTTCGAGTCGGGTATCGCCGAGGACGTGATCCGCCCCGTCGGCGCGATGCTCGCCAGGCTCTATGACGTGTTCGTGCGCGAGGACACCACGCTCGTCGAGGTCAATCCCCTGCTGATCACCAAGAAGCGCGAGGTCGTGGCGCTCGACGCCAAGGTCACGATCGACGCGAACGCGCTCTTCCGCCATCCGGACATCGCGGAGCTGCGCGACGTCTCGGCAGAGGACCCGCAGGAGCGCATGGCCAAGGAGCGCGGACTCACCTACGTCAAGCTCGACGGCAACGTGGGGATACTCGGCAACGGCGCGGGGCTCGTGATGTCGACGCTCGACGTGGTCGCCCAGGCGGGCGGGCGCCCGGCCAACTTCCTCGACGCGGGCGGCGGCTCCAAGGCCGAGGCGATCACGGACGCGGTCGAGGTGATCCTCTCGGACGAGAAGGTGAGCGCGGTGCTGTTCAACATCTTCGGCGGCATCACGCGCTGCGACGAGGTCGCGCGCGGACTGATCGAGGCGTTCAGGCAGATCGAGCCGGACGTGCCGTTCGTGGTCCGCCTCGACGGCACGAACGACAAGGAGGGCCGAGCGCTGCTCGCGGAGGCGAATCTGCCGAACGTGCACACCGAGGCCACGATGCTGGGAGCGGCCGAGAAGGTCGTGGAGCTGGCGGGCTGATGGCGATCTTGGTCGACGGCGCAACCAGGCTGTGTGTCTCCGGGATCACGGGTCGCGAGGGCACCTTCCACTCGTTGCGCAACCGCGACTACGGCACGCAGGTCGTGGCCGGCGTGACGCCCGGCAAGGGCGGCCAGGACGTCGAGGGCATACCCGTCTTCAACACCTTCCACGACGCCGTGGCAGAGACCGGTGCCAACACCGCGATGGTCTTCGTGCCGCCGCGCTTCGCGGCTGACTCGATCCTCGAGGCCGATGACGCCGGGATCGAGCTCGTCATAGCGATCACCGAGGGCATCCCAGCCCACGACGAGCTCAAGGTCTACAACCACCTGAGACGAGGCAGGACCAGGCTCATCGGCCCCAACTGTCCCGGCGTCCTGTCTCCCGGCAAGGCCAACGTCGGGATCATCCCCGCGCAGTTCTTCAGGGAGGGCAACGTCGGGCTCGTCTCCCGCTCCGGCACGCTCACCTACCAGATCGGCAACGAGCTGGCTCAGCGCGGCTTCGGCAACTCGTCGATCGTGGGTATCGGCGGCGATCCGGTCCCCGGTTCGAGCTTCATCGACATCATCCAGCCGTTCGAGGCGGATCCCGAGACCGAGCTGATCGTGATGTGCGGCGAGATCGGCGGCTCGGCCGAGGAGGAGGCCGCCGACTACATCGCGGCGAAGGTCTCGAAGCCGGTGCTCGCCTACATCGCCGGCTTCACCGCGCCGCCCGGCAAGACGATGGGCCACGCCGGAGCGATCGTGTCCGGATCGAAGGGCACCGCCGCGGCCAAGGCGGAGGCGCTGGAGGCCAAGGGCGTGCGCGTGGGCCGCAACCCGACCCAGGTGGCTCGAGCTGGCCGTCGAGGTCCTGGGCGCGCGGGTCTAGGGAACCACCGTCTCCCGCCCAGTCACCTCCACCTCGACGCCCATCAGGGCAAGGTCGGCGAACGCCGCGGCGCGCTCGACGTCGTCGGGGCCGTAGCCGCGGCCGTCGCGGCGGTCGAGCACCTGCAGCACGCCCAACGTGTGCTGCCCGCGCCTGAGCGGCACCGTGAGCATGGTGCTCGGCACATAGCCGGTGCGGGCGGCCCAGTCGGTTGCGAAGCGCTCGTCCGAGCGACAGTCCGGCACGGCCACGCCTTCGCCGGTGGCGGCCACCGCACCCGCCACCCCCATCCCGGGTGGCAATCGCATACCCAGGATCTCGCCGGCCGCGCCCCAGGACGCTTCGTAGACGAGCTCTCCGGTCGCACGGTCGAGCAGCGCGAGCGAGGCCGCGGCCGCCTCGAACACACCCGCGGCGGCCCGCAGGATCGCCTCGAGCAGGGTGCGCGGCATCCCGGGTTCGTCGAGGCTGTGGGCGAGCGAGACACCCTGCGCGGGTGTAAGGCGTGTGCCGATCGCGGCCGCGAACGCCTCGACCGAGCCGGTGCGCCGGTTCGGGTCGAGCTCGAGGCCGGCGCGCAGCGCTGCCGCGAGGTGAGGCTCCACAGGCAGCACGGCGTCCTCCCCGTAGCGGGGCGGCTCGCCGGCGATCAGCGTCCACAAGGTGGCGGCCACGCCGAAGACGTCGCAGCGAGGAGACACCACCCCACCGAGCACCTCGGGCGCCATGAAGCCGGGCGTGCCGATCACGGCGGTCCCCTCGGTGCCGGTCTCGTATTCGCGCGCGACGCCGAAGTCGACCAGCACCACGCCGTCGGAGCCCAGGATCGCGTTGTCGGGCTTGACGTCGCGGTGCACGACGTACTGGGCGTGCACGTAGGCGAGCGCCTCGCAGACCTGGCGCGCGTACTCGACCGACTCGTCCACCGGCAGGCCCGGATCGCCCCGCTCGGCGAGCAGGTCGTGGAGGCTCGGCCCGTCGACGAGCTCCATCACGAGCCAGAGGTCGCCGCCGTGCTCGAAGTGCTCCCTCACGCCCACGACGCGCGGATGCTCGAGCGACGACAGCAGGCGCGCCTCGATCTCGAAGCGCCGCACGTTGCGCTCCTCGAGGAGCCGCTTGAGCGCGACCTCCTCCCGAGTGTCGAGGCGCGCGGCACGGTACACGGCCCCCATCGCGCCGGTCGCGATGGGCTCCAGGATCTCGTAGTCGCCCGCGCGCACGGGCATAGTATGGGCGCCTGACCCCGACCGCCGGGCCGCGGAGCGACTGCCCGCGGCCCGGCGTCACCGAGACACTGTTTTAGTCCCTATCCCTGTCTCGGTCCCTGTCCTTCTTGCCCTTCTTGTCATCGTCCTTCTTGCCCTTCTTGCACGAGTCGATGCGCAGCTTGTAGACGCTCGTCACGGGCTCCACGCCAGGATCGCTCGTCTGGCGGTATATCGCCTCACCGCAGGCGCAGCGGAACTTCCCTGTGCCTCCGGTGATCGCCACCTTGAAGGGCCCTGGGTCGTCCAGGCCCTGGACCTCGATCAGCCCTTGCAGGGTGATCTGCCCCTTCATGAACAGCTTGATGGTTGCGACGCAGTGGAATATCACAACGTCGTAAGGCGGGACGCTTTGCTTGACCGTGCAGTCCACGGCGCTCACGCCGACTTCCCGACCACGCTTGAACAGGGTCTCCGAGAAGACCAGCTCGTCACCGAGCGAGGGGGTTGGTCCGGGGGTCCCGAGATCCAGGAACTCCGACTGGACCTGCTCGCCGGTGAGGATGAGGGTCTTCTTACCGCCGCCCTTGGCGTTAGCGACTGCCGGGCCAGCGACCAGAAGTCCGAGCGCGATGATCGCGAGCAGGACGACCTTGAGGGTGAATCTGGTGCGCACGTCGTTGCCTCCTTCCGAAATCCCAACAGGCTGAGAACACCTCCTGGGTGCGGGTGGAGACCGGCTCCGGGGTCGGGATGGTCCCGTCATTTGGCACGCGCCTAGGGCGGCGCGAGAAGTATTGGCGGCGGCTCGTGGCCGAGATCGGGGGAGGTGCGGATAGCGCCGAGCTTGGCCTTTGCGCCCGAGGCGCACTCGACGCCGTCGGTACGCTACAGCCGGATGCCCAAACGGTCAACCGCCATGACATTTGGGGTATGCCGGCAGGGGCTGGGCGCCGCGATTCTGATCTGGCTTCTCGCCGTGCTCGTCGCGGCGGGGCCCGCCGATGCGAGCTACCGCGTGGGCATCGGCGAGCACAGCGCCGCGATGTTCGGCACTCCGGCCTGGCATAGCCTGGGGCTAAAGCGGGTGCGCTACGTCGTCGCCTGGGACTGGGCCAGGACCGGAGCCTTGGCGGAGGTGGACGGCTTCATGAGCGCCGCCCGCGCGCAAGGACAGGACGTGCTCGTGACGTTCGGTGCCCGCTCGGGCTGCTTCGACGGCCGCCGCTACTCGCGAAGCAGGGTCTGCCGCCCGCCGAGCGCGAGGGCGTACCGCGCCGCGGTCCGCAGGTTCGACAACCGCTACCCGTGGGTGCGCACCTACTCGGCCTGGAACGAGGTCAACCACATCTCACAGCCGACCTTCACGCGTCCACGCCTCGCGGTCCGCTATTACCGGGTGCTGCTCCGCGAGAGCCGCCGCCGGCGCTTCCGCGTTTTGGCGGCCGACGTGCTGGACACCGCGAACATGCACCGGTACCTGCGCGAGTTCCTGCGCCACGCACCCGGCCGGCCGCGCCTCTGGGGGCTGCACAACTACCAGGATGTGAACAACGGCACGTCATTTGATACCCGCGTGATGCTCGAGACCGTGCCGGGCGAGGTCTGGATGACCGAGACGAACGGGATCGTGGCGTTCGAGGGCAGCGGACAGTGGCCCTACTCGGAGTCCCGCGCGGCGCAGCGCACGCGCTGGATGTTCCGGCTGGCGGAGCGCTACGACTCCAGGCGCCGTGGCATGCGCTCCAGGATCACCGGGGTGTTCGTCTACAACTGGTTCGGCGCGCCGCCCGGCGCCCGCTTCGACTCCGGGCTAGTCGACCCCGACGGCACGCCGCGCGCGGCGTACTTCGTCGTGCGCGCGTACGCTCGCTCGAACCGCTGAGCCGGCGCGGCGCCAACCAGCGCGCCTCAGGAGCTTCCCTCGTACGCCTCGCTCATCCCCGCGGCGACCGCGCCGACCTCCTCGCGCAGCGCGCGAACGTCACCCGCGAGGCGCTGTTGGTTCGCGGCCTCCGTGGAAGCAGACACCGAGACGAGGTTCCCGCGCACGGTGTCGAGCTCGACCAGCACGCGCTCCATCTCGTCGTAGAAGCGCTGGAGCTGGCCCTCCATCCGCCTCAGCACCAACAGCTGATTCTCGAGCGCCGCCGTGAGCTCCGCCTTCGACGCGTCGCCGCTGACCTCGGCCAGCCGCCGTTCGACCGCGGCGGGCGGGCTCTCGGCGAGGGCCTCGTAGAGGAGCTGCGCGCGCCGGGCGCCGTCCTCCATCGCGCGGATGAAGCGGTCGACCTCCTGTGACACCTCCTCGTAGGGCAGCTCGGCACGGTCGATCGCGTCGCGGATTCGCGCCTCTCGCCGGCGTCCCTCGCCGAGGAGCTCCGCGATCGGGTCCGCGAGGACACCGGGGTCGAGCCGACCGGCCTCGAGGCGCTCGCGGCGCTGCTCGCGCTCGCGCTCGAGCACCTTGTTCGCCTCGTCCTCGTCGAGATAGGTGCGGGCGACCGCGATCCCGTACACCACGAGCCCGACTACCAGTAGCGGGAGAAGCTGGTTGAGCAGCAGGCCGGCGATCACGATCCCGGCCAGCAGGACGACATTGAACGGCTGGGTCAGGGCGTTGACGACGAGTGCCCTGTTGAACTCGGACCGGCTGTACGGGCGCATCTCCCCGGGCATCAGAAGAAGCTCGAGATGCTCCGGTAGACGGACTCGATGTCCTCCGTATCGCCCTCGTAGGCCTGTCCGCCGGAGGCCTCGGCGATCGCCTGCAGCGCCTCGGCGGCGCCGGCGGCTCCGGCGCTGTAGGCAATTGTGAACACGCGCACCTGGTTGTCCGAGTCGCCCTGGGCACGGACCGCCGCCACAGCGTCCTGGGCACTGGCGGCCGAGTCCGTGTCCTCGCCGTCGGTCAACACCACCACGGCGTTGATCCGCTCGGGCGTGGCACCCTTGCGGACCGAGCGGAAGCCCTCGATGGTCGCGTCGTACACCGCGGTGCCGCCATCGGCGATCAGGTTGTCGACGGTCTCACGGAGCTCTCGCCTGTTCTGGCTGAAGGGCGCGATCGGCAGCAGCGATTGAAGCTGGTCGGAGAAGATGTTGAGACCGACGCTGTCCTGCCTGCCGACCTCCCGGAAGAAGGCGTTGAGCCCCTGCTTGGCCCGCTCTAGCCGGTTCTCCTCGTTCATCGAGCCGGACGTGTCGACCACGAGCAGCACGTTGGCCGGCTTGCGGTCCTCGCGCCACGCCCGCCTGATGCGGTCGAGTGTGCGCGGCTCCGGCAGTCCGAGCACCCGCTCCGGCTGCGCCGGGTCGACCCCGTTTTCCTTGGAGACGGGCGGGACCGGCTCCACCTCGAGGTCCGCGGGCCGGAAGCCCGAGCGCGCGGCGAGCTCCGGGGTGATTTCCTCGGCGAGGAACTCGCGGAAGCGCTCGGCGCCCCGACGCTCGGCCGGCCGCACCCACTCGCCATCGAGGACGATGAACGGGTTGTCCGAGTAGAAGGTGCCTTCCGGGGGGTAGAGCGCGACGAGCTTGGGCTGGCCGCCGCGGTTCTTGTTGAAGTCGAGCAGCGTCACCTCCTCCATCGCGACAGCCGACGCGTAGCCCGGCCCCTCCTTCCGCATCTGGTCGGCGATGAAGAGCGTCGTGTCGCCGTAGTGGACGATCGAGCGCTCGATGTCGCGCACGATCTGGCGCGCCTCCGACGCCTCGATGTCCTCCTCGGTGAGGCCCTCCTTCTTGCCGGTGGCGGCGTAGTACTCGGCGACCACAGCTTCGAGTCCCGACGTCGAGAAGTCGGGGTTCGTGTGCACGAGCTTGAAGCTCCCGAATTCCGGGTGCCCGAACTCGGCGAAGCCCTGGTTCGAGCGCGCCAACCGGATCACGTCGCCGAAGCCGATCTGCCGCTCGGGCCACCCGAGCGCCTCGGCGAACGGCTCCCACATCGCGATCACGAGCGGCGTCCGGACGATCGAAGGGTTCTCCTCGGGAGCCAGCTGCCGGTCGGCGTCGAAGTTGAGCAGTCGCCCCCACAGTGAGGAGGCGGGCGACCAGACCACGGACTTGCGTTCGCCGGTCGCGATTTCCGACTCCGCCTCGCCGCTCGACACCACCTCGCCCTCGACGAAGACCGGCCTGCCGTTGACCCGCACGCGCTCCGAGTTGAAGCGCTTGATGAGCGGCGCGAGCAGCTTCTCCTTCTCTGGGGAGTACGCGAACGAGACGGCGACGGCGCCCTCGGGGGCGGCCGGCCCTGCCCCGTCGCCGGCGTCGTCGTCGCCGCCGTCCCCGCCACCGGCCGACACGAGCGCGACGCCTGCCACGGCGAGCGCGGCGAAGATCAGGATCAGGAGCTGACTGCGCTTCATCTCGAGGCCACCCTACTTTCGACTCCCTCGGTATCGTGGCGGATCGCGTGGCGAAGCTGACCAACATCTCGCTGGCGCGCGGCGCGCCCTCGCTCGACATCGTCGCTGTCGACGATCTCCGGGCGGCCGCGGACCGCGCCTTCGAGCGCGATCCCGGCGGGATGACCGCCTACGGCACCTCCCCTGGTTACACGCGGCTGTTGGAGTGGCTCGCGAAGAAGCATGAGGTGGCGCCCGACCGCATCATCGCCACCAACGGCTCGATGCAGGCGGACGCGTTCCTGTTCTCCCAGCTGGTCGCGCCGGGCGATCTGGTCGTGGTGGAGGCACCGACCTACGACCGCACGCTGCTGGCGCTGCGCAAGCTGGGCGCGGAGATCCTCGCGATCCCGCTCGAGGCCGACGGGATCGACGTCGAGGCGCTCGCCGGTGAGCTGGACGGCGGCGTCCGTCCGCGGCTCGCACACATCATTCCCAACTTCCAGAACCCGGCGGGCTGCACGCTGTCGCTCGACAAGCGCCGGCGACTGCTCGAGCTCGCGCGCGAGTACGGCTTCACGATCTTCGAAGACGACCCATATGTCGAGCTGCGCTTCGAGGGCGAGCAGCACCCGACGATGCTCGAGCTCGGCGGCGCCGACGGGAACGTCGTCTACGCGTCCTCGTTCTCGAAGACGATCTGCCCCGGCATCCGGGTGGGCTATCTCGTCGGGCCCAAGGATGCGATCGCCGGGATCCGCAAGGAGGCCACCGAGACCTACATCTCGCCGAACATGGTGGCGCAGGCGATCGTGGCCGAGTTCTGCGACTCGGGCGCGATCGACCGCTCGATCGCGACGGTCAAGGAGGCGCTGCGCGAGCGCCGCGACGCCACCAGCCAGGCGCTCTCACGCCACCTGCCCGATGCCCGCTTCGTGATCCCGGAGGGCGGCTACTTCCTCTGGGTCGACCTGCCCGAGGGCACGGACGGAAACGCCCTCTTCGAGGGCGCCCGCGAGCGCGGGGTCACCTTCGTCAAGGGCACCGACTTCCTGCTCGAGGGCGGCGAGAGCTCTCTGCGGCTCGCCTACTCGGCCGTGCCACCCGACCAGATCGAGGAGGGCATCGCACGCGTGGCCGATGCCTACCGAGAGCTGGCCGGGGCGGCTGCGTGACCCGGCTGACGCTCGCGCAGCCGCGCGACATCACGGCCCTGTTCCGCGACTCGCTCCGGGTCTACGGCCGTCATGCCGGCGTCTTCATCCTGCTGTCGGCCGCCGTGGTGGTGCCGGTGCACGTGGTCGTGGAGGGGATCGGCCTCGAGCGGCTGAGCGGCCCGTACGACGGCACGCCCACGATCGCCGAGGCCGCCGTCCCGACCGTGGTCGGCTTCCTGGTGGTCATGCCGATCATCACCGCCATCTGCATCCATGCGCTGCGCTCGATCGCGGCCGGCGAGCGGCCCGGCGCGGGCGAGGCGTTCGTCTCGGGGTTCGAGGCGTTCACGCCGCTGTTCTTCGCGGTGCTGATCGCTGCGGTCGGCATCGCAGCGGGCCTCCTCCTCCTCATCCTCCCGGGCGTCTATCTCGCGGTGCGCTGGTTCTTCGTGCCGCAGGCGGTGGTGATCGACGGGGCGCGCCGAGTCGACGCCCTCCGTGAGTCCGGCAACGTCGTGAGCGGCTTCTGGTGGCGCACATTCGGGCTCGTTGTGATGATCAACCTGGCCGCCGCGCTGCCCGCGCTCCTGATCACCGCGCCGTTCACGGGGATCGCGGCGAACACGGACGACGCGATCTGGTCGCTGGCCGGCACGATCTGCGCGGAGTCGGTGACGGCGCCGTTCGTGGCGCTCTTCTCGACGCTCCTCTACTACGACCTGCGCGCCCGCCGCGCGCCGGCGGCGTACTGAGACCGCGGAGACTCTGGAGGGTGCCGGCGGGTCGGTCTCGCGTATGGGGCTGGGGAAGGGGTGTTGCTCGTCGGCCGCGGCTGGCCGGACGTGATCGAAGATCGTTCGGCCGGCTCGCGGGAAATCCGAACCGTCCTGCCCTAGTGGGCCAGGAGACCACCAGGGCAGGACGATTGCGCCGGATCCCGGACTACGGCAGCGGCGGCTATCCCACACACCCTTCCCCAGCCCTGGCCCGGCCGGCGGAGACCAACCCCGCAAGAAGCCCCACCCGACGGGGTCAGCGCCCGTAGCGCTCCTTGCCCAGGACGAGCTGGTCGGGCAGGGCGGTGCGTGCCGGCGGCGAGGGGTCGGCCCGCACCGAGACCGTCTCGGCCACGCTGCGGGTGACCGAGTGGGTGCCCGCGGCCGCCTCGAGGACGACCTCGTCGTCGCCGGAGCGTGAAAGCGTTCCTTCGAGCCCGGGATGCAGGCCCGTGTCCTTCAGGTAGTGGAGCAGGTCCTCGGCCTCGTTCTCGAAGCGCAGCACGCGCACCTGCGCTCCCTCCTCGACGTCTGCGAGGGGCACGCCGGTCTCGCGTTCGCCCTCGAAGATCGGGTGCCCGTGCGGGCAGGTCTTGGCGTCGCCGATCGCCTTGAGCATGCGCTCCTCGACCACCGGCGACATCCAGTGCTCGAGCCGCTCGGCCTCCTCGTGGACCTGGTCCCAGGGGATGTCGAACACGTCGGTCAGGAAGCGCTCGATCAAGCGGTGGCGGCGGACGATCTGGGTGGCCTGCCCGCGGCCTGAGTCGGTGAAGTCGAGCGACTTGTCGGCGGCGCGGGTCACGTAGCCGTCCGCCTCCAGGCGGCCGATCATCTCGTGGACCGTCGGCGCCGACACCTGCATGGCGCGGGCGATGTTCGCGCCGGTGATCGGCAGCCCCGCCTCCTGGAGCCAGTAGATGATCTGGAGGTACTCCTCCTCGGCGACGGTCACCTGCTCGTGGGACATTGCGGCCATCCTACCCGGCCCGATCGGGCCCCCGTTTGGGATGCTGCGCGCTCCAATGCAGGTCGGACCGGGAACCCGCGTGCTCGTGACGGGCGCCTCGCGCGGCATCGGAGCCGCGATCGCCCGCGCCTTCGCCACGCGGGGCTGCACGATCGGGCTCGTGGCTCGCAAGCGCGAGGCGCTCGACGCCCTCGCCTCCGAGCTCCCCGGAAGCCGGCACGTGGTGCTCGAGGGGGACGTGTCGGACGCCGAGTCGATCGCGAGAACCGTCGCCGAGTTCGGGGACGTGGACGTACTGGTGGCAAACGCCGGGCTCACCCACTACATGCCGTTCGCGGAGCTCCCGGCCGACAAGGCGGAGGAGATGAACGCGGTCAACTGGGTCGGCACGCTCAACACCGTCCGAGCCGCCCTGCCGCGCATGATCGAGCGTGGCCGCGGCCAGCTGGTGATCCTCTCGTCCGGCGGAGGCCTGCGCGGCTTTCCGGGCGCGGCCGTCTACAACGGGACGAAGGCGGCGCAGCGTGGCTTCGCCGAAGCGCTCCGCCACGAGCTCCACGGCACGGGCGTGTCGGTGACCACCGTCTACCCCGGTGAGATCGAGACCTCGCTGCACGACCATGAGTGGGAGCGCATGCCGGAGTGGTACCGGACTGAGCGCCGCTCGCCGGCGGGACCGCTGGGCGAGCGCGTCGTCGTGGCGGTGGAGGAGGACCGGCGCGAGCTCTTCCATCCTCCGATCGTGCGGCTGCTGCGGATAGCGAACGGGATCTCGCCGCGCCTCGGCGACTTCATGCTGAGGCGGATCCTCGGACCGGCGGCCGCCCCGCGGCGCGGCTGAGCACGTCGAGCGCGCGCTCCACGTCGTTCTCGTCGTTGTACAGGTGCCACGAGGTCCGCAGGAGGCCGGCTCGCCCGGCGGCCATGACGCCTGACCCCCGCAGGAGCTCCTCGACGCCCGGGACCTCCGTCGCAACGATCGCCGAGTCGCCGGGCTCCAACCCGAGGCCATCGCGGAAGAGGTTGGCGAGCCGCAGGTTGTGCCCGTTGATCTGCTCCAGGCCGATGTCGACAAGCAGCTCGAGCCCGGGCGCCGCTCCCACCCACGAGAACCACGCCGGGCTCACGTCGAAGCGGCGCGCCTCGCTCGACAGCCGTAACGGCGGCCCGTAGTAGGAATCGTGTGGGTCGTCGCCCGCGTACCAGCCCGCCCCGTGGGGTGTGAGCCGCTGGCTGACCTCGGGCCGCACCGTCATGAAGCCGGTGCCGCGCGGCCCGAGCAGCCACTTGTAACCAGAGCAGACGAGCACGTCGAACCGGCGGGCGTCGATCGGGAGCCAGCCGCACGCCTGGGTTGCGTCGATCACGGTCAGCGCGCCGTGATGCGCCGCGGCAGCGGCCACGCCCTCCAGATCGGCGAGCTCGCCGTTCGAGGACTGGACGGCGCTGAACACGACGGCGTCCGTGCCGGCGTCGATCGCCTCGGCCAGCCGGCCGGCCGGCACGCAATCGGCCTCGATGCCGCGCCCCTGGGCCAGGAACGGCCAGAGCGCGGAGGTGAACTCCGCCTCCGGCGAGAGCACTCGCGAGCCGTCTGGAAGGGCGGCCGCCACGAGCCCCACCATCGTGGACGCGTTCGCCCCGATCGCCACCCATCCGACCGGGACCGAGCACATCCGCGCGAACGAGTGACGCGCGGCCTCCGTCGAGTCTCCCCAGTGCTCCCAGCTCGTGCGTCCGGCGCGCCAGTCGCCGAGCGCGGCCTGCAGGGCGTCCCAGGCGGGACGCGGAGGAAGCCCGTAGCTCGCCGTATTCAGGTAGACGGTCTCCTGGTCCCACAGCCCGCGCGCGTCGTCGATCCTCATTCCCGTCACGCTAACGTGCCCCTCCGTGAAGCTCCCGCTCGCCCCTCCCGTCCAGCCCCAGCTCGCGAAGTCCGCCCGCGACCTGCCGGACGGAGAGGGCTGGCGCTACGAGCCGAAGTGGGACGGCTTTCGCACGATCGTGTTCCGCGACGGTGACGACGTGCACCTCCAGAGCCGCAACGGCCGCCCGATGAACCGCTACTTCCCGGACGTCGTCGAACAGGTGCTCGCGCTGCCCGGCAAGCGGCTCGTGCTCGACGGCGAGATGGTCGTGACGGTGGACGGGATCCAGGAGTTCGACCTGCTCTCCCAGCGCATACACCCGGCGGCCTCGCGCGTGGAGCGGCTCGCGAAGGAGACGCCCGCACAGCTGGTGACGTTCGACCTGTTGGCTGAGGATGACGAGACGCTGCTCGAGCTCCCCTACGACGAACGTCGCGAGCGGCTCGCCGCGGTCGTTGCCGACCCGGTCGAGCTCACTGAGTCGACCGCCGAGCTCGAGGCGGCGGGCAAGTGGCTCGCCGGCACGGGCGAGGGGGTGATCGCCAAGGAGGGCGCGGCGCCCTACCGCCCGGGCGAACGCGTCGGGATGCTCAAGATCAAGCGCGTCCGCACCGCGGATGCAGTGGTGGTGGCCTTCCGCTTTGGCAAGGAGGAGGGGACGGTCGGCTCGCTGATCCTCGGCATGTACGACGACGCCGGCGAGCTGCACGTGGTCGGCCACACCTCGAGCTTTCGGGCCAAGCAGAAGCGCGAGTTCCTCGAAAAGCTCGAGCCCTACCGCACCGGCGAGCGCGGCCACGGCGAGCCGAGCCGCTGGAAGTCCGAGGAGGAGCTCATCTGGGAGGGCCTCCGCCCGGAGCTCGTGGTCGAGGTGGGCTTCGACCACATCACGGGGAACCGGATCCGCCACGGCGCCAAGCTGCAACGCTGGCGCGAGGACAAGGAGCCGAGGGAGTGCCTCATCTCGCAGCTGCGCGAGTGACGGTGTTGCTGGCCGCCGTCGCCGGCCTGGCGGCGCCCACGGCCTCCGCGCAAGCTCCGTACCAGATACCTCCGGACAACCCGTTCGTCAATACCCCGGGGGCGCGGGCCGAGGTGTACGTCTACGGGCTGCGGAATCCGTATCGCTGGTCGTTCGACCGGCTGACCGGGGACATGTACATCGGGGACGTCGGGGGGAGTGTCGCTGAGGAGATCACGTTCCTGCCGCGCGCGCAGAGCGCGGCGGCGAACCTGGGCTGGAACTGTCACGAGGGAAACGCTGTCGGACCCGGCGGCTGTACCGCACCGGGACACAGGCCGCCCCAGCACACGTACCCGGAGACGGGCGAGCCGGTCGTTCGGCGGCTATGTCGTCCGTGACCCCATCCCTTGGGCGCCTTCATTCCAGGGCCGCTACCTCTTCGGCCGCTACGGCGGGGTGATCCGGTGGCTAGGGCCGGGCGCCACGGGGACTCCACCGACGGAACTCACGGCCACTGTCGGTCCCGCAGCTCACCTCGTTCGGTGAGGACGGCTTCGGCCGGCTCTACGTGACCTCGCAAGCGGGCCCCGTCTCCCCCTCGACGGCGAGCGGCAACATCCTTCATGGCGCAGCCGGTCGGGCACCTTCACCGAGCCGGCCGCGATCGCGCGCCCGCCCGGCGATCCCGACAGGCTCTTCATCGCCGAGCTCGGCGGCCACGTGAGGCTTCGTATCGGCAGTCAGGTGCACGACTTCCTCGATATCGACGCCTTGGTCGCAACCGGCGGCGAGCAGGGCCTGCTCGCCGTCGCGGTGGCGCCCGACTACGCCACCTCGGGGCGAGTGTTCGTCTTCTACACGGCCAACGACGGCGATCTCACGCTGGACGAGGTACGCCGCTCCGCCACCGATCCGAACCGTGCCGATCCCGCCACTCGGCGAAACCTGCTCACCATCGAGCACTCGGCCGCCGGCAACCACAACGGCGGCCAGCTGCAGTTCGGCCCGGACGGCTACCTATATCTGTCGACCGGCGACGGAGGCGGGCAGGGCGATCCCGAGGGTGACGCGCAGAGCGTGGGCTCGTTGCTGGGAAAGATCCTGCGGATCAACCCGACCCCGGTGATCGGGCCGCCGCCGGCGCCGCTCGCGCCGGCCGACACGCGGGCTCCCAGGCTGAGGACGCGCGTCCCGCGCCGCCAGCGAGTCCTCAGGCTGCGCGGCGCCGTCGCCTACGCGGGCTGTAACGAGGCGTGCACCATTGCGGCGGCCGGCGTTCTCAGGGTGGGCAAGCGGCGGCTTCGCCTGGCCGGTGCCCGGCGGGTCGCGCGAGCGTCACAGGTGGGCCGTCGCCTGCGGCTGAAGGTCGGACTCAAGCGCCGCCAGGCGCGCATCCTGCGACGCGCCCTCCGCCGCGGCCGCCGTCCCACGGTGCGTTTGAGCCTCCGCGCGACCGATCCGGCCGGCAACCGGTCGCCGGTCACGCGCCGCACCGTACGAGTCCGGCGCCGCTGAGGAGCGGCGCCGCGCGATCGCGGCAGCTCCCGCACCGCCCCCGGCGCCGCGGTCGCGGCTCCCCCCGCATCGCCCCACGACCGGTAGAGGGACGACTTGATGTCGTGAGACGACACAAAGTCGGCACCGTGCACCGTTTTCGAGGCCGGTGGCCCGCCCGGGCCCATCCGAACCCGGTCCCCCTCACTGCTGTCGTTGTCCGCGACGAATGCCCGGGCCGGCCGATCTCTTGCCAGAGGGAAACTCAGGCCCGCTCCACCTCACCGAGCCGCCGCTCCAGGAACGCGCGCTCCACCGGGTTCGACGCCAGCGCGACGGCGCGCCGGTAGGCGGACGCCGCCTCGGCCGGACGTCCCAGCCGCCTCAGCATGTCCGCCCGCGCTGCGTGCAGATGGTGGTAGGCCTCGAGCTCCCCGCCGGCCTCGAGCTCGCCGATCAGCTCGAGACCGGCCTCCGGCCCGTCTGCCATCGCCACCGCCACCGCGCGGTTCAGCTCGATCACCGGTCCGGGCGCCAGCCGGCAGAGCTGCGCATACAGAGAGGCGATCCGGGCCCAGTCGGTGCTGCCCGGGCTCAGTGCCCTCCCGTGCTCGGCGGCGATCGCCGCCTGCAGGCCATACGCCCCGGTCCCGCCCACGCGGGCGGCGAGCCGCAGCCCCTCCTCGATCTCGCCGAGGTGCCAGCGCGAGCGGTCCTGGTCCTCGAGCAGGACGAGCGCGCCGTCGGCGCTCGTGCGCGCATCGCGACGAGAGTGGTGCAGCAGCATCAGCGCGAGCAGACCTGTGACCTCCTGCTCGTCCGGCATCAGCCCGGCCAGCACGCGCGCGAGGCGAATCGCCTCGTCGCAGAGCTCGCGGCGCACGAGCGTGTCGGCGCTCGTGGCCAGGTAGCCCTCGTTGAAGATCAGATACAGGGCCGCGAGCACCGAGCGCAGCCGGTCCGGGAGCTCGTGGTCCTCCGGCACCTCGTAGGGAATCCCAGCGTCGCGGATCTTGCGCTTGGCGCGGACGATCCGCTGCTGCATCGCCGTCTCGCTCGCCAGGAAGGCGCGCGCCACCTCGGGGGTCGACAGGCCTCCCAGCAGGCGCAGCGTGAGCGCCACCCGCGCCTCGGGCCCCAGCGCCGGATGGCAGCAGGTGAAGAAGAGCTGCAGCCGGTCGTCGGAAATCGAGCCCATGTCGTCATTGGAGGGGTCGTCCCGGGAGCTGGGCCTGCCGAGTGCCTCGAGCTCGCGCAGCTTGTCGAGATAGCGGCGCTCGCGGCGAAGGCGGTCGATCGCCCCGTTGCGCGCGGTGCGGACGATCCAGGCACCCGGGTTGTCGGGAAGGCCGTCACGCGACCAGCGCTCGAGCGCGACCGCGAACGCGTCCTGGACGGCCTCCTCGGCGAGGTCGATGTCGCCGAGTATCCGGATCAGGGTCGCGACCGCCCTCCCGGACTCGCGCCGGAACAGGCGGTCGACGACCGCGTCCGTCCCGGCTACGCCGACCGCGCGGCCTCCTCCGCCGGGTTCGGGTACCCGGCGGCTTCGTAGTCCATGACCTGGCGCACCTCGACCGAGCCCGTCTGCGCGGCGGGCACCTTGGCGGCCCACTCGAGCGCCTCGTCGATGCTGTCGCACTCGAGCAGGTAGAAGCCGCCGAGCTGCTCCTTGGTCTCGGCGAAGGGCCCGTCGGTCACGGTCCGCACGCCATCCCGGATCCGGAGCGTCCTCGCGGCGCCGGTCGGGTAGAGCCCAGCGCTATCGACGAAGACGCCCTTCTCGGTCGCCTCGTTGTCGAGCGCCCAGTAGGCGTCGATCTCCGCCTTCGCCGTTCCCTCGTCGCGCGTGGCCAAGCGGCGCTCGTCGCCGTAGATGACCAGCAGGAACCTCATCGCGACACCCCTTCCGAGCCCTGCGGCTCCTGGTAGCCCATCGCCTCGTAGTCCATCACCGGGCGAATCTCGATCGAGCCGTTCCCCGATGCGGGGCAGCGTTCCGCCCAGGCCAGAGCGTCGTTGAGGTCCTTGCAGTCGAGCACGTAGAAGCCGCCGAGCTGCTCCTTCGTCTCGGCGAACGGCCCGTCCGTCAGCACCCGATCGCCGCCCACGATCCGCATGGTCGTCGCCGTGCTGGTGGGCTGGAGACCCTCACCGGCAACGAACACCCCGGCCTCGACGGCCTCCCGGCCATACGCCTCGTAGGCCGCCATCTCGGCCTGCCCCTCTTCCTCGCTCATGTTCTCCCAGCTGCTCTCGTCGCCGAACAGCAGCAGCAGGTATTTCATCGCCGTTCCTCTCGTCTCGGGCGGCCCCAGCGGCCGCGTTCATCCTCATGACGAACGGGCACAGCGGAGATCGACATGCCTGTCACGATTTCGTATCGGGCAGGATACGAGTCATGGCGAAGCTCGAAGTCCTGCAGGCGGACGTGACCAAGCTCGAGGTCGATGCGATCGCCAACGCCGCGAACACCCAGTTGATGCACGGCGGCGGGGTGGCGGGCGCGATCTCCCGGGCCGGCGGACCGGATGTTCAGCGCGAGTCCGACGAACGCGCGCCGATCGGGCTGGGCGAGGCCGTGGAGACGACCGCCGGCGAGATGCCCGCCCGCTGGGTGATCCACGGGGCGACGATGGAGCTCGGCGGGCCGACGTCGGCCGAGATCATCGAGCGCGCGACCCGGTCCACCCTCGCCAGGGCCGAGGAGCTCGGCTGCGGCTCGCTTGCGCTCGTGGCGTTCGGCACCGGCGTCGGCGGCTTCCCGGTCGAGGAGGCCGCCCGGATCATGGTCGGCGCCGCGCGCGAGCACGAGGGCGCGCTCGAGCGAATCGTGTTCGCGGTCCACGGCGACGCCGCCGAGCGGGCGTTCCGCGAAGCGCTGTGACGCTGCCGGTCCTGGTCGCGCCCGATTCCTTCAAAGGCACCTTCTCGGCAGCGGAGGTGGCCGCGGCGATCGCCGCCGGGCTGCGCTCGGCCGACCGTGAGGCGGTCGAACTGCCGGTGGGCGACGGCGGCGAGGGGACGATGGGCGTGCTCGTGGACGCGCTCGGCGGCGATGTGCGCACCGCCACGGTCTCCGACCCGCTCGGCCGGCCGGTCGAGGCTCAGTTCGCGATCTTGCCCGACGGCTCGGCGGTGGTCGAGACCGCGCAGGCGAGCGGGCTTGGGCTGGTGGACGAGGACGAGCGCGACGCCTGGGCCGCCTCCACGCGTGGCACCGGCGAGCTGATCGTGCTGGCGGTCGAGGCGGGAGCGGAGCACGTGCTCGTGACCGTCGGCGGCTCGGCCACGAGCGACGGTGGGGCGGGAGCGCTCGAGGCGCTCAGTGAGGCGGGCGTGCGCCCGGATCTCGAGGTGCTATGCGACGTGCGCACCGTCTACGAGAAGGCGCCGAGCGTGTTCGGGCCGCAGAAGGGGGCCGATCCGGAGCTCGTGAAGCGGCTCGAGCGCCGCCTCGACGAGCTCGCGGGCAGGCTGCCGCGCGACCCGCGCGGCATTCCGATGACGGGCGCGGCCGGGGGGCTGTCCGGCGGCCTGTGGGGCGGGCTCGGCGCGCGTCTCGTACCCGGGGCGGCGTATGTGCTCGACGCGATCGGCTTCGACGCCGCGATGAAGGCATCAGCGTTCGTCGTGACCGGCGAGGGACGCCTCGACTCGCAGACGCTCGAGGGCAAGATCGTTGGCGAGGTGGCCACGCGCTGCCGCCAGGGCGGCGTGGCCTGCCATGCGATCGTCGGCCGCGACGAGCTCGATCCGTTCGACGAGCGCATCATCGACCTCGCCTCCGTCAGCGAGGCGACGGACCTGGAGGAGATGGAGGCGGCGGGCCGGCGGCTCGTCTGAGCCGTTGGCTCCCGGAATAGCCACGGGCGCCCCGGTGGGGGCGCCCGTGCTGCCTCACCCGTGCGGCAGCCTCGCGGCCACCGCGGTGCTGGGAAGTCAGCGCATCGCGAGACCGGTCCGGAAACCGACGCGCTCGCGGTTGCGCTCCCAGGGGTCACCTGACTCGAGGTCGAGCATCCGCTTGGTCGACCACGAGCCGTCCAACAGGAAACTCTTTGCCACGATGCCCTGATTGTAACGTCCGTTACGAACCCGCGCCAGCGTTCGCGTCGCGCGGGCGCGTCCGGTGCTCAGCGCGACCTCGGCGAACGCCCGGATCACGGCCTCGTAGAAGCCCTCGCTCATCGCGGCTTCTGTGCGCTCGACGTTGAGGTAGGCCGAGCTGTCGCCCGCAACCGCGTTGGCGACCAGGAAGAGGCGGCCGACAACCTCGGCGACCTCGAGATCCTCGCGCGAGTCGCCGATGCCGATGCACTCCTCGCGCGCGTAGCCGCGCGCGCGCATGTGCGCTGCGACCGCGGCCGCCTTCGAGCAGCCGGCCGGGATCAGGTGGAAGCCGTGGGTCTCAGGCGCGATCTCCCCGTTGTCGACGAGCCGCAGTCCGGCGTGGCCCTCCGCGGCGAGCAGCTGGTTGGCCTCGCGCGCGTCGAGCTGCCCGCGGAAGAGGTGCGAGACCTCGCGATCGACGGCCCACGGCGTGTGAGGCTCGAGCCGGCCCTCGAAGCTGCGAAGCAGGAGGTCGGGAGCACCCGATTCGGCGATCTGGTCGTGAATCGTCCGGCCATCCCGAGGCTGGAGCTCGCCGGTGAGGAAGGTCAGCTCGCCGTCGATCACCATTCCCGTTCCCACCTCGAAGATGTACGAGCTCTGGCCGAGCAGGCGCGCGTCCTCCATGACCTGCGCGCGCCGCCGCCCCGACTTGATCACCACCTCGGCGCCGGCCCGGTGGCAGGCCTCGAGCGCCCGCGCGGCCAGCAGCGTGAACTCACCCTCGGCGGTGCGGAAGAGCGACGCTCCCTTACCGAGGAGCGTTCCGTCCAGATCGGTGTAGACGCATCGGATCGCCACCGTCGCGCAGGGTGGCATACGGCGGCCGCTCGACGAGCTCCACCTGCACGAGACGGCCGTCGGCGGTTTGGAGCGGAGGGGCGTGATCGTCGAGCAACCGCCCATCCGCGCGGAGCTGTTCGAGGATCACGCGCAGCACCGCATAAGACATGGGGCCGAGCTGGTGGAGCGGCTGGTGGCGGTTCTGGCGGACGTCGAGGTCCACCTGCGCCATGCCGCCCGTGCCCCCCAGCGCGTCGCGGGCGTGCAGCAGCATGGCCGTCTCGACCGCGTAGCCGCAGGCGAACGGCAGGCGGTCGAAGAAGGAGCGCCTGGCGGCAACCTCCCCGGCGAGCGGCTGCACCAGGGCGGCCAGCTCGGGGTAGAAGGCGGACAGCAGCGGGCGGGCCGTCAGCTCCGTCACCCGGCCCCCATCCGCGTGGCTCATGCCGCCGCCGGTCGCGGTGAACGGGCGGCGGTAGAAGCCCTTGACGAACTCCACTCCCTCCTCGCACAGGAGCGGTCCGAGCATGCCCGTCGCGAAATGGCGCGAGAAGTGGCGGGTGTCGGAGTCGAGGTAGACCATGAGATCGCCGCGCGCCACCGCGAGCGCGCGCCACATCGCGTCGCCCTTGCCGAGCGCCTGGCCGAAGCGGGGCAGCAGCTCGGACTCCTGGTGGACCTCGGCACCCAGCCGCGCGGCCAGCTCGGCGGTGCCGTCCTCGGAGGCCGCGTCCACGACCAGGATCTGGTCGACCAGCCCGTCGAGCGACTGCAGCCGCTCGATGATCTCTCCGACCGTGTCGGCCACCTCGCGTGTGGGCAGCACGACCGTGACCGTGCCGCGCTTCCGCTCCCGCAGCAGCTCGAGCGGGAACCGCGAGTGGTGGAAGGAGCGGATCACCTCGGTCGTACCATGGCTAGCCGTGGCCCGTGTTCAGGCGTCGTACCCTTGGGAGGCAGTCCTCGAAACGGGTCG
Organism: uncultured Thermoleophilaceae bacterium; assembly: GCA_963751835.1. Taxonomy (GTDB): domain Bacteria; phylum Actinomycetota; class Thermoleophilia; order Solirubrobacterales; family Thermoleophilaceae; genus JACVRW01. The sequence goes on along the minus strand of CAVVWD010000001.1, from coordinate 38,059 downwards.
CGAGGAGGAGCTCGTCGCAACCTCGCGGGAGCGCCCGCAGGCGGGGCTCGCCGAACCGATTCCCGACGACCTCCATCCCGGCCCTGAGGGAGGGCCTCGCCGCGGCGGGCATCGAGGCGCTCTGGGCCCACCAGACGGACGCGCTCGCCGCCGCTCGCCGCGGCCACGCGATCGTGACCACGGGCACCGCGAGCGGCAAGTCGCTGGCCTTCAACCTGCCCGTGCTCGACACGCTGGCGACCGACCTGGCGGCACGCGCCTTCTACCTCTATCCCACCAAGGCGCTCGCCCAGGACCAGGCGCGCGGGCTCGCCCGGATCGGAGGGCGCTACCTGCGCCACGCGATCTACGACGGGGACACGCCGCGCGAGGAGCGACGACAGATCCGCCAGCGCTCGAACCTCATCCTCACGAACCCGGACATGCTGCACGTTGGCGTCCTCCCGAACCACCGCTCCTGGGGCGACGTGCTCGCCAACCTGGCCTGGGTGGTGGTCGACGAGGCCCATGTGTATCGCGGCGTGTTCGGCTCACATGTAGCCAACGTGTTAAGGCGGCTGCGCCGGCTCGCGCGCGCCTACGGCTCGGAGCCGCGCTTCCTGCTCACGAGCGCCACGATCGCGAACCCCGACGAGCTCGGGGAGCGCCTGACGGGCCTCGAGCTCGAGCTCGTCGATCGCGACGGCGCGCCGCGGGCCGAGCGTCAGATCGCGATGTGGAATCCGCCGCTCGTGGACGAGCAGCTGGGCCGGCGGGCCTCCGCTCTCTCGGAGGCGGCCGGCCTGCTGGCGCAGCTGGTCGAACGCGAGGTGCGGACGATCTGCTTCCTGAAGTCGCGTCGCGGGGTCGAGCTGATCCAGCGCTTCGCGCGGGCGCGCCTCGAGCAGGCCGGGCGGGACGATCTCGCCGAGCGGATCGCGCCCTACCGGGCCGGGTACACGCCCGCGCAGCGCCGCGAGATCGAGCAGAGGCTGAGCGAGGGAGACCTGCTGGCGGTGGTGGCAACCGACGCGCTCGAGCTCGGCATCGACGTCGGGGACCTCGATGCGGCGCTCTGCGTGACGTTCCCCGGCACCGTCGCGAGCCTGCGCCAGATGTGGGGGCGGGCCGGGCGGCGCACCACCGGGCTCGCCATGTACGTGGCCGGTGAGGACGCGCTCGACCAGTTCTTCTGCCGCCACCCGGACGAGTTCCTCGGGCGGCCGGTCGAGCGCGCGATCCTCGATCACGAGTCCGAGGAGATCCACCTCGCTCACCTCGAGGCCGCCGCCTACGAGCTGCCGCTGACCGGCGAGGACGCGGACGTGTTCGGGTCACGCTGGGAGGAGCACGCCGCGCGGCTCGTGAAGCTGGGGCGGCTGCGGGAGCGCGGCGGGCGCTACCTGCCCCGCGGCGAGGGCTACCCGGCGGGCCGGATCGCGCTCCGCTCCGCGTCGCCGGACTCGGTGGCGATCGTCGAGGCCGCCGGCGGCGAGGTGATCGGCAACGTCGAGACCTCGCGCGCCCCCTCCAGCGTCCACGCCGGCGCCGTGTATCTCCACATGGGCGCCGCCTACGAGGTCGAGGACCTCGACCTGCCGAAGCGGCGGGCGCTCGTGCGGAGCTTCCAGGGCAACTGGTACACGCAGCCGAAGAAGGAGTCCGAGACATACATCGAGCAGGTCCGCGAGCGGCGCGACACCTGCGGCGTCGAGCTGTCCTTCGGGATCGTCTCGGTAACCGAGCAGGTGGTGGCCTACCAGAAGAAGAGCGTGGCCGATCAGTCCGTGCTCGACCTGCTGGCCCTCGACCTGCCGGAGCAGGAGTTCGTGACCCAGGCTCTCTGGTACGAGTTGCCGGACGCGCTCCTCGGCGACGACTTCCCGCTCGACGTGCTGCAGGGCTCGCTGCACGCCGCCGAGCACGGCCAGATCGCGGTGCTGCCGCTGATCGCCATGTGCGACCGCTGGGACATCGGGGGTCTCTCGACCGCGTTCCACCATCAGACCGGCCGGTCGACGATCTTCATCTACGACGGCCACCCCGGCGGCGTCGGCATCACGCGCGCCGGGTTCGAGCGCTTCGAGGCGCTGGTCGGCGACGCGCTGCGGCTCATCTCGGAGTGCCCGTGCCAGTCGGGCTGCCCGTCGTGCGTGCAGTCGCCGAAGTGCGGGAACCTGAACGAACCGCTCAACAAGCGCGGCGCCGTCGAGTTGCTCTCGCGAATGGCAGGAGCCTGAGCCCGGCGCGGGTCGCACGATCCGTTGCAGCGGGCAGGAATTTCTTCCCACACCGCAAGTCCACCCCCAAGATGGCGTGGCGATGGGTTCGGTGCGCCTTCGCCTCACCCCCCTTCTCTGCGTGGCCGCGCTGTGCCTGGCCGTCACTGCGGCGCCCGCCTCCGCGGGCGGACACGGCGGCGCCACCGCACCTGAGGCCCGCAGCGTCGCGAGCCCGAGCGGCGGCACGGTGGCCGGGCAGCATCCGAGCGGCGGTACGAGGACGGCGGCGGAAAGGCGGAGGCGGGCCAGGCGAAGGGCCGCCCGCCGGCGCGCCCGCAGGAAGCCCGCGCCCGCGCCCGCCCCGGTCGTGCCGGTTGCGCCGGGGGCGGAGGCCGGTCACCACTTCCCCGTTGCGGGTCCGTACGACCTCGGCGGCGAGGACGCCCGCTTCGGGGCGCCGCGCCGCGGCCATCTTCATCAGGGGCAGGACATCTCGGCCGCGGAGGGCACGCCGGTGGTCGCGCCCTACGCCGGCACGGTTGAGTTCGTGCGCTTCCAGGCCAGCGGGGCCGGCTGGTACGTCGTGCTCGATGGCGACGTCGAGGACCGCGACTACGTGTTCATGCACCTCCGCGCGGGCTCGATCCTGGTGGCAGCAACACAGCCGGTGAGCGCGGGACAGCCGATCGCGCAGGTCGGCAACACCGGCAGCTCGTCCGGCCCCCACCTCCACTTCGAGGTGTGGGTGGGCGGCTGGTACGCGGGCGGCGCGCCGATCGACCCGCTGCCGCTCCTGCAGGTATGGGCCGGGATCCCCGCGGCGGCTACTCGATCCTGAGCGTGATCCGGCCGCGCAGGCCGTCCGTGCTCGCGGACATCGAGCCGGTGAGGTCCTCGAGCGGCCCGGTGAACAGCTGCGCGCCGAAAGCCTCGAACCCGCTCACGCCGAACCGCTCGCCGAACTCGGCGATCACGGCGTTGGCGAGCTCCTCGGCGTCCGAGCTCAGCGCGACCGCGCCGTCGGCGCCGTCGACCGGCTCGGGCTGCTCGGAGGCGAGCTCGCGTGCCCGCTCAAGGCTGTCGGCCACCACCAGCACGCCGTCCAGGACGCCGAAGACGACCCCGTCGCCGTCGGCCTGGCGCAGCGCGTAGAGGCCTTCGCCGGCGTCGGGCTTCTCGATCGTGACGGCGCCGAAGCCCGCCCCTTCGGCAAAGCTCGGCAGCACCGCGGCGATCTTGGCGAGCGTCCCCTTGAACGCCGCCGGATCCTTGAGCTCGGCGCGGACACCAAAGCCGCCGTCGAGCGCGAGGCTCGCGGAGAGATCCCCGGTGAGCTGGCCGATCAGGTCGTCGTCGATGCTGATGTCGAGCCGCGCGTCGAGCGTCTCCTTTGCCCGCGCGTAGTCGGCGAAGCCGCTCGGGTCGATCGCCTGGCCGGCCGCCTCGGCGAACCTGACAATCTGGGCGGGGTCGCGGATCCCGAAGCCGATTTCGCCGTCTCGAGTGATCACCGGCGGCGACTCGTCCCCGGTCGCGATAGGGAGGTCCCCGTCGGTCAGGCCCTCGGGGTCCGTGCGCAGGTTGAACTCGACCTCGACCCTGTCGTCGCGAGCGGTCGCGGTCAGCCCGAGCGTGCGCAGGGCGCCGAGCCACTCGAGCCGGCGCGCCCGCTCGCCCACCGGGCTGGGAGGCGAGCAGGGCTTCGAGATCGGCGTAGACGCGGGCCAGCGCGCTGCCCGGCAGCCCGTCGAGTCCCGCCTCAAAGGTGTCCGTGTCGAGGTGGTCGTCCCCGTCCGCGCGCTCGAGCGCCTGGTCGAGCTCCTCCTCGGAGGGCGCGATCACGACGAGGTCATCCTCGACCGCGAAGTTCGTGCCCGAGTCCTTGTACTTGGTCGCGCCGGCCACCTCCCCGGTTTCCTCGGGGCCGGTCTTCTCGATCAGGTCGTCGAGCGCCCCCTTGTCCTTCGCCTGCAGCGTGATCACGAAGTCCTCGGCCTCGGAGCTCCCGCTGAGCGACGCGACATCGGTCGCGCCGATGACGAGCGGGTTGCCGAGGATCGGCTCGATGTCGGTCTCGAAATCGACGTTCGACCCGCCCCCGCCGATCTGATCGCGCAGGAGCTCCCTGACCGAGCTCGCCTCGAGCGGGAACTTGCCGAGGATCGAGTCGAGGGCCTTGTACTGGTCGCCCTCGAGGTCGGTGTCTATCGCCACCGCGAGCGGCGCCTCCTTCGGAAGGTGCGCCAGGCCGGCGTCCAGCGCGCCCGCGCTCTCGTCGTCCCCGCCGCCGCATCCGGCCAGGGCCGCCGGCGCAACGCAGGCAAGCAGGGCGAGCTTGGCAAGGAGGCGCCGCATCGGGCGCGGACTGTAGCTAGCGGTTTTCGGGCGGAGGGCAGGCTCGCATGCCCTCGAGCGTGAACTCGAGCATGCGCCGCCAGTCGTAGCTCATGACTCCGAGTGCGTCCGCGGCCATGACGCTCCCAAGTCCGCACATGAGCGTGCGGATGTCGTCGACGACGAGGTCCTCGCGAACCGCTCCGGCTTGCTTGGCGCGGTCGATGAACGCCTGCGTCACAGCCGTCAGCTCGGCGATCGTCGGGGCTGCCTTCTCGAGCGCCTCGGGCGTCATCGCGAAGATCATGCGCTGTTGAGAGGCGTCTCTGCTGGCGATCTCGTTCTGCTCGCGCAGGAGGTCGGCGAACGACTCCCAGGGCCGCTCGTCCTCCTCGAACTTGGCCCGGGCCCGAGTCGCGAAGTCACTGAGCTTGATCTCGATGAGCTCGCCGACCAGCTCGTCCTTGGTCGGGAAGTGGCGGTACAGGGTGCCCACGCCGACGCCCGCCCGCCGCGCGATCTCGTCCATCTGGGCTTCCATGCCGTACTTGCTGAACACCTCACGCGCGGCCGCCAGGATGCTTTCGCGGTTGCGGCGCGCGTCCGAGCGCATGCGCGCAGCGCCCATCGGGCCGGCGGTCTCCCTCGTGGCCATAACGAGATCCTAACTCTTGGGGTTGACAAACGGAACCATCATTCCGTATTCTACACGGAACCGGAGTTCCTCTTCCGTTTACATTCGCCCCCGTAGAGGAGAAGCCTTGAGCCCCGCAGACACACCCCGCGCCAAGAATCTCGCACTAGCCCTGCTGGCCGCGGCCCAATTCGTCGTCGTGCTCGACGCCGCGATCGTCAACGTGGCGCTGCCCTCGATCGGCCGCGACCTCGACTTCGCCCAGAACGACCTCTCCTGGGTCGTCAACTCGTACACCCTCTTCTTCGGCGGCTTCCTGCTGCTCGGCGGCCGCCTCGCCGACCTGCTCGGCCGGCGGCGCATGTTCATCTACGGCATGTGGCTGTTCGCGATCGCCTCTCTCGCCGGCGGCCTCGCGCAGAGCGACATCATGCTGATCGTCGCGCGCTCCGTGCAGGGCCTCGGCGCCGCGCTGATCTCGCCGGCCGCGCTCGCGATCGTCACCACGACCTTCGCCGAGGGCGCGGAGCGCAACAAGGCGCTCGGCGTCTGGGGCGCGGTCGCCGGCTCCGGCGGCGCCGCCGGGGTGCTGCTCGGCGGCATCCTCACCGACACCCTCGGCTGGGAGTGGGTGCTGTTCGTGAACGTGCCGATCGGGATCGCCGCGGCCCTCATCGCTCCGCGCCTGCTGGGCGAGAGCCGCGACCGCTCGCGGTCGTCGTTCGACATCGCGGGCGCCGTGTCGGTCACGGCGGGCCTAGCGCTGCTCGTCTACACGCTGGTCGACGCCAATGACGCCGGCTGGGGCTCGACGCAGACGCTCCTGCTCGGCGCCGTGTCGCTGGTACTGCTGGCGGCGTTCGTTGCCATCGAGCTGCGTACGAAGCATCCGCTCGTGCCGTTCTCGATCTTCAGGCTGCGGACGCTGCGAGGCGCGAATGTCGTCGGCCTGCTGCTCGGCATGTCGTTGTTCTCGATGTTCTTCTTCATCTCGCTGTACATGCAGCAGGTGCTCGACTACGAGCCGCTCACGGCGGGCCTCGCATACCTGCCGCTAGCGCTCACGATCATCGTGTCCGCCGGGGCGGCGTCCGCGCTCGTCACGCGCATCGGCTTCAAGCCGACCTTGATCGCCGGCATGCTGCTGATCGCGGCCGGGCTCGTCTGGTTCGCTCAGGTGAGCGCCCCCGGCGGGACCTACCTCGGGGACATCCTGTTCCCGTCGCTGCTCGCCGCAGTCGGCCTCGGGCTCGCGTTCGTCCCCACGACGATCGCAGCGGTCACGGGCATCAGGCCCAACGAGGCCGGACTCGCGTCCGGGCTCATCAACACCTCGCAGCAGGTCGGCGGAGCGCTCGGCCTCGCGGTGCTCGCCGCGGTCGCGACCAGCCGCACCGACGACGTGTTCGCCTCGGGCGAGCGCAACCCGGCGGTCGCGCTGACACGAGGGCTTCCAGGACGCTTTCATGGTCGGCGCCGGCCTGGCGCTGCTGGGCGCGCTCCTGGCGGCCACGCTGATCTCCTCGCGGGACAGCCGCGAGCACGCGGAGGCCGCCCAGCGCGGCGAAGCCGCCCCGGCGGGCGCACCCGCCTGACCTCCAAGGGGGAGCGCCGGGTACCCCCGGCCCGGCGCTCCCCCGGCGATGGCCCTCCGCTCCCCCGGTCAGGGGCGGTTCCCGCTGCGGGCCGGACGTGAATGGCATTCAGCGGACCCGGGCATGCGCCTCTCATGACGCCGAACGAACACGACGAGGAGCGGCCCACCGGCTTCCCCGAGCCGCCCGGCGACGATCCAGGCGATCGCTCGCATGACGACGAGGCCCACCACGTGCTGAACAACCCGATCGACGATCCGGACGAGACTGAATGGCCGGATCCGTACGAGCGCCGGGAGGATCCCCGCGGAGCGCCTGGTCCGGGCGGTCCAAGCACCAGCGAACCGCACCCCTCCCAGGACCCTGAGGCGGAGCCCTCAAAACCTCCGGAGCGAGACAAGCTGGACGACTGAGCCGCCCGCTTCAAACACGAAGCGTGCGTCGCGACAGCCGGGGATCGGCCGCTACCATCGTCGGGCTGCATCATCGGCGAGGTAGCTCAGTCGGTAGAGCACACGACTGAAAATCGTGGTGTCCCCAGTTCGATTCTGGGCCTCGCCATCTGCCGGAACCTCGCTCCACGAGCGGGGTTCCGTGCTTTCGGGGAGGGGCGCCCGGGCGCCGCGTGGCCGGGCGGGCAACGGTATGGCAGCGCCCCGCCAACGCCGGGCAACGTCCAGCCGCAATCGGCCCCCGCCGCCCCGTGCGGCTCTCGGGCCCGCCTCCCGGCGTGGAGCCGACCGGCCGAGCACCTGGCGAGCTGCTCGCCGCCGAGCGCGCCGCGGCCAGCCGTTCGCCCGCGCCTGGCGCCGCAGCTATGCCCTGGTGCGCCGCACGCTATGCCCTGGTGCGTTGGACGAGCTGCTAGTGCCTTTTCGTCGAGTGCGACCGGAGCCTGTCGATCAGCCGTCGTTCCGCGACGGTGGGGCGGTGGGGGGTTGCTCTCATGCACGCGAGCGCGGTCAACACCTTCCGGCTCGGGGGCGGGAGATGGCGGGAGCCGGCTACGCTGCGGCGCGCTTGCGCCGCCGCCGCTCCACGTCGATGAGATCCTCGAGCGTCGTGGGCCGGCGCAGGCCGTCGATCGCGCTGCTCAGCTCCGGTAAGCCGCGACACGCCCGCAGGAACTCCGCGCCGAACCGGCGCTGCAGGCTTCGTCGAAGTTCCGGGGGCCGGGTTGGCAGAGCTCGACGGGCACCCGGTTGCTTGGATACGACGCCACGGCCGCTGCGTACGGGCTAGACGCGGTGGTTGCGGCGATCTGCGAACGCAAAACGCACCCCAACAAGTGGGGTGCGTCTTGTGTCTCAGCTGGCGTCAGGCGGCGCTTATCGCCGCACTATCGGAGGGTCTACTCGAAGTCGATGACCTCATCGTTGACCGTGATGTCGTCGACGAGGGTCTCACCGGCGTCGCCCAGGGCGCAGCCTGCGGTGACCGCGATCGTCTTGACGTGCTTGTCGCCCGCCATCGTGAGCGCCCGCTGCCAGCTCATCTGGCTCGAGTTGCCCACGTCGTCGTTCCAGCGCACGGTCGAGCCCTCGCCGTTGACGCGGTAGGTGACCATCCGGCCGGTCTCCTCGCCGCCGTCCTGCGAGCTGGGGTCGAACAGGATCGAGCCGTGGTTCGTTGTCGTGACCTTCATGTAGGTCTGCCCCACGTCGGTCGCGTCGGCCGTGAACGACAGGTTCTCGATCTGCGAGACCTTGAGGTTCTTCGGGTAGCTCTTGATCTGGGCCCAGGCCAGCTGGGTCGGCACACCGAGGCGCGCCACGCCGTCGGCAACCGAGACCTCGCCGGTCGCGGCGTAGGGATCGCTGTCGCACGAGCCGCTGATGCGGTCGTAGCGGACGCCGTCGCGGCCGTCCTGGCCGTCAGCGCCATCCGAGCCGTTGTCACCCGTGGCGCCGGCGACTCCGTTGGCACCGGCCGCACCGTCGAGGCCATTGGCTCCGTTGGTGCCGTTGGCACCCGCATCGCCCTTGGCACCGTTCGTGCCGTTGACTCCGGCCGTGGCCGCGTTGGCCTTCTTGATCTTCTTCTGAAGCGACGGCGATAGGTCGCGCATCTTGATCGTGCCTTCCTTGATGTTCGCCGAGGTGATCAGCGATGCGGCCGTCGCGCTGGTGGCACCGACGGTGAGCGCGACCACCGCGCAGACGCCAACCGTCTTGATGAATTTCATGTACAGCTCCATTTCGGGATTGGTTGATCCCTGGCGAACGCCAGGCGGCACGACCCACCCAATGGGTCGGTCGTCCCGTCCGGATTCGTCAGCGGCCGGTCAGCTGGAGCGCTTGCACCGCTCCACTGCGACTGGCCGAACGAGCCGCGCCAACATGCACAGCAGGTCCACGGCGTCCTTGTTGACGATATGCTAACAGCTTCTTGACGGATCGCCAACAACATTTAGACTCGCCTTATGAACACGACGCCGAAGTACAGCCGCCTCGATCCCGGGCAGCGGCGCGAACAGATCCTCGACGCGGCCAACGCGCTGTTCGCCGAGCGCGGCTACGACGAGGTCTCGATCGAGGACATCGCAGCTCCGCCGGCGTCACGCGCGGGCTCGTGCACCACTACTTCGGCGGCCGCAAGGAGGTCTACATCGCGCTGCTCGAGCGGCTCGGCGCCGTGCGCGAGGAACAACTCCCGCCGCCCGTGGGCCGCAGCGCCCGCGCGCCGCCTGGCCGACAACGTGTCGCGCTGGCTCGACTGGACCGAGCAGAACCGCACGATCTGGCTCGCCACGCTCGCGCGCGGCGAGGACATCGCCGACCCCGACATCAGGCACGTCGTCGCCGAGCTCGTGCGCCGCGCCGTCGCGCTGGTCGCCGCTCGCCACGCCGACATCGCCGAGGACTCGCCGCGGCTGCGCTACGCGCTCGAGTGCTGGACCGGACTCAACCGCGCCGCCACCCGCCGCTGGCTACACGGCGAGGCCACCCGCGAGCAGACCCACGAACTGCTCGCCTCCACGCTCGAGCACATCCTGCGCACCTTCGGCGCCCCACCCAAGCCAAACCGGCGCACAACCCCACCCTGAGATCAGAACCGTCGGACAGGCGGCGACGCCGCCAGCGCCTGACACGCCAAGCCACCATCGCTTCCGCCTGCGGCGGTTGCATAGAAGCCGTCTGGGCAACGGGTGGGCAACACGAGCCCCGCGAAGGGCCGCGCAGGGGGGGCCCGCGTTCCCGCGCAACCCCGCTCCACGACGGACAGCCGCAAACAGCCGCAACCGCTGGGCGAGACTGAAAATCGTGGTGTCGCCAGTTCGATTCTGGCCCTCGCCATTCCTGCAAATCGCGGCATTTCAGCCCGCGATCAATCCTCAGTCTTGTGCTACGTCCACCTCGCGTCCACGAGCATCGCGAGCCCGCTCGATCTGCGCCGCGGCTGATACCCGCGGCTCGCCTTCCAGTTCGCGGATCACGTGCGTGTAGGTGGAGACCGTCATCTGCGGCGAGTGGCCGAGTCGCTCGGCGAGCTCGGGTATAGAAACGCCGGCTCGGATCTGAAGCGAGGCATAGGCACGCCGACTCCCTCGATCCCAGTTCGCGGAAGTTGCAGGGGGGACGGGTCAGAGTCGAACCCTTGCAGCAAATCTTCAGGCATTCGACGAGGTGAGGTTTCGCCCCTTCGCGGCAGCAGCCCGGCCGGAGCGTGACCTAGCGACGACGGTTCTCGGGATGCCGCTTTCCATGCCCCTGCTACTCAGCCCGGTGGGGGGCTGCGTGTTCTTCACCCCGCAGGGGCGAAGGCTGCTGTGCGGGCGGCCGCGGGAGCTGGGACGGCCGCGGCCGTAAGCATGTCAGCGGGCCACTCGCTTACCGAGGTCCGTGCAGCCTGCGGCGAGGGTCCAATCCTGGCACAGCTCTACATGTTCGAGGGCCGTGAGCGCGCAGAGCAGGTGATCGCCGAAGCGGTCGAGCAGCGTTGTCAAGCCTTGGTTGTCACCGCCGACTGTGGGGTAAACCCAAAGTCGCATTCACCCTTGGGGATCAACCTCCAGACCGCTATTCAGTATGGGCCCGAGTTGGTGACACGGCCCGGCTGGCTTATGCGGTTCATTCGGGACGGTGTGCAGCTGGGTGTCGCCAACAGCGCGCTCGGCATCGGTCGGCGCCAAGAGGTCTATACGCCCCTGTGGGACGATTTCAAGTGGATCCGCGAGGCATGGCCTGGCCCGTTGGTGATAAAGGGTGTTGTTCGTCCGGACGATGCTCGGCGGGCGGTCGACCATGGCGCGGGAGGCCCTCGTCGTATCAAACCACGGTGGCCTTGCACTCGACGGAGAGCTGGGCACCATGCGTGCCTTGCCTGATGTGGTTGCCGCCATCGGTGGATCGGCTGAGATCCTGCTCGACGGCGGCGTGCGTGACGGTGGCGATGTACTAAAGGCGCTGGCGTTCGGGGCTCACGCTGTCCTCTTTGGACGGCCGTATGCCATGGCTCTTGCTATCGGTGGCGAGCCCACCGTGCGACACCTTCTGGAACTGATGAGAACAGACATCAACCGGACGCTGGCTCTGGTTGGGGCACATTCAGTCTCAGAGATGAATCCGTCATTCGTGGACGTGCCTCATGCGCATGATGGGTTGCCGTCGTGAAGCCGTCCTCTTACCGAACGTATCCGGCTTTGCATTCGAGGGGTTCTCCGGGTCTGCGGTTCTCGTGCTACCGCGAGAGCGGCCTGCGCCGTACCGACGAGATGATCGACTGCCGGGTCGAGAAGTACGAGAGGTAGCCGCTTTGCTCACTTCACCGTTCCACGTTGGCATCGCCACAACCGATCCAGACGCGCCCGCCAGCCCGACCGCGAACAGCCCGGCGGCCACAGCCGTGACCAGCCCGGCCCGCCGCTGGCGGGCTCTGATCGCCACTGTCCCAAGCCTCCTCATTGCGAGCTTCCTCCTGGTCTCCTTGCTGCCTCGCCGGGAGGCAACCAAGGGCCGCTGACGTTTCGCTGACGTCTTGCTGATATTGCGAGTCAGAAGCGCTGTGACGACCCGGCAGGTCAACCGGCGGGCCAGAGCACAAGCGGCCAGCCACCGACCCTCAAACGCCGAAGCAGGAGCCCGGTTCTCCAGGCGGTCGGCGAGGTCTCGTCAGACTGCTCCTGTGCCTCGCGAAGCGGCGTCTCGACCCGCGCTTGTGTTGCTCGTCCGGCGCGACAGCGCAGCGGGACTGCGGCCGCAGAACTACGCGCCTGGCACAGGACCAAGTTTCTGACTAGGATCAGAGAATGCGGTCGCAGGTCGCGCAGATCCGTCGCTTCAACCGTACGGTCACGCAGCGCGTCGGCGCGCTCAACGACCGTTTCCTGTCGCGCGATAGGCCGCTGGCCATATCCCGGCTGCTGTGGGAGATCGGCATGGAGGGCGGCGAGGTGGTCATGCTCCGCTCGCGTCTCGGCGTGGACTCGGGCCAGATGAGCCGCATGCTCCGCGCGCTTGAGGCCGACGGGCTCGTCACCGTGGCGCCGAGCGACGTCGACGGTCGCATCCGCGTGGCGCGGCTCACCGAGAAGGGTCTTGCCGAGCGGGCGATCCTCGACGAGCGTAGCGGGGAGCTCGCCGCCTCGATCCTCGACCCGCTCGACGAGACGCAGCGCGCCGAGCTCGTCGGCGCGATGCGCTCCGTCGAGCGGCTCATCACGACATCGCTCGTGCAGCTGCGCCAGCTCGATCCCGAGAGTCCCGACGCGCAGCGCTGTCTGCGCGCATACGTCGCGGAGCTCAACCGCCGGGCACCCCAGCGCGGCTTCGATCCGCGCAAGGGGGCGACCGCCCAGCCGCATGAGGTGCGCCCCCCGAGCGGGGCGTTCGTTGTCGCGTACCTGCGCGGTGAGGCGATCGGTTGCGGGGCGGTCAAGCACCACCCCGGCAACGTGAGCGACATCAAGCGCATGTGGATCGCTGAATCGGCGCGGGGACTGGGGCTCGGCCGCCAGCTCCTTGAGCACCTCGAGGGCCTCGCCCGCGAGCACGGGTCAAGAGAGGCGCACATCGAGACCAGCGACGTGCTGCCGGAGGCAATCGCGCTCTACCGGTCGGCCGGCTACATCGAGGTGCCGCCCTTCAACGACGAGCCGTTCGCCGACCGATGGTTCACGAAGCCGCTGCGCGACGCGAGCGGACCGTAGCGTCATCGCTCGCCTCGAGCGGTTCGTGGCCGTCAGGGCGTCCGCGGCTCGAGGATGACGAGCGGAATTTCGCGATCGGTGCGTTCTTGGTAGTCCTGGTAGCCGCCGTAGAGATCGACCACATTCGGCCATAGGCGCGTGCGCTCCGCGGGCGTCGCGACTCGCGCTCGTACGGGCCTTCGCTGGGATCCGACCTGAACGGTCGTGTCCGGATTGGCGCGCAAGTTGTGGAACCACGCCGGGTTCCTTGGATACCCGCCCTTGGACGCGACGATGACGAGGTTTTCGCCCTCGCGCAGGTAGGTGAGCGGCGTGGTGCGGCGCTTGCCGCTCTTGGCACCAACGTGGTCCAACAGCAGCGTCGGCGGAGCACCGGGGAATCGGTGGCCGACGAGGCCATGTGTCGCGCGGTAGACAACGGTGTGTCCTTTTATCGATTGCCTGAGGGCCGGCCAGAGCCGGTCGGCGATCTGCCTGTAGTCAATTCCCGCGCTCACGGCCCCAGCGTAACTCGTGGTGTGACCAGTTCGATTCTGGGCCTCGGGGCTCGCTTCGGCCTCGTTGCCCCCGGTTTGATTTGATGGCCGCGGCATCGAACGGGGGACCGTGATGGGTGAGGAGCTGTGGCGCCGCGGCGCCGTCGAGCTGGCGGGGCTGATCGCGGCGACGCGAGGTGTCGTCGCGTGAGGTCGTGGACGCGCACCTGGAGCGCATCGAGGCGGTCAACCCGCACCTGAACGCCATCGTGGTCGTGCTGGCAGACGAGGCGCGCGCCGCGGCCGACGCCGCCGACTCGGCTTCGACGCCGGCGGGGCCGCTGCACGGCGTGCCGTTCACGGTCAAGGAGAACATCGATCTCGCGGGGACGCCGACCACGCAGGGCCTGGCGGCGCTGGCCGAGGCGGTGGCGCCGATCGACGCGCCGCAGGTCGAGCGCATGCGTGCGGCGGGCGCGATCCCGATCGGGCGCACGAATCTGCCCGACTTCGGCTTGCGGTTCCACACCGACTCCTCGCTGCGCGGGCTCACCCGCAACCCGTGGCATCCGGGCGCGACGGCCGGCGGCTCGAGCGGCGGCGAGGGCGCGGCGCTCGCGAGCGGCATGAGCCCGCTCGGGCTCGGCAACGACGTCGGCGGCTCGCTGCGCAGCCCGGCGCACTGCTGCGGGGTCGCGTCGATCAAGCCAACCCCGGGGCGTGTCCCGCACGCGACCGTGATCCCGCCCGAGGACGTCGGCCCGGCGATGCAGCTGATGTGCGTCGAGGGCGTGATGGCGCGACACGTGGCCGATGTGCGCCGCGGGCTGGAGATCGTCTCCGGAATGAGTCCGCGCGACCCCCAGTCCGTGCCCGTCCCGCTCGACGTCGCGCGCCCGCCGGCGCGCCGGGTCGCGCTGGTCGCCGAGCCGCCCGGGGGCGACACGCACCCGGAGATCGCGGCCGCCGCGCGCCGGGCGGGGGACGCGCTTGCGGGCGCCGGGTACGAGGTCGTCGAGGCGGTGCCGCCGTTGTACGAGGACGCGCTCGAGGTCTGGGGGCGCTGGCTGTTCGTCGACATCCACGCCCAGGACGAGGTCCTGCGCCAGGTCGGGGGACCGGACGCGATCCGCTTTCTCGACCTGGTGTCTCCGCTTTACGAGCCTCTCGACGCCGACGGGTTCGTCGCCGCCTTCGCGCAGCGGCGGGCAATCCACCGCGCTTGGTCGGAGTTCCTGCTCGAGTACCCGCTGATCGTCAGCCCGGTCTGGTCGCAGCCGCCGTTCCCGCACGGCTGGGACGCGGAGAGCGAGTCCAACGCTGCCGAGGCGATGGAGCTCTTGCGCCCCGTGGTTCCCGCGAACCTGCTGGGCCTGCCCGCCGCCGCGGTGCCGGCCGGCACGGCGGCCGGGCTCCCGGCCGGCGTTCAGCTGATGGGTGAGCGCTTCCAGGAGCTCGCCTGCCTGGAGGCGGCCGAGGCGATCGAGGCTGCGCTGGGCGTCGCCACGCCGGTCGACCCGGTGCTCGAGGCGGCCCCGGCATGACCGCCTAGCGCCCCTCAAGCGTCCTGCCTCGCCGTTACGGTCCGCGCGTGGTGGATCCGCCGCCGCAGCGCGTCGAGGTGATCTTCCCGGTGCGCACGCTGCTTGTGCTGCTCGCCTTCGGTTCGCTGGTGGTGCTCGCTGTGTTCTCGCTCGGGACGCTGCTGTCGATCTTCGTCGCCGCGGTGCTCGCGCTCGGTCTCGACCCCGTCGTCGCCGCCCTCGAGCGCCGTGGTTGGGGGCGGGGACGCGCCTCGCTGGCGGTGTTTGCGGGGCTTTTCGCCGGCGCCACGGCGATCGTGGTGTTCACGGCCGCGCCGTTGTGGGAGGAGATTCGTCGAGTTCGTCAACGCGCTGCCGGGCTACTGGGACGACCTGACCCAGACGGCGGCCTTCGAGGACCTGACTCAGACGGCCGGCGCGGACGACACGATCCGCAACGCGCTCAAGGACCTCGCCGCCGGACTGCCGGACGCCGCGAACGCGCTGCTCGGCATCGCGGCCGGCGTGTTCGGCTCCGTCCTCTCGCTCGTCACGCTCACGTTCCTCTCGCTCTTCCTCCTGATGGAGCGTGTGACGATCACGAACTGGTTGTTCGGGTTCGCGACGCCGGAGGTCGAACGGCGCTGGCGGCCGGTGCTGGAGAACTCGATCAGCGCGGTCTCCTCCTCGCTGATCGGCAACGTCGCGATCTCACTGGTCGCCGCCACGGTCGCCGGACTGTCGGCCTGGGCGTTTGGGCTCCCGTTCCCGATCGTGCTGGCGGTGATCACCGGGTTCCTCGACCTGATCCCGCAGGTCGGCGCGACGATCGCCGCGGTCATCCTGGTCGCGGTCGCGCTGACCGTAAGCACGCCCGCCGCGATCGGGATGCTCATCATCCAGCTGATCTACCAGCAGGTCGAGAACTACATCGTCTACCCGATCGTCTACCGCCGGGCGGTCGAGATCTCGGCCTTTACGACCATCGTCTCGGTGCTGATCGCGAGCTCGATTCTCGGCGTCGTGGGCGCAATCCTCGCCGTGCCGTTCGCCGCAGTGATCAAGATCGTGCTGCACGAGGCGGGCGCGCCGCGCCGGGCGCGGATGGCCGCCCTGCGCGACCAGCAGGCCACCGGGTGAGCTGCAGGCGGCTCACAAGAATTTGGTGCTTCTTTGTCACCGGAGGCCATGCCCCCCGGAGCGGGGTGATGGACAATCACCGCCATGCCTGCTCCTTCTTCGGTCAGCGAAGGCGTGCGCACCCCACGATCGGTGCGCCGCGCTCCGGACGCCGCGAGCGCCGGCCTCGATGTCCTGCTCGCCGAGGCCGCGGTCGATCAGGGTGGCACCGCGCGATTCGTGCGACCCACCGCGGCGGCCAGTATCCTCGCGGGACTGGCGCGGCGGCCGGCGCGCCCGGTGCGCCGGATGGGCGGCCTCGCTATCGAGCTCGGCCGTGTCGCCGCCGGCCGCTCGGAGCGCCGCCCGGCGAAGGGGGACCGGCGTTTCGGCGACCCGGCTTGGGAGGGCAACTGGCTGCTGCGGCGCGTCATGGCCGGGTACCTCTCGATCGGGGAGACCGTCGACGCTCTGATCTCGGACGCCGAGGTCGACTGGCGCAACGAGCGTCAGGCGCGCTTCACAGCAGGGAACGTCCTCGATGCGCTGGCGCCGACGAACTTCCCGTGGTCAAACCCCGCCGTGATCAAAGCGACCGTCGACGAAGGCGGCGCGAATCTCGTCAGGGGAGCTCGCCGCTTCGCACGCGACGTCTCGCGACCGCCGCGCCTGCCGGCGACGGTCGACACGAGCAAGTTCGCGGTCGGCGAGAACCTGGCGCTCTCGTCCGGCGCGGTCGTGATGCGCAACGAGGTCTTCGAGCTCATTCAGTACGAGCCGCAGACCGACCGGGTCCATGAGGTACCGCTGCTGTTCGTCCCGCCGACGATCAACAAGTACTACATCCTCGACATCGCCCCCGGGCGGAGCCTCGTGGAACACATGGTTCGCGCGGGGCACCAGGTCTTCATGATCTCGTGGCGCAATCCGGACGAGAACCAGGGCCACTTCGACCTCGACACCTACGCGCAGGCGATCCTCGACGCTCGCGAGGCGGTGGCGCAGATCGCCCGGCAGCCGTCGGTCCACCTGAACGCCGCGTGCTCCGGCGGCATCATCGCCTCGGGCGTGCTCGGCCACCTGGCGGCCGAGAAGGCACTCGACGGCGTGGCGAGCCTCACGCTGATGGTGTGCGCCCTCGACAACGCGCGCGCCGGGACCACCGCCGCGTTCGCGAGCCACGACGTCGCGGCAGCGGCGGTTGCCGAATCGGCCCGGCGGGGGTACGTGGACGGCCAGGCGCTCGCCGGCGTGTTCGCCTGGCTGCGTCCGAACGACCTCGTCTGGGGTTATGTCGTCAACAACTACCTGCTCGGCAAGCCGCCGCCGGCGTTCGACATCCTCTACTGGAATCAGGACACCGTGCGGCTCGCGGCGGGTCTGCACCGCGACTTCATCAAGCTCTCGCTACAGAACTCGCTGACCCAGCCGGGCGGTGTGACTGTCCTCGGCAGCCCGGTTGACCTGAGCACGGTGGACGTGGACAGCTATGTCATCAGCGGGCTCAACGACCACATCATCCCGTGGGATAACGCCTACCGCAGCGCACGGCTGCTGGGCGGGCGCCCCCGCTTCGTTCTGTCGACGAGCGGGCATATCCAGGCGCTCGTGAATCCTCCGCCACCGGAGGGGAAGGAACCGCGCTCGAGCTTCCGTGTCGGCGAGGAGTTGCCGCCCGACCCTGAGGCCTTCGTCGAAGAGACGCCGGTGAAACGCGGCAGCTGGTGGGGCGACTACGTCGCCTGGCTCGGTGAGCGCTCCGGCGAGCTGCGTAGCGCGCCCAAGACCCTGGGCAACCGGAAGCACAAGGCCCTCGCAAGGGCACCGGGCAGCTACGTGCACGCCGCCTGAACGAAGGAGACGCCATGTCGACCGCCAGCGTCCCGTACGAGCATCTCGGCGAAGCGCTCGCCACGGACTACTTCCGGATCCGCGCGCAGTTCACCGACGAGCAATGGGCGCGCTTCATCGACACGCGTCGCTTCGTCGACCAGGAGGTCCTGCCGGTGATCAACGATTACTGGGAGAGCGCCGAGCTCCCGTGGCCGCTGATGCGCCGGCTTCCGGAGCTCGGGCTCGTCGGTGAGGACATCGAGGGCTACGGCTGTCCGGGCATGAGCCCGCTGGCCCTGGGTCTGGTGCACATGGAGCTGCATCGCGGTGACGGCAGCCTCGGCACCTTCCTCGGGGTGCAAGCCGGCCTCGCGATGAAGTCGATCGCGATGCTTGGCTCCGAGGAGCAAAAGGAGCGCTGGCTGCCGGCGCTGGCGAACCTGGAGGCGATCGGGGCGTTCGCGCTCACCGAGCCTGAACACGGGTCCGACTCGGTATCGCTCGAGACGACGGCGCGCCGGGACGGCGACGGCTGGATCCTCGACGGGCGGAAGCGCTGGATCGGAAACGGATCGATCGCGGATGTGGTCGTCGTGTGGGCGCGCTCGGACGAGGACGGTCAGGTCAAGGGATTTCTCGTCGAGACGGGGACCGATGGCTACCAGGCGACGACGATGGAGGGCAAGGCGGCCGCCCGGGCGATCTGGCAGGCCGAGATCACGCTCGACGGCGTCCAGGTCCCCGACGAGAGCCGGCTGCCGGGTGCGCGATCGTTCAAAGATGCCGGCCGCGTGCTGGTCGACACGCGCACCACCTGCGCCTGGGCGGCACTCGGGCCATGCGGTCGCGGCTTACGACACCGCGCTGACCTACGCCAAGCAGCGCGAGCAGTTCGGTCGGCCGCTGTGCAGTTTCCAGATCGTCCAGGATCGACTGGTGAAGATGCTCGCCGAGGTCACCGGCATGCAGCTCTACTGCATGCAGCTCGCGCGACTCGCGGAGGCCGGGCAGCTTTCGGACACGATCGCCGGCCTCGCGAAGCTCAACAACACACGCAAGGCGCGCCAGGTGATCGCCGAGGCACGCGACCTGCTCGGCGGCAACGGATTGCTGCTGGAGAACCACGTGATCCGCCATATGTCGGACATCGAGGTGATCCACACCTACGAGGGGACCGAGACGATGCAGACGCTGATCGTCGGCCGCGACATCACGGGAGTCGGCGCGTTCGCGTGACGGCGGACAACGGCGCGGCCGGCTGGGCTTCCAGCAACGTCCGCGCCGGCGGCATCACCCTGCGCGTCGCCCGCTGTGGCGAAGGGCCACCGCTGCTGCTCATCACGGGCATCGGCGCCAACATCGAGATGTGGAGCCCATTCGAGCGCGTCATCGAAAACCGCGAGCTGATCGCCTTCGATGCGCCGGGCGCAGGCCTCTCGGAGCGGCCGCGCTATCCGCTGCGAATGCGAGGGCTTGCGGGGGTCGTGGCTGCGTTGCTCGACGGGCTGGGGCTCGACGAGGTCGACGTCCTCGGATACTCGTTCGGGGGAGGTCTTGCCCAGGAGCTGGCCTACCGCAGCCCGGATCGCGTGCGGCGCCTGATCCTGTGTGCCACCGCCCAGGGCCTTGTCGGCGTACCACCGCGCCCGCTGCCGGCGTTGCTGCTCGCGACACCGGCGCGCTACTACCACCCACGCCTGTTCCGGCTCACCGTCCCGCACATCGCGGGCGGGCGTACGAGGCGCGATCCGGCCCAACTCGACCGGCAGGCAGCCGCGCGCCTCGGACATCCGCCCGACCTGCTCGGCTACGCCTTCCAGCTCTACGCCGCCGCAGGGTGGACGAGCATTCCGTGGCTCCACCGCGTGATGCAGCCGACGCTGATCCTCGCCGGTGACGACGACCCCGTGATCCCGCTGGCCAACGCCCGCTTCATGGCGCGGCGGATGCCGGCGGCGCGACTGCGAGTCGTCGAAGGCGGCGGCCACCTCTTTCTCCTCGACCAACCGGAGACGGTGGTGGACGACATCGCCGCGTTCCTGGATGTCTGACGCTTAGTAGCCGGCGGGTGTCGGGCGTTCGTGGGCGCCTGCGCCCAACGAAGTGACAACGCCCCTAGTTTGATGTAGGTTGCCCCAAATGCGCCCCCTCGCCCGCCACGTCCGGGTGATGTTTGGTCTCGCCACCCTCGTCGCTGTGCTCGCGGCGTGGCCGGGCGCGGCGTCTGCCGACCTGAAGGTGGATAAGGTCACCATCGACGGGGTGGTAGACGGGGTGACAAGCTCCTCGAGCCCACCAGGCGGAGTGCTGCCGGCCAAGGTCGAAGTCAGCGGCAGCAGCAACTGGGAGAGCACTGACCTTCGGGTCGGCAACCAGACCGATTGCGACAACCGCGACAGCAACGACGATGAGGACGACAATTACACCCACAACATAACCGCCCCCGGAGTCCCGGACGACTACGACGTCGGGGTCACCGTCTACTCGGAGGAAGGCTGCAAGGGCACCGAGAGCTCCGAGAAGGTGCTGACGGACGCTCTTAACGTCACGGAACCCGGTGCGAACCCCAACCTCCCGCCGAAATGCGGGATCAATGTCATTCTGGTTCTCGACGAGTCGGGCTCGATCGGCTCGAATGCCGAGAACGTCCGCCGTGCGTCGCGCGCGTTCCTCAACGCGCTCTCGGGAACCGGCTCCAAGGTTTCGATCGTCGACTTCAGCACGCGGGCGGCGCGGCCAGTCGCGTACACGCCGGTGACAGGGCGGGTGGACCCAAACGGCCAGAACGGAACGGGCACCATCGGCAGCACCTTCGAGCCCTATCTCAAGACCGGCTACGTCTCGAGCGGCTGGACCAACTGGGAGGACGCCTTCGAAGAGGTAAAGGTCGCGAACGATACGGTCGTGCCCCCTCCGCCCGCTCCCGATGGCAAGAAGACGAAGGCCGATCTCGTGGTGTTCATGACCGACGGCGACCCGACGGCAATGAACACCGACGGTGGCGGTGTTGACGACGGACTCGTCGAGGGCGACGTCGAGGCGCTGCGTCGCGCTGCCGCGCAGGCCGACTTCGTCAAGGGGCAGAAGTCGCACGTCCTTGCCATGGGCGTGGGCGCGGCAGTGACTGACGGGAACAGCGCGCGGCGGCTGACGGCGATCTCCGGATTCGACAAGTGGCCCTCATCCGGGGTGAGCTTCGAGGAGGCCGACTACACCCTCGTCGAGAACTTCGACGATCTGGCGGCCGCGCTCCGCCAGATCGCCATCGCTCTCTGCAAGGCCTCGGTCACCGTCACGAAGCTGGTGGATGAGACGCCCAGCGACGGCATCGATAACTACCAGCCCGCTGACGGCTGGACGTTCACGGCGGACGTCACGGTGCCCGGCGGATACAAGTGGGTCCAGCCAGAACCGCCGCCCGACACCGGCCAGGTGTCCGCAGACGAAGAGCGACGGCGCGCCGAACAGCCAGGGCGTGGCCACGTTCCAGTGGAAGCCCACCGACCCAACCGCGACGAGCACCGTCACGATGATCGAGCAGGTGAAGCCCGGCTACATCTTCGTGGACTACACGTGCGAGAAGAGCGCACCCGGCAGGACCACAAAGATAGTCCGGACGTTCACAACTCCGAAGGCGGTTACCGGGAACCTCGGCCCGAACGAGTTCGCCAAGTGCACCGTGCGAAACAGGCGCGCTCCCCCCGAGAACGGCACGATCAGGATCATCAAGGACGCGGTGCCGAACGACGACCATGTGTTCAACTTCACCGGCGCCTCCCCCATTGGCCCGTTCCAGCTCTCGGACAACGACAAGCCGGAGCCGCCCACATACAGAGACTTCACCGTCCCACCCGGCACCTACCTCGTGAGCGAGACCCTGCAAGATTCCCGCCTCCGCTTGGCGCCGGCAGTGACGTGGACCCTCGCGGGGATCAGGTGCAGCAACCAAGCATCCCCCGTACCCGGCCCCGGGGTCTCGATCACCGTCGGACCCAGCGAGCTGGTGAGCTGCACGTTCCAGAACGTCCGGGGCGATGAGCCCGAACCGCCGGAACCGCCGGTGCCGTCCCGCCCGTACCAGCGGTCCCGCCGCCCGAACCGGTGGTGCCGCCCGAACCGCCGGTCCCGCCGCCCGCGCCCACTCCTCCGCCGTCCACTCAGCTCCGCGTCGTGAAGACGATGCCGAGGGTTGCGCGCGTCGGCCGGCGAATCAGCTTCAGGCTGTCCGTAAGGAACGTCGGGTCAGTCGCAGCGAGGAACGTGCGAATGGTCGACCTCCCGCCGGGAGCCGCCAACCTCACCGCGCTCAGGAGCAGCACCCGAGCCCGCGTCGTCAACCGGGGCGCCATCTGGAAGCTCGGGACGCTTGCCCCGGGAGCGAGACGCACCGTCCGCGGAAGCGTCCTGATCAAGGCCGGGACCCCGGGGCTGAAGCGCAATCTGGTTCTGGCGACCGCGGTCAACGCCCAGCTGGTGGGCGATCGGGCCGACACGCGGCTCCTCCGCCAGCGCCAGGCCCCGCCTGTCACGGGGTAGGCGCCTAGTCCGTCAAGCCGTGACCGCCCGGCCCCGGGAACGCGGCCGAGCTCAGCGGACCCGCACGGGAATGCCCGGCAGGCCGCCTGGGCCCACGCGGCGCACGATCGACTCGATTGCCCCGTTCGGAAGGCGGATGCAGCCGTGGCTTGCGAGCGACCCGAGCGGCGCGAGGAGGCTGGCGCCCCCGCGTCCGTGGATTCCTACGCGGCCGTCGCCGCCTCCGAACTCCTGGAGCACGGGGCTGTGCGCGGTGAGCGGCAGGATGTAGGAGCCGAGGAAGTCGGCGGGGTTCCAGCGCCACACTCCGACGATTGAGAAGAGCCCCTGCGGGGTGGGAGTGATCGGCGCCCCGATCACGACGCTCGTGCGAAGCACCGGCCCGCTTGCCGCGGCGCAGGACGAGCCTTCGCTCGGCGAGGTTGACGCGGATCCGCCAGCGGGTCGGTCGCAGGTTCACGTGCTGGGCGCGCACCCACGCCCCGGCTTCATTCGGGCGCCAGGGCAGCCGCACGCGGACCCAACAGCGGCCCTTGCGGTCGTTCTTGGCGCGCAGAACGAGAAGCCAGGGAGCATCACCGGGACCGACCCTGCGGGCGGTTCTCGCCCGCCGCGTCTTCTTCTTACCGGGAACTCGAGCGTGGGTCGGGACGCGGCTGGACAGCGCCGCACGCCACGCCACGACGGGTCCGGGCTTGCCCACGACGTCCACCGAGCCATGTCCCGCGCGGCACTCGGTGCTGGCGGCGCTTGGAGCGGCCAAGACGAGCACGGCGGCACCGGAGGCCACGAGGGCGACCAGCAGTCGTCGCGTGATGTCTCGCTGTGGGCACACAGGCGGCCTCACGTGGGCCGCATCATAAGAGCGGCGAGGGGTGATCAGGTAGGGGCGGTGCCGAGAGCGGCTCTCGGCTGCTCTCCCGCAAGCCCCGCCAGCACGGCGACGGCATCGTCGACGGGCGCCAGCGCGGCGATCTCATCCCGAACGCGGGCGGCCCCCGCCCGGTAGGACGGATTGTCCAGGAGCCCACTCACCGCATTGGTCAGGCCTGACAGCGCCTCGGGCCCGCCGTCCAGCGCGACGCCCGCGCCGGCCTCGGCCACAAGCCGCGCGTTGGTGTCCTGGTCGGCGAACAGCGGCACGAGCGCCATGGGCACGGCCCAGTTGAGCGCCGTCAGCGTCGAGCCGGAGCCACCGTGGCCCACCATCGCGGCCGCGTGCGGCATCACAGCGGCCTGCGGTACCCACTGCTCCACGTGCACCGACGGCGGCAAGGGGCCCAGCTCGGCGGGGTCGCGCGAGTTGCCGATCGTCACGAGGATGCGGGCGGGCAACTCGGCAAGGGCGTCGATCGCTTCGAGGTAGACGCCGGGGAAGAAGTCCAGCGTGGGCGCCTCGGTGCCGAACGAGAGGTACACGAGAGGGGCCTCGGACCCGTCCCACCAGTCCGGAAGCGGGCCGACCTCGCCGTTGCGCGGCTCGCGGAAGCGCAGGGCCCCGGCCGCGGTCGGTGATGTCGGATCGTCGAGCGAGCGCGGCGCCTGTGTCAGCAGCGGCGCGCGCCGAAGAGTCGAAGCCTCGGGGTCGGGCCCGAGGCCGACCCCGGCCCGCAGCTCGTCGAGGACCGGTGCCGCCACCTCCGCGGCCCAATCGTCGTTGCGTGCCCAGAGGAACACGCCGATCGCGGCATGTGGGACTCCCATGCGCTCCGCCGCGACCGCGGCTGAGAATTCACAGCTCTCGCGAACGACGACGTCCGGGCCCCACTCCTCGATGGTCGCGAGCGTGCCGGGCAGCGCCGCGCGCGCGTGGCAGGCCGCGAAGATCTCGCGGATGACGTAATCGTCCCGCTGTTCGGGCGGCAGCAAGAACACCTGCTCCCACGCAGCCGCGAGCTCGTCCTCGGGCGGCTCCGGCAGCGCCCGGAACGGGAGCTCTGCCCCGTCCGCCAGCGACGCCACCGGCGGGGCGGCTGCGACGAGCACCTCGTGGCCCGCCCGAACACACGCACGGGCGAACGGCACGAGCGGACCGAAGTGTCCCGTGCCGCGGGTGGTGGTGAAGAGGATGCGCATTTCTCGTGTAGACGCTCAGAAGCGCCAGGTATTCCATGTAACGGCTTGGCTGGGAATACAGCAGGTACTTCAGGGGCATCATGTAAGGGCTCGCAGCGGTCGATAACTTGGTTCATGGGCATGCAGAACGCGCGCATCGACATCTCGCAGAACCTTGAGGGAGAGGCCGTGGTGTTCGCGTGCTTTGACCTCCGCCAGGAGGAGGTCGCCGCGGCAGCCCATGCGGTCGCCGCCGCGAGCAGCGAGCGCTATCGGCTGACGAGCATGTCCGGTGACGACGTGCTCCATTTTCGGGAGCTGACCGCGCTCGGAGACGAGCTCGCCGAGCCCGGCGAGGGCATGCGCACGATTGTGCTCTCCCCCGCGCGCATATGCGCCCTGCGGGACGCCGTGGGGCTCTTCGTCGAAACTCGCCTCGACGCCGACTGGATCCGTGACGAGGACCGCGAGCCGCTCGAGCTGCTCCGCCTGCTGCTTGGCCCGCTGGGCGAGCTCTGCGAGGAGGCGACGCGCGCGGCGCTGTCACCCGAGCAGTACCGCCACTGACGCCGGCACGCTGGTCAGCCCGAGAGCCTGCCGTGCGCCTGCAGGAGCTCGAGGACGTCCGTGTGCGGTAGGGCCTCGACCACACGGCCGTCTCGCCCTTCGGTGCGCTCGGCGTTCCACAGCGCGTTCAGGACCGCCTCCTCGGTGGCGTCGACGGTCGCGCTGAACAGCGGGTCCAGGTCACCATCGGGGAGCGCCGGCGGGCGCGGCTGCCCCTGAGGAACCCGCGCAGTCGTCGAGAACGCCAGGAAGATCTCTCCGCTGCCGTGGTGCGCGACCGACCCCGTGCGCGCGAGCCCGAGGCCGGCCCGGCGAGCCAGGCGGGTGAGCTGCGCAGGGCCGAGTGGCGCGTCCGTGGCCAGGACGACGATGCAGCTCCCCGCTGGGCCGCGCGGCTCGGCAAGCTCGCCGCCCAGGAGCCGCCCGACTGGCACTCCGTCCACGCGCAGGTCGCTCCGGTCGCCGAAATTCGCCAGCACCAGAGCCCCGACTATCGCGCCGCCCGCACCGGACACGCGGCTCGCGGTGCCGATCCCGCCCTTGTAGTCGAAAGCGACCATTCCGGTGCCCGCGCCGACCGCGCCCTGCCCGATCCCGTCGGCCGTCGCCTCCGCCAGCGCCCCGCCGGCATCGGGCGCCTCGACCTGAACGATGCGAGCGTCGTTCAGCCAGCTGTCGTCGCACTCGGCCACGACCGGGATGACGACGGTCTCGACACCCACGGCCGGTTCGGCGCCCACGGCCGCCGCCACGGCGCCGTCGAAGACCCGCCCGACCGCCATCGTCGAGGTCAGGTAGACGGGGGTCTCGATCAGTCCCCACTCCCGGATTCCGATGGCGCTCGTCATCTCGCCCGCCCCGTTCAGCACGGCGACTCCCGCGGGCACGGGCTCCGCCCACAGCGTCTCCGGCGCGCCCGGCAGGATCGCTGTCACGCCGGTCCGCGCCACGCCGCGACCTTCGGGCGGGTCGGGCTCGTCGCGCCGGACCGTGACGTGGCCCACGCGCACTCCCTCAACATCGGCGATCGTGCCGCGCGGCCCGGGATCGAGCTCACCGATCCGTAGGCCATGCTCGCGCAATCCGGCTGCCATGAGGCCGGACCCTATTCGCGTGCGGATACGCTCGCGCCCGTGGGACTCGCGCTGCCCGTCGTATGGAGCGACCGCCATCGGCTTCGTCGAGCCCACGGTCGTGGCGGGCCTCCCGCTGGGTCACGCGCTCGAGCGCGACGAGCTCTTCCTCCCGTTCGTGACCGTCACGCGGGTGGGGTCGCTCGACGAGGCGCTCGCCGAGGCGAACGCCCCGGTATACGGGCTGACCGCCGGGATCTTCACCGGCGAGCCGGCCGAGAAGCAGCGCTTTCTCGACACGATCCAGGCGGGGGTCGTCTACGTCAACCGGCGCGCCGGCGCCACCACCGGCGCCTGGCCGGGGACGCAGTCGTTCTGCGGCTGGAAGTCGAGCGGCTCGACCGGCAAGGGCGGGCTCGGGCCTTGGTACCTGCCGCAGTTCATGCGCGAGCAGAGCCGGACGATTGTGGAATAGATGTCACTTTCGCGCGTCTTTGTTCGTCTTACATGTGATGGGACCCGATCAGGACGCGTAGGTGATGGACCAGCTCGAATTGACAGCGGTGCGCAGCGGGGCCAACCTGGCCCACCTCAGGAAGATGGCGTATTGGGTGCTCGGCTCGCAGAGCGACGCGGATGACGCCCTCGACGAGGCCTGGATACGGCTCAGCCGGTCTCGGGGGAGCGGCGTCGGGAACCTCGGCGAAGAGCTGACGGCGCTCCTCGCGCGGGTCTGCCTGGACAGGCTGCGCGCGCGTGCGGCTCAGTCCGTGGGGGTCAGCGCCGACGCCAGGCCGGCGAACGCCTCCACGTAGCGGTCGATCTCATCCTCGGAGTGCGCCACGCTGAGGTTCCACTCCAGCTCGCGCCCGGCTGTGAGAAACAGGCCGCGGTTCATGGCCCACAGCCAGGCCAGCTCCGAGAGATCACGATCGTGGCGGCGCTTGTAGGACTCGTAGTCGACGACGGGCTCGGGCCCGAAGCGCACGCAGCCCTTGGAGCCGACGGCGGCGGTGTGGAACGGCAGCCCGTGCTCGGCGATCGCCGCCTCGATCCCGGCGGTCAGCCGCTGGTTCAGCGCCTCGAGGCGTTCGTACGCGGGCGGGGTGAGGACCTCGGTCAGGCTCGCGTGCGTGGCCGCCATCGCCATCGGGTTGCCGTTGAAGGTGCCGACGTGGCGAACGCTGCCGTCCTCCACCACCCGCGCAACCTCCGCGCTCATCCCGATCGCGCCGCTCGGGAGCCCGCCGCCGAGCGCCTTGGCGAGCGCGACCATGTCCGGTTGGACGCCGAAGCGCTCCACCGCTCCCCCCGCCGCGATGGTCAGGCCGGTCTTGACCTCGTCGAAGATCAGCACGACGCCTTGGCGCCGGGTGATCTCGCGGGCCGCCTCCAGATAGCCCGGCTCGGGTAGCACGATCCCGATGCCGGTCATCACGGCTTCGAGGATGAGGCAGGCGGGCTTGCGGCGCCGGCCGGCCACGCGCCGCTCCAGCGCGTCGACGTCGTTGAAGTGAACGGTGTGAACCTGCTCCAGGGTGGCCGCCGGGATCCCGGCGCCCCAGGGCAGCGAGGCGAAGCGCATCGGCCGGCCCGATCTGTTCGTAGGGACGCCGAGGCTGACCATGACCGTGTCGTGGTGGCCGTGATAGGCGCCGAAGACCTTCACGACGTCCTCGCGCCCCGTCAGCGCGCGGGCGATCCGGATCGCGCCCATCGTCGATTCGGTGCCCGAGTTGGTGAAGCGCCAGCGCGGCAGCCCGAAGCGCCGCTCCAGCTCCTCGGCGACCGCGATCGCCTCCTCGGTGGGGGCGCCGAAGTGCGCGCCGTGGGAGTGGCGCGTTGCGACCGCTTCCAGGATCGCCGGGTGCGCATGGCCCTGGACCATGGAGCCGAAGCCGTTGTGGAAGTCCAGGTACTCGTTCCCGTCGACATCTTGGAGATGCGACCCCTCGCCCCGGGTGATGTGGACGGGCCACGGATCGTGCAGCTGGTAGGACGAAGAGACGCCGCCGGCCAGCACCCGCCGGGCCCGCCGGAACAGGCCTTCCGACTTGCGCGTGCGCTCGCGCAGCATGGCGAACTCTCGTTCGCGGAGCTCCCCGAGGCGCCGGCGATCGAGCGCGGGGACCACGGCCATTCGGCGGGATCGTACCCGCGTGCCGGCCCGCTCACGGCCGGCACGCCAAGCGCCAATACCCCCTAGGGGTATGCTAGGCTGCCGCCGATGGAAGCCGCCCAGCACCACCACAGCCACGCCATGCCCACATCGGGCCGCGCGCTCGACACCATGGCCGCGAGCGCCACCCTGCACTGCCTCACCGGCTGCGCGATCGGAGAGGTGGTGGGCGTCATGATCGGCACGGCGCTCGGCTGGTCCAACTTCGCGACGATCGCCCTCGCGATCGGGCTCGCCTTCGTGTTCGGCTACTCGCTCACGAGCCTGCCGCTGCTGCGTGCCGGGCTCGCGTTTGCGGCGGTCGTGCCGATCGCGCTCGCTTCCGACACGCTCTCGATCGCCGTCATGGAGATCGTCGACAACGCGATCATCCTTGTGATCCCCGGAGCGATGGAGGCCGGACTCGACGACGTGCTGTTCTGGGGCAGCCTCGCGTTCGCGCTCGCGGTCGCGGGTCTGTGTGCGTTCCCGGTAAACCGCTGGCTGCTGAAGCGGGGCAAGGGGCACGCCGTTGTCCATGAGACGGGCATTCACGGCGGCCCGCCGATCCCCGTCGTGGCGGTGATCTTCGGGGCGGCGGCACTCTTCGGCTGCGCGGTGCTGCTGGCGGAGTTGCTGTAGAAGAGCGGCCGTTGAAGAGTTTGGGGGTCGCTGGCCCCCCAAACCGTTCAACCGGTGCTGGCTTGCTGCGCTCGGAGCCGACTACCGACCTGCGCCAGCGTGGCCTCCACGCGGGCGGGCTCAAAGCGAACCTGCGCGTGCGTGAAGCGGAGCGGTAACAGCCCGGCCGCCAGATGGCTCTGGTCGCGAAGCCTGTCGCGCGTCTGTTGAGACGGCGTGCGGTGGTAGCGCAGGCCGTCAGTCTCTACGACGAACTTGAGCTCCGGCCAGTAGAAGTCGACCTCGAAGCCGTTGACCCACTGTCCGGTCGCGGGAAGCGGCAGGCCTGCCCGTCGTGCGATCGGCAGGAAAAGGCGTTCGAGCTCCGACCTCGTCAGCACAAAGGTCCGTCGATCGAGAAGCGTTCTGAGGAGCCGCACGCCGGGACGCGGGTCGGCCACATCCAGAGCCGCCCGCAGGCTTTCCGGATCGATCAGATCGAGGCGGTCGGCCTCGTTCACTGCCGTCTCTAGTTCCCTGCGGTCCAGGCTCGTCGCAAGCTCGATCAGCGTGCAGACGATTCCCGTCACCGGAATTCGGTCCCGGTGGACGAGGTCGCCAGGACCCAGTGTCGAGCGCCGGTGGACCACGATTCCCGACCGGGAGCGGGCCGCGGAAAGGGGAACGGACACGTGAATGTCGCCGGCCCGGAACGGCCGAATTCCCCAGAGCTCCGCCGCGCTGCGGTGACTCAACACGGCCTGCGGCCCGCAGGCGAGTAGCGCCGCCATCCAGATGCCCTGTCGGCTGAGCTCTGGGCGGCCAACCGCGTAGATCCCCCTCCACCTGGACGGATGCAGACGACCGCTGGCGAGCCGGTGCTTGATCGCCCAAGGGCTCAGGCCAAGCTCCAGGAGCTGGGCCCGGGAGATCGCGTAGTGCTGCGTCCTGGCGACCGTCCAGACTCGCGCTCCCGTCGATTGAAGGCTTTGGGGGTCCATGCCCCACCAAAGCCTTCAGCGGATGCAACTCGCCCCCGGCCTGGGCCGCCGAGGCCGGGTCGAGGCGCGGGGAGCGCCGCGCCCTACGCCAGCCCCTCCAGCTTGTACTCGCGCAGGAAGCCCTCGAAGAGGCGGCGGTGGCCCTCTTCGTCGTGGAGGATCGTGATCACCATGTCCTGCGTCACGGGGTCCTTGCCTTCGCAGAACTCGATGATGCCGTTGTAGTGCTCGATCGCGCCGCCCTCGGCCTCGATCACGCCCTTGATCACGTGCACGATGTCGGTCTGCTCGTCGGGCGGCTGCAGATAGGACTGCTCGGCGTTGAAGTCGAGCGAGCCCGGCACGACGCCGTAGAGCTCCTTGATCCGCTCGCCGAACTGGCGCGCGTGGCTGAGCTCCTCCTGGATGTCCTCCTCGAGCGACTCGATGATCTCCTGCGCCCGCACCCCGTCGGGATTGATCGAGTTCGCGATATAGCTCATCACCGTCTCGATCTCCATCCAGTAGGCCTTCGTGAGCATCCCGATCAGCTCCTCGCGCTCGGCGCGCATGTCGTCGCTGAGGATGCCGTGATGGGGTGAGGTCTCCGTTGCCATGCTGTCTCCTACCTTTCTCGGATGACCCGGAACTTGTACCCGATACGCCTCGCCCGTAGCCGATGACCGATACCGCCGTCGTGGGCGACGAGCACATCGAGCACATCGGCCGCCCGCCGGAGTCGCTCTGGAACCGCATCCTCGCCGAGCCCGACCGGGCGCCCGAGTACATCGCCCTCGTGGCGGCCGAGCGCTTCGCTCCGCAGGCCGAGGAGTGGGTCCGCATCGCCGGGCCGGGCCACACGCCCGCACGGCTCGCGAAGGTCGCCTATCGCAAGCACGTCCGGCTCGCGCGGCTCGAGGGTGGAGCGCTCGGCCTCGGCGGCGTGTTCACGGTTGCGCCTGACGTGGTCGCGCTGCTCTGGATCCAGAGCCGGATGATCTTCTACATCGCCGCCGCGTACGGGTACGACCCGCGCCACCCGATGCGCCCGGCCGAGCTGCTCGCGCTGCAGGGGCTCTACGAGACTCCGGCCGAGGCGCGAGCCGCGCTCGACGGGGTGGGCAAACGCCTGGCGCAGGCAATGGTCGAGCGCGCGATCTCCCATCGCAGCATGGACAGCCTCCACCGGCGGCTGGTCAAGTACGTGGCCAAGCGCCTCGCGCGCCGCTACGCCGGGCGCTACATCCCGTTCGTCGGCGCCCCGCTCGGAGCGTTGCAGAACGCCGGTGTCACGAAGGGCATCGGCAAGCGGGCGCTGGCGTACTACGGCGTAGAGCGCTAGCGGCGACCTGTCAGGCGCGCCCGTAGACCGGGACGGCGGCGCCGCTCATCGGCGCCGAGTCGTCCGAGACGAGAAAGCGGATCACCTTCGCGATCGCGGCGGGCGCGACCCATTTCGAATGATCGGCATCCGGCTGTTCGGCTCGGTTGGCCGGCGTGTCGATCACGCTGGGCACGATCGCGTTGCAGCGAATCCCCTGGTTCTTGTAGTCGGCGTCGAGTGCCTGGATGAACGCGAGCAGCGCCGCCTTGCCGACGATGTAGCCGGCGGCGCCGCGGAAGGGCCGGAGCGCGGCACGGGACGACACTCCCACGAACGCGCCGCCGCCGCGCTCGATCATTCGCGGCATCGCCGCGCGCGCGAGGTTGACGGCGGGCGTCAGGTTCAGCTCGATCATGCGCTCGAAGGCCGCGGGCTCGGTCTCGTGCACCACGCCGCCGGGCCCGAACCCCCCCACCAGGTTGACCACGGCCTCCAAGTCGTCGACGGCCGCCACCGCATCCGCGGCCCCGCCGCCGGGGTCGATCAGGTCCGCGTACACGAGCGTCGCCCGATCGCCGAAATCATCCTCGGCCTGCCGGCGCTCGTCCTCGACCACCCAGGTGACCGTGCAGTCCGTAGCCCGAGTCGAGCAGTTCGCGCACGACCGCCTGGCCGAGGGCGCCGGTCCCGCCGGCCACCAGGACGCCCATGTCAGGAACCGGGGGCGGGGGGCGACTCCATGTCTGTGCAGGCTATCCCGTCCGAGTCCCGCTCTACCTTGGCAAACCCGATGGAGCAACCAACGCTGATCCCGGCAAAGTGCTTCGTTCGCGACCTCGCGAACGGCCAGGACGTCGACTCGATCTTCGTGGTGCGCTCCCACTCCGCGCGCCAGAAGCGCAACGGCGAGCAGTTCCTGAAGCTCCAGCTCGGCGACGTCACGGGCAGCGTCGAGGCGGTCGTGTGGGACGAGGTCCGCGAGCTCGCGCCGCTCTGCCCGAGCGGGGCCGTCATCCGCGTGCTCGGCCGCTTCACGGTCGACGAGCGCTACGGCGCGACGCTGACGGTCAAGCGCCTGCGGGCGGCCGCCGAGGGCGAGTACGAGCTCGCCGAGCTCACCGAGGCCCCGCCCGTTCCCTACGAGCAAATGGCGTCCGATCTCGCCGACCTGGTCGGCACGATCCAGCGCCCGCACCTGCGCGAGCTGCTGCGGCGGCTGCTCCACCGCTCTACCGAGACCGGCGAGATCTACCACGAGGCGCCGGCGGCCAAGTACTACCACCAGGCCTATCGCCACGGGCTGCTCGAGCACTGCCTCTCGGTCGCCCAGGGCGTGAGCGCCCTGGCAGCGACGTTCCCGGGGATCGACCGCGACGTGGCCGTGACCGGCGCGCTGCTCCACGACATCGGCAAGGTCGAGGCATACGCGTCCGTGAACGGCGCCATCGAGCTCACCGACGCGGGCAAGCTGCTCGGCGAGATCCCGCTCGGCTACTACACGGTGCGCCGCGCGATCGAGGAGATCGACGGCTTCCCCGAGGAGGACGCCGACGCTCTCCTCCACATCATCCTCAGCCACCACGGCAGGCTCGAGCACGGCAGCCCGGTGGTGCCCTGCACGCGCGAGGCCACCCTCGTCCACTTCATCGACAACCTGGGCGGCAACCTCGGCAGCTTCGACCGGATCGAGAAGTCACTTGCCGAGGGCGCCCGCTGGTCGGACTTTGACCGTGGCATCTCGACCTCGGCGTACTTCGGGCAGCGCGACGGGGGCCGCGAAGCCGCCTAGGATCTCCCCATGGTGGGAATCCTGCTCGGCGCCGGGGCCTCGAAACGGCTCGGACGCCCCAAGCAGACCCTGCCCTTCGGCGACACGACGCTGCTGGGCCACGTGCTTCGGGACGTGGAGGCCGTAATGCTGCTGCTCGGCGACATGCCGGGTGTCGAGCCGGCCGTGATCGATCGGGTGGCCGGCGCATGGGACGAGCGGCGACCGTGGGCGGCGGTCACGAGCTACCGGGGCGAGCTCGGGCACCCGTTCGTGTTCTCCGCAGCGGCGTTCCCGGAGCTTCGTGAGCTTCACGGCGACAAGGCGGTCTGGAAGCTGATCGAGCGCCACCCCGAGCAGGTGGAACGCATCGATGTCGACGGCGAGCTTCCGCGCGACGTCGACACGTGGGACGACTACGAGGCGGTACTCAGCGTGGTGCGCGCCGCCGGCTGAGCTCCGCCGGCGACTCCGCGGAGACGTTGATCGTCCGGCAGCGCCCGCAGCGGATGCGGACCCGCTTCGTCATGTGCTCGGGATCCATCCCGACGGCCAGCACGTTCCCACACTCGACGCAGACGTAGTCGTTCTCGCCGTTTCCGCGGAAGACGGGGCGGTCGACGTCCTCCTGGACCGCCGTTCCGCCGTCGTAGGGCACCTCGCCCTCGACGATTCTTCTCATGGGCTTGCGAGGCATCTCGTCAGAGTGTGCCGAGCTTCTTGGCGAAGTCCTTGATCATCGCGTCCAGGACGGCGACGACAACGCCCTCGCCCATCGACGCCGCCTTACCGGTGATCTGGGCTGCCGTGTGGATCGTCCCACCGCCGTCCGAGAGCGCGAAGACGACGTCGGCACTGGCGTGACCCTGGCCGCCGGCTTCCCTCGACTTGACCTGGAGCACGGCACGATGGGCGTCGGGGTCCTTCTCGATCACCTCGACGGTGCCCGCGAACGTCATCGACATCGCACCCATCTTCACCAGGATCTCGGCCTTGACCGC
This sequence comes from uncultured Thermoleophilaceae bacterium, assembly GCA_963751835.1. GTDB lineage: Bacteria > Actinomycetota > Thermoleophilia > Solirubrobacterales > Thermoleophilaceae > JACVRW01. Next base: position 4,113 of record CAVVWD010000001.1, on the reverse strand, counting down.
GTCGGGGCTCGTTCTCTCGATGACCTTGCCCCCCTCGACGCACGGCACCAGACGCTCGGGGTCGATGACGGCTTCCCAGGTCTCGTCAATTGGTTTCCCGGTCGAGAATGGATGGTCGAGCTCGATCAAGTCGGTTTCTCCTCGTAATCGTTTGCGTTTAGGGTTTCCCCATGGGGATCGGGCCCGGAACGCACAAGCTGGGGCCGGAGAACGGCACCCTCACCGTCGAGACGAGGCGGACGGGGGCGGCGTCCAAGGCCGGCCACGACCTGGTGATGGAGGTCACCTCGTGGGCAGCCGAGGTCGACATCGCGAAGGATCCGGCTATAACGCTCACGGCGGATGGCGGCTCGCTCCGGGTGCGTGACGGTACCGGAGGTGTCACGGCGCTCGGCGACGACGACAAGGCGGGGATCGAGCAGACGATCGACGAGGAGGTGCTGAAGCGCACCGCGATCGAGTTCCGTTCGAGCGCGCTCGAACTGGGTCCCGATGGCACAGGCGCGAGCGTCCACGGAGAGCTCGAGCTGGCTGGGACGCGCCACCCGATCTCCTTCGAGCTGCGAAGCGAGGACGGGCGCCTGACCGCGCGTGCGACCGTCAAGCAGAGCGACTGGGGGATCAAGCCGTACAGCGCGCTGTTCGGAACGCTCAAGGTCGCGGATGAGGTCGAGGTCGGCATCGAGGCCAGTCTCACCGGGCGGCTAGTCCCTGTAGACGGTCTGAGCATCGAGTCCGCCCTCGACACCGGGCGGCAGGGCGCCTGAGCCGTGCGCATACAGGGCGAGGTCGGCGATGGTCTGGGACTCTCCGGAATCCCCTGACGCCACGAAGGCGCCGTTTGCCCACGTGAGGCGCTCGGGCGGAGTCCCGAGGGCGGCTCCCGCGAGCAGCTGAGCCTTGTCGCGAATCTTGCCGCTGGCGCTCGCGACTGCGGCTGAGGTCCCCGCCGATGGGCTTGTGTTGAAGCCGTGGCCCTCGCCGAAGCGGTTCGTGTCCGCGGGCACCACCTTCACGTCGAGCGGCGGAACGCCGAGCTCGTCCGCGACCAGCTGCGCGTACCGCCCCTCGTTGCCGTCGGGCTCGGTGGTCAGGCTGAGCACCATCTTCCCGGTCGGGTGCACACGCAGGAACACGGCTCGATATGCCTCGTTGGCCACAGCTCAACCTCCTTCTGAGGGGTCGCGATTCGACGTCTTGGAAGCCTCTTGCCCGAGACGTTGACGTTTCTGGTGAGCGGTCAGCGCGTTGTGCTCCTCGAGGTCGCAGAAGCTCGGCTGCGGTCCGCCGAGGGGATGCGGGGGCACCGCGGGCCGCTCGCAACCCGGGTAGATGCAGGTCTTTGTGGCGCGGTCAGCCACCTGTCCCCCAACCTGGGGTGGTGTTGCCTCTGCTCGGCCCGTACCCGCTGGGCATTGCGACAGAGCTGCCTTTGACGGGAGTGGCGCTCGCCCAGGTGTCTTCCTCGTCGGGCGCCGCCTCGAGGGTGGCAGGCTCCCCGCGTTCGGCGCCGATGGCGTTCACAACGTCTTCGAGGGCATCGAGGCTGTGGCCGCTGACGAGCGCGTCGCAATGGGGCAGGGCTGCCGCCATGCCCCCGGCGCGCGGCATGAAGCCGCTGGCCCCGGCTCGCGGATTCACCCAGACGATCCGGTAGGCCAATCGCGCGAGCCGCTCCATCTCGCGCCCCACGAGCGCCGGCTCGCCCCGCTCCCAGCCGTCGGACAGGATCACGATCACGGCGCCACGGGCCATCCCCCGCCTGCCATGGCGGTCGTTGAAGGCTTTCAGGGCGTCGCCGATCCGAGTGCCGCTCGACCAGTCGGGCGCCGTTTCAGCCGCGCGCTGGAGCGCCCGCTCAGGGTTCTGGGACCTGAGCGCGCGCGTGAGGCGCGTCAGGCGAGTCGCGAACACGAACGCCTCCGCGTTCGCCCCGCCGCCGGTCGCACAGGTCAAGAACTGCAGGTAGGCGCGGGCGTAGGGCTCCATCGACCCCGAGATGTCACACAGCATCACCGTCCGGCGGTGGACGACTCGCCGCCGGCGGCGTGCGAGCCGGATGGGATCGCCGCCGGTGCGCATGCTTCCCCGCAGCGTGCGCCGCATGTCCATGCGCTCGCCGCGGCGGTCTCGCTCCGAGCGACGGGTACGACGCCTCGGGGTCGCGACCCGGAGACGCGTCATCAGCCGGTACAGCTGCGCGAGCTCCCCGGGCTCGAGGGCGTCGAATCGCTTTTCGCGCAGCACCTCCTCGTCGCTGGCGGCCATCGGCAGCGCCACCTCTCGCAGGTCATCCTCGTGCTCCGAGCTGGACGGGGCGGACGACACGCCCTCCGCACCCACGCTCGTCTCGCCGCGGCTCTCCGGGGTCCTGCTCCGCTCTGCCGCCGGGGCCCCCGCAACTTCCTCGGGTTCGGGCTCCGAGGGCAGCGCACGCCCGCCAAACACTGATGAGAAGACGGAGTCGAAGGCCTTCAGTTGTGCCGAGTCTGAGACCAGGACGGCCCGAGCCGTCCAGTACAGCCGCCGCCGTGACACGGGCTTGACCAGCGTCAGCGCGTGCGCGAACCGGGCCGCCCGCTCGGCGGTGATGGGCACGCCGGCGTCACGCAGCCGCCGGCTGAAGGCACCGGCGACCGCGGGAAGGTCCAGGTGGATCGTCTGCACCGTGAATGCGGGATCGGTCATCGCGCCGCGAGCTGCTCCAGCCCAGCCGCACGGACGACCTCCTGGTCCTCGTTGTACTTGAGGACCGTGCCGAGCGTGCGCTCGACCGCCGCCGCGTCGAGTTGCTCAACGCCGAGCAGGTCGAGCGCCGCGAGCCAGTCGATCGCTTCCGCGATCCCGGGTGGCTTCTGGACGTCGCTCTCGCGTATGCGCGCGACGGCGTCCGCGACCTGCACGGCGAGTGCCTCCGCCGCGCCCTTCACGCGCCGGCGCACGATTTCTACCTCGCGCTCCGGGGTCGGGTAGTCGATCCAGTGGTAGAGGCAGCGTCGCTTGACCGCATCATGGAGGTCGCGCGTCCGGTTGGACGTGAGGACGATTGCCGGCGGGTGCGTCGCGCGGATGGTGCCGAGCTCGGGGATCGTGACCGCAGCCTCCGCGAGCAGCTCGAGGAGGAAGGCCTCGAAATCGTCGTCGGCACGGTCGATTTCGTCGATCAGGAGCACCGCGGGCCGCGGGCCCGGATGCTCGAGCGCCCGCAGCAGGGGACGGCGGATGAGGTAGTCGGGGCCGAACAGATCCTCCTCGCTGAGCTGACGGCTGCTTGCGTCGGCGAGCCGGATGCTGAGCAGCTGGCGCGGGTAGTTCCACTCGTAGAGCGCCTCGGCCGGGTCAATCCCGTCGTAGCACTGAAGGCGCACCAGCGGCGTGTCGAGGATCGCAGCGAGCGCCTTCCCAGCCTCGGTCTTCCCGACCCCGGCCTCGCCCTCGAGCAGGAGCGGCTGCGGGAGGCGGAGGCTCAGGTACATCGAGGTGGCGAGCCCCTCGTCGACGAGATAGTCGACCGCCCCAAGGCGCTGTGCGAGCGTTTCTACGTCGGGTACGAGGTGGCGGATCTCGCCCGCCGCCTCACCCGTCACTTCGCGCGGGCTCACGCCGCTCCTCGAAGCTCCGCTTGCAAGCCGCGGAGCAGAAGTAGACGACCTCGCCGGCGCGCTCGGCCGAGGGCGTGTCGGCGGACACCACCACCGTCATCCCGCAGATCGGGTCCACCGCCGTGACCGGGGTCGCAGGCGTGTGAGCGCGCTCGGCGTCGGACCCGCCGCGACGCACCTCGACGATCCTCGCGATGATCGCCAGCGCGGTCTCGGCGGGAGTGCGCGCGCCGATTCGAATCCCGGCGGGCGTCTCAATAGCGCCGAGGAGCTCCTCGGCGACGCCCTCGCTGCGCAGCTCCTCGATCACCGCTGCGCCGCGTTTGCGGCTGGCGACGAGGCCGACGTAGCGGACGCCCGCCTCGAGTCCCGCGCGCAGGGTCGCGATCTCGTCGTCGCCGTGGGCGGCGACGACGAGCGCAAGATCTCCCGAGGCCGGCGCGAGGATCGCGTCCTTGATGTCCTGAGCAGCAACGACCTCGAGTCCGACCTCCGGCCCGAGAGTCCGCAG